>NZ_JBQFZK010000001.1:0-838105 GCF_056542185.1 Ruegeria sp. AE4 | reverse complement strand
ACTCAGCATTGGGCTGGAAAAGCCCTGTCGCATTCGAAAGGAAAGTGGCTTAAACGAGCACTTGGGGCGGCACAAAAACGGGACAGGTCCACTCCTTAATTGGGTCTTTGCCACTCCGGGCGACCTTACGCCATCGTTCGGCACTGTTACGGACTTCTTTCAGGCCCACTTCCGTAAATGAACCGAGACCCATTTCGCGTCGTCTGCCGTGGATTTGGACCCGCAGAAACCATTGCCCGCCGCCATCAGCGCGTTTGTGCAGCCAAAGCCCGCCACCGTCGTTGTATTTTCCGGGAGGCGCTGTCTTTACCTTGACTGCCGTGAGTTTGTTTAGTGCAGGCATCGATCCACCTTCATGTCCACCCTGTATTCAGGGACACAGTGAAACACTTGGAGCTAAAGGGAAACAGTAAAGTACCCGCAAAGCACTGTCCTTGCGCAATTTTTTCCACGCCGGTGGATATAGGGGGACAAGCAGAAATACAGGGCAACGGTACTTCAAGGCATCTCGACCGCACCAAATCTTTTCGCATCCTGTGAAGCACGGATCAGCTTATGCGAAGCAGGCTTTGCCGTTCTGGTCTGTTCTCTTGCATTGCAAATCCGAGGCCCGTAACTAAGCCAGGTGTCGGGAAGCGCGCCATACCTCTGCAATGATGCGATTTTTCCCTTCGTCCTGAGTTTGCGAGCCAAGGTTGCGGGTAGGTGCGATGAGACTTGTCATATCAACGATGAAAGACGAGGGGCCGTTCATCCTTGAATGGATCGCCTATTACCTTTCGATCGGGTTCACGCATTTCATAGTCAATTCGAATGACTGTTCTGATGGCACCGATGCGATCCTGAAAAGATGCGAGGAACTGGGTTTTCTGGTGCATATCGATAACCCCGGTCCCTGGAAGCATGGGCCGCAGGCGTCGGCCTATGCGAACGCTATGGAACATCCCTGGTACGCTGAGGCCGAGTGGATTCTGGTTTGTGATGTCGACGAATTTCTCGATATCCGTGTTGGGGACGGCACGCTGGACGATATGTTTCGCACCTTTCCACATGCAGACGGATTTGCCGCGATATGGCAGATGTTCGGACACAATGGGATTGTCGAGTTTGAAGACAAGTTTGTGATCGAACAATTCACATCTGCAGCAGAGTTGGGGGTGGTCACACCGCAGAATGTGCGTGCCTTCAAATCGCTTGTCAGAAACAACGGGTCTTATCGGGCAATCAACACACACCGTCCGCGTGGCCCAATCGCCGGAAAGGCCGAAAGCTTTGCATGGATTGATGGTGACGGAGATCCCTTGCCACCTGCAATGCGGCGAAACGGTTGGTCTCATTCCACGACTGGCGCGGCCTTTGGGCAGCAGTTTTTCAGGATGAACCACTATGCCGTTCGGTCCATTGAGAGTTATCTGATGAAGCGGCTGCGGGGGGATGTAAACACAACCGCGTTTCATCCCAAGATGGAGGCGACGGGACAAGCCTATTGGCACATGCATTGCTTCAACAAAGTTGAAGAATTTTCGATCCTTTCCAAATTGGACCGCCTTGTAAAATCGTATGATGAACTACGTGCGGATGGTGTTCTGGGAGTCTTGCACGAAAAAGCTGTTGCTTATCACAAGCGCCGTATCTCGGAGATACGTGAAACAGAGGCCGCGCAGGGATTCATAACCCGGTACAAGAATTTTGCCGGGGGGCGATATATAAAGGCGCTGGATCTGGGCGTGATGGAAGAAGGCGATCTTTCCTTTGATGCCGAGACCTACAAAGACCCCGAAGTTTCTTTCGCGCAAGTTGCGAAATGGACGCGTTTGGGCAAGATGTCCAAACCTGAAAACTCACGACCCAATAACTATCCCTGGTTTACCCGGCTGGATTCTCTGGGAACGGCCATGGAGTACGAAGAAGCGGCGGCACAGCATGCATTAATCACTGATGCAAAACAGGTGGACTTGCCGTTCGATCCGAAGGACCCATCTTTCCTGCCGCAAGTGTCTCCGGAGGTTGAAAGAACGAAAGAGCAGCGACAGCGGTTCTTGCGGTCAATTAGTGGCAAGAAGAACTGGGTTTTGATCGGGCATGTCGAAACCGAAATCGTAGAAGAAATACTCGCATTGGATGCAGTCGCGCAATTGACAATCATCGGGCCATGGGGGCTGTCGTGGGATACGTTCGCCTGCAAGGATACAACGCAAGATAGTAATCTACAGGCCCTGGATCGCGCGTTCTATGCATTGCTGGAGTATTTCCGCGAACCGATCATTGCGGGGCGTCTGAGGGTCTACCGAGCGCTGCCGCCTTTGATGCTGAAGTTGTTTCAGGATCAAAGTGTGGGCGTCGTAATCATACGCGGCGTTCGCGCCGAGCGTGTCATGTTACAATTGTTGAACCGGATCGACAGGGTTCTGGCTCCGGGCGGAAGTATCGCCTTTACATCCTACAGGCGGGGCAAAGGGTCTTATTCCGGCATGTCTTCGGCGATTAACCGTTTTCTTGCGAGCAAAGCGAGTGACTATCGGATTACAAGCCTCGAGCCTCCGTGGCTTGGTATCGACAAGTTGCCACCACTTTCCAAAAACGACACATAGCTTCTGGTTCTTGAGGCAACGACATGTTAGCCATTGCCCAATAAACAAAACGGGTTTCGCGAGAAATCAATACCCGTCTGCAAGTGAGGTCGAGATGTCAAACGAACCCAGAGTGATCGGTGCTGTTCCCGGCAGCCAGAATAAACCGAACGCAGACAAGGCAACCAAGCGCAAGAATACAAAAGACGCGATCCGTCGTACGTTCCTGACGCGCCTTCCCAAGGGCGGGGTGGCTGTTGAGATCGGTGTCTGGCAGGGCGAGTTTTCTCCGACAATCCTGAAATTGCTTGAACCCAGTCAGTTGTTTCTGATCGATCCCTGGAAACATATTGGCGAGGAATCGCACACAACGGCGTTTGTCGGCCGGACCGAAGACGAAAAGATGGAAGCAATCTTCCAGAAGGTCGTCACGTCCTTCGAAAAAGAGATCGAGGAAGGCAAGGTTGGCATCATTCGCGATTTCTCGGTGCCGGCATTAAAGCTCTTTGACGATGAAAGCATTTCATTTGCCTATGTCGATGGGGATCATTCTTACGAGGGCGTTACTGCGGACCTGGAGGCGTTGTTTCCCAAGATCAAATCGGGTGGGATCATGGCGTT
Source organism: Ruegeria sp. AE4 (assembly GCF_056542185.1). Lineage (NCBI taxonomy): Bacteria > Pseudomonadati > Pseudomonadota > Alphaproteobacteria > Rhodobacterales > Roseobacteraceae > Ruegeria > Ruegeria sp. AE4. Next base: position 834,914 of record NZ_JBQFZK010000001.1, on the reverse strand, counting down.
CGATGATTACCACCGTCGCGGCTGGTGGGGTGATGGCGTGATCCGGGCCGTCAACGAGTTTCTGGGCAAACACCCCCGTGAATTGCGTATCCGGGCAATTGCTGGTGCGCAGATCGCTATAGAAAAAATCACCCCGCAAGACGACAGCAAGAAACAGGGCGACTAAGCGTCTGGGGTGGATGGCAGCGATGAACAAGCCTCAAAAAATCCTCATCTCTGCGATGAAAAATGAGGGCCCATATATTCTGGAATGGGTGGCTCATCATAAAGTTTTGGGTTTCGACAGGATCATTGTTTACACCAACGATTGCACGGACGGTACGAACAGAATTTTGCGCCGCCTTGAGGCCCTGGGGCATGTTGAATTTCACAGGAACCGCGTGGGAACGGGCGGGATTCACAGATCAGCACTGAGGCAGGCCCGCCGTTTGCCCGTCGTGAAAGAAGCCAAGTGGGTCTATGTCTGCGATGCGGATGAGTTTCTGAATATTCATGTCGGAAACCATAAGGTGGACGACCTGATTGAGGCCACACCGGGCGTGGATGTCATTTCGATTCCCTGGAAGATATTCTCGAACAGCGGTCGCCATGTGTTGCGCGACGCGCCAGTGACGCAGCAGTTTTTTGATGGTGAGTTAGAGTATGAGCAGGGCGGGGCGGGGCGCCGGTTCGTCAAATCGCTTTTCCGACAGGGCGAAGTCTATCTCCGCTATGGTATGCACAACCCGCATCCCAAATCCGAATTTGAGGCAGGTGTGTTCCGGTCTGTTCCCGGGGGGCACGCGAAAGAACCCGCACCTTTTGGGAATCATGTTGCACCGCCTTTTGGATTTGAGATTGCACAGATCAATCACTATGCGGTCCGCTCCACACAAGCCTATCTGGCCAAGCGCAGCCGTGGGCGAGCTAATCACTCGTCCCAGACGTTGGGAACGGAATACTGGGACCGCTGGAACCGGGGTGGCGCGACGGATGAGACGATCCTCAGGTACAAGGGCGAAGTTGACGCACTGATGGCGGAGTTTCAGTCCGATGGGCGGCTAGCTCGGCTTCACCGAAAGGCATTCCTGTGGCACAAGGCGTTGATCGAAGACCTTCTCAAACAGCCAGAATACAACGCGCTTTACCAGACGCTTGTTAATAAGCCGGCTGTTGAATTTGTTGCTAAAGACCGCGGATTGCACGCGCGTCTTTCGGCAGACAAGCAACCGTCTTCCAGCGTAAAACAGCCTGAATCCTGAAAAACCCGCCTTCGGAGAAACTGCATATGGCCGCGGAAAATACTCTTCCCACAATCGGAATGCTCTGGTTGGAAGGTCCTCTCAGTTTTCTGGAGCAGATGTGCCTTTTGTCTTTTGTCGCGAACGGACACAGGGTCGTGCTGTTCCACTATGACGAAGTCGAGAATGTACCCGAAGGTATCGAACTGGTTTCGGCGAACGAAATTCACGAACCGCAGCGGTTCATTATGAACAACCAGTTTAAAACACCGGTTCCGCAATCTGATATTTTCAGGCTGCAGCTGATGCAAAAAACCGATTTTCTCTGGTGCGATACGGATGTGATTTCTTTGAAACCGATCCCGAAAGCGGATCATATTTTCGGTTTCTTCAATCGCAATACGATCTGCAATGCGATCATGCGGTTGCCGTCAGACAGCCCCGCATTGAAAGCGTATACGGAATACAGTCTTGATCCATTCCCGATCCGTCCTTGGGTAGAAGGTGAGGAACGCGAGAATCTGGAACGCCAGAAGAAGGCCGGTGAGTTGCCTCATGCCTCGGATCAGGCACACAGTGTTTACGGACCCGGTGTCATGACGTGGTTTCTGCGACATCATGGCGAGATAGAACACGCCAGCCCACCCCCGGTGTTTTACCCGTTGCCGTTTCGGCAAACGGGGCAGGCGAACGACATTCCAGCGCGGGAGTTTCGAAAAAAGTACCTTACGGATCAGACGCAGGCCGTCCATCTTTGGGGCCGTCGGATGCGTTGGTGGATTGCCAAGGGTGTAAAACGTCATTCATTTCTGGATCGAAGGCTGCGCGGTTTGGGGATCAGTCCTGCCAATGCACCTTTGCCACGCAGAGGGCGGGGCGCGCCGCAGAAAATCGAGTTTCCCGACTTGCTTCCGGACTTGCGGATCAGCAAAGAGGAAATCAGTGAAGCCACCAACGGCGTGATGTCCGTAGCTCAGGTCGCAAACTCTGAGCAGTTCTTCAAATTGGCCCAGGTTGAATTGGATAAGATAAAAGACAAAGGGCTTTATGGGGTGAATGACAAACCCCAATCGGGTCATCAGCGAGGTTGGGATCACTATGCCAATGACGCATTGCGGTTGAATGCTATGTCTATGTCATTGTCGAGGTTTGCCAACAATCAGCGCTATTTGCCTGATTTGAGCAACCCCAAGACCGTGACTGAGAAGATGCTGGTCATGAAGCTGTTTGCCGAGATGCCCGAAGTGTCGGCGGCTGATAAGTTGACGGCGGAAAGTTATATCCCAGAACCAGCCAGGAACCTCGTTACACCGGTGAAGCGCTATTGGGTTTCATCGTCGCCTGAGTTGCCGGAAGACCTCGACCTCGAGCCCGGCAGCTATTGGCTCAAATGCAATAACGGGCAGGGGCAAAACCACAGGATCACCTGGCCCATGAACACAGAAGACCGCAACCTAGCCCAGGAAAAGCTTAACAATTGGAGCAATAAACCCATTCCCCATGGCTTCTGGGCGGCAGAATGGTGGTATTCCACGATCGAAACGCGCTATTTCCTTGAAGAGGATCTGGCGGCTGAAGGTCAGGATATCATCGACTGGAAATTCTGGGTTGTCGCCGGAAAGGTCCAGATTGTTCAGGTCGACCGGGACCGCTCTCGGGGGCATGTGCAGATGATCCACGACCGGGATTTCAACTTTATCCCGAAAGAGCTGTACTTCCAGACAAGCGATGACACCGAGCCCAAGCCAGAGGTCTTTGACGATATGGTCGCAATAGCCGAAGCGGTTGGGCAACGTGTCGAGTTTGCGCGGGTGGACCTTTATGTAATTGGCGACAAGATATATCTTGGCGAAATCACTCTCTGCCCGTTTGGCGGAAAACGCAAGATGCGTACTCCCGAACTGGATGTGCAGATGGGTGAGGCCTGGGTTGGCACCCGTCTGTTCCCGAACTGATCAGGTTACTCGACGGCGATTTCCTGACGCAGCTTTCCTGTTGTCTTGTCAAAGATCAGGACGCGGTTGTCGTCGGTCACGACCGCATACCAGTTGGACCCGATGGTCAGGGCCTGTGCCCGGGCACCGTCGGGCAGGTTGATTTGATCTGGCAAGGCGGGTGTGCGGTCCGATAGGCGGATGACAATCAGGGCGAATGTCACTAGAACCCCGCCAATCATCACCGCGGTCAGCAGCATGACCATCCGCCGCAGCAATCGCAGCTGTGGGGTTTCCTGCGGTTCTTGGGGTTCGGAAGGGACAGTCATGGGCACCCGCCAGATTGAGTTTCAGATCGCGGCCGATCCGCCGCCTCGCCTTGATAAGGCGCTTTCGCGGGATGTGCCAGACGGTGAAAACCTGTCGCGCACGCGGTTGGCGCGCCTGATCGAGGATGGCGCGGTTCGGATCGACGGGACCCGGATTCAGGACCCAAAGGCCAAAGTGTCCGAAGGGGCGCAGGTCGCCATAACTGTAGCCGAGGCGGAAGACAGCCATATCGGTGCTGAAGACATCCCGCTTGAGGTTGTTTTCGAAGACGCAGACGTGATCGTCGTCAACAAGCCAGCAGGCATGGTCGTGCACCCCGCGCCGGGCTCGCCCGGGGGTACGATGGTCAACGCCTTGCTACACCATTGCGGTGACGCTTTGTCAGGTGTTGGGGGGGTGAAACGCCCCGGTATCGTTCACCGGATCGATAAGGAAACCAGCGGTCTTCTGGTGGTCGCTAAAACGGACGCCGCGCATCACGGGCTGGCCGAGCAATTCGCAGCACATAGCGTCGAGCGCTATTACCGTGCTGTGTGTTACGGGGTTCCGGATGCAAGTGATCCTCGTTTGCGCGGCGTCAAAGGTGTCAGCTTTGAGCCGGGCAACATCATGCTTGTGACGACCCAGCTTGCGCGGCACAAGACCGACCGTCAAAGGCAGGCGGTGTTGTTTCATGGCGGGCGCCACGCTGTGACACGCGCGCGGGTTGTTGAAACATTTGGTGCGCCTGCTGGTCTGGCTTTGATCGAATGCTGGCTCGAGACCGGGCGAACGCACCAGATCCGCGTTCATATGGCCCATGCCGGGCATGGGCTTGTCGGGGATCCGGTCTATGGTGGAAAGCGGAAACTGGCGACCAAGGCGTTTGTGCCTGCCGCCGCCGAATGCGTGTCCGGCTTTCCCCGGCAGGCGCTTCACGCCGCCGTATTGGGGTTCGAGCACCCGGTGACCGGCGAAAACCTGCGGTTTGAAGCCGAACTGCCGCAAGACATGGAGAACCTGATTGCCGCGCTTCGTGCACCGCTGACATAATAAGCAAAGTCCTGTGAGTAAGAGTTTCTTATCTTTCCTTCATGAAAGATTAATTTCAGACTGTTAGCAGCACCTCTTGAACAGGATGGGTTCTTTACCCATATCCTATGTTAAAGACTTAAACATTTGTCGGAGGGACATCATAATGGCAAATTACGCAAATCTCCCCGCGCCGACGCCCGAGGGCGGCCTGAACCGCTATATGCAGGAGATTCGCAAGTTTCCCCTGCTTGAGCCAGAAGAAGAATACATGCTGGCCAAGCGCTGGGTTGAAGAGCAGGACACAGAAGCCGCGCATAAGATGGTGACATCGCACCTGCGGCTGGCGGCCAAGATTGCCATGGGATATCGCGGCTACGGTCTGCCGCAAGCCGAAGTGATTTCCGAAGCCAATGTGGGCCTGATGCAGGCGGTCAAACGTTTTGACCCTGAAAAGGGTTTCCGTCTGGCCACCTATGCCATGTGGTGGATTCGCGCCTCGATTCAGGAATATATTCTGCGGTCATGGTCGCTGGTGAAACTGGGCACAACTTCGGCGCAGAAAAAACTGTTCTTCAACCTGCGCAAAGCCAAGGCGCGCATCGGTGCACTGGAAGAGGGCGACTTGCGCCCCGAAAACGTCGCGCAAATTGCCAATGATCTAGGCGTGACCGAAGAGGAAGTCATCAGCATGAACCGCCGTATGTCCGGCGGGGACGCTTCTCTGAACGCCACGGTCGGGTCCGAAGGCGAAGGCACGATGCAATGGCAGGACTGGCTTGAGGATGAAGACGCCGACCAGGCCGGAGATTATGAGGCGCGCGATGAGTTGGAAGCGCGTCGCGAGTTGCTTGCTGCGGCGCTGGACGTGTTGAACGACCGTGAAAAGGACATCCTGACCCAGCGCCGGTTGCTGGATCAACCGGTTACGCTGGAGGACCTCAGCGCCCAATACAATGTCAGCCGCGAGCGGATCCGTCAGATCGAAGTTCGCGCGTTCGAGAAGCTGCAAAAGAAAATGCGGGATCTGGCACGTGAAAAAGGGATGCTGGGTGTCAGCTGACCACAATACCAGCCTGCAATAGCTGCGGGCTGGTTTTTACACTTGTGCGAAGAAACCGCCTCTTCGCGCACATGCCCGGCGCGTCCTGACAGATCATTTCCTGCTGAACGCGTATGACCGCTATCCAGACTGTGAAGCCAAAAGAATGGCCGCAGGGCCAAAGCTATGGTACGGCAAAGACGCGTTTCATTTCGATGACGGTGTGACAGGTCGATCCTGCGGACCTCGCAGGGGCACGAACCCTTTGGGGTTCAAACATCTATGGAGAGCGTTATGCAAAAACCGGTTCAGTTTGGCGTGTTAGGTGCCGCGAAATTCGCGCGTGAATACATGGCACCGGCGATACATGCCGCCAACGGGGCGCGACTGGCTGCGCTGGCGACGTCAGACGCGGCAAAGGCTGAACCTTTTTCGTCGTTCTGTCCCGATCTGAAAGTGTTCGAAAGCTATGATGCGCTGTTGGCGGACCCTGGTATTGATGCGGTCTACATACCACTGCCCAACCATCTTCATGTGGAATGGAGCCTGAAAGCGCTGGATGCCGGCAAGCATGTGCTGTGCGAAAAGCCGATGACTATGAAGGCGGATGAGTTTGAGGCATTGATCCAAAAGCGCGACGAAAGCGGCTTGCTTGCTGCCGAGGCGTACATGATCGTGCATCACCCCCAATGGCAACTGGCACGTAAACTGATTGCGGATGGTGCAATCGGAAATCTGGTGCATGTAACCGGGGCGTTCAGTTTCGACAATCGGGCAGATACCCAGAATATTCGAAACCGCGCTGAAACGGGCGGCGGCGGATTGCGTGATATCGGGGTTTACGTGATCGGCGGAGCGCGCTTTGCAACGGGGCAAGAACCGGTGGCGATACAGTCAGCCATCCGTTGGCAGGATGATATCGACATCTTCACCGAAATTCGCGCGCAGTTCCCCGGTTTTACCTACTCAAGCTACGTGTCCATTCGGATGCATCCTCATCAGGAAATGGTGTTTCACGGGGACAATGGCCTGATCCGCCTGACAACTCCGTTTAATGCGCGTGTGTTTGGTGAAGCCCGGGTCGAGTTGCATCGCCCGGGGCTTGAGGTGCTGGTCACCCGGTTCCCTGGAGCAGACCATTACAAGCTTCAGGTCGAGGCCTTCTGCCGCTCGGTCAGGGAAGGAGTAGAGTATCCCTGTCCGCTGGAGTTTTCTCGGGGGACGCAAGAGGTGATTGACCGCGTGTTCGACGGCGCAGTTTCGCTGTAACTTGCCCTTTGCGCGCGGGCTCGGCTATCCTTTTGCTTACGTTTAGCAGGAGATGACCCATGGCCGGAGGCTGGGCGCGCGACGGCGCAGTGAGCGAACAGATCGAAGCGTCGATTTCGGATGAACTGGCGCGGATGCAGGCGCAAAAGCGGCCTGTTGGTGAAAGCCTGACCCATTGCGCCGAATGCGAAGAGCCGATCCCTGAGAAACGCCGCGTTGCTTTGCCGGGCGTGAAGCTGTGCCTTGATTGCCAGCAGGAACGGGATGGTGCGTACAAGGCACGTGGCGGCGTCAATCGGCGTGGGTCAAAAGACAGCCAGTTGAAGTGATCTCAGGTACGGCTGCTACAAGCCCAGACTTATTGCTACGCAAACTGTTCGATCACCAGAATATTGTAAGCTTTGCCATATGCTCTCGAAACATTCCCAGGGCATCAATTGGTAAGATTGCGCCATCTTCGAGCAATATCTTGGTTCGGATTAGTTCAGGGCCAAACTCTCGTTCATGGTAAAAGAACACGATTTCGATTTCTCGCTGACTTGCAATGTCTTGTTCAGAGATAAATCCTGACAAAGAACCTCCACGCATACGTGCTGGACGTGTTTTCAGGCATTGGCCGGCGCCGCTTACTACCAATTCCGTGCAATAAACCTTGCGTTCTGAAAGATACCTTTCGCTCAAACTTCCATAGTGTTCAGACGTGTAAGGCGTGATGGCTTCCAAGAGAGCTGTGACCGGAGAAGCGCACTCTAAGCAGGTGTATCTAATAAATGCCTCATTGAACTCGGCTGACCAGATTTCCTCTCTTTCCATGTTGGCGATAAGGTATGACCCATCAAGGCGACCAAACCGAGTGCCTTCTGCATAGCTTGTTTGTGCGAACAGAATTGTGGCGATTGCCATCAATTGAGTAAGAAGTTTCAATGGCCATCCAGCATTCAAGGTTACTTTTCTTCACTGAGAAATCACTTTTACCATAAAGTCCGGTCCAAAGCTGTTCAACGCCAGGTTCGTCCCGCGTAGCGGGCGTTCAGGGGCCCCTTGGGCGCGACAGTGCCGGGCATGGCAGGTTTTTTCAGCAAGGCAGATGTCGCGACCCTCTGTCGAGGGCGTCTCAACCCTCCATCGCCTCCAACTCGTCAATGAAGCCTGAGATCATCGACAGGCCCTTGTCCCAGAACTTGGGGTCGCTGGCGTCCAGGCCGAACGGGGCCAGCAGTTCCTTGTGGTGCATTGAACCACCAGCGCGCAGCATGTCGAAATACTTGTCCTCAAACCCTTCCGCGCCGCTTTCGAATACCGAATAAAGCGCGTTCACGAGGCCGTCGCCGAAGGCATAGGCATAGACATAAAAGGGCGAGTGGACGAAGTGGGGGATGTATGCCCAGAAGGTCTCGTACCCGTCCATGAATTCGAATGCGGGGCCAAGGCTTTCGGCCTGAACGCTCATCCACAGGGCGTTGATGTCATCCGGGGTCAGCTCGCCCTCACGTCGGGCGGCGTGCAACTTGCATTCAAAGTCGTAGAAGGCGATCTGGCGGACCACCGTGTTGATCATATCTTCGACCTTGCCAGCCAGCAGAACCTTGCGCTGTTCCGGGGTTTCGGCCTGTTCCAGCATCTTGCGGAACGTCAGCATCTCACCAAAGACCGAGGCGGTTTCCGCCAGCGTCAGCGGGGTGGATGACAGCATCTCGCCCTGACCGGCGGCCAGCACCTGATGGACGCCGTGTCCCAGTTCATGGGCAAGGGTCATCACATCGCGCGGTTTGCCCAGATAGTTGAGCATCACATAGGGGTGGACATCGGTGACCGTCGGATGGGCGAAGGCCCCCGGCGCTTTGCCAGGTTTCACCGCAGCGTCGATCCATCCTTTTGAGAAGAAAGGCGCCGCGATTTCGCCCATCCGGGGATCAAAGGCATCATACGCGTTCATCACCGTCTTTTGGGCCTCTTCCCAATTCACGATACGCGTGTCTTCCATGGGCAGGGGCGCGTTGCGGTCCCAGACCTGCATGACGTCCAGTCCAAGCCACTTGCGCTTCAGCTCATAATAGCGATGGCTCAGTTTGGGGTAGGCGGCCACGACTGCCTCACGCAGGGCCTCGACCACCTCGGGCTCGACATCGTTCGACAGGTGACGCCCGGTCTGAGCGGTCGGCATCTTGCGCCAGCGATCGACGATTTCTTTCTCTTTGGCCTGCGTGTTGTGGACACGGGCGAAGGTTTTTACGTTGTCCTGAAAGACCGATGCCAGTTCGCGCGCCGCAGCCTCACGTTTCGCGCGGTCCTGTTCCGTCAGCAGGTTCAGGGTGCCTTCGATGTTCAATTCTTCACCGTCGACATGAAAAGCCAGACCGGCAATCGTTTCGTCGAACAGGCGTTCCCATGCGTCGCCGACAACCCCCAGATCATGAAGGAACTTTTCCAGTTCATCAGACAGCTGATAGGGCTTCATTGCGCGGATGCGGCGGAACACAGGTTCGTATCGGGCAAGATCTTTGTTGGCCGCAAAATGCGCCTTCAGAACGTCGTCTTCGATCCGGTTGATCTCGAGCGTGAAGAACACAAGCGGAGTGGTGAAGATCGTGATCTTTTCCTGCATATCCGACAGGAATTTGGCGCGCTCTGCATCAGTGGTCAGTTGGTAATAGCGCAGACCAGCAAAGGACATGATACGCCCGGCGATGGTGTTGATCTTTTCGTTGCGATGCACACAGGCCAGCAGGTCTGCATCATCCAGATCGGCCAGTTTGCCTTCGTAATCAGCAGCAAATGCGGCACATTCGCCTTCCAGCCAATCCAGATCGCGCGCTAATTCGGGTGCGCCTTCCGAGGTATAGAGATCGCTCAGATCCCATTCCGGAAGATTGCCCAGATTGCCGGAGCCACCGGTTGCGTTCGCGTCACGGACAGGGAAGGGGAGGTCGCGCATGGATCACCTTTAGTAGACTGCTTTTGCAAACATCTAGGGCTGGCGCGCCCGGATCACAAGCGGCCAATTCCAAAGGTGAAAGGGTTTACGAGGAAACCAGCTCGGATGCGCCATTGGCCTGATTGGCCAGAAAATGCGCCGCAATCTTGTCCAGAACCGGCCCTCGAACCTCGGGTGCTTCCATCAGCACCTCGTGTTCACCATCCGGGATTTCGATCAGCGTTCCGTTGGGCCAATTGGCCATGCGCGCACGAATTGCCTTGCGGTCAACGATTTGCTCATGGCTGCCCAGAAATGTCAGGCAGGGTGTTTTTGGGGCGGGCTGTTCCATCAACCAAGCACATTCATCCAGCGACTCGCGCAGCCACAGATTTGATGGGGCACCCAGCGCAAGTTCAGGATGCTCATTCAACTGATCCTGCATCATCCGGTACATGTCTGGATCACGGGTCAGCATATTGCCTTCGAAAGGTTGCGACAGGACATAACTTTTGAGCGTCGTGGTGGGGGGCGTCCGCTCGCCCAGGCCAAGTGCTGTGCCCCAATAGGCTGTCACGCGGCTTAGGGGTTTCATGACCGGGGTGAAGAAAATTCCCCACATCGGGCCCGTGAAGGCACACGCGGCAAAGCAGCCATTCTCGATGACGGCACGCAACCCGATTGCACCGCCCATCGAATGCCCGACCACGTACCATGGTTTTGGCAGGTCCAGCGCGCTTGCAAGTTTCAGGGTGACCTGAACGTCCTGCTGGTAATCGGTGAACTGATCGACATGTCCGACCCGAGCATCGTCCAGCAACCGATCCGCAAGACCCTGACCGCGCCAGTCGACAGCCAGCATGGCGAACCCACGCTCTACGAATTCGCTGGCAGTATTGCCGTATTTTTCTATGTATTCCGTGCGTCCCGGAAACATCATGACAGTGCCATGTGCCTTTCCGCCCGGAAGCCAGTGAGCAACGCGGATGCGTTTTTGATCCGACGTCGTCAACCAGTGGGCCTTTCCACCGGCGGGGCCGCCGGCCACGTCTTCAAACAAAGGGGCCGGCGAGAACTCCATCAGGCCAGTACCGATGCCAGCTTCATGGCAACACCCATGTCGCCATCAATGCTCAGCTTGCCGGACATGAACGCACCTGTCGGGTTCAATTCACCGCTGAGGATTTGTTCGAACGTGTCGGCATCCGCGCTTAGGGTGACATCAGCATCATCGTCGCTGACCCGCGCGCCGTTGGAATCCAGGACAATAGCACCCAGATCGGCGATATCAAACTTGGCCGAGGCATCAAACGCGCCGCCTTCCAGTTTTTCATTCAAAGCGGCGGCTGCCTTTTCAAGTGTCTCGCTCATGTTTTTCCTCATATTGTTAGTGCGCCGTGAATGGACATCCCCGGTCGCAACGCTACACTGACTATTGTTATGAGCATTGCAATCCACAATCTCAAAGGTACCGTCGCGGCACTTTTTGTCCTAGTCACGATTTCCTCCACTTGCCTTGCGCAACAGGCGGATTCACGGGACGAGGGCGAATTGCTGCAACAACTTGCCCAATCGACGCCCGAGCAGGCCATTGCCCTGGATCGGCAGTTGCAAGTTCTGTGGGCCCAGTCCGGTTCAGCATCGGCCGATCTGCTACTGGAACGTGGCCGCGAAGCGTTGGATGACGGTGACGTAGGTGCGGCACTGGAACATCTGACCGCCCTGACGGACCATGCGCCCGATTTTGCTGAAGGCTGGCACCTGCGCGCTTCGGCCTTTTTCGGGATCGAACGGTTTGGCATGGCCGCTGCCGATCTGGAACATGCCCTGACCCTGAACCCCAACAATTACGAGGCAATCTATGGTCTGGGCCTGATCTTTGAGATTATCGGACAACCTGACAAAGCCTACGACGCCTATTCACGGGCATTGGCTATACATCCCCACCACGAAGAAGTAACCAATGCGGTGAATCGACTGAAGCCGCAGATCGACGGCGCAGCGCTGTAAGGTCCGGGCAGGGGGCAAAGGTGAGCGGGTCATCCCGAATAGTGGCCGTTCTGGGCCCTACGAACACAGGTAAAACCCATTACGCAATCGAACGGATGCTGGGATACCGCACAGGTGTCATCGGTCTGCCGCTGCGTCTGCTTGCGCGTGAGGTCTATGACAAGATCGTCGCCATCCGCGGGCCGTCGGTTGTTGCGCTTGTCACCGGTGAAGAGCGGATCGTACCCCCCCGGACCCAGTATTGGGTCTGCACTGTCGAGGCGATGCCCGAAGGTATGGGTGCGGATTTCGTGGCGATTGATGAAATCCAGCTGTGTGCCGATCCCGAGCGCGGCCATGTCTTTACAGATCGCCTGCTTCGGTCGCGCGGAACAAACGAGACGCTTTTTCTTGGTTCTGACACGATGCGCGGCCCGATTGCAGCGCTGGTGCCCGAGGCGCAGTTTGTCCGACGCGAGCGGATGTCGCAGCTGGTCTATTCCGGTTCGAAGAAACTCAGCCGGATGCCGGCCCGCAGCGCTATTGTCGGGTTTTCGGTCGAGAATGTGTACGCCATCGCGGAGCTTCTGCGCCGCCTGAAAGGTGGTGCGGCGGTGGTCATGGGGGCCCTGAGCCCACGGACGCGGAATGCTCAGGTGGAACTTTATCAAAATGGCGAGGTTGATTATCTGGTTGCCACAGATGCCATCGGCATGGGCTTGAACCTGGATGTAAACCACGTTGCATTTTCATCCCTGACCAAATTCGACGGGCGGCGGATGCGCCCGCTTGCCCCGAATGAACTGGCCCAGATCGCAGGCCGGGCCGGGCGTGGCATGTCGGACGGCACCTTTGGCGTGACCGGAGAGGCGCCGCCGCTGGACGAAGGTGTCGCGCAGGCAATCATGGACAGCCGGTTTACGCCGATGAAAAAGTTGAACTGGCGGAATGCCGCCCTCCGGTTTGGCTCGATTGACGCGCTGATCAACTCGCTTGAGGTCAGTCCGAGTGACGAACACCTGATCAAAGCCCGCCCTGCTGACGACCTGAATGTGTTGAAATCGCTGTCACAACAGGCCGAGATTGCCGCCCGTGCAAGTGACGGTCCATCCATCCGATTGCTGTGGGATGTGTGCAGAATCCCTGATTTTCGCGGCATCAGCCATGCAGAGCACGCCAGTCTGCTGGAAGTGATCTATGGCCACCTGCACGAACGCGGCAGTATTCCTGATGATTTCATGGCCCGGCAGATACGGCGGATTGACCAAACCCATGGGGATATCGATGCGTTATCCAAAAGGTTGGCATATATTCGCACCTGGACATATGTTGCGCAACGAAACGGTTGGGTGCGTGACGAATCACATTGGCGTGACGAAACGCGCACTGTAGAAGACAGACTGTCTGACGCACTACATGAGCGACTGACTCAAAGATTTGTGGACCGGCGTACATCGGTTTTGTTGCGGCGGCTCAAACAGAAGGAGGCCCTTTTGGCCGAAGTAAATGACAAGGGTGAAGTGACCGTCGAAGGCGAATTCGTCGGTCGTTTGGAAGGGTTCCGGTTCAGCCCGGACAAAAGCGCGCAAGGAACCGAAGCGAAAGCGCTCAAATCGGCATCTTTGCAAGCACTCGCGCCGCAATTCCATCTGCGTGCCGATCGCTTCTACAATGCGCCCGATACCGAAATTGATTTCACCGATCAGGGCGGCCTGATGTGGGGCGAATATGCCGTTGGCAAACTGGTTGCCGGGGCCGAACCTCTCAAGCCTGTGGTCGAGGTTTTTGTGGATGAGGCCGCCGGTCCGGATGTCGAACAGAAGGTGCGGCGCCGGTTGCAACATTTCATCGACCGCAAGATCGCTGCGCTATTCGAGCCGTTGCTGAATCTGTCGCGCGACGAGGAACTCAACGGTCTGGCGAAAGGGTTTGCTTTCCGCATGGTCGAGGCGCTGGGCGTTCTGCCGCGCGCCGGTGTCGCGCAAGAGGTCAAGGATCTGGATCAGGACGCCCGCGGCGCCTTGCGCAAGCACGGTATCCGGTTTGGCCAGTTCACCATCTTCATGCCGCTCTTGCTGAAGCCCGCACCGACGCGTCTGCGCCTGGTGTTGTGGGCGCTGTATGGCGGTTTGCAGGAATTCCCCGAAGCACCGCCTCCGGGGTTGGTAACAGTGCCGGTCGCCAAGGATGCACCGCAGGGTTACGATACCATGTGCGGCTACCGCGATGCGGGCGACCGATCGATCCGTATCGATATGCTGGAACGTCTGGCGGACATGCTTCGTTCGGAAGATAGCCGTGGCGGGTTCGAAGCCAAGCCGGATATGCTGTCGATCACTGGCATGACGCTTGAACAGTTTGCAGACCTGATGCAGGGGCTCGGCTACAAAGCCGAGCGCGGCGAGCGTGACAAGGTCAAACCGGCCCCGGTAGAGCAGCCTGAGACAGAGGCGGCTGAACAAGCCGTTATCGATGAGACGCCAGCACCTGACACGGCCTCAGAAGAGGTCGCCGCGCCAGCCGAGGCCACCGAAAGCACTGAGGCGGCAGCAGAGGTCGTCGCAGAAGGTCAGGTTGCGGAACCTGCGTCGGATGAACCCGAGGTTGAAGTGTTCTACACCTTCACCTGGGGTCGTCAGCGCCAGCCGAACCGTGGCCCGCGCCGCGAGCCGGGGCAGGGCAAGGGGAAACCACGGGGCAAACCGCAGGACGGCCGTGGCAAACCGCACGGCAAGAAGGGCGGCAAGCCGCAGGGTGCCAAGACCTTCTCGTCACGGCCACCGAAAAAGGAAAAGGCCATTGATCCCGACAACCCGTTCGCCGCAGCGCTTATGGGTCTGAAGGACGGCAATTGACGCAAGATGGCCGAGGCCAAACTGCGAATTGACAAATGGTTGTGGCAGGCGCGGTTCTTCAAGACCCGCAGCCTTGCCGCCAAACAGGTCAGTGGTGGCCATGTCCGGCTGAATGGAAACCGGGTGCTGAAACCGGCGCAGACCGTGGCCCCCGGTGACGTTCTGACCTTCTCGCAGGGCCGCATTGTCCGCGTTATACGTGTGGAAAAACTGGGGGAACGCCGCGGTCCGGCGCCCGAGGCGCAAACGCTGTACTTTGATATGACCGAAAAGCAGGAAGCGCCTCCTGTAAATCCGGGTTTCGAGGGAAAAGGTCGACCAACCAAGAAAGATCGACGCGCTATTGATCTTTCTCGCCCGGAAGATCACTGATCCTGTCTTGAAGAGCGGGCCAGACTGAATTAGCTAGTCGCTCAAACCGCAAACAGGAATCCGACCATGACCTATGTAGTCACCGAAAACTGTATCGCCTGCAAATACACCGACTGTGTCGAAGTGTGTCCGGTGGACTGTTTCTACGAAGGTGAAAATACGCTGGTCATCCATCCTGACGAATGCATTGACTGCGGCGTGTGCGAGCCCGAGTGCCCCGCCGACGCGATCCGCCCCGATACCGAGCCGGGTATGGAGGAGTGGGTTGAGTTCAATCGTAAGTTTTCCGAACAATGGCCGGTGATTGTCACCAAGAAAGACCCGCTGCCAGATGCGGAGGAGCGTGACGGTGAAGAGGGCAAGATGGAGAAGTATTTCTCGGAAGCGCCCGGCGAAGGCGGCTGAGTGATTCGTTCCAAGCGGCCTGTTTTGGCATAAAGACCGCAGCACAACCTGTTGAATGCAGGTTGAATATGATAAATTCCCGTAAGGTAAACTTTCGGGCGTCGTAAATTTGTGATATACTGCACCTACATGATGACCGAGATTGGGATGCGCTCCGTAAGTATGCTCACTTTGGAGTTCTGAATTTGTGACAATATCGCCGCCTGACGGGGCTGAGACAGTCCCCGCATGTGGTGCTTTTGTTGTCCGTGTCCCGTCCGCAAGCAAGGAAGAAACTGAATGACAAAGTCGAAAAAGCTCGAGTTCCGCCCGAACGACTATGTTGTCTACCCCGCCCATGGCGTGGGCCAGATTATCTCGATCGAGGAACAGGATGTCGCGGGATTCTCGCTTGAGCTGTTCGTCATCTCATTTGAGAAAGACAAGATGACGCTGCGCGTGCCGACCAACAAGGTGACCGAATCCGGTCTGCGGTCGCTCAGCTCGCCCGATGTGATCAGTCAGGCGATGAAAACGCTGAAAGGCAAGGCCAAGGTGAAACGCGCCATGTGGTCCCGCCGTGCGCAGGAATATGAACAGAAGATCAACTCGGGTGACCTGATCTCGATCGCCGAAGTGGTCCGTGACCTGCACCGCACCGATGATCAGCGCGAGCAGAGCTATTCCGAGCGTCAGCTATATGAAGCTGCCTTGGAACGTCTGACCCGTGAGGTCGCGGCTGTTTCAGGCGCTGGCGAGGTGTCAGCTGCCAAGCAGGTTGACGAGGTTCTGACCTCACGCGCAGCCTGATCGAAGGTACTTTGACAAAACGGGCCGTTCCAAATTTGGGGCGGCCTTTTTCGTGGCTTGGTGATTTGTTCAAGTGGCGCTAATTTCACTGTATATGCAGCGGATTACTGGACAGACATGAAGCAGACTGTGAAATACCTGTATATCGGACACGACCCTGTTTCGGTCTGGTTTAGGTATGCACTGATCCTGTTTGACGTGGCGACAATCATTTTCTTTGTCGGGACGGCCCACATCCCGCACGGGCCGGGCTTGACCGTTGCAAGCCAACTGGTCGGTGTGCTGATCTTTCTGGATTTCGCTGCGCGTCTCTGGATTTCAAAAGACCGCTGGAGATTTTTGCGCCAGATCTACACAGTGGCGGATATCGTGGTCGTCCTCTCGCTGGTGCTTGATCCGTTTTTGACAGGAAACCTGGCTTTCCTGCGGATATTACGCGCCCTGCGTCTGATCCATTCATATCATCTGCTCTGGGATCTGCGGCGCGACAGCCGTTTTTTCCGCACGCATGAGGACGCTGTTATCGCGGCGATCAACCTGCTGGTCTTTGTCTTTGCCACCTCGACGGCCGTTTTGGTGTTTTTTATCCCCGAAGACGCGCAAACGCCCTACATAGACGCGCTGTATTTTACCATGGCGACGCTCACTACGACCGGGTTTGGCGACATCACTTTGGTCACACCGGGCGGCAAAATGTTTTCCGTCTTTATTATGGTCGTTGGCGTGGCCTTGTTCGTCCGGCTGGCGCAGGCAATTTTCGCGCCACAGAAGGTCCGTCACAAATGCCCCAGCTGTGGGTTGTACCGGCACGACCCGGACGCCGTGCATTGCAAACATTGCGGCGATACGTTGCGAATTGAAACTGGGGGCGCTTCTTAGATCTGGGCGCTGAGGGCAAGCAGAAACGTGATCTCCGCCAATTGCTGTGACGCGCCCAGAATATCTCCGGTTTGACCGCCGATCTTGGCTTTCGCGACGAGCCCCAATACCGCGACGACCAAAGCCGCGCAGACTATCGCGTTAAGCGCCAGACTTCCGCACAAGCTGAAAGCGACCAGAATCGCGATGCCCACGGCGATACAGGCTGATCCTGCGCCGGGGGTGCCAACTGAATGGCTCAGGCCCGACTTTCTGGCGTTTGGAAGAAGAACCATTAGTGCTGGCATCAGGGCGCGGGAAAATACGCAAGCTGCAACAACCATCCAGATCGGACCAACAGCCAGCATGGTGGAAATCGCGGATATTCGTAAAATCTGCGAGATCATCAAGGCAAGCACGCCGTACGTTCCAATCTGGCTGTCCTTCATGATCTCCAGCCGACGTTCAGGGGTGAAACCGCCCCAAAGCCCGTCGAACGTGTCGGCCAAACCATCCTCGTGCATAGCGCCCGTCAACAGGATCAGTACCGCGACCAGCAACGAGGCTGCCACAAACGGGGGCAGTTGAAGCCTCATCGACAGCCAACCGGTCAGGCATGCCAGTCCGCCAACGACCAGCCCAACCAGTGGAAATGCCCATACCGATTGTGCCTGCCGGGCAAACACGGCTTTGGGCAAACGGGGCAGGGGCAGGCGGGTCAACAGCACCAGGGCCAGCGGAACATCCCACAGGGAAAACGGTTTGGTGTCGTTTTTATGCACGCCCGTGCCTTTCGGGGTCTTGTTGGTTTCGATCCTTCGGTTAAACACGCAGGACCACTCTGATGCAATGAGGCTTTCATGCTGCCTGAACTGAATGATTTGAACACGTTCCGTGCTGTCCTGGCGGGGGCTCCGGGCCCGGATGCCGCTGCGGTGCAGGGCGCGGCCGAACGAAATGGACAATTGACCAAACCCCCTGGTGCGCTTGGTCGGCTTGAGGATCTTGCGGTCTGGTATGCAGGATGGCGAGGGGACGCCCGTCCACAAATCAGCGCGCCTCAGGTCATTGTGTTTGCCGGAAATCACGGTGTTAGCGCGCAGGGTGTTTCGGCCTTTCCGCCGGAAGTAACCGTGCAGATGGTGATGAATTTCGAACATGGCGGGGCGGCGATAAATCAGTTGGCAAGGGCGGCAGGCGCGAAGATGGATGTTCACGCGCTGGATCTGGACAAGCCGACCGCGGATTTCACCCAAACCCCCGCCATGACAGAGGATGAGTTGCTGGCCGCGTTGCGCACTGGCTGGCTGGCCGTTGATCCGCAATCCGATCTTTTGGTGGTCGGCGAAATGGGGATTGGCAACACCACCCCGGCTGCGGCTATTGCCTGCGCGCTGTTTGGTGGCGACGCGTCCGATTGGACAGGGCGCGGAACCGGTGTGGATGACGCCGGTCTGGTCAACAAAACCCGTGTCGTGGCCGAGGGCGTCGCGAAACACACGTCGAATGATGGTCTGGACATCCTGCGCTGTCTGGGTGGGCGCGAGATTGCTGCGATGGCGGGTGCAATTGCTGCCGCGCGGGTGTTGCGCATCCCGGTGATCCTGGACGGGTTCATCTGTTCGGCCGCCGCAGCCTGCTTATGGAAGCTGTCCGATGGCGCGCTGGATCATGCCGTGGCAGGCCACCAAAGCGCCGAAGCGGCCCATGGTGCCGTGCTGGCAAAATTGGGTAAAGAGCCGTTGCTGAGCCTTGGCCTGCGGTTGGGCGAAGGGTCCGGCGGGGCCTTGGCGATCAACATTCTGAAAAGTGCCGTCGCCTGTCATTCCGGCATGGCTACCTTTGCCGAAGCTGGGGTTTCGGACGGCTAAACCCGCACCTGACCCGGGCAAAGGCCTGGGTCAGGCCGATTTCTTGGCGTGCTCTTCAGCCAGTTCCAGCAGCGCGGTTTCCAGATCCTTTTCCAGCGCCTGCGAACGCTCGATGTATTTCTTGTTTTCGGCGATTGGCATTCCGGGGACCCAAAGCTCGGCCAGATCGCGCACTGCCTTCCTGTCATGGTGGTAAAACGTCTGTTCAGCCTGGGCTGCTTCGTATTCACTCAGTCCGATATTCTCCAGAACATAGCGACCTGCGCGCAGCGAACTGTCGAACATTTCCCGCACGATGTCATTGGCACCCGCCTGATACAACTCGTATACATGGGTCCGGTCGCGGGCGCGGGCGATGATGTGAAGGTCAGGACGCTGCCGTCGGGCATAGCTGACAAGCCGTGTGACTTGCTTGTGATCATCCATAACGGCGACAAGAACGGATGCTTTGTCCAATCCCGCCGCGCGCAACAGTTCCGGCCGAGTGGGATCGCCCAGAAAGCCTTTGACGCCAAATCGGCGCATCAGCTGAATCGTTTCAATATTGTGGTCCAGAACGACTGTCTTGAAACCGCTGGCCCGCACCAGCCGGTTGACGATCTGACCAAAGCGACCAATGCCGGCGATGATGACCGGGCCCTTTTCGTCAATCACGTCAGGTTCGGGGCTGGCCGCGGAATCGCCAATCTTCCGCGACAACGCATCGTAGACGATGAAAAGAAGCGGCGTGATCAACATCGTCAGAGCAACGATCATCAGCAGTTTCTGCGACAGGTCGGGCGGAATGACATTCTGTTTCGTCGAAAATGCCAGCAGGACAAAACCGAACTCACCAGCCTGCGCCAACCCAAGGGTGAACAACCAGTGATCACGTCCCCGCAGTTTGAAGGCCTTGCCCACCAGAAATAGGATGATCCCCTTGGCAAGTATCACAAGCAGCGCCAGTCCAATCAGGTCCAGCGGGTCGTTGAAAAAATAACCGAAGTCTATTCCGGCACCGACCGTGATGAAAAACAGCCCCAGAAACAATCCTTTGAACGGCTCAAGGTCGCTTTCCATTTCATGTCTGAATTCAGAACTGGCCAGAACAACGCCTGCCAGGAACGCGCCCAGGGCAGGTGATAGGCCGACCAGTGTCATCAGAAACGAAATGCCCACGACAATCATCAGTGCCAGTGCGGTGTACATCTCGCGCAGACGGGTTGCGTGGATGAAGCGAAACAACGGTCTTGTCAGGTAGACACCGGCCAGAATGACAAACACCACCGCGCCGATTGTGACCAGGGTAACGGCCCAGCCCGGCAGCCCTTCAACCAGCGACAGGCTGTGATCGCCCGCGCCATGTGAACCTCCGGCCCCCCTGTCTATCGATCCATCGGCTTGGAAGCGCGGCATGGCGGGCAGGGCCAGCAGTGGCAACAAAGCCAGAATTGGGATCACCGCGATGTCCTGCGTCAACAGAACCGAAAATGTCGCGCGGCCGCCGTTTGTCTGCATCAGGCCTTTTTCTGACAGGGTTTGAAGAACGATCGCGGTCGATGAAAGCGAAAGGGTCAACCCCACCGCCAGAGCAACCGACCATGGATGGTTGGCGTACATGGCCACGGCAGCAATCGCGACTGTTGACAGCAACACCTGCAAACCGCCCAGACCCAATAGCTTGTCGCGCATATCCCATAAGGCGCGTGGCTCCAATTCCAGACCAATGAGAAACAGCATCATCACCACGCCAAATTCGGCCACATGCTGAAGATTTTCGGTTTCCGCTCCGACTAACCCCAGTACGGGTCCGATTATGATCCCGGCTGCAAGATAGCCCAGCACAGATCCCAACCCCAGTCTGGCAGACAGGGGAACGGCAATGACTGCCGCTGCCAGATAGATCGAAGCCTGGTATAGAAAGTCGTCCATGTGTGTCCTCGGAACCTTTTCAGGTGGGAAGGGGGGCGTCGCGTTTAAGTTGATCCATTACAATCTGGCTCTGTACTCGTGCAACGGCAGGATGCGGCAGGATCACCTGATGTAGCAAGCTGTTGAGGGCGGACAGGTCGTCACAGTAGATGTGCAGCAGATAGTCTGCCTCACCCGTCATCGTCCATGCGCTGGTAATCTCGGAGCGGGTGTCGACCATGCGGGCAAAGCTTGCGGATTGCTCGGGGCCATGGGTGCCCAGATGCACCTGAACGAACCCCTGCACCTGCAGGCCCAGTTTCAGCGGGTCCAGCCGGGCAGCGTACCCGGTGATGTACCCTTCGACTTCAAGCCGCTGTCGGCGGCGTCCCGCTTGGCTGGGCGACAGGTTCAGCATTTCACCCAGTTGATGGGCCGTCAGATGCGCGTCTTTTTGCAGCGCGGAAAGCAGTCGCTTGTCGGTTGCATCCAGCATGTGCGGAAAAATCCTGGTTTTATTAACTTATATGCGCGTTTTGCGCGTCATCTTGCAGTTTATACGAAAACAATGCGCAGAAACAGCGTCAGAAAAGTCGTATTTTTGAATCAGCAAAGAAATTCCTGTTTTCGTAGGAGACGCGCCATGGGTCCTTTCCCGCACAATGCCCCGAAATCCGTGATCAGCGAAGAAAACCCTGCCGGTACAGATGGGTTTGAATTCGTCGAATTCGCCCATCCAGAACCGCAGGAGTTGCGTGACCTGTTCGCAAAGATGGGGTTTGATCTGGTGGCCCGCCACAAGGAAGATCCTGCCGTCGAGCTATGGCAGCAAGGGGATGTGACGTACATCCTGAATGCTGACCCGGACAGTTTTGCGGCTAAGTTCGTGGCTGAACATGGGCCCTGTGCGCCGTCGATGGGCTGGCGGGTCGTGGACGCGCAAAAAGCGTACGAGCATGCCGTGTCAAAAGGTGCGGAACCTTACGACCACGCTGACAAAACCATGAATGTGCCTGCGATCAAGGGTATTGGCGGGTCGCTGATCTATTTCATTGATCAGTACTACGACACATCGCCCTATAATCAGGAATTCAACTGGATCAAGGAATCCAAACCTCGGGGCGAGGGGTTCTTCTATCTCGATCACCTGACGCACAATGTCTACAAGGGCAACATGGACAAGTGGTTCAAGTTCTATGGCGACCTGTTCAACTTCTGTGAAATTCGTTTCTTTGACATTCAGGGAAAATTCACCGGCCTTTACAGCCGTGCGCTGACATCACCCTGCGGGCGCATCCGTATTCCGATCAACGAGGACCGCGGCGAGACCGGGCAGATCGTGTCTTACCTGAAGAAATACAAAGGTGAAGGCATTCAGCATATCGCGGTTGGTAGCGATGACATCTATGCCTCGACCGATGCCATTGCTGAAAACGGCCTGAAGTTCATGCCGGGTCCGAATGAAGCTTATTACGAGATGTCCAGGACCCGCGTGGTCGGTCATGAAGAGCCGCTGGACCGGATGATGAAACACGGCATCCTGATTGACGGTGAAGGTGTCGTTGACGGGGGCGAGACGCGCATCCTATTGCAGATCTTCTCGAAAACGGTGATTGGCCCGATCTTCTTCGAGTTCATTCAGCGCAAGGGTGATGATGGTTTCGGCGAAGGGAACTTCCAGGCGCTGTTTGAATCCATCGAGCGCGAACAGATCGAAAGCGGCGAGATTTCCGCGGCTTGATCCAAATGAACCAATAAGTCGGGGGCGGTTCTGCTGCCTCTGACGTGCCTGTCTACAGGTGATCGGTCACGGCTTTGAGCGCCTATGTCAGCTGCGCGGCATCGCCAGGGTCACGTTGCGACCTTTCTTTTGATAACGCAGTTCACTGTCACTGATAGCAATGACCTTGCCGCCGTCAATACTGTCCCCAACTTTCAGTTTTTTGTAGCGCCCGCTGGGAAGCCGGACCAAGGCGCGACGGTTTGCGGGTGTGCCGTAAACGCCGATCAGATTTAAGCGACGCAAGTTGATCGCGTTATCGAGCGTGGCCTGCCGGGCTACAGATGCGGTTGTGGGAATCTTGGGCGCGACCGATTTCGCCTGAAACGATCCGGCGTCGTCTAAACTCTGGTCCAGCGCGGCCGTTGATCCAAGATTGGAGTTACCAGAAGCAGATGCCTTTGCAGTAACAAGACCCGCCGGGCGCACTCTGGGGCGCGGGACGCGGACAACGGCCAATGCTGTTGGCGTCTCGTCGATTTCTGTGCGCGCTTGCAGACTGTCCGGGCGTGCTTTTGGTCGCTTCGTCGAAAGCTCTGCCAGCGACCGCCCCCCCAACTGCCCGCGTTCGAAGCTCTCGACCAGATCTGCGGGGCGAGGTTTGGGGCGAAGACCGGCCAGTCTTTCGTCGACCTCGTCAAGTACGGGTTCGTCTTCGAAACGCACTGGCGTTGCTGGCGGAACCTTCGACGGTCGGCCCTGATAAACGACAATCCCATCCGGGTTCAGCGTCCCTTCCGGCGTGGGCGTTACCAGCCCGCGATCATCCAGATTGAACCGCGCTCCTGCTATGCCATGTTGCACGTCCCGAACAAAGGGTTCGTCAGTATCGAAACTGGAAGCCGGAGGCAGGGCAACCGCATCGCTGGACAGGTCGGATTTGTCAATCGACGTCAGATACAGATCGTCCGGTTCCGGGGCTTCTGGCACGTCCAAAGCGGCCGGAGGCGTTACATTCACACCGGAGGCAGCGCTGATATCCTCATCTGCCTCGGGGTCCTGAGCTACAGATTCAACAGGGGTCGGGGCCACCTTGAGTGCCTCAAGGATTGCTGCGTCGGTTGGGGTGAGTTCCGGTTGTTCTTCGGCTTCGGCGTCAGTAGGTTCCGGTGTTGGGGGCACGTCCCTGTCCAGAGGAGGCTCAGGTGGCAAGTTTTCCGGGGGGGCAATTGCCGCAACTTCGGGCACTATCGGTGGCAGGGCGTCGATTACCGGCTCGGAAACACCTGTCTCGGTTGGAGTTGGGCTCAGTGCGGCCTGATCTGTTTCTCCACCGCTGTCCAAGGCCAGCCAAACGCCGAAAGCGCCACCAAGAAGAAGCGCCGCGGCAAATGCCGGGATAGCAAAACGCGGTGCCTGCGCTTTTGTGGTCGCAAACTTATTGTCAGGTGTTTCGGGGGTCAGAAACACGTTTGGTGCTGCCGTGCCTGCAATGGGATGCGCTGGTTTCCCAGCGGATTTTGCCGGTTCGGGCTGGTGTGTGTTTTTTACCGGCAGCGGGGGCTCTGTTGGTTGGGTTTTCGATGCGCCCGAACGTTCTGTGAACAATGCCTCTCGGGGGAATGCGTCTGCGTCTTCCTCGGCGCAAAACAAAACCGGTACGAAACCATGGTCCGAGGCAAAGGCCCTCGCCTCGCTCAGCGTTTCCTGCGCAACAGCAGCAACATAGGTGGTGCCGCCTTCGGTCTGATAGTCGTAGCTGAGTTCGGACAAAGCGTAAGGCGTTGCGTCGGCAAGTGCGCTCTCGATACGTTCGACCGTGTCTTCGGGGGGTAAGTCATCGGTTGCAACCTGAAGGTATCGAACTTGTTCGGAAGGCAAAACAAGCTTGCAGCTCAGGTCGTTTTCCAGCGCAAAGGCGTTTTCCCGCAAAACCTGCATCTGACCGGACAGGTCCGGCGAATCCAAAGGAATCGAGCCGATAACGAACCATTCGTCATCCGAGTGATGATACAATGATATTCCGGTCGCAGAAAAAGACAGCGCAAAGGCAGGTTTCATAATCCGCAGGAACCATAATTATCAACGTCAATGCAAACACCATGGCGTTCGCAGACCGACATTAAAGCAGGAACTTGCCGAGGGAAAGAAAAAGGCAAACTCTCCTCTTGTATGGCAATGCATCGCCGACCCATCTTTAACCCAAGCAAATCGGAGTGATAACATTGAAGACATTCGCTTTTCTGGCCGCAATGATGGCCGCAACGACCGCTGGACTTGCCCATGCGGAAGAACGTCGCATCACCGTTGACGCAACCGGAACCATCGATGTTGCCCCCGATATGGCGACGATCACATTGGGTGTGACAAATGAAAATGCCGAGGCTTCGGCAGCGATGCAGGCCACCTCGGACGCAGTTGCGAAGGTTCTTGCGCGCCTGACCGGGATGGGGATTGAAGACCGCGATATTCAGACCCGCGATCTGTCGCTTTCCCCTGTTTGGTCTGGGCGGCACGGGCAGAATGGGGAAACACCGGAAATTTCGGGGTTCGCTGCCTCGAACCGCGTGTTTGTACGTGTGCGTGATCTGTCCAAACTTGGAAGCATCATGGATGCGGTCATTCAGGATGGCGCCAACGATTTTGGCGGATTGAGCTTTGGGGTGCAGGATACCAAACCAATCGAAGCCCAAGCGCGCGCGCAAGCTGTCGGCGAAGCTATGGCCAAGGCCGAGCAGCTGGCACAGGCGGCGGGTGTAACCCTTGGCGCGGTGCAAACGATTTCGGAACAAACGGGGGGCGTGCGCCCGATGCCCGAGATGCGCATGATGAGCATGGCTGACGCAGGGGGTGTTCCTGTCGCAAGTGGTGAGGTTTCGGTGTCTGTCAGCGTCTCGATGGTGTTCGAGATCTCGGAATGAATTCAACCTGTCGCACGGGCTGTCAGCGGTTTTCGTTGCTGGCCCGAAGCGTCGAAATTGTCGGGTGACAACCAGGCCTCGAAAGCATCACGGATGCGTGGCCATTCGGTATCTATGATTGAATACCAGGCTGTGTCGCGGTTGCGCCCTTTGTAGTGGGTTGCTTGGCGAAACACGCCTTCGAAGGTGAACCCAAGCCGCTCTGCCGCACTGCGCGACGGACCATTCAGCGCGTCGCATTTCCATTCGTAACGCCGGTAACCCAGTTCATCGAACACGCGCCGCATCATCAGATACATGACTTCGGTTGATTGTGGTTTGCGCTGAAGCAGGGGTGAAAAGTGGATATGCCCGACCTCAATCGCTCCGGCAGCGGGTTCGATCCGCAAATATGAGGCCATGCCCAACGGTACGTCATCACCGTCCAGAACGGTATGGAACATCGGGTCCGCGTCCATGCAGTTGGCGCGCGTCCAGTCTTCGAACTCAGGTTCGCCAGCAAACGGGCCGTAGGGCAGGTACGTCCAGTTGCGGCCAACCGTGTCCATTGAAAACGCCCGGAACAGTCCGGGCGCGTGCCTGTTCACATCAAGGGGCACGACGGAACAATACCTGCCCACCATCGGCGTATATGGTGGTGTCGGGCGTGGAAAGTCACCCGAAACCGGTAAACCGATGGGCTGGCCAAGATCGTTTGTGTCGTGCTGGGTCATGGTCAGGCGGTTGCTTTGGCCAGGGCCTGATCAAGGTCGGCAATCAGATCGCTCGCATCTTCGATACCGATGGATACGCGCACCACGCCCGGACCTGCGCCCGCGGCTTCCTGCTGTTCCGGGGTCAATTGACGGTGTGTGGTCGATGCCGAATGAATGATCAGCGAACGCGCGTCGCCCAGATTGGCTACGTGGCTGAAAATCTCCAGCGCATTGACCAGTTTGATACAGGCGTCATAGCCGCCCTTCACTGCAAAGGTGAACAATGCGCCTGCACCACGTGGATACTGAGCCTTCACCCGATCCTGATAGGGTGAAGAGGGCAACCCGGCATAGGTGACGTAGTCCACGCGATCATCCGCTTCCAGCCAGGCCGCGATTTTTTGCGCGTTTTCAACATGACGCTCCATCCGCAGCGATAGGGTTTCGATCCCCATCAGCGTGTAGTGGGCTGCTTGCGGGTTCATGGTCATGCCCAGATCACGCAGACCGATGGCGATGCCATGGAAGGTGAAGGCCAGCGGGCCAAAGGTCTCGTGGAACTTCAGTCCATGATAGGCCGGTTCGGGTTGGCTGAGCGAGGGGAACTTGTCATTTGCCGACCAGTCGAACTTGCCCGAATCCACGATGCAACCGCCGGTGACCGTACCGTTGCCGGTCAGGTACTTGGTGGTTGAATGCACGACCAGGGTCGCGCCGTGATCAATCGGGCGGCACAGATAGGGCGTGGCCGAGGTGTTGTCGACGATCAGCGGAATGCCCGCTGCATCAGCCGCGTCCGCCAGCGCGCGGATATCCGTCACATAGCCGCCGGGATTGGCGATGGACTCGCAGAAAATCGCACGGGTATTCTCATCGATTGCGCCCTTCATCGCGTCCAGATCATCGGTGTCGACAAACTTGGCAGACCAGCCAAAACGTTTGATCGTCTGGCTGAACTGCGTGACCGTGCCGCCATACAGACGGGTCGAGGCGACCACGTTGCAACCCGGACCCATCAGCGGGAACAGCGCCATGATCTGGGCCGCGTGCCCGGACGAGCAGCAAACAGCACCAACGCCACCTTCAAGTGTCGCCACGCGTTCCTGAAGAACGGCCACAGTTGGGTTGGTCAGGCGGGAATAGATAAATCCTACTTCTTGCAGGTTGAACAGGGCTGCTGCGTGGTCTGCATCGCGGAACACATAGGCAGTTGTCTGATAGATCGGTGTCTGGCGCGCTCCGGTCGCCGGGTCGGGGCGGGCGCCCGCGTGAATTTGCAACGTGTCGAAACCGTAGGTGGGGCCGTCAGACATCTTGAAATCTCCTGTTGGAATTTGTCTTGCGAAATCTGTAGGCCATTGCCCGCCTGCGCACAACGATCCTGTCAGCGCAGCCAGAGGCCCTTGCTTTTGATCGTGTTGCGGATGGCCTGTTCACGTCGTGGCAGATGATCCCGGTCAAACAGGGCGCGGACTTTTGCGCCTTTCCCCTGCAGCACCATCTTTTTCAGTGGCTCGTATTGCTTGAGAACCTTCTTGACCTTGTTTGGAGCGACGACGGTTTCCAAGACGTCTATCACATGGTCGCTTTCACGGGCGTAAAGCAAGGGAAACAGGCGATAGTGGCAACTGACGGACCCGTCCAGCAAACCGGGGGGCAAAACATCACGACCGCCACCGAACGAGTGAATGACAAGGGGCAGGGCGGCCTGGTCCAGCCAGGGGTCAAGGCTTTGGCCAGTCAGCTCCGGAATGTTTTCGTCGCGGATTGTCCTGGCGTAGTCCAGAAAACGCTCACCAAATCTCCGCGGGCATTTATAGAAGAAATAGCCTGCATTGAAATACAGGTACCGCCGCCAGTGGTCATGGGGTTGATCGGTGTCCAGCGAGCTTTCGAAATCCAACCCGAACCGGGCGTAAAGCGCGCGCCAGATACCGTCAAAGCCGGGGCCATACAGCGTTGGTTTGGGCCATGTCCCTTCAACCTTCAGTGATGCGCTGGGGCGGTCGAAGTCAAAAGGTACAGATGTGATCTCGCCAGTGATCAGCGTGTCGGTGTCAAAGAACACAAAGGGCTCATCTTCCGGCAGGGCCATCAGCGCTTCGATCTTGTTGCCGTAGGGATAGCTTTCACCGAATACATGCGAGTCGAAGGGCAGAATTTCGGCATCCAGTTGTTTCAGGGCATTCAGAACTTCTTCGTCCTGAATGCGTGGGTCCTGTTTCCAGCGTGGCCCCGGATTGGGCGTGGCGACAAACAGTTTGCCCTCGAATTGCGGCGAAGAATGGCGCAGTGAAGCCGCAAACAACAGGGATTCATATTGCAGGCGGTTGTTTTGACCGACGACCGCGATGTTGAATTTCTGTGACGTTGCCTGCATCTATGCCCGTTTCCCGACAGGTGTTTGACCGTGCACCTTGAAGTTCGGATTACAGCAAGCGGCCCAAGGCGTCAAAAGCGGAAAATTTGAAATTTCATCACGCGATCCCATTTCTTTCAGGGGTCGCAGCAGAAAGGGTTACACATGCGGATCAATGCGGATTTCACAAAACGGGTCGCAGTTCATTTTGACAATAGCGAATGGGTTGCTTCCCCTGCGGCTGGCGTCGAGCGTAAAATGCTGGACCGGATTGGTGATGAGGTGGCCCGTGCAACGACCATTGTCCGCTTTGCGCCCGGCAGCGCTTTTTCCGCCCATACCCATGACGGCGGCGAGGAATATCTGGTGCTGGACGGCGTATTTCAGGACGAGACCGGAGATTTCCCCGTCGGCAGCTATGTGCGCAATCCGCCGACGTCCTCGCACACTCCGTCTGCAGCGGAAGGCGCGACCATTCTGGTCAAGCTGCACCAGTTTGACCCGCAAGACCGTACCGAGGTGCGCCGCTCGATAAATGGCGATTCTGACGTGCAACTGTTCAAAGATGATCATGAGGACGTTTTTGTGCGGACATGGGCGGCGGGGGACGTGGTCGAGCTGGATGCGCGCGACGGAATGGAAGTGTTTGTCATAAGCGGCAGTTTCTGTGAATCGGGGGAGGAATTTTCGACATGGGACTGGTTGCGCTTGCCGCCCGGAACGCACTCTCGGGCCGTTGCAGGGCCTGACGGCGCCCGGGTTTGGACCAAGTCCCGCCATCTTGGCGGAATGGTCTGAAAGCTTTTCGGCCCTGAAATTAACCAAAATGCCAATGAATCCGGGTTTTACGGCCCGGATTTTCAATTTTTTGACCATTTGGCAAATTTTACCAATTGATAAAAAATTTATTTGTGGCAAGCTGAGGTCATAACAAACATATCTACAGGGAGTAGAGTGATGGCACAGGGCCAGATGGCACCCGGCATCGTCGCCGGGCGGCTTTCAAGCGATGAGCTGACCTCGAATTTCACCGATCTGCATCCGCCCTTGGCCCCGCATGAGGCCGCAGTTGCAGCAGACCGTTGTTATTTCTGCTATGACGCACCTTGCGTGACAGCGTGTCCGACAGACATCGATATTCCGCTATTCATCCGTCAGATTCAGGCCGGACAGCCGCAGGCAGCCGGGCGAACGATTTTTCAGCAGAACATATTGGGCGGAATGTGCGCCCGTGTCTGTCCGACGGAAACACTGTGCGAAGAGGCCTGTGTTCGTGAGGCGGCCGAAGGCAAGCCGGTCGAGATCGGACGGCTACAGCGCTTTGCGACGGATGATCTTATGTCTGCGGGCGCGCATCCGTTTGAACGTGCGGCATCAACCGGGAAGACTGTTGCTGTCGTGGGGGCAGGGCCTGCTGGTCTGGCCTGCGCGCATCGTCTTGCCATGCTGGGCCATGACGTGGTGATCCACGAAGGCAAGCCCAAACCGGGCGGTCTGAACGAATACGGGATTGCCGCCTATAAATCGACCAACAATTTTGCGCAGGCCGAGGTCGACTGGCTGTTGAAAATCGGTGGTATCACGGTTGAAACCGGGTCGGTTCTGGGTGAAGGCATCTCGCTGGATGGTCTGGTCGAAAACTACGACGCGGTGTTCCTGTCCATCGGACTTGCCGGGGTGAATGCCCTGCGCGCGGATGGTGTTGACAAGGACGGCGTGCGGGATGCCGTCAATTTCATCTCGGACGTGCGGCAGGCTGGTGATCTTGCACAGCTTCCTGTCGGGCGGAACGTCGTCGTGATTGGCGGAGGCATGACTGCCGTGGACGCAGCGGTAAAGTCCAAATTGTTAGGTGCCGAGAATGTCACCATTGCCTATCGCCGGGGCCGCGACGCCATGGGTGCCAGCCGGTACGAGCAGGATCTGGCAGCCTCGCACGGGGTTCAGATCTTGACCAACGTGCAGCCGGTGGCGGTACACGGCAATGGAGCCGCTACCGAGATTGAGCTGGAATATACCTCGAGCCAGAACGGCCAACTCACCGGAACCGGTGAAACGGTCCGGCTGCGGGCAGACCAGGTCCTCAAGGCCATCGGTCAGACGCTGGAAGGTGCGCCGGAAGGGCTGAAGCTGGACGGCAACAAGATCGCTGTCAGCGGTGCGGGACGCACTTCTTTGGCCGGTGTCTGGGCGGGCGGAGATTGCGCGGCGGGGGGCGAAGACCTGACCGTTACGGCTGTTGCCGAAGGCCGGGATGCAGCGATGGACATCCACGCGACGCTGGTTTCGTGATAGGATGGGGTATTCACCCCATTCCTTTCGCTGCTGAGGTATTCCCATGTCCCAGATCGAACAAGCCGTAGCGCAACACTACACCACCGGAGCACTGACCGACCGCGTCCGCGCGGCGCTTGAGGCCAGCGGTATCGATCCGGATGCGGCCACGGTCGCAGACCTGAAAGCAGGGGACGAGTTCCACACGGGTGGCGTTCTGGCGACCAACAACCTGTTTGCGCAGTTGTCGCCGACCCATGCGACGCGCGTTCTGGATGTCGGATGCGGTATCGGCGGAACCTCTCGCTATGTTGTGGATCGCTATGACTCGACGGTAACGGGCGTCGATCTGACACCGGAGTTCGTTGAAACCGCCAGGGTGCTCAGCGATATGGTCGGGCATTCCTCGAAAACCAGCTTTCATGTGGGCAGTGCCTTGGAGATGCCGGTGCCGGATGCTGGGTTCGATCTGGCTGTCATGATGCATGTGGGCATGAACATTATGGACAAGGCCGAGCTGTTCGCCGAAGTGTCGCGGGCGCTAGCCAAGGGCGGTACTTTTGCCCTGTTCGATGTGATGGGCGGAGACGTGGACGAGCCGCTGGCTTTCCCTCTGCCGTGGTCCACTGTGGCCGAAACCTCGTTCGTGGATGCGCCGGATGTTTATAAGTCTGCGGCAAGCGCCGCGGGTCTTGAACTGGTGACAGAAACGGATCGCACCGAATTCGCGATACAGTTCTTCGAGGACGTCTTTGCAAAGATTGCTGAATCCGGCCCGGCACCGCTGGGCATTCATCTGATGATGGGCGAGACGGCACCCGAAAAGTTCCAGAACTACGTCAAAAACCTCAAGGCCGGGCGCATACGCCCGACCGAAATGATATTCAAAAAATCCGGCTGAGCCGGGAAGGGAGAAGCCATGGCCGATCTGACGACTAACTTTCTGGGCATTTCCAGCCCCAACCCTTACTGGTTGGCCTCTGCGCCGCCGACGGACAAGGAATACAATGTTCGTCGCGCGTTTGAGGCCGGTTGGGGCGGTGTTGTGTGGAAGACGCTGGGGTCCGAGGGGCCGCCGGTTGTAAATGTGAACGGCCCGCGGTATGGCGCGATTTACGGTGCCGACCGTCGTTTGCTGGGACTAAACAATATCGAACTGATCACCGACCGCCCGCTTGAGGTGAACCTTGAGGAAATGGCGCGGGTCAAGTCCGACTATCCGGATCGCGCCCTGATCGCTTCGATTATGGTGCCCTGCGAGGAAGAAGCCTGGAAAGCCATTCTGCCCCGCGTGGCCGAAACCGGCGCGGACGGAATCGAACTGAACTTCGGTTGCCCGCACGGGATGAGCGAGCGCGGTATGGGGTCCGCCGTAGGGCAGGTTCCGGAATATATCGAAATGGTCACGCGGTGGTGCAAGCAATACTATGACCGACCGGTCATCGTGAAACTGACACCGAACATCACCGATATCCGCAAACCTGCGGCGGCGGCCAGAAACGGTGGCGCGGATGCGGTGTCGCTGATCAATACGATCAATTCGATTACCAGCGTCAATCTGGACACGTTCAGCCCTGAACCTTCGATCGATGGCAAGGGCAGCCACGGCGGGTATTGCGGCCCTGCCGTGAAACCGATCGCCCTGTCGATGGTGTCCGAAATCGCGCGGGCCGAGGCGACGCATGGCATGCCGATCTCGGGCATCGGGGGTGTCACCACATGGCGTGATGCGGCCGAGTTTATCTCGCTGGGATGTGGCACGGTGCAGGTCTGTACCGCTGCGATGACCTATGGGTTCAAGATCATTGATGAATTGACTGCAGGTCTGTCGGAATGGATGGATGAAAAGGGGTATACCAGCATTGATGAGGTGATCGGGCGCGCGGTGCCCAATGTCACCGATTGGCAATACCTGAACCTGAACTACATCGCCAAAGCCAAGATCGATCAGGACCAGTGCATCAAATGCGGCCGATGCTATGCCGCCTGTGAAGATACCAGCCATCAGGCGATTTCAATGTCGGATGACCGTGTGTTCGAGGTGATGGATGACGAATGCGTCGCCTGTAACCTCTGCGTTGATGTCTGCCCGGTCGAGGGCTGTATTTCGATGGTGCCGATGGCGGCGGGTGAAATCGATCCGCGCACCGGGAAAGAGGTTCAGCCGACCTATGCGAACTGGACCACGCACCCGAACAATCCGATGGCCAAAGCAGCGGAATGATCGAGACAGGGAATATCCCTGAGGGGCCGCTGACGTGGCCCCTGCATTCATGGCGTCAGAAGCTTTCGGTACAGCGTATCGACAAAGGGTTCTGCACCCTCAAACGGGTTTTCGTCACCCAGAATAGCCCGCACCTGAACGTCGAAATCGGCATAATGCTGCGTCAGCGCCCAGATCGAAAACATCAGATGATAAGGGTGCAACCGCGCGATTTTGCCCTGATCCATCCAATTGGTGAGAATGGTGACCTTTTCGTCAACCAGTTGTTTGAGATCATTGGACAAAGCGTCGTGAATGCGGGGCGCTCCTTGCACAAGCTCATTGGCAAAAAGGCGGCTTTCCCGTGGTAGCTCCTGACTCATTTGCAGTTTCCGGCGAATATAGGCCAGCATTTCCTCCATCGGATCACCGGTCTCATCCAGATCGTGCAGGGGCGCCAGCCAGGTTTCCAGCAAGCCCGAAAGCAATTCGGTGTGGATCGCCTCTTTCGACGCGAAATAGTAGAGTAGATTGGGTTTGCTCAACCCCGCCTCGGCAGCAATCTGATCGACGGTCGCCCCACGAAACCCGTGTGCAGAAAACACATTCAGGGCAGCCTCGAGAATCGCGGCTCGGTTCTTCTTCTGGATACGAGTCGGTGCGCGGTCTTTCGGCATGATTTCAGTATGTCTCTTTTTTCGTCGGATAGGCACGGATTACACTGAAATTTCAGGCTTTGCCGCGCAATTTCTTGACTGATACCGAACCCGTGATAGCGTGAGTTTGACCAGTTGGTCAAATCAAGACACCAATAGCGAGCAAAATCGCAAGCAAACAGGGAATAAGACAATGGCAGCTCCGGCGCAGAATCTCAGGATCAATGGCGACAGGTTGTGGGACAGCCTGATGGAGATGGCCAAGATCGGTCCCGGTGTTGCGGGGGGGAATAACCGGCAAACTCTGACTGACGAGGATGCCGAAGGCCGCGCCTTGTTCCAGAAATGGTGTGAAGAGGCCGGATGCACCATGGGGCTGGACCAGATGGGCAACATGTTTGCGCATCGTGAGGGCACCGACCCGGACGCTTTGCCGGTCTATGTGGGTTCGCACCTGGACACGCAGCCGACTGGCGGAAAATATGACGGCGTTCTGGGCGTTCTGGGCGGGCTGGAGATTATCCGCACGCTCAATGATCTCGGGATCAAGACAAGACATCCCATCGTGGCGACCAACTGGACCAACGAGGAAGGGACGCGATATGCGCCCGCCATGCTGTCGTCTGGTGTCTTTGCGGGAATGCACACGCAGGACTGGGCGTATGACCGTGAAGATGCCGATGGTAAGAAATTCGGGGATGAACTGAACCGGATCGGTTGGCGCGGCGAAGAAGAAGTCGGCGCGCGCAAGATGCGCGCTTTCTTTGAGTTGCATATCGAACAGGGTCCGATCCTTGAAGCCGAAGGAAAGGATATCGGCGTGGTCACCCACGGTCAGGGTCTGAGCTGGACACAGGTCACGGTGACCGGCAAGGATGCTCATACCGGTTCAACCCCGATGCCGATGCGCAAGAATGCCGGGCTTGCGATGGCGCGCATTCTTGAGAAAGTGGACGAAATCGCCTGGTCTCACGCACCGCATGCGGTCGGTGCCGCGGGGCATATCGACGTTTTCCCGAATTCTCGCAACGTAATCCCGGGCAAGGTGGTGTTCACGGTCGATTTCCGCTCGCCCGAGCTGGAGGTGATCACCGACATGGAAAATCGCCTGCGGGTGGCGGCGGAAGATATTGTCGAAGAAATGGGCCTGCAGGTCGAATTCGAGAAAGTCGGCGGTTTCGATCCGGTGAAGTTCGACGACGATTGCGTGTCTGCCGTGCGCGATGCGGCTGAAAGGCTGGGCTATTCGCATACCAACATCATCTCGGGCGCGGGGCATGATGCCTGCTGGATCAACCGTGTTGCCCCGACCACCATGGTCATGTGCCCCTGTGTGGACGGGCTGAGCCATAATGAGGCTGAAGAGATCAGCAAGGATTGGGCGGCAGCCGGGGCAGATGTCCTGCTGCATGCCGTGGTCGAGACTGCCGAAATCGTGGAATAGGGGGCGCTGCCCCCGTCGCCCAAGGGCGACTCCCCCGGGATATTTTTGGCCAGATGAAGCAAGCGGCGCAGACCGCATCAGGGAGTTTAAAATGAGTACTGTTATTAAAAACGGAACCGTTGTCACCGCGGATTTGTCATACAAGGCGGATGTATTGGTCGAAGGCGGCGTCATCACCGGGATCGGGATGGGTCTGAAAGGGGATAGCGAGCTGGACGCGTCAGGCTGTTATGTGATGCCCGGTGGGATTGATCCGCATACCCATCTGGAAATGCCGTTCATGGGCACCTATTCCAGCGACGATTTCGAAAGCGGTACGCGGGCCGCCCTGGCCGGGGGCACGACGATGGTTGTTGACTTCGCGCTGCCCAATCCGGGCGAAAGCCTGCTGGATGCCCTGAAGCGTTGGGACAACAAATCGACACGGGCGAATTGCGACTACTCGTTCCACATGGCGGTGACATGGTGGGGGGAACAGGTATTTGACGACCTCAAGACCGTGATCGAGACGCGCGGCATCAACACGTTCAAGCATTTCATGGCCTATAAAGGCGCGTTGATGGTGAATGACGATGAGCTTTATGCTTCGTTCAGGCGTTTGGCCGAACTGGGCGGCATCGCAATGGTGCATGCCGAGAACGGAGACGTCGTTGCCGAACTGAGTGCCAAGCTTCTGGCCGAGGGGAACTCTGGCCCGGAAGCGCACGCTTATTCCCGACCGCCGCAAGTAGAGGGTGAGGCCACAAACCGGGCCATTATGATCGCAGATATGGCGGGCGTGCCGCTGTATGTTGTTCATACATCCTGCGAAGAGTCTCATGAGGCCATTCGCCGAGCCCGAATGCAGGGCAAGAGGGTGTGGGGAGAGCCGCTGATTCAGCATCTGACCCTCGATGAAAGCGAATATTTTAATCAGGATTGGGACCACGCCGCGCGGCGGGTCATGAGCCCCCCGTTCCGCAATAAGCAGCACCAGGACAGCCTGTGGAATGGCCTGCAATCAGGATCGCTGAGTGTTGTGGCAACCGACCATTGCGCCTTTACGACCGCACAGAAACGCTTTGGAGTTGGGGATTTTACCAAGATCCCGAACGGGACCGGTGGTCTGGAAGATCGGATGCCGATGCTGTGGACGCATGGTGTGAATACCGGACGCCTGACGCCCAATGAATTTGTTGCGGTGACTTCAACAAACATCGCCAAGATACTGAATTGCTATCCGAAAAAAGGCGCGATCCTTGTTGGAGCGGATGCAGATATCGTCGTGTGGGATCCTGAAAAAACGAAAACGATCAGAGCCAGTACGCAGCAATCTTCGATTGACTATAACGTGTTTGAGGGCAAAGAGGTCAAAGGCCTGCCGCGCTTTACGCTGACCCGCGGACAGGTTGCGGTACATGATGGTGAAATCCGCACGCAGGAAGGCCATGGCGAGTTCGTTGCGCGCGAGGCAAATACGACCGTCAACAAGGCTTTGAGCGCGTGGAAAGAACTAACCGCCCCTCGGCCAGTTGAGCGGACAGGTATCCCGGCGACGGGGGTTTGATCCGTTGGGCCGCTGTCTGGGCGGCCCCGGCACCACTCTTTTCAAGGCAGTAGAATGACCACTGAAAGCACGACCCAGCACGTCATCGAAGCAAGGCAGCTTGACCTCACCTTTCAAACCAATGACGGGCCTGTTCACGCGTTGAAAGACGTGAACCTGACGATCGACAAGGGTGAATTTGTTAGTTTCATTGGCCCCTCGGGCTGTGGGAAAACCACTTTCCTGCGCTGTATTGCGGCCTTGGAGACACCGACCGGCGGGTCGCTGACTGTCAACGGAATGACAGCGGACGAAGCACGGCGGAACAGGGCCTATGGGTATGTCTTTCAGGCAGCGGGCCTTTATCCCTGGCGCACCATAGCAAAGAACATCAAGTTGCCGCTTGAGATCATGGGCTATTCCGCATCCGAGCAGGAGGAAAGGGTGAGAAAAGTCCTGGAACTGGTTGATCTTGAAGGATTTGGAGGAAAGTTTCCCTGGCAGTTATCCGGTGGGATGCAGCAGCGCGCCAGCATCGCCCGGGCTTTGGCCTTTGATGCTGATATCTTGTTGATGGATGAGCCGTTCGGCGCTTTGGATGAGATTGTGCGGGACCACTTGAATGAGCAGCTTCTGGCGCTTTGGGACAGAACAGAAAAGACCATCGGCTTCGTGACGCATTCGATTCCCGAAGCCGTATATCTGAGCACCAAAATTGTCGTGATGAGCCCGCGGCCGGGGCGGATTACGGATGTGATCGACAGCCCGCTGCCAAAGGAACGGCCGTTGGACATTCGTGACACTCCGGAATTCATCGAAGTGGCCCATCGTGTTCGCGACGGGTTGCGGGCGGGGCATTCTTATGACGACTGATCCGGGGACAGAAACCATCAGACGGGCCGTGGTAGGTGACGTGCCGGCTTGTGCCCGCGTGATTTACAACTGGGCCTGGCAGACGGACTGGATGCCTGAAGAATTGCCGGTGGAGGAATTGGCGACCCTGATCCACGAAGCGTTCGACAGTCGCGAGATCTGGGTCGCGGGTGATCCGGTTGATTGCTACATGTCCATAGATCCGGCGCAGTGTAAAATCGGTGCGTTGTATTGCAGCCGGACGGGGCAGGGAATTGGCAAGCGTTTCGTTGCCAAGGCGAAGCAGGGTCGGACCCATCTTTGGCTGACAACACACAAACCCAATCAGGCGGCGCAGAGGTTTTACCGCCGTGAAGGGTTCGAGGTAACTGCCGAAGAACCACCCGTACCGCCGGATACAGTGCCCGTCTATCGAATGGAGTGGCACGCATGAAGCAGATCATTGCCGTTTTCACCGTCGTCGCCGTGATCGTTCTGTTCTGGTATGTCGCTTGCGTTCCGATGAACATCAAAGGGGTTTTGACCGAGCTTGAACGTGGCGGTGCCGAGGTTCAGCCACCCACCGCAAGTGCGCGCCGGGATCTGGGAGAGTTCGGTCTGGTTCTGAATAATTCGTTCGCGATTCCAGCAACTTGGGAGCAAGGCAAGCCCCGTTTGCCATCACCTCATCAGGTGGCGATTGAATTGTGGGATACAACTGTTCTGAAGAAAATCAACTCGAAAAGATCGCTGATCTTTCATGGGTGGGTGACACTCAGCGCTACGATGCTGGGCTTTGTTATCGGGACCGGGCTGGGTGTCCTGTTGGCCGTTGGGATCGTGCATAGCCGCGTGATGGATTTGTCAGTCATGCCATGGGCTATCGTGAGCCAGACGATCCCGATTATCGCTTTGGCACCGATGATTATCGTGGTTCTTTACTCGGTCGGGGTTCAGGGGATCATTCCCAAGGCGATCATATCAGCGTATCTGAGCTTTTTCCCGGTTGTCGTCGGTATGGTCAAAGGGTTGCGCAGCCCTGACGCGATGCAACTTGACCTGTTGCGGACTTATAATGCCAGCCAATCGCAGGGGTTTTGGAAACTGCGCCTGCCGGCGTCGATGCCATACCTGTTCACCTCGTTGAAGATCGGTATCGCGGCGTCGTTGGTCGGCGCAATCGTGGGTGAGCTGCCGACAGGCGCTGTCGCAGGATTGGGTGCTCGGTTGCTGGCAGGCAGTTACTATGGTCAAACCGTGCAGATATGGTCAGCGCTGTTTGCTGCGGCCATTCTGGCTGCCTGCCTGGTCGGTTTGCTGGGATTGATTGAACGGTCGGTTCTGAAGCGGATGGGGATGGCGCAATGATGTTGGTTGTCTTTGCTTTGCTGCTGTGGGCTTTCGGCTGGTGGTTGAACAGCCGATTGGCCAGTGGCCCGCAAGCCGACAGCCAGATGGTACGCTTTCTGGCACCGGTGATTTTTGGTCTGACCATTGTTGGAGCCTGGGAGCTGGTGGTCCGTGGGCTTGAAGTGCCGCTGGTCATTCTGCCGGCACCGTCTGCCATAGCGGTGCGATTTGCAGGTAGCCTTGACATTCTTTGGGCCGACTTTGTTCAGACGATCCTGAAAGGGGCGCTCAGCGGATATGTCATCGGCTGTGGATCGGCCTTCCTTATGGCGATTGCCGTCGATCGGTGGGATTTCCTGCGTTTGGGGCTATTGCCAGTTGGAAATTTCGTCGCGGCTTTGCCCATTGTGGGGACGGCACCCATTCTGGTCATGTGGTTCGGGTTTGATTGGCATTCCAAAGCGGCGGTGGTCGTTGTGATGGTGTTCTTTCCGATGCTGGTCAATACCGTGGCCGGTCTGCGCGAGGCCACCGCAATGCAGCGTGACTTGATGGAAACCTATGCTGCAAGCTATTGGCAGAGCTTTCTGAAGCTGCGGCTGCCTGCGGCGATGCCTTTCATTTTCAACGGGTTGAAGATTTCGACAACTTTGGCTTTGATTGGCGCCATCGTGGCGGAATTCTTCGGATCGCCAACGCTCGGTATGGGATTTCGGATTTCCACCAGCGTCGGTCAATTGTCGTTGGACATGGTCTGGGCCGAAATCGTTGTTGCCGCTATCGCGGGTACGGCCTTTTATGGCCTGGTGGCGGGAATCGAAAAAGTGGTGACGTTCTGGCACCCCTCACAACGCGGATAAGACGAAGAAAATCAACAGACCCTGAAAATCGGGGCGCAACAAGCAACTAGGAGAAATGAAGATGAACAAGCTATTCAGCGGGGCGGTTGCCGCCTTTGGTCTGGCAGCCAGTACGGCGCTGGCGGCGGATGAAGTGACACTGCAACTGAAATGGGTCACG
Source organism: Ruegeria sp. AE4 (assembly GCF_056542185.1). NCBI lineage: Bacteria > Pseudomonadati > Pseudomonadota > Alphaproteobacteria > Rhodobacterales > Roseobacteraceae > Ruegeria > Ruegeria sp. AE4. Next base: position 795,146 of record NZ_JBQFZK010000001.1, on the reverse strand, counting down.
CAAGCACAATTCGCGGGCTACTACGTTGCCAAGGACAAGGGCTTTTACGAGGAAGAAGGGCTGGACGTTACCATTCTGCCCGGTGGGCCTGACATCGCTCCGACACAGGTGATTGCGGGCGGCGGTGCTGATGTGACCGTTGAATGGATGCCTGCCGCTCTGGCCGCACGTGAAAAAGGGTTGCCGTTGGTGAACATCGCCCAGCCGTTCAAAAGCTCGGGCATGATGCTGACCTGCTGGAAAGATGCCGGTATTTCGTCGCCTGAGGACCTGAAGAACCGCACTCTGGGTGTCTGGTTCTTTGGCAATGAGTTCCCGTTCATGAGCTGGATGAGCCAGTTGGGCATCAGCACTGATGGGAAAGGCGACAACGGTGTGGAAGTTCTGAAACAGGGCTTCAACGTCGATCCGCTGCTGCAACGTCAGGCGGATTGCATCAGCACCATGACCTACAATGAATACTGGCAGGTCATCGATGCCGGTGTCAGCCCGGATGAACTGGTAACCTTCAAATACGAAGACCAGGGTGTCGCGACGCTGGAAGATGGTCTTTACGTTCTGGAAGAAAATCTCAGCGATGCGGCCTTCACCGACAAGATGCAGCGGTTTGTTCGAGCCTCGATGAAAGGTTGGAAATACGCCGAAGAGAACCCCGACGAAGCGGCGGATATCGTGCTGGAGAACGATGCAACGGGTGCGCAGACGGAAGAACATCAGAAACGCATGATGGGTGAGATCGCCAAGTTGACCGCAGGTTCGAACGGCGCGCTGGACCCGGCGGATTTCGATCGCACCGTTGGTACCCTGCTGGCCGGAGGTTCTGACCCGGTGATCACCAAGACACCCGAAGGGGCCTGGACGCACCAGATTACGGACGCTGCTCTTAACTGACGCTAACCGTTAATTTGAAGGTCAAAAACGCGGTCCCAATCGGGGCCGCGTTTCGCATTCGTGGTGTCGGAATTGTGTCTGTACTTGGCACCGATATAAAGTAGTATTTCCCTGTAAACTTACGCGTTTCTATACGAAGGGTCGATAATAGGGAATAAAATGCAGGAATTTTCAACAGAATTCAGTGCTGCGATTGCCTTGATCCTTGGGGGAGATTCTGAGCTGTGGGCAATTGTGCTGTTGTCTCTGAAAGTGTCCGTATTTGCGGTGCTGGTTTCTGCTCTGATCGGAATGCCCGTGGGGGCTGCGTTGGCCGTCGCCCGGTTCCCCGGCCGCCGGATGCTGATCGTCCTGATGAATGCACTGATGGGGTTTCCACCGGTTGTCGTGGGCCTGCTGGTCTATCTGATGCTGTCCCGTTCGGGCCCCTTGGGGGTGCTTGAGCTTTTGTACACTCCGACCGCCATGATCATCGCGCAGGTGGTGTTGGTCACTCCCATTGTCGCGGCTCTGACGCGACAGGTTGTTGAGATGCTGGCTGAAGAATATTCAGAACAGCTGCGGTCCTTGGGAGTGTCACGGCTGGCCTCGGTCCCGGTTTTGTTGTGGGATGCGCGACTGGCACTGGTCACGGCCTTGCTTGCCGGTTTCGGACGCGCCATCGCCGAGGTGGGCGCGGTTATCATCGTTGGCGGAAACATCAATCATGTGACCCGCGTGATGACGACAACCATTGCGCTTGAAACGTCGAAGGGAAATCTGTCGCTGGCACTGGCGCTGGGGGCGATCCTGATCGGGATTGCAATTGCGGTAAACGCGATGGTCAGCGCGGTCAGTTTGCGGGCCGAACAGGAGGGGTTGCGCCATGCGTGACGTGATCTGCGAGATGTCGAACTGTCTAACGGTTGAAAAAGTGCAAATTCGCAGCAACGGCAAGGTTTTGCTGGATGTTCCTTCATTGGTTCTGGATGGTCCGGGGCCGACGTTGCTTCTTGGCCCCAACGGTGCGGGAAAAAGTCTGTTGCTGCGGTGCTTGCATGGCCTGATCTCGCCGGATCGCGGGCGGGTGGTGCAGGATGGAAACCCTCTGGGCGCTGCGCAGAAAGCGCGCCAAGCCATGGTATTTCAGAGACCGGTTCTGTTGCGACGCTCTGTTGCTGCAAACCTGGGCTTTGTCCTCAAGCGTCAGGGCATGGGGCGAGCGGCGAGAAAGGCACGTATCATCGAGTTGCTGGCCGAAGGCGGGCTGGAGGGGAAGGCCTGGCAATCTGCCCGGTCGCTTTCGGGGGGCGAGGCCCAGAGGCTGGCCATTTTGCGTGCCTTGGCGCTGGAGCCCGAAACACTGTTTCTGGACGAACCGACCAGCGCCCTTGATCCCGGCGCAACACAGATGATCGAACGTATGGTTCTGCGCGCCTCGGCGCGGGGTGTACGGATCGTGATGGTGACACATGATATTGGGCAGGCCCGTCGTTTGGCCTCGGATGTGGTCATGATGCAGGGCGGTCATGTGGTTGAACACGGCCCCGCAAAACAGGTTTTGGATACCCCCGAAAGTGAAGCATCGCGTCGCTATCTCGCGGGTGGATTGGTTACCTAAAAGATAAAACGGAGAAAATGATGTTCCGCGCAATACTTCGGGCGGCAGTGATGGCCCTTGGTCTGTCGGCAAATGCGGCCTTGGCAGAGACACCGTTCATTGTCGTGCAGTCTACGACATCCACCCAGAACTCGGGGCTGTTGGACTATATACTGCCGTGGTTCGAGGCCGAGTCGGGCATTGACGTGCGGGTTGTGGCCGTAGGAACCGGTCAGGCAATCCGCAATGCGGTCAATGGTGACGGGGACGTCCTGCTGGTTCACGCCAAATCCGCCGAAGAGAAATTCGTCGCTGATGGATATGGCGTGGAGCGGAAGGACCTGATGTATAACGATTTTGTATTGGTGGGCCCCAAGGCAGATCCCGCCGGAATTCGCGGTGGTGCCGACATTCTGAGCGCTCTTACAGCGATTGCAAAGGCTGAAGCCCCGTTTGCGTCGCGCGGTGATGACAGCGGAACGCACAAGGCCGAGCTGCGGCATTGGTCGGCTGCGGGGCTGGACCCAACCGGCGCGTCCGGCAGTTGGTATCGGGAAACCGGTTCAGGTATGGGTGCGACTCTGAACGTGGCCAGCGGCATGGATGCGTATACTCTGACAGATCGGGCGACCTGGCTGTCCTTTGGTAACAGAGGCAATCTTGAGATCCTGGTCGAAGGCGACCCGCGTCTGTTCAACCAATATGGTGTGATCCTCGTGAATCCTGAAAAGCATCCGCATGTACGGGCGGCCGCTGGTCAGCGTTTCATCGACTGGTTGACCGGGCCCGACGGGCAGCAGGCGATCGCCTCTTTCCGGCTGGACGGTCAGCAGGTGTTTTTCCCCAATGCGCATTAAGCTGGCCTGCGGCCAGCCCCTGCGGGGCGAGTATTTTTGAAAAGATGAAGGCGCGGGTGGATTTTCACCCGCTGGCCCCATTGTGGTGGATCGTGCCAAGACCAGACAGGTCATAGCCGCCGAACTCGCGCGCCCGCTGGGCGAACTGACCCGAGCGCAACAGGGTTAGCAGTTTCTGTATCGGCGGATCGAAAAAGGCCCGACGCCAGATGGCAAGATCCAGCCGCTCGGAATGAGTGGGGACAAAACCCAAGTTGTAGAGACCGGCTAGGGCGCCAAGCCCAAAACCTGCCTCGGCCTTCCGGTCATGTAGGGCGATCGCAAGCTCTTCTTCTGTACGTGCGCAGCCGGGTCGAATGTCCAGATCATCCCGGCGCAGGCCGTGGGCGTCCAGTTGGGCGTCAAACAGGCGCTGGCTTGCCGCACTGTCCTGACGCAGTATGACGGTGCGTGACTTGAGGTCGTCAAAAGAATTGATGTCGGATATGCCCGGGGCAAGAAGCAATCCACGCTCACGTCGGGCGACTTCGTATAGGATCACCGGGGCTTCGCCCAAAGTGTCTTGCAGGGATTCCTTGTTGAATCCGCCATTTTCGTGGATGTGTAACACAGCGCCCTGCGCGCTGCGTTCACTGAGCCTGATCAGGCCATCAAAAGAACCGTCGTAATAGGTGGCCAGCCCCGACCCACTTTCACGCAGCGCCCAGTCCAGCAAGGGATCGTGGCTGCCTGCTATGATCGGGGGCAGGGGCGGTTCTGCGACCTGAGGGCCGGATCGCGACGCGTTGAGCCAGGCAATGATCTCGGCCCGCGGAAATAACAGCTTGCCCATGGCGCGCACACACGGCACCTCGCCTGACGAGGCAAGGTCATAAGCCTTCCGCTCGCCAATGCGCAGCAGATCGGCCAGTTCACGGGTGGTCAGATATTGCGCCATTCAGTCGAGGCGCACGGCGATGCCGGACGTAGTGTCAGCGGTGCTGAACCCGATCTGTTCCAGCACAAACGGGGCTGCGCCTGCAATAACGACCATCGTGGCGACGGCGGCAAGAAAGGCTTTCATGGGCTCCTCCGGTTCAGTTCCGGTCAGTTGTTGCGCGACGCAGAAAAGCGATAAGATCCTGGCGATCCTGTGATTTGGCAATTCGCTGCATCGGCATTTTCGACCCCGGAATGTAGTGGTCTGGCCCCTCGTCGAAAAGGGCATTTATTGTCTCGTCATTCCAAATGATATCAGAGCCTTGTAATGTATCCGAGTACAAATATCCACGAACCGTGCCGGCCTGACGTCCAAATACACCGTGCAGGGTTGGGCCTGCACGTCGCGCGTTATCTGATGACAGGCTGTGACAGATCGAACATTTGCGCGCAAACTGGCGTTCCCCGTTGTCCATCTCATCAGGATTTTTCAGGAAACTCGGTTCTGTCGAGGCCATCTGGTGTTGGTCGGACAGAGCGTCCACAGGCCAGCTGTACATCGCCTCGTCAAGTCCGCCCGCATGGATGTTTTTACCGTCTTTGGAAAATGCCAAAGCCCAGACCGGACCGCGCAACGTGGCGCGAAAATCCTGTGCAATGCGCCAATCGACGGTGTCGATGACCATAATATACCCTTCGCCGTCGCCTACGGCCAAAAGTTTCCGATCCGGGCTGAGCGCAAGGGTAAGGATCGGGCGGCGGTCCAGAGTGAAATCGCGCTCTTCACCGTTGGAAAGGTCAAGGATACGTGTGACACCGTCTACCGCACCATAAGCGAGCCAGTTGTCCTGTGCATTCAGCGCCAGTTCATTGATGCCGAACCCGTGCTCGACCAGACGCCTTGTTTCTTGCCCGCTGGACACATCCCATAAGCGCAAAGCGCCGTCGACGCCCGCCGAAAAAAGCTGCGTGCCGTCAGGTGAGAATGCGACCGCGTTTACGCCACTGCCGGTCGGTCCAAGCCGCGCGGGTTCTGTGCCATCGACAGGCCACAGGCCGATTGTTCCATCCCAGCTGGCCGTGGCAATAAGGGTTTCTGACGCGGCAAGGCCAACAATCTTCCCCTTGTGTCGGCCAATGATTTCACCGCTTGGCCATTTGCGCAGGGTGAAATCGTCTCCGGCAGAAAAGAAAGCGGAGCCGTTGAACGCGACTGCGTTCACGGCGGCCTCGTGCCCTTCGAACCAATTTGGCGTTTGCCCGGTCCAAAGACCCACAGAGTTATCGAAACTGGCTGTTGCGATGCGACCGTCTGGCGCGGTGGCGATGCCCATGATGGGGCCGCCATGCCCTTTCAGCGTGAAGAATTCTGCCACGGCGGGCAGGGGCACCAGCGCCAGCGCCAGAACCAGCCCACGCATCTATTCAGCGGGTGAGGCGGCTGCTTTGCCAGCCTCTTTTTCCTGCACCTCTTCCAGCCAGAGCGAGTGATGCTCGCGCGCCCATTGTTCTTCGACCTCTCCGGTTCCCATGGCGTCAAACGCGCCCTCCATCCCGACCGAGCCGAGATAGATATGCGCGACGATGATCGCGATGAACACATAGGCAATCATGACATGCCAGACTTGGGCGAATTGCATCTCTTCCTGCGGTGACATCTGCACCGGCAAGGTCAGACCCAGCGCCTGCGGAATACCCGTGGCGTTTGCGACCGAGAAGGTCTTGGCGAACAGGGGCATCTCGAACGGGAACAGCAGTGACAAGCCGGACAGGCTGATCGACACGCCCAGCAGGATGCAGGCCCAGAAGATGATCTTTTGCCCCGCATTAAATTTCCGGGCGGGCGGGTGGTTGCCCTTGGTGAACAGGCCCCCGCCAGCGGCCAGCCATTTCAGGTCAGTGCGGTTGGGGATGTTATGAGCAATCCAGTTCACCGTGACGATGATCAGACCCAGCATGAAAGCCCAGGCCAGATTATTATGCAGCCACTTGCAGCCCTGTGCGATGGTGGCGAAACCTTCCTTGCCGAAGATCGGGATCAGGAAGTCGCGACCATAGAGCGTAAGCAAACCAGTAATGCCGAGGATCAGGAACGATCCAGCAAACAGCCAATGGCCAAAACGTTCAATCCCGTTGAAACGGGTGACCGTTCGGCCTGTTTTCTCTCCATCGATGCGGATTTTCCCACGGATCAGGAAGAACAGCAGAATGATGCCCAGCATCCCGGCGATGATGTAAGTGCCATATTCGCGCAGCGGTCCGCTGCGGAAGTTCAGCCACCACATGCCGCCATCCTGTATCAACACGCTTGCAGCGGGGCCGTTTGACGATACGGTCACATTGGCCGAGCCATAGCGCAACGCACGATATACATCACTGTCCGACGCGACACCACGGGTGCCAAGCTGACCCATCAGACCCTCGACATTGCTCTGGCCGGTATTGCCGGAGCGATATCCGTTATCCACCTGCTCACCACGTTGCCGGGCGAGAATATCTTCAAGGGTCGTCGCTCCGCCGGTTCCCGCCCTTTCAGGCGTGGCGTTGCTGTCATCGGTCGTTTGGGCGGCTGCCGAAAAGGTCAGCCCAAGGGTGAACAGAAAAGCGATGAGGAAGCGGAGCATCTGAACCTCGGTCAAATTCCAAGATCGGACAACCCGCGCCGAGCGGGTTGTCCATTGCTTTGTGCAGACAGCGGCTTAGCCGTCTTTCTGGTCGTAGGCAGTACCCCAACCCCAGGCGCCCGAGCCGAAACCGCGCGCCACGACGCGTTCACGGTAAACAGCCGACACCACGTCGCCGTCACCGGCAAGCAGGGCCTTGGTGGAGCACATCTCGGCGCAGATGGGCAGTTTGCCCTCGGCGATCCGGTTGCGACCGTATTTGGCGAACTCTGCGGTCGAGTGGTTTTCTTCGGGACCACCGGCGCAGAAGGTGCATTTGTCCATCTTGCCGCGTGAACCGAAATTGCCTGCCTGCGGGTATTGCGGCGCGCCAAACGGGCACGCGTAAAAGCAATAACCGCAACCGATGCACAGGTCCTTGGAGTGCAGGACAACACCTTCTTCGTTCTGATAGAAGCAGTCGACCGGGCACACCGCCATGCAGGGCGCATCCGAACAATGCATACAGGCCACCGAGATCGAGCGTTCGCCCGGGTTGCCGTCATTGATCGTCACCACCCTGCGGCGGTTGATACCCCAGGGTACCTCATGCTCGTTCTTGCACGCGGTTACGCAGGCGTTGCATTCGATGCAGCGTTCAGCGTCGCAGAGAAACTTTGCTCTAGCCATTAATCGTCCTCCTTACGCTGCCGAGATCTTGCAGAGAGTACACTTGGTCTCCTGCATCTGGGTCACTGAATCATAGCCATAAGTCTGGGCGGTGTTGGAACTTTCGCCCAGAACATAGGGGTCAGCACCGGCGGGGTATTTGTGCCGCAAGTCCTCGCCCTGGAAATGGCCGCCAAAGTGGAAAGGCATGAAGGCGACACCGGCACCAACCCGATTGGTCAGCATTGCCATCACCTTGACCTTACCGCCTTCCGGACCTTCGACCCAGACCTGTTGCCCGTCCCGAATGCCAAGGTTGTTGGCATCGCGCGGGTTGATCTCGACGAACATATCCTGCTGAAGTTCAGCAAGCCATGGATTAGACCGGCTTTCCTCGCCGCCGCCTTCATATTCGACCAGACGACCTGACGTCAGGATTATCGGGTAATCCTTTGAAAAGTCGTTCTTTTGGATCGAAGCATAAAGGGTGGGCAGGCGATATGCGTGCCGGTCCTCGTAGGTTGGATAGTCCACCACCAGATCACGCCGGTTCGTATAAAGCGGCTCGCGATGCAGTGGGATCGGATCCGGGAAGGTCCAGACGACCGCGCGGGCCTTGGCGTTCCCGAAGGGCGCACAGCCATGCTTGATCGCCACCCGCTGGATACCGCCCGAAAGGTCGGTTTTCCAGTTGGTCTCGGGGCCTGCAACGGCATCGATTGCAGCGCGTTCTTCAGCCGTCAGGTCGCCGTCCCAGCCAAGGTCCATCAGCATCTGCATCGTGAATTCAGGGTATCCATCCTGAATTTCTGATCCAACGCTATAGACACCTTCGGCCAGCAGGTTGTCGCCATCGCGTTCCACTCCGAACCTGGCGCGGAAGGTCAGGCCGCCTTCGGCCACCGGTTTGGACATGTCATAGAGGTTCGGAGTCCCCGTATGACCCATCTCAGCGGTTCCCCAGCACGGCCAGGGCAGACCATAATATTCGCCGTCGTTTGGTCCACCAATGGCTTGCAGCGTGGTTCGGTCGAACGTGTGCTGATTGGCCATATGGCTTTTCAAGCGTTCCGGCGACTGCCCGGTATATCCAATGGTCCAGAGGCCTGAGTTGAATTCACGCGTGATGCTTTCAACATTCGGGGTCTCGGGGTCTTCCATCTCGATATTGCGGAACAGGCGATCCGCCCAACCGAACTTATTGGCGAACTTGGCCATGATGACCTCGTCCGGCAGGCTTTCGAACAGCGGATCAACCACCTTGTCACGCCACTGCAACGAGCGGTTTGACGCGGTGACCGAGCCACGGGTTTCGAACTGCGTACAGGCGGGCAAAAGGTAGACGCCATCGGTGCGGTCATGCAGAACGGCCGAGACAGTGGGATACGGGTCGATCACGACCAGCATGTCCAGCTTTTCCATTGCCGTTTTCATTTCCGGACCCCGCGTTTGCGAGTTCGGCGCGTGACCCCACAGAACCATGGCACGGACATTGTTGTCCTGATCCATGTTCGCAGGGTCTTCCAGAACACCGTCGATCCAGCGGGATACCGGGATACCGCTTTCATTCATCAGCGGTTTGTCCTTGCCGTCTTTGCCCTTGATCGTGACGAACTGGCCCTTCAGCCAATCCAGGTCTTCGCCCCAGACGCGGCTCCAGTGGCCCCATGCGCCTGCGGACAGGCCGTAATAGCCGGGCAGGGTGTGGGACAACACACCAAGGTCTGTCGCGCCCTGCACGTTGTCGTGGCCGCGGAAGATATTGGTGCCACCACCCGAGGTACCCATGTTGCCCAGCGCAAGCTGAAGCACGCAATAGGCGCGGGTGTTGTTGTTGCCGTTGGTGTGCTGCGTGCCACCCATGCACCAGATGACCGTGCCGGGGCGGTTGTTCGCCATGGTTCGGGCAACACGTTTCAGTTGTGAGCCGGGCACGCCAGTGACGCGTTCTGTTTCTTCGGGCGTCCATTTGGCCACCTCATCCTGAATCTGGTCCATGCCCCAGACACGGGTGCGGATGAATTCTTTATCCTCCCAACCGTTGTCGAAGATGTGCCACAGGATGCCCCAGATCAGCGCAACGTCTGTGCCTGGGCGGAAACGGACATATTCATCCGCATGGGCCGCGGTGCGCGTAAATCGCGGGTCGCAGACGATCAGCGGTGCGTTGTTCTGCTCTTTCGCGCGCAGAACGTGCAGCAGAGAGACAGGGTGCGCCTCGGCCGGGTTGCCGCCGATGATGAAGATGGCGCGCGAGTTGTGGATGTCGTTATACGAATTGGTCATGGCGCCGTAGCCCCATGTATTCGCAACACCCGCAACCGTGGTCGAGTGGCAGATACGGGCCTGATGGTCCACGTTGTTCGTGCCCCAGTAGGCGGCGAATTTGCGGAACAGATAGGCCTGTTCGTTATTGTGCTTTGCAGAGCCCAGCCAATACACGCTGTCGGGCCCGGATTCTTCGCGGATCGACATCATGCCATCGCCGATCTCGTTGATCGCCTCTTCCCAGCTGATGCGCTTCCACTCGCCGCCTTCCTTTTTCATCGGATATTTCAGGCGGCGCTCGCCGTGGGCGTGCTCGCGAACCGAAGCCCCCTTGGCACAGTGTGCACCCAGATTGAACGGGCTGTCCCAGCCGGGTTCCTGCCCGACCCAGACACCGTTCTGTACTTCGGCAACGACGGTACAGCCGACCGAACAGTGGGTGCATACGGATTTGATGTTTTCGACGGCCTGATTGGCCGCTGTCTGGGCACTGGCTGGCGTCACGGTTCCACCCGTGGCACTGATCGCGGCAAGGCCGCCGATCGTCAGGCCCGAGCCACGCAGGAATGCGCGGCGATCGACGGTTTTCTCGCCGACCTGGGACAGGATACTTGTCCGCTGGGGGCGTCTCGCAACCCCGTTGGTCTTTTTCCTAAGCATGTCTTTCCTCCCTTGCGCGCCGTGTCAGCCACGGCTGGCTTGGTACTGCTGAAACCGACGTCAGGGCCAATCGCAACCGTCTGCCGGGTGTGAAAGCGTCCGGTCCTAGAACCGGGTGCTCTCGATGTAGGCGCGTGTATGCGCAGTATCCTGAATGCGGGTTTCGTCGATCGGCAGCGCGGCGGCTTCGGCCTTCCCGGTCAGGCTGGCGGCGGCGACGGCAGCAGGTGCTGCGGTTCCGGCCAGTTTGAGGAAGTCACGGCGGGTGGCGCCTTCTTCCTTGGTCTTGCTCATGGGAACCTCCTTTCCCAATTGCAGTGTAACGCCCGTTTGGGCGCTGGCGAATGACAGCGGTTCACGCTGTCGTCATCCGGAACGCTTCGCGCTCGATCTCCATGAACACCCGACCGGCAGTGCCGACGGATGCATAAAGAACCGAGTTCTCGGCTGCTTCCAAATCCGAATAGAAATGCGTGGCCCACGGGCCGATATGCTTGCTCCAGAATGCCTTTTGGTCATCCAGGGATGCCGGGCTGCCAAAACGCCCGACGATCATTCCGGCCATCATCTCCATCAATGAAGCGATGTTATCTTCGGGCTCGAACACGTTCTGGGCACGTGTGATCCCGCGAACCGCCATGTCATTGCGCAGCTGAGCCAAGGGTTTCTCGTTCAAAAAGCCCGTCAGGTAGAAGCTGGCATAAGGCAGCAACTCACCCCGGCCCAATCCGATGAACAACGCATTGAATTCCCGTTCGGCAGCGGATGGCTTGGTCACCTTGGCAACCCGCGCCATGGATTGAATGGCCTTGCCAAGATCCGTGTCATCTCCGACCAGACCAGCCATTTGGTTCAGCAACATCTGGTCCGGAGGACCTGCCAGTAACAGACCCAGAAAGTTATAGAAATCCGCGCGCAGGCGATCCTCGGCTGAAACATCCAGAGTGTGCGCGTCACTTGCGGTCATTTGGTCATCCTTCAAATTCAAATGTCATTCGACGTGGCGACGGGAGACGTTCGAGTTCTTCGGGCTCTTCTACCTGAACCACTGAAACCGGATCTGGGGCAGGGTCGGGGTCAACTGACACGACCTCTGGTTCTGTGAGCGTCTCAGCTTCGATTTCGTCTACTTCCGATTCTTGCGCGTCGGCGGCCAGTGCTTCGACATGCGCCAGCATGCCTTTTCCAACCTGATAGGCGGTTTGGATGTTTTCGATCACGCAGGCCGCATCGGTGTAGTCCTCGCCGTAATCAACTAGCCCGTCGACATTGGCCAGAACAGGGTTCAACCGCCACAACCGCCGCAGGGCGCGGCGCCGCAGGCGATCAGGCACTGCCTTGGACATAAAGCCGGAAACATCATCGCCGGGTCCGAGGGTATCGGGATTGGGAAGGTTGAATTCGGCCAAAATCTCGGCGTCACTCTTTTCTTCAAGTTCGGCGTGATGGGCTGCGATCACCTGTTCTTCAAGGACCAGCGCCTCGGCTTCAGCTTCGGCCTGAACGGCTGCCTTTCGGCGCGACCAGAAATCACGCCGCTCTGTCATTGCAGCACCCGTCTTGGTGCGCGAAATACATCCGATGCCTGCCGGATACGCGCGTCGCCCTTACCATCCTCCACCAAATCGGTTCGCTTTCTGTCGCGACGGCGCTTGACGAACACTTCGTGCTGGTGATGTTTCAGGGTGAAATCCCGTACCCAGGCGATCAACCCTTCGGTCATTGGGATTTTCTCGACAATCTCTTCGCCGGTGTCCGCGTAATCCTGCCCCTGGAACGGAGAAGCGGTGATCAGAACTGCATTCAGGGGCGTGTCGCCCTTCAGCTCATTCCGCAGTACAAGATAGATCGAGGGTTGCCCGTCCGACAGGTTGACCAGGTAGGCTTCAGTCTCGTCCGCCCAGAGGGTCAGGGGAAGGGTGGCAGCGTGGTATTCGACCGCCTCGCCTTCGCGGCGCAGTTCCTGCCAATCGGCTGGCCCTGCACCGGGCAACACGGCGACCGCGCGCCAGTTCCAGCGGGCCCAACGTGTGACCCCGGGTGTTTTGCGCACAATGACGCCAACCGGCATGTCGATCTGGCTTGCGGCCTTGGCCACTGGATCCTCCCCGAAAGGCTCTCCCCTGCCTTTCCATGTCCACTATGGTACACAAAATAGCCACGTGCCAAGCCTGCGCTTTAATACTTTGGTCGTATTCCCGGTAGCGTCTTCGTGATCAAAGCCTGAGAAGGCTTTTGTTTTATGGGATTTTGCCGCGAAACTCTGCCGGGCGCGCTGTGCACTTCGCAGGGTTGAAGTTGCTTCATCGGGAATGCAGCCTAAAGTGCAAAGGCGGGAATGCAGCCTAAAGTGCAAAGGATCGGGACTGCTTCCCGAGGGAGGGGACATGGGCACGAAACTTTTGCTCTGCGATTGCGCGGGAACTCAGGCGCTGGATCCGGACAGGATCGAAAGCGCCTGCGGGATTACCTGTTCAAAGGTGCATACCGCGCTTTGCACAAAAGAACTGCAATCTGCTGCATCCTTGATGCAAGAGGGCGATACCGTCATCGCCTGTCTGCAGGAACAAGAGGTGTTCCGGTCGCTTGCCGAAGATATGAATGTCGAAATTCCCGGCTTTGTCGACCTGCGGGATCGCGCCGGTTGGTCCGATCAGGGCGCGGATGCGACGGCCAAAATGGCTGCCTTAGCTGCCGAAGCGTTCCTGCCGCAACCGGTGACGCCCAGCGTTGATGTTATCAGCGAAGGCACGTGTTTTATCATTGGTCCTGGTACCGTTGCCTTTGGACTGGCGGAAAGGTTGGCCCGAACACTGGCGGTAACCGTTCTGGTCACGGATCAGGCTGAGCCAGACTCTCGGGCCTTCGATGTCATTCGGGGACAATTGCGGTCTGTTTCGGGTGCTCTGGGTGGGTTTTCCTTGCGTCTGGACAATGTGCAGCAAGTGGTTCCCGCAGGCAGAGGTGCTTTCAATTGGACGGAACCAAGAGATGGGGCGCAATCGGCCTGCGATATCATTGTTGACCTGACGGGGGGCACGCCCTTTGTGCAGGCTCCGGCCAAGCGCGAAGGGTATTTGCGGGCTGATCCCAAGGATGCGGTTTCTGTAGAACGTCTGGCTTTTGACGCCGCCCAACTGGTCGGAACATTCGAAAAACCTCTGTACGTGCGACTGGAGGAAACACTTTGCGCCCATTCGCGGGCGGAACAGGTCGGATGCTCAAACTGTCTGGATATCTGCCCAACCGGTGCAATCACACCCTCGGGCGAGCATGTGGCGATTGATCCGATGGTCTGCGCCGGGTGTGGCGAATGCGCGGCGGTCTGCCCGTCATCGGCGATAACCTATGAAGATCCACCTGTTTCGGCCTTGCTGTCACGGATGCATATTCTGGAACGCACGTACCGAAGAGCAGGCGGAATCGCACCCCGGTTGCTTGTGCACGACGCCTACGGTGCCGAAATGACAAGGCTTACAGCAAGGTTCGGCCGGGGATTGCCTGCGGATGTTATCCCGCTGGAATTGAAAGTGATATCCGGGTTCGGCCATTCGGAAATGCTGGCCGCGCTGGCACATGGATTTGCGCGTGTGGATGTGTTGCTGGCCCCGAAGACCGAACGGGATGCGCTGGATCGCGAAATTGAACTGGCACGTGCCATAACCAGTTCGGATGCGATCGGGCTGATCGAGGAGGTGGACCCTGATGCGATGGCAGACTTGCTGTATGCGCAAAATGTCCCCGAACCGTTGGCAAATCCGGTCTTGCCACTTGGCAACCGCCGACAAATCGCGCGGCTGGCAGCACAGGCCCTGAACCCGCAGGCCAAAGCCCCGCTGCCATTGCCTGAAGGTGCGCCTTACGGTGCCGTTGCTGTGAATACAGACAGTTGCACGCTCTGTCTAAGTTGCGTGTCGCTGTGCCCGTCCGGGGCTTTGATGGATAACCCTGACAAGCCCCAGTTGAACTTTCAGCAGGATGCGTGCCTGCAATGCGGAATGTGCAAGACGATCTGCCCCGAAGACGCGATCACCTTGGTGCCGCAACTGGATCTGAGCGATGCTGCCCTGTCTCAGCAGGTCCTGAACGAGGAGGAACCGTTTGCCTGCATCGAATGCGGGGCTTTGTTCGGGGTGAAATCAACCGTTGAACGGATCATGGAAAAGCTTTCGGGCACGCACCCGATGTTTGCCACGTCGGATCAGGCACGGATGATCCAGATGTGCGACAATTGCCGGGTGAATGCTCATTTCCAGCAGCAGGACAATCCGTTCCAGTCAAAACCCAAGCCTCGGGTCGTTACCACCGAGGATTACTATTCGGATAGAAAGGATCACTGAAGCTTTAGCGGCGCGCCCAGATCAGCGGCGTCTATGCGCGAAACAAACGCCAGGATGGCTTCAAGATCGTCCAACGTCATCTTGACCGGGTGAATTGGGGATGGGCGCTCGGGATCAAAGGGCGGTGTCAACCCGTCGATCTGCGTGAATGCGGGGTGGGGATTGAGGGCAAAGAACGCTTCGAACCGTTCCGACCAATCCGGCATCGCGCGCAGGACGGCGAAAGAGGGGGTCGAGCCAAGCCCGTTCATCCGATTGCGGGGGCCAATCACATGACATCGACCACAATGGGTCATCGACAGTTCTTCGCCCAACACGGTGTTGCCGTCCAGGGTATCGTCCGACTGGGTGACCTTGGGATCAAAGCTGGCGCTGAACGGTTCACCCACCACAGGAGGAAAGCTTTCGACAGTGCGCTTGCCGATCTCTGATTGCAGCCAGTCGCGAAACCGGATTTGACGATCATCGCCTTCGATCCGCAGGTGATAAACCACGCCACCACGGGCAAAGACAGGATCGCCGGGTGGTTCGGTTACCAGCACCATGGCACCGGCATCATCTGCGACAACGCGTATCCCGGTCTTGAGAGAGAAGCGAGGAAGGATATGTTGCAACAGACCGGAGTCGTTAACCTCTGCCGGGGCCGCAAGGCCAATCGCCTCCTGCGACAAGGAGGGGGTGGCGGTGAGCGTCAGGCTCAGGCACAACAAGACAAGGCGCATGGTTTAGCCTAACTATGAAGGCTGTTACGCGTCAAATGAACAGAAAGAGACGGAGACACATGCAATGAGCGGCGACCAATACATGTCGACACGCACGCCCCTGTCGGCGGGGCATACCAAGGAGAGAACAGCGTGAGTGTTCGTGACGCGGTTCTGGCGAACCTGAAAAAGATCACCGATCCGGTTTCAGGTCAGGACATTGTCAGTGCGGGCATCGTGCGTGCGCTGAATGTCGAGGGCGATACGGTTCGCTTTGTCCTTGAGATCGACCCGAAGCATGCCGAAAAGATGGAACCTGTGCGCGCAACAGCTGAAAAGGCCGCACAGATGGTTGAGGGCGTCGTAAATGTTTCGGCCCTGATGACTGCGCATTCCGATAAGGCGCCGCCGGACCTGAAGCCGAAACCCAAGCCCTCGCAAACTGGACCGCAGGCCGTTCCCGGTGTCGACCGGATCATTGCGGTTGCTTCTGGCAAAGGGGGTGTGGGCAAATCCACCGTGTCGGCCAATCTGGCCTGTGCGCTGGCCGCAGAAGGGCGGCGCGTGGGTTTGCTGGACGCGGATGTTTACGGGCCGTCGCAGCCTCGGATGTTGGGTGTCTCGGGCCGTCCGGCCAGCCCCGATGGCAAGACCATCCTGCCTCTGCGCAACCACGGCGTCACCATGATGTCGATGGGGTTGATGACCAATGAAGGGCAGGCCGTTGTCTGGCGCGGGCCGATGCTGATGGGGGCGCTGCAACAGATGATGAGCCAGGTGCAATGGGGTGCCCTGGACGTGCTGATCGTCGACCTGCCGCCCGGTACCGGCGACGTGCAACTGACGCTGAGCCAGAAATTCAAGGTGGACGGCGCTATTGTCGTCTCGACGCCGCAGGACGTGGCGCTGATTGATGCCCGCAAGGGAATCGACATGTTCAATCAGCTCAAGACGCCTATCGTTGGGATGATCGAAAACATGTCCACGCATATCTGTTCGAACTGTGGGCATGAAGAACACGTCTTTGGTCATGGTGGTGTCAAGTCCGAGGCCGAGGCGATGGGCGTGCCGCTGCTGGGTGAAATCCCGTTGCATCTGGACATTCGTATCGCCGCAGACGGGGGTGCGCCTATTGTGGTCAGCAAACCAGACAGCCCTCAGGCTGAGGCTTTCCGCAAGATCGCCCGCGATATGATCGCCAAAGGCACCGCATGAGCCAACCGGTCTTTCCCCCTTTGTTGACGGGCCACCCGGTTCAGGGTGGGGAAGACCCGTTTGAACGCGCCCAGGCTATGGCGGCGCTGGGCTGCGATGCGGGGGCGGTTGTTCATAACATTCAGGCCGATTACCTGCGTGTCGCGATCGTTTTCGCGCCCGAGGTGCCGCTTCGGGACGCGATGGCGATGCTGCCGCTTTGTGCTGTTGGGTTTCAGAATGCGCTGGGCGCTCTGGCCCCACCCGAAGTGGCAGTGCATCTGGGGTGGGATGGTCTGATTTGTGTGAATGGTGCGAAATGCGGTGTGTTCCGCGTTTCGGCCTCCGGGGAAAACGCGGAAGAAGAACCGGATTGGCTGATTGTCGGCTGGGAGCTCGCATTGATGCAAACCAGCAGCGCGCCCGGCGAAACGCCGGATGTCACAGCCCTTTACGATGAAGGTTGTGCCGAGGTTTCGGCCACGCAACTGGTCGAAAGCTGGTCACGCCATATGCTGACCTGGCTCAACCGCTGGCAGGAGGATGGCAACGCGCCCCTGCATGCCGAATGGATGGGCCTGCTGCGTGGGGTAGGTGAGCCACTGGACGATGGCGGTGTATTCCTTGGCACGGATGAGAGGTTTGGAATGCTGATCCGCGACGGGGTCAACACCCGCCTGCGCCCGCTGACGGAACTATTGGAGAACGGACGATGAAACTGGCCCGCGCGATCCATTTCGATGAAAGCGACATGAACGTGTTCCATTCTCCGGCACGTACCGGCGAATGGTGCGTTTCGGGCGGGTTCGAGTTTTCGAACTGGAGCGGCGCGGATCTGGAAGGTAAGGCGCGTCAGGCTTTTGCGAATGGCTGGCTGGGGTTGGAAACCTTTGGCCGGGTGACATTTGTGGCGGTAACCCAGATCGAAGCGGCTGAAAGGGATCAGATCACCCGCAATCTGGCAGAACATTTCGTGCAGTACTACGGAGCGCCCTCGGTCGAAGCGGCATTGAGCGTGGCACAGAACGAAATCGATCACATGTCAGAGCTGTGTGAAGACCATGCCGCCAACACGCTGCTGACCGTCGCCAGAGAATTGTCTGAGACAGGAGTGCACGAAGCCTTTCGTGTGATCACTCCGCAAGACGCACAGCTAGAGGTTCTGGCGGTGCATGGGTCGCTGGACGACTAGAAAGGGTCGACAAACCCGCCGAACTGACCGCGCTTGAAGATCAGACCCTTGCCGGTGCGGTACATGACCTGATCCACATGACCCACAATGATCAGATGATCTCCAGCCTCGTGCCGGGCATGCAACCGGCAGTCAAACCGTGCCAGACAATTGGCCAGCTGCGGGCGATCAGCCTCGTCCGTCGTCCACTCGGCATGGGTGAAATCCACACCGTCGCGGGCAAATCTAAGCGCCTGGTCCTGTTGATCCTGAGCCATCACATGGATCGAGTAATGCGTGCAGGTGCTGAAAGTGTCGAAGCGGTTTGACTCTTTGGCCAGGCACCACAACACCAGCGGCGGATTTAGGGACACTGACGCGAACGAGTTTACAGTGATTGCACGCGGGCCGTCTTCGGTTTGCGCAGTGATCACGGTGACGCCTGTTCCGAAACATCCCAGCGCCTCACGAAAGGCGTGGCTTTGATCCGGGGTCGGTGTGAAAATCTTTTCCGTCATATCGCGCGCGTGTTCCTTGGCCGCGCATCAGGTGCCATGCGTGGCCCGGATTGTCCACGAAAAGCTGAACGGCGTTTGCAAATTTCGGTGTTAATTCAGGTCTTCCAGAAGACGTCCGTGTTTGCGGGTCTGGACGATGACTTCGCCAAAGGTGTTCAGCCCGCGCGCTTGCAGAATGGGCAGCATCTTGACCAGCGCCTCGGCCGTTGCCACCGCGTCGCCCAATGCCGTATGGCGCAGCGCCTCGGGGATAGTGATGTCCAGCCGTTCGCACACTGCGTCCAGTGTATGTGTATCGCTTGCGCCGAACAAAACAGCCGACAGCAGCACAGTGTCGAGTATCGGATGATCCCATTCGACTTCCATACGCTTGGCATGGCGGCGCAGGAACGCCATGTCGAACGGGGCGTTATGGGCTACGATCACCGCATCGCGTGAGAATTGGTGAAACACACGCCCGGCTTTGACGATATCCGGCGCGCCCTGAACCATGCGATCACTGATCTTGTGCACGCGGGTCGAGGCAGCAGGGATCGGAATGCCCGGATCAACAAGCATGTCCAGATGCTCGCCCGCAACGATCTTGCCTTTCACAACGCGGACCGCGCCGATTTGAACGATCTCATCCTTGTGCGGCAGCAAACCGGTTGTTTCCGTGTCAAAGACCACAAAACACAGATCCAGCAAAGAGCGGTTTTCGAACGCACCGTCACCCGGCGTGTCCAGCAACTCGAAATCATAGACCAGTGGGCGGGCCTCATCTGGCGACATACGGGCAACGCTGTCTTCGAACACCAGCATGTAACCGGGTGCGTCCCCCAGTGGCTTCATTCGGGCCGAATAGGTTTGTCGGCCGTCCACGCTGGTCAGGGTGCAGAAAACATCCTTACCTGATTTGCACAACTTTCCATACGCGTCCGTCAGCCCCGTCGATTCGATGTATTCGAAGAGCGAGGCGTTCAGGCGGGGATGCGCGATCTGGGCCAGCACCTCGGCTGCCTGACCATCATACAAAACGATCTGGTGTTTCGGACTGGCCAGCAACATGGCGACCGGGATTTCGGTCAGAAGGGCAGTAAGGCGCTGTTTTTCCGCCGCCAGATGAGCGGTTTCGGCGGCCACCGCCTCGGCCGTGTGCATGGCATTTGCGGCAAGTTGCTCGGCCAGGCCGGCCGCTGCTGGGGCCAGATCGCCCAGGTATCGCGCGGCCTGCATGTCCAGATCGGTGCTGACACCGGCATGAGCGCGGGCCCGCAGTTGCGCTGAAAGCCGTTCGATCGGCTTGGCGACATTGTCGTCAAACAACAGCCAGACACCTGCGATCAAAGCCAGCAATCCAAACCCGATCAGAACCTCGGCAAAGATGAAGTCATCAAACAGGTCAGGTTGTGCGGCCCGGGCATAGGTGATCCACAGGGCGGCGGAACTGATTGATATCCCGCCGAGCGCGAGCAGACAGAAAAACAGAAATATCCTGAGCCTGAGGCTTAACCCTGTGAGCATGGTCAAACCCCGCAGGTGGCGTCGATGATGGGGTCGGCAGGCCCGGCAGATATCCAGTCTGCATTCAGCAGACGCCCGTCATCGGAAAACTCAGCACCGTCCGCAAGGTTGGCGCGACGATTCTCGGCACAGTTTACGACCACGGGCAGTTTTGAAACCGGGGCCCAGCGGCCGAAGAAGTAAAGATCGACAAGCCGTTGATCTGGCACGTTTTCGTTTGTTCGCACCGACACGGTATCGATGGCGGCAAAGCGGTCGACGAAGGGCATGGCGTAGGTCCACGGGCGGTAGAGGGCGCGGCTTTCAACCTCTTGCACGATTGCCATCTCCTTGGGAAGCTGTTCGCGCGTACGGTCATACCAGGAATATTCGCTGGAGATGGTCACAGCGATCATCCCCAAACCCGCCGCGACCGGAGTAACCCATTTCGGCAACCGCCCTCCGGTCAGCTTGTTCAGCACAAGAACGATACCCGCAAAAGCGAAGCCCGCAAAAACAGTGCCGATCAATTCCAGAAACATCGTGTCACTCCGTTCTTCAGATGCATGTCAGCCCAGCATTCCCTTGCCGTGGCCGACCGCCGATTGCATCGTTTTTACCACAACGAAGGCGTCACGAAGATGACTTCGCTCAAAGTCCGAAAGATCGGAAGGTGGCAGATAATTGTCTGGTTTCTTGCCTGATTTGACCAGTTGGACCTGATGTTCCAGCCGGGTTTCGGCGATCAGATCATAGGCGTCCAGTAAATCGCGTGCACCCGACGCGCTGAGAACGCTATTGGCCTCAGCCGCTTTAAGGCGGGCGCGGGTATTGGCCTCGGGCAGTTCGCCTTGCAAGGCGTAGATCCGCGCCAGATCCACGACCGGAACAACACCATTGTGTTTCAGATCCAGCGTATTGCGGTGTTCGCCCGACCGGATGGTTGCAAACCCACGCAGCAACCCCAGCGGCGGGGTGTGTTTCAACGAGTTCGAGATCATATGTGCGACGAAGATCGAATTGGACCTGGCCGCCGCCAATGTGTCGGCCTGCAGGTCGGCGAACAGGTCGAACGCGCCGCCAATCGGACGCAAGTCAAACATGACCGAGGCCAGCATCTGCGCTTCGGGGTTCGGTTTGGCGATCCATCCCTTGAAATAGTCGCGCCAGACACGCACCGGCTGACACCAGCGCGGATTGGTCGCCATCATGTCGCCGGGGCAATAGAAATAGCCACAGGTATCCAGCCCATCCGACACAAACTTGGCCAGCTTTGCAAAGTACTCCATATCCGCATCGGTCACGCCGTCATCCAACATCAGGCAGTTGTCCTGATCCGACACGCCTGTCTGCTCCTGCCGCCCTTGCGAGCCGCAGGCCAGCCACAGATACGGCACAGGGGGCGGGCCCAGTTTCTGTTCGGCAAGGGCCAGAAGGCGCCGGGTAACCGTGTCAGCAATATCGGTGATTAGGCGCGTGACGATTTCGTGCCGGTTCCCGCCTGCAACCAGTTGCACCAGCAGCTGTGGGATTTCCGCCGTTACCCGCGCCATTTCTTCGGCGGTATTTGCCTGCGCGATGCGTCGCACCAGTTCGGCCGAGTTCACAGCCTGGTAATGTGTCAGGTCGGTTTGTGTGACAATACCGACCAGCCGACCGCCCTCGGAAATCGGGACGTGGCCGATGCCGCGTTCCATCATGATGTGCAACACGTCTGAACCAATGTCGCCGGGTGACAGGGTGACGGGGTTTGCGGTCATGATTTCGGAAACCGGCGTGGACGGAGGCAGGCCGTCCGCAACGTACTTGCCCGAGATGTCCCGCAGCGTCGCGATGCCCTGCAACGTGTCGCCGTCCGTGATGCACAGCGACGAGATGTGTTTATCGCGCATGATCTGCGCCGCTTTCTGAACTGGCGTATCCGCGGGGCAGGTGGCCGGGTTATGTGCCATCAGAATATCAATGGAACTGGTCGCAAGGCTTTGCGGGCCACTTCTGTCGCCGCGTGTCCGGTCGAAGAACTTGGCGACCACATCGTGACCGTCGATCAACTCGCGCACCAGATCCGGTGGCAAAACAATCAGGACCGACGGAGTGTGCGCACGCGCCTTGGTGGCTGCCTTACCGTCTTTCAGCAGTCCGCGCTCTCCAAAAGAATTGCGCAAACCCAGTTGAGAGACAACGGCACCATTCTCATCGGTGATTTCAACCTGTCCTTCATAGATCACGAACACACCGGGAAGCGCATGACCCAGTTCATAGACCGAGGTGTCTTCCTCGACTTCCCAGACCTCGATCTGTTTTACGATCTGATCCAGTGCATCAGCCGGTAACGCGTCATAGGGATGAACGGATTTCAGAAACCGGGCGATTTCATCGTGGGACAGGGGCATCTGATGTCTCCGATGTTCTGGTGAAAAAATCCCGCCCAGTGGTATGCCGGGCGGGAGTAGTGGATCGAAAGACGCGGTCGAAGGCAAGAGCCAACGACCGCATCATGCTCACTTGTTCTGAGCTGCACCCGCACCACGGGGAATGCGAACGCTTTCGACCAGTTCCTTGATCTCCTGCGGAGTTTCCTTGGTCATGCCAGCCACAACATAGGCGACAGCGAAGTTGACCATGGCACCGACAGCGCCGAACGAGGTCGACTGGATCGGACCCAGCAACGGATCGGCATCGGTGAACGAGTTGGTGTCCGGAATGAACAGCCATCCCTTGTGCAGGAAGATGTAGACCAGTGTAACGACCAGACCTGCCAGCATACCTGCAACAGCACCGGTGTTGTTGATGCGGGTCGAGAAGATCCCCATCATCAGTGCCGGGAAGATCGAGGCTGCCGCCAGACCAAAGGCCAGAGCAACAGTCTGTGCCGCAAAGCCCGGAGGATTCAGACCCAGCCAGGTCGCTACAGCAATCGCCACAGCCATCGCAATCCGTGCCGACAGAAGCTCGCCTTTTTCCGAGATCTGCGGGTTGATTGCGCCCTTGATCAGGTCGTGAGACACGGCCGACGAAATCGCCAGCAGCAGACCCGCAGCAGTCGACAGAGCAGCCGCAAGACCACCGGCAGCGACCAGACCAATCACCCAACCGGGCAGGTTGGCAATCTCGGGGTTGGCCAGGACCAGGATGTCGCGGTTGAACTTGGTCAGTTCGTTACCGACCCAGCCTTTTTGTTCCGCAATCGCCTGCATCGATTCAGACTTGTCATTGTAGTACTGAATCTTGCCGTCGCCGTTCTTGTCTTCCCAATCCAGCAGACCGGTTTTCTGCCATGTGGCCATCCAGTCGTACCGAGCATCATTGTCGATCTGTTCGACTGTAACGGCACCACCTTCGATGCCACCATTGGGCCACATCATGTCGGTGATATTCAGGCGGGCCATTGCGCCAACAGCCGGAGCGGTCAGATACAGCAGCGCGATGAAAACCAACGCCCAGCCAGCCGACCAGCGTGCATCAGCAACTTTGGGAACGGTGAAGAAGCGCATGATAACGTGCGGCAGACCGGCAGTACCGATCATCAGCGACAGGGTGAACAGCACCATGTTCAGCGTGTTCGAGTGATGGGCCGTGTATTCGTTGAAGCCCAGCTCTGTCACGATGCCGTCCAGCTTGGTCAGCAGCGGTACACCGCTTGCAGTGTCGCCAAACAGACCCAGTGCCGGAATCGGAGTGCCGGTCAGCTGTAGCGAGATAAAGATGGCAGGGATGGTGTAGGCGGTGATCAGCACGCAGTACTGAGCGACCTGTGTATAGGTCACGCCCTTCATCCCTCCGAACACCGCGTAGGCAAACACAACGCCTGCACCGATCAACAGCCCGGTGGTGTTCGACACTTCCAAGAAGCGGCCAAAGGCAACCCCAACACCGGTCATCTGACCGATAACGTAGGTCACCGATGCAACAATCAGACAGATCACCGCAACGATGCGTGCTGTCTGGCTGTAGAAGCGGTCGCCGATGAACTCCGACACGGTGAACTTGCCGAACTTCCGCAGGTAAGGCGCAAGCAGCAGGGCCAACAGCACGTAGCCACCCGTCCACCCCATCAGGAAGGTCGAGTTGTCATAGCCGGTAAAGGCAATCAGGCCCGCCATCGAGATGAACGAGGCCGCAGACATCCAGTCTGCCGCTGTCGCCATACCGTTGGTGACCGGGTGTACGCCGCGACCGGCGGCGTAGAACTCTGATGTGGAACCCGCGCGGGCCCAGATCGCGATGCCGATGTACAGCGCAAAGGATGCGCCGACAAACAGCAGGTTGATGGTAAACTGATCCATTATCCCCGCTCTCCCTTACTCTTCATCCACGCCGTGTTCGGCGTCCAGCTTGTTCATGCGCCAGGCGTAGTTGAAGATCAGCACCAGAAAGACCAGGATCGATCCTTGCTGAGCGAACCAAAAGCCCAGATCAGTACCACCGACGGCGATGCCCGACAGCAGCGGACGCAGCAGGATGCCGAATCCAAATGACACCAGCGCCCAGATCACGAGGCTGATGTAGATGAGGCGCAGGTTGGCCTGCCAATAGCCCTTGTCGGCTTCGGCTGCCTGCGCGGAGTTTGTAGATTGATCCGCCATTGCGGGTTCCTCCTTCGCTTCCTCGTTTGGCGGCCCGGTGCCCAACTCCTCCAGTGCGTCGGTCCGCTTCTCGACAATGCCCAACACCGTGTGGTGACAGGCAAAACTCCACCAGTCCGCCAAGGCGGTCTTTTGAAGTATTCTTTTTAGGATCAAAGCCTTGTGGCTTTTCTCCTCCCCTTAACTCATTACGTCGCCGACGATCCCTTCGAGATCGCCTGCGATATCTTCGATCCTGCCCATAGCATTGATGCGTTTCAGAACACCGTGACTGTCGTAGTAGGTGATCAACGGCGCGGTCTGTGCGTGATAAGCCGCCAGGCGCGAAGCCACGGTTTCAGCGTTGTCATCCGCGCGGCGCTTGAATTCGGTGCTGCCGCACTTGTCGCACTTACCGTCTTCGGCAGGCTTCTTAAACTGGTCGTGGTACCCTTCACCGCAGCCCGCGCAGGTATAGCGGCCCGAGATGCGGATCACCATTTCTGCATCTTCCACTTCCAGGCTGATTGCTGCGTTGATCTTTTGGTCATTGGACGCCAGCAGACCATCCAGCGCCTCGGCCTGAACCGTTGTGCGGGGGAACCCATCCAGAATGACACCCTTGGCGCAATCTGGTTGCGCCATACGATCGCGCAGGATCGCAATGACGATCTCGTCACTGACCAGATCACCGGCTTCCATCACGGCTTTGGCGGCTTTGCCTGCTTCGGTACCTGCGGCAACGGCTTCGCGCAACAGGTCACCCGTGCTGAGTTGAACAAGTCCGAATTTTTCTTCCAGCATCCGGGCCTGCGTGCCCTTCCCGGCGCCCGGAGGGCCGAGAAGGATAAGAACAGCGGGTGTGGTGATTGTGGCAGCGTCCATCACATCCTCACTTGTTCGCGCGGTTTTCGATCAGGTCTTCGACCACCGACGGGTCGGCCAGCGTCGAAGTGTCACCCAGCGAACCGAAGTCGTTTTCGGCGATCTTGCGCAGGATGCGACGCATGATCTTGCCCGAACGTGTTTTGGGCAGGCCCGGGGCCCACTGGATCACATCGGGGCTGGCGATCGGTCCGATCTCGGTCCGGACCCAGGTGCGCAACTCCTTGCGGAGCTCTTCGCTTGGTTCACGGTCGTTCATCAAAGTGACATAGCAATAGATGCCTTGCCCCTTGATTTCATGAGGATATCCGACAACAGCAGCTTCTGCCACGGCGGCGTGCGCAACCAGTGCGCTTTCCACCTCGGCCGTTCCCATGCGGTGGCCCGACACGTTGATCACATCGTCCACGCGGCCGGTGATCCAGTAGTCGCCATCTTCATCGCGACGGCAGCCATCACCAGTGAAGTAGTAGCCTTTGTAATCCGAGAAATAGGTCTTTTCGAACCGCTCATGATCGCCCCAGACGGTGCGCATCTGGCCGGGCCAGCTGTCTTTGATGCAGAGCACACCCTCGACACCATTGCCTTCGATCTCGACGCCGGACTGCGGGTCCAACACCACCGGTTCGATGCCAAAGAACGGCTTCATTGCCGATCCGGGCTTCATTGCATGGGCACCGGGCAGGGGGGTCATCAGGTGACCGCCGGTTTCCGTTTGCCACCATGTATCCACGATGGGACATTTGCCCTTGCCGACGACATCGTTGTACCAGTTCCAGGCCTCTGGGTTGATCGGCTCACCCACGGTTCCCAGGGTGCGCAGATCGCTGAGGTCGCATTTCTCGACAAACTCTTTGCCCTGACCCATCAGGGCGCGGATCGCTGTAGGCGCGGTGTAGAATTGGTTCACCTTGTGCTTTTCGCAGACCTGCCAGAAACGCGATGCGTCCGGGAAGGTTGGTACACCTTCAAACATCAGCGTGGTCGCACCGTTGGCCAGCGGGCCATAGACGATATAGCTGTGGCCGGTGACCCAGCCCACATCCGCAGTACACCAATACACGTCGCCTTCATGATAATCGAAGGTGATCTCATGCGTCATTGCGGCGTAAACCAGATAGCCGCCGGTTGTGTGAACAACGCCTTTTGGCTGACCGGTCGAGCCAGAGGTGTATAGGATGAACAGCGGATCTTCAGCGCTCATTTCGGCTGGTGCGCAGTAGTCGTCCGCCTCAAGGGCCATTTCGTTGTAATCAAAGTCACGACCGTCGATCCAGGTGGTCTGACCACCGGTGCGTTTCACGACAAGGCACTTGACGGTATCCTTGCAGTGCAGCAGCGCCGCGTCGGCATTGGATTTCAGGGGCGTTTTACGACCACCGCGCGGAGCCTCGTCCGCAGTTATGACGACCTTGGCGTCACAGCCATTGATCCGGGCCGCCAACGCGTCCGGCGAGAAGCCTGCAAAAACGATAGAGTGAATTGCGCCGATCCGCGCACAGGCCAGCATGGCATATGCAGCCTCGGGGATCATCGGCAGATAAATGACAACGCGGTCGCCTTTGCGCACACCCAAAGATTCAAGGACATTTGCCATGCGGCAAGTGCGGCGGTGCAACTCCGCGTAAGAGATATGCTGAGCCGGATCATTTGGATCGTCCGGCTCCCAGATGATTGCCGTTTGATCACCGCGGGTTTTCAGGTGGCGATCCAGACAGTTGGCCGAAACATTCAAGGTGCCATCGGCATACCAGTTTATCTTAACCGAACCGAAATCGTAGTTAACGTCTTTGACCTGGGTGAAGGGTTTGATCCAGTCAACGCGCTTGCCTTGCTCGCCCCAGAATGCGTCGGGGTCACTGATCGAAGCGGCGTACATGTCGGAATATTTTTCGGCATCAACATGCGCACGTGCGACGGTTTCTGCGGATGGCGGATAGGTCTTGGCATCTGCCTGGGCAGCGGTGGTCATTTTTGAGGCTCCTCCCTCTGGACTGGATTGCGTTGGGACATTTTTTGCCACTTGGTCCGGCAATGTCGATCCCGTTCCTCCCCGAGTTCGAATATTACCGAGTTCTGAAAATAAATAAATAAATTGCCGGAATCCCTGAATTTATTTGTAAAGAAATTTCTAACTACGACCATATCTAGTAAAGAAAACGCACTAATTCCGTAAAAATCCATTTAAAATATATGGATAGGTGTAACACATGTCCTACTTGCAGTTCCTAACACAAGTAGGTGTCAGTCCACGAATGTCGGGTTTTTCTACATGCGCAATCCAAGCGGGAACTGCTTCTGATACCAGCGGAAAACCAAGGCAGGGTTGGCACAGTAGAATGTTGGCGCTAGCTTGATCCTCAAGCGCCTCGGGAGGAGGCGCATCAATGGGAGATCAAATGATGAAAAAGATGTTGAGCGGCGCCGCTGTCGCCGCCCTGAGCTTTGCCTTTGTCGGTGAAGCTTTTGCTACTGAGTGGAACGCATCGGTCTGGGGCAAGCGTCGAGCCTTCACCGAACATGTTGAAAAACTGGCCGAACTTGTTAGCGAAAAAACCGGTGGTGAATTCACCATCAATGTCAGCTATGGCGGGTTGTCCAAGCCGCGCGAAAATCTGGACGGCATTGAAATCGGCGCCTTCGAGATGGCTCAGTTCTGTGCAGGTTACCACCGCGACAAAAACCGCGCGATTACCGTTCTGGAGCTGCCTTTTCTCGGCGTGAACAACCTGCAGGAGGAGGTGGCGGTCAGTCATGCGGTTTATGACCACCCCGCAGTCAAGGATGAGATGGCGCAATGGAACGCCCGCATCATCATGACCTCACCGATGCCGCAGTATAATCTGGTCGGCACTGGCGAGCCGCGCGATGAACTGGCTGATTTTGACGGAATGCGGGTCCGTGCAACTGGCGGTTTGGGGCAAGCCTTCGAGGCGGTCGGAGGTGTTCCGACTTCGGTCCCGGCAACCGAGGCATTCAATGCCATGGAATCCGGTGTCGTCGACACCGTGGCCTTTGCCCAGCACGCACATCTGTCTTTCGGGACGATCAACGAAGCCGACTGGTGGACGGCTAACCTGAACCCGGGAACGGTAAACTGCCCGGTCGTGGTCAACATTGACGCTTACGAGGCTCTGCCGGCTGCGCATCGCGAGGCGCTGGATAGCTCGATTGATGAGGCGATTGACCACTACCTGACAAATTACGACGGATTGCTCGAGCAATGGGACAGTGTTCTGCAAGAAAAGGGTGTCCAGAAAGTCATGATTGATGATGCCGTGATTGCAGAATTCCGCACCAAAGCAGCCGACCCGATCCGTGAAAAGTGGATCGCGGAAATGACGGAACAGGGGCTGCCAGCGCAGGATCTTTTTGATCTCGTGCAGATGACGCTGACGCAACAGCGCGGCGGCAACTGATCCTGAACCCGGGTGCCTGCCAGGCACCCGGTACACCAATATTGGGGAAAACTGGAATGGCAGGACAGGCCACAGTGCTGGTGGACGGAAGTCGTCTGAGCCAGCTGGATCAGCAGTTGTTGAAACTGGAGCGTTTTCTCGCGCTCATCAGCGGTTTGGCAGTATTTGGCCTGATGGTCCTGGCCGTTATCTCGGTCAGTGGGCGCAATGCCCTGAATGCCCCATTGCCAGGATATGTTGACTGGATCGAACAGGCGATGCCATTGATCGCATTTCTTGGCATTTCTTATGTTCAACGCGACGGTGGCCACATCCGCATGGACATCGTTCTGTCGCGCCTTCACGGCAGAGGGTTGTGGTTGTTCGAACTGATCTCGGTGGTTTTGATCCTGCTTCTGATGCTTGCACTGGTTTGGGGCAGCTGGTCTCACTTCGACCGCTCCTTTGATTTCGGTGCACCATTGTGGAGCCGCGACAGTTCCATTGATATCGGGATTCCATTGTGGCCCGCCAAACTACTGGCCCCTATCGCGTTTTCTGTTCTGTGCCTGCGGCTTGCCTTGCAGATCTGGGGATATGGCCGGGCTTTTTTGCTGGGACTGGAAGCTCCGGTGGCCGTTCCGTTGATTCAGGACGCGGCAGCACAAGCAGCGGCTGAGGCCGAACAGTTCGAAGGGCAGGACTGATTTATGGACACGATAGAAATTGGCCTCTGGGTCACAGGCGGGCTTCTGGTCTTTGTCGTGGTCGGCATGCGCGTGGCTTTTGCTGCGGGTTTGGCCGGGTTAATTGGGCTGATTTGGATTTTTTGGGCCAAGTTTGGGTATGATCCGGCGCGGTTTGGAAAAGCGCTGACTGTTGCGGTCAAAACCGCCGGGCAAGTGCCGCATTCCAAAGTTGCCTCTCATACTCTTAGCTTGATCCCGACCTTTATCCTGATCGGGTATCTGGCTTACTACGCAGGTCTCACGCGGGCATTGTTCGAGGCTGCAAAACGCTGGGTCGCATGGGTTCCCGGAGGGTTGGCGGTTTCAACCGTATTCGCCACTGCTGGTTTCGCCGCGGTGTCGGGTGCCTCGGTTGCCACCTCTGCCGTTTTCGCCCGCATCGCGATCCCGGAAATGCTGAAGGTAGGCTACAACAAACGCTTTGCTGCTGGTGTGGTGGCCGCCGGAGGAACGCTGGCATCACTGATTCCACCATCGGCTATTCTGGTGATCTACGCGATCATCGTCGAGCAGGATGTTGGGAAGCTGCTGTTGGCGGGGTTCATTCCGGGCGCGTTTTCAGCGATCATCTATGCCGTGCTGATTGTCGGGATCGCTGTGATCTTTAAATCTGTCGGTCCTCCAGTCACAGGCTTTACATGGAAACAGCGCTTTTCGGCCCTTCCCGGAGCCATTCCTATTGTCGCCGTCATCCTGATTATCATCTGCTTTGTCTATAACCCGTTTGGTGAAAAAGCGTGGGGCACACCGACGGAAGGCGGCGCAATCGGCGCCTTCATTGTCTTCTGCTTCGCCTTGTTCCACGGGATGCGATGGAGTGAGTTCAAATCAGCGTTGCTAGAGACGGCCAAGCTTACTGCGATGATCTTTTCGATCATCTGGGGCGTTCTGATCTATGTGCGGTTTCTAGGGTTCGCAGACCTTCCCGGCGCCTTTTCTGACTGGATAACTGGGCTCGAGATGTCGCCCATGTTGATCCTGATCTGTATTCTTCTTGCCTACGCCGTGTTGGGCATGTTCATGGATGCGATTGGAATGCTGCTCTTGACCTTACCTGTTGTTTATCCGGCGGTTATGGCGCTGAACGGTGGTGAATCTGTCAGTGCCGCAGACAGTGCGTTTGGCATGTCCGGCCCGATGTGCGCGATCTGGTTCGGAATTCTGGTAGTCAAGATGGCCGAATTCTGTCTGATCACACCGCCCATCGGACTCAACTGCTTTGTCGTCGCCGGGGTGCGACCGGATTTGAGTGTTCAGGATGTTTTCAGGGGTGTGACACCCTTTTTCGTGGCCGACGCGCTGACCATAGCAATGCTCGTGGCTTTCCCTGGTATTGTACTCTACCTGCCATCGCTTGCGGGGTAGGTAGGATGCGAGGCTCTGCCTCGCGCTCCGGGATATTTAAAGCCAGATGAAGAAGGGATCCCCTGCTTCATCTGGCCAACAAATATCCCGGGGGAGGCGCCCGGCACGGGCGGCGGGGGCAGAGCCCCCTTAGGCGCGCCTAACCGGCCCGCATCAGCATTCCGAACAGGTCGCGCGGATCGTCCGGGTCGGCCAACATGTCCAGAGGCTCAAAGAACGCGGTGCCTTTGATCGCCTGCTTGACATAGCGTAGGGCTGAGAAATCTTCGATTGCGAAGCCAACACTGTCGAACAGGGTGATTTGGCGGTCGTCTGTGCGCCCTTTGGCGGCACCGGTCATAACCTGCCACATCTCGGTCACGGGATGATCAGCATCCAGCGCTTGAATTTCGCCCTCGATCCGGGTTTGCTCGGGGTATTCGACGAAGATGTCAGAGCGCAGCAGGATATCGCGATGCAATTCTGTCTTGCCGGGACAATCACCACCGATGGCGTTGATGTGGACGCCGGGACCGACCATGTTGTCGGTGAGGATGGTGGCGTATTTCTTGTCGGCCGTGCAAGTAGTGATGATCTGAGCACCTTCAATAGCGTCTTCCGGTGTCTTGCATGGGATGACCGTCAGGCCTTTGCCTTGCAGGTTTGCGGTGCATTTCGCTGTTGCACCGGGATCGGTATCGTAAAGCCGGACAGTGTCGATCCCGCACATTGCCTTGAAAGCGAGGCATTGGAATTCGGACTGCGCCCCATTGCCGATCATGGCCATGGTCGTGGCATTCTTTGGGGCAAGATAGCGCCCGACCAGAGCCGACGTTGCCGCTGTGCGCAATGCAGTCAGCATCGTCATTTCGGTCAGCAGAGTGGGATACCCGGTGTAAACATCCGCCAGCAATCCGAATGCGGTCACAGTTTGCAGACCCTCGGAGGTGTTTTTGGGATGTCCATTCACGTATTTGAATCCATATGCCTCCCCATCCGAGGTGGGCATCAGTTCAATCACTCCGTGGGGTGAATGTGCCGGAATGCGCGGGGTCTTGTCAAAGCTTTCCCACCGTTTGAAATCGGATTCGATCTGATCGGCGATCTGTACGATCATCTGTTCGACTCCTATGTGGTGAATCAGCCGCATCATGTTGTCGACGGACACAAAAGGCACGAGCGCCTTTTCAGAAGGTTGGGTCATCAGAAACTCCGGGTGGGGCGGTCAAAGATGCGACGGCCCATAAGTGAGGCGGCCAGATCGACCATCAGTTTTGCGGTGCGGCCACGTTCATCCAGGAACGGGTTCAGTTCGACAAGATCCAGCGAACTGACCAGTCCGCTTTCATGCAGCAGTTCCATGACCAGATGAGCCTCGCGCTCGGTCGCACCGCCGGGAACAGTGGTGCCGACGGCAGGGGCAATGGCCGGATCCAGGAAATCAACATCCAACGAGACGTGAAGAATAGCGTTTTCGGCTTTCACGCGATCCAGGAACGCCAGCAACGGCGCCTTGATCCCATGTTCGTCAATGCTGCGCATGTCGGCCAGCATGGCGCGGTCCTGTTCCAGCGCCAAACGTTCCGCCGGGTCGACAGAGCGCAGGCCAATCATGCCGACTCGATCGGTTGGCACGACAGCGGGTAAGGGCGGAAGCGCCTCGAATCCCGACCTTCCTGTGAAATAGGCGACAGGTGTGCCATGCAGGTTGCCGCTGTCTGTACTGTCGGGGGTGTGAAAATCACTATGCGCATCCAGCCACAGAACGAATAGCGGGCGGTCGACCTTAGCAGCATAGGCGGCCATCCCGGTCACGGTTCCCATGGACAATGCGTGATCGCCGCCCATGAAGATTGGAATGCCCTGTTTAGCTGCTGTCAGTGCGGTCTTGCTCAGCGCTTGCGTCCATCCGACGCATTCGGGCAGCGCGAACAGGTGCGGATGCTCGGGCAGGTCCGTTTTTTCAGGTTGCACGTCGCCCCAATCGCAAACGGAGTGACCAAGATCGGCCAAGGCCTGATCCAGCCCGGCCACGCGATATGCGTCAGGACCCATTCGGCAACCCTGACGCCGTTTCCCGGCGTCCATCGGCGCGCCGACTAAAATGATGTTTTTGCGTTCCATGTGGTCCATTTAGGCCGTCACTGTGTCTTGCGTGAAGAGCACAAAATGCTCAAAATGGATCAGGAAACTCCTTAATGAGAAGGTAATATGGACGAATTGGATAGTCGTCTGCTGGGCGCATTGCAGCGCGACGCGCGCGCCAGCCTGTCAGAGCTGTCGGAAACGCTTGGTGTGACCCGCACGACGGTGCGCAGCCGTTTGCAACGGCTCAAGCAATCCGGTGAGATCGTCGGTTTTACCGTGTTGACGCGTCGGGATCTGGCACAAAGCCCGGTACGTGGGCTGATGATGCTGGAAATCGAGGGGCGCGGCACCGAGCGCGTGATGTCCCGGATCGGAGCCATGCGGCAGGTCACGGCGGTCCATTCGACCAACGGCAGTTGGGATTTGATTGCGGAAATCAGTACGGAAACTCTGGCCGAACTGGACGAGGTTTTGTTTCAAATTCGCAAGATCGACGGCGTTACACGTTCGGAAACGAACCTGCTGCTGTCAACGCGCAAGGGGCGGCTCTAGTGCTTTGAGATGAATGCGACTTGTGCCAGAGTTTGTGAGCAGACAGGGTGCGGCTTACCCTAAGGTAGGCCGCTTGCTGTCTAAGGGTTCAGTATATCCGGAAGGCTTACGGCATGACGACATCTGAAAAAGGCGACGGGCCTTTAGCCGGACAGTGGGCCGAACGACTTGCTGGTCTGCTGGAAAAACCCTGGCTGCGCATCGCGATACCGGTCGTTATTACCGGGATTGCCCTTTCGGTTTTGCACGATCTGTCGGCCCATGTGAAATGGTCGGATGTCCAGACCGATATTTCGGCGACATCATGGAAATTGATGTTTTTTGCGATGTGCTGGACAGCGTTCAGCTTTTTGTCGCTGTCGCTCTATGATGTGTTCGCGGTACAGAGCGTGGCAGATGGCAAGGTGCCGTTACCTGTGGCGGGGATGGCCGGAGCCAGCGGATACGCGGTGTCGAACTGCCTTGGGTTTTCCTACATCACGGGAACCGCGATCCGGTATCGGATATACGCGTCGCTTGGCTTGGACCTTGGCCGGGTGGCTGGCGTAATCGCGACCTCATGGGTGGCGTTCTGGATGGGTCTGATCCTGATTTTGGGTTTGTTGCTGACCCTGCACCCGGATGGAATATCCAAGGTGATGCCCGTCAGCGAAACGGTCGAAACCACCGTAGGGTTGTGCTTGCTGGCTGCATTTGTTGCGATGTTCATTTGGCTGTCCAGCGGTGGCCGGCGGTTGGCTGTTGCGGGCGTCGGTTTCGATCTGCCCGGAGGGAAACTGGCGGGCCTGCTGACGTTGGCTGCCATTGGGGACCTGTTTGGCGCATCCATGGTGCTTTACGTTTTGATGCCGGATGATCTGGGTGTCGGGTACCCGTATTTCTTCACGATCTATATCGCTGCCATTGCCGTTGGGATCCTAAGCCATGCGCCGGGTGGGATCGGCGTGTTTGAGGCGACATTGATTGCCGGTCTGGGGGCGTCAGGCCGTTCGGATGTGATTGCTGCGTTGCTGCTTTACCGGGTGGTTTACACTTTTCTGCCATTTGCAGTCGCCAGCCTTTCCATTGCCGTTGCATCTGCCTTGACCCAAAGACACATGATCGGCGGTGCCGCCATCTGGGTCTATCGCGTGATCCGTCCCATGGTTCCGATAGTCGCGGCCGGGGTTGCCGCGGCGGCCGGAGTGATCTTGCTGGTGTCGGGCGCTTTGCCAGCTGGGGCGCAAAAGCTCGGCACGCTGAAAGATATTCTGCCGCTTTCGTTTGTCGAGGCTTCGCATCTAGCAGGCAGCGTCGTAGGCGTGCTGCTGTTGCTGGTCTCGCGCGGGTTGTTCCGCAAGCTCTACCGGGCATGGATCGTTGCGATGGTGCTGATGGGGGCAGGGTTCTTTGCTTCGCTTGCAAAGGGGCTCGACATCCACGAAGCGCTTTCGATGCTGGGAACGATTGGTCTGCTGGCCATGTTTCGTGGCGCGTTCTACCGAGTCAGCGGCGCGTCGATATTTAGGCTGAACATCCCATGGCTGATCAGTGTCGTGGTTCTGCTGGCGGTGATTTTCTGGATCGGGCTGTTTGCATATTCGCATGTCGAATACCAAAACGATCTGTGGTGGCAGTTTGCCTGGAACGGTGACGCTTCGCGCTTTCTGCGGTCCAGCCTTGTTGTGGCCGTGATCGTGGGCATTGTTGCCGTGAACTCTCTGTTCGGGCGTGAGATACCGACACCGCAGCGGGTTGAAATCCCAGAGGTTGTGGAGCAGCTGGTGATGGAGAGTGAGGATACGGAATCCCAGATCTCGCTTACCGGCGACAAGCAATTCCTGATCTCACCGGATGAGACCGCGTTTATCGCCTACGCCGACACGGGCAATGCGCTGATTTCAAAAGGAGAACCTGTTGGTGACGAGAGGGCCGGGCAGCAACTGATCTGGCAACTTCGGGAAATGGCGGATCGCGAAGGTAAACTCTGCGCGTTCTACAGTGTCTCGACCAAATATCTGCCGACTTTTCTGGATCTTGGACTGTCGATCCTGAAGATTGGTGAGGTTGCGCGGGTGTCATTGCACGACTTCTCGCTGGACGGAAAGTCGCGCAAGCGGTTCCGGCAGGCCAAGAACCGTGCTCAACGCGAAGGATATGTGTTCGAGATCATTCCGAAGGAAGAACTGGCGCCTCTGTTGTCAGATTTGCGTGGGATTTCAGACCGCTGGCTTGCGCAAAAGGCCGGTGCAGAAAAGGGCTTTGCACTGGGGGGATTTGATGATCAATACCTGTCCTATTTCGATCATGCGATCCTGCGTGATGGCAATACCGGCAAGATCATGGCCTTTGCCAATCTGTTCCAAGGAGGGAACAAGTCCGAGCTGTCACTGGACCTCATGCGTTATGAACCCGATAGCCCAAGTTTCGTCATGGACGCTCTTTTCGCCGACATGATGGATTGGGGGGCGCAGCAGGGGTTTCACTGGTTTTCACTGGGTGCCGCACCGTTCTCAGGGATCGAAAACCGTCAGCTTGCTTCGCTTTGGAACCGCATCGGTGGGTTCGTTTACGAACATGGCGAACAGTTCTACCATTTTGAGGGCCTTCGTGCGTTCAAGCAGAAGTTCGATCCGGAATGGAGCCCGAACTATCTGGCCAGCCCCGGTGGGCTGGCCGCGCCCCGCATCCTCTATGAGGTTAATATTCTGATCTCGGGCGGATTGCGTGGATTAACCAAGTAGCACCTAATTCAGGCTTGCGCGGGTTGGGGTTTTCTGCAGCAGATCGCCCCAATCCGTGCGATAGGCCATCTCGGCCAGAACGGTTTCAGGCAGGAATTCCTGATTTTGACGGATTTGCCATCCGCCGCCCAGACCCTTGTAAACCGCCACCAGGTTGCTGGATACCTGCTGCCGCGCCTCGATCAGATTGGCCTGCGACCGCAATAGTGCGGTCTGGGTGTTCAGCACGCGCGAATAATCGGCAATGCCATCTGTATATTGGCTGACGGCGATTTCGGCAGCTTTGCGTGAGGCTTCGACACTTTGCTGATAGAACCCGACCTGCTTACGTGCCTGCGCATAAGCGACCATGGCACTTTCAACCTCGGAATAAGCGGTCAGCACAGTGTTCTGATAATTCGCAATCAGCGCCTGGTAAGCGGCGTCCTGCGCGCGAACATTGTTCTTGATGCGGCCATAGTTCAGCACATTCCAGACCACACCGGCACTGGCCAGACCGGTGGTGCTGCCACCGCTGAACAGATCGCGCCCGCCGGATGCCTGCAGACCGATTGCGCCTGACAGGATGAATTGGGGATACAGGTCCGCCATCGCGATGCCCACTTGTGCCGATTGCGTGGCTGCCGCCAGTTCAGCCGCGCGTACATCCGGGCGGCGGCGCAGCAATTCAGCGGGAACGCCCACTGCCACATTTGCCCGGGCCGATGGAATGCGGCCGGTATTGCCCAGCAGACCGGTCATGCGTGAAGGTGTCGTGCCCAACAACACCGCAAGCGCGTTCTTGGTCTGTTGCAGGTCGCTTTCCAGTTCGGGTACCAGCGCCTTGGTGTTGTTCAGCAGGGCGGCGGATTCCTGTACGTCCAGTTCCGTGGTGACGCCATTGTTAAACCGCAGCTGAGTCAGGTCTGCCGAGTCCTGCTGCAATTTGATGTTCTCGCGCGCAATTGCCAGCGTCTCTTGCAGCGCCCGGATATTGACGTAAAGCGCGGCGACATCCCCGGTCAGCGTAACCAACGCGTCGTCGTAGTTTGCTACTTGCAGGGCCAGATTGGATCGCGCGGCCTGAACGCCGCGCCGCTGCGCGCCCCAGACGTCCAACTCCCACTGGGCATCGAAGCCGACTTGCGAGGTCGAGAACTCGGTATCCAGCGGGATGACGCGATTGACATCCGAAATTGGCCCCAGATTGTCGCTGATCTGGCGCCGTTCAAGCGAGCCGCCAATGGCCTGCGACTGCGGGTAAAGCTCGCCAAAGGCGATACCCAGTTGCGCGCGCGCCTGCAAAACCCGCGCACCAGCGACCTGAAGTGTCAGGTTCTGGGCGTAGGCCTCGGCAATCAGTTTGTTAAGGGTCGGATCATTGAATGTCTGCCACCATTTCACGACAGGCGCACTGCGCGAGGTCAGCCCGCTTTGACCGGCGCTGGGGTTGTTGACCTCAATCCATTGTTTTACGACAGGTGAATTGGGGCGCACAAAATCCGGTCCAACGGGTGTGCAAGCCGCGAGAGTGGCGGCGCAAATGGCGGTTCCCAACAACCTGCGGAGTGTCATGGCGCGCATCCTCAGATATCCAGGGGTCGGATGAAGTTGGCGAAGGAATAAAGGCGGATGTTGATGCGCCTCAGAAACTCAAAACTTTTGCCCTGGCCTGTATAGATTGCCACAGCGGCATGGCCGCCCGCTGGGAAGATGTGGTCTTCCGGCACATCGACGGTGATCTGAACCGCAATCCGACCGGGCAGTTTGGGCAGCTCGAAACCGGGCAGGCGGCCCGACGGGATGAGTTGCCCTTGACGGGTGGCCCACCAGATCGCTTCGACCTTGCCCGTCAGGATTTCACCGGGATAAAGATCAAGCGCGACTTCGACCTCTTGTCCCGGTTCGACAAATTTCAGGTTCTGCTGGCGGAATGTGGCAAGGATATAAGGGCTTTCATCAGTCACGAAGCTGGCAATCGCACCCAACCGGACGTCACCGACTACCAATCCGGGGCGGGCCTGCTGTGAGACGATCATGCCATTTTCAGGCGCATAGATTGTTGTGTTTTCCAGAAAATACTCGGCTTCGGCCAATTGCGCCTGCGCCTGAAGGATGCCCGTGTTCACGCCGTCAATCTGCGATTCCAGCGCCAGTTGAGCCTTGGTCAGGTTGGCCCCAGCCTGTTTGACGGCGGCCTGATCTTCCGTCACCTGTTCGTTCCATCGATCCAGATCGTCCTGACGGGCGCCTCCGGCCGGAACAAGATTCTCATACCGCGCCTGTTGGGTTTGCGCATAGGCCAATTGCGCATTGGCCCGTTCGACAGCTTCGGTCGACGCAATGACATCCTGTTCAAGGATTTTGGCATTCTGCTGTGCCGCCACCAACTGGGCCTGCGCATTATCGACCGCCAGCGAAAACACCGTATCATCGAACCGATACAGCGGATCGCCCTTTGCGACCGGTGTATTCGGTTCAACAAGAACCTCGGACAGAATCGTCGGCTGTGTCAGCTTGGGGATGATCTGTATGGTCGAACGTACCACGTGGCTGTCTGCTGAAAACGGCTGAAAGAAGCGCAATGCCACAAGGAAGATCAACAGCAGGTGTGCACCCACCCAGAACGAAACAATGCCCCAGGCAATGTTGAACTTCAGCCATTCCAGCTTGAAAAAAATGAGCCAGACGAAAATGATGTAGAACAGCGTGATGCCGAGGGCGACGAACATAGGAATTAGGGTCCTTCGGTCTTAACTGGGTTGTGTGTCATCTGTGTCCAGACGATCCTGGTATTCGGGTTTGACCTTGCCGCCAAGGCGTTTGATTTCATCGCGAATGGCATCTTTTTCCTCGTCCGGGCCCCGGCGAATATCGACCGTGACGCCATCGTGGAAAGCCCACATGAAGGCGTGAACCCAAGGCACGACAGCCAAAAACCCCATCCATCCCATGATCTTTACGGCTTCGGCATGGGGATGATTACGTTTGATCGCGATCCGCCCCGGAAGGCCCATAATGAACAGGAACAGCGCCATAACTGCTGCAAGCAGCAGGATCAGCGCGACCAATGTCAGATAGTCATAATAGCCCAGCGGCTGGCCCAATAGTCCCATGTGTGTGCCTCCATCAGGGGAAGGTTAGGGTATCCTCAGTCATTCGTTTTCAGTTCGTCAATCAACTTGTAGTCCGTTGGCGGGTCATCACAAATGCCCGGTCCGCATTCCAGCAGAGTTGAACCGGCGTTCAGTACGGCAAGTGCCAGCATGACAAAGAAGGCGGTTTTGGCCAGCTTGTTTCCCCCAAAATGTACCTCGCTGGCCGCGCCCGAGTCATATTGGCGATCAAACAGCAGCATGAACGACGTACCCAGCAGGACAAGGAAAAAGGCGATGCCCGCCCAAGTGTAATAATGCAGCCCCAGAACGGGCGATCCGTAATGGCCGGTTCCAGGCACAATGTGCAACAGGATTTGCCGGATCGAAACACTGCCGCCATACAAAGCGGCAATGAGCATGATGGCATAGTGCTGCGGTCGCGCGCCATAAAGCAGGTTCAGGCCCAGCCCGACGCCGACGGCTACAAAGCCGACACGCTGCAACAGGCAAAGCGGACAGGGCAGTTCGTAAAGGACAAGTTGATAGAAGAACGCCAGCGCCAGAACGAGACTGACGGCCAGCATTCCGATCGCGTTTAGTGTACGTGACAGTTCGGGTGTCATGATGAGGCCCTCAAAGC
Organism: Ruegeria sp. AE4; assembly: GCF_056542185.1. Taxonomy (NCBI): domain Bacteria; kingdom Pseudomonadati; phylum Pseudomonadota; class Alphaproteobacteria; order Rhodobacterales; family Roseobacteraceae; genus Ruegeria; species Ruegeria sp. AE4. The sequence continues at coordinate 755,274 of NZ_JBQFZK010000001.1, read as the reverse complement.
TGAATTGTCAGCTGACTGGTGGCGTGGAATTTCAACCAGTAGATACTCAGGGCAATCGTAAGGAAGAACAGCGCATTGCCTGCCTTTGTCATGTTGAAATAGTTGAGCCCCATCGTGGCAGTAAGTAATGCAAATAAAAGCGCAATCATGGCCCGGTGCTCCCCTCCCGTGCACATATCTTTATGCAAACGATAGTGTCAGGCCGGGTGGCATCTGGCAAGCGGCGCGGTAAATTGGAGACTATTCTTAATGTCCGCTAGTTACACAGGACGATGTCCGTTTGCCATTCCTGACTGCGCAGGTGCAGATCGCCTGGTAACGGCGCATCCGTGTAAATTGCGTCGATTTCTGCCAAAGAAGTGATGCGCGCCGGAGCCGAGCGGTGAAACTTGGAATGGTCGGCAACCAGAAATGTGCGGCGTGCCTGCGCAATGATGGTCTGGCTGACTTGTACCTCCTGAAAGTCGAAGTCCAGAAGATCTCCGTCAGTGTCCAAAGCTGAACAGCCGATTACGGCAAGGTCAAATTTGAATTGCCGAATGGTCGAAACAGTCAGGTTCCCGATCAACCCGCCGTCGGTGCGCCGCAGGACGCCACCGGCCATGACGACCTCACAATCCGGGTTCTCAATCAGAATGTTTGCGACATTGATGTTGTTGGTCACAACCATCAGATTCTTGTGGTTCAGCAATTGCCGCGCCACGGCCTCGGTCGAGGTTCCGATGTTCATGAAGATCGATGCGCCGTCGGGGATATCGGTGGCGCAAGCCTGTGCAATACGGGTCTTGGCGTCGGCGTTCAGGGCACGGCGGTCTTCATATCCGATGTTTGACACGCCCGAGCGCAGCACCGCGCCGCCATGCACCCGATCCAGTTTACCTGCCTCGGCCAACTCGGTCAGGTCGCGCCGGATCGTCTGGACCGTGACACCAAATCTTTCGGCCAACCCGTCAACGGTGACGCGGCCTTCGGCCCCGGCAATGTCCAGAATGTCAGATTGGCGAAAAGACAGGGACATGGTGTTTCCAAACTTGAAGTGTTTCTTTCGTTTTTGTTCTTTTTGGCCGATTTTGCAAGAACGGTATTAGGAGATTTCAGGTTAGTGTTGCAAAGCGAAAAAATTCGAACATAAACATTGACCATACGAAGGATGTTCTGGCAAATGCCTGTCATCCATCCTGACAAGGAATCATTGGCATGCAGTCAGCGGACGTTCAGACAACGGACCTTTTTATCATCGGGGGCGGGATCAATGGTTGCGGCATCGCTCGGGATGCTGCTGGTCGCGGGCTGTCAGTTACATTGGCAGAGATGAATGATCTGGCCTCGGCCACATCATCAGCCTCGACGAAATTGTTTCATGGCGGGTTACGCTACCTGGAGTATTTCGAAATCCGTCTGGTCCGTGAGGCTCTGATCGAGCGTGAAACCCTGTTGCGCGCGATGCCGCATATCAGCTGGCCGATGCGCTTTGTGCTGCCCTACCACAAGGACATGCGGTTTGACTCGGAAACGCCGACCTCCCGGCTGCTCAGTACGGTCATGCCGTGGATGCGGGGGCGGCGTCCGGCTTGGCTGATCCGGTTGGGTTTGTTCATGTATGACAATCTGGGTGGTCGCAAAATTCTGCCGGGCACCACGTCGCTGAACCTGCGATCGGGTCCGGAAGGCGTCCCGTTACAGGACAAGTTCGAAACGGCTTATGAATATTCTGATTGCTGGATCGAAGATTCACGGTTGGTGGTCCTGAATGCCCGCGACGCCGAGGCGCGCGGTGCGCAGATCATGGTGCGAACCGAGGTGATTTCGGCCGAGCGGGTGGACGACCTTTGGCAGGTATCACTTCGTGATCGCAGTAGCGGCGAAACCCGTCTTGTCCGGGCCAGAATGCTGATCAATGCGGGTGGCCCTTGGGTCGGGGACATCATCCAGACCAAGATCCGAGTGAACTCACGCGAGGGTGTTCGACTTGTTCGGGGCAGCCATATTGTGACACCCCGGCTCTATGACCACGACAAGTGTTATTTCTTTCAGGGCGAAGACGGCCGCATCATTTTCGCCATTCCGTATGAACAGGACTTTACCCTGATCGGCACAACGGATCAGGATCACCCGGACCCTGACACGAAACCCGTCTGTACCGAGGTCGAACAGGAGTATCTGTGCGCCTTCGCATCGAAGTATTTCAAGCGCCCTGTGACCCGCGAAGATGTTGTGTGGACCTATTCTGGTGTGCGGCCGCTTTATGACGACGGTGCCAGCAGTGCCACCGCAGCAACGCGAGATTACACGCTGAAAGTCGATGCGCAGGGTGGGGCGCCTGTTTTGAACGTGTTTGGCGGCAAGATCACCACCTATCGCAGGCTCGCGGAAAGTGCTCTGGAGAAGGTTGGTGAATTCTTTCCAAATATGCCGGGCCCCTGGACCGCTGGTGTGGCGCTGCCGGGCGGTGACTTTCCGGTTGACGCAGTTGAAGCCCTGACTGATCAGCTTCAAGCCGCGTATCCGTTTCTGGGTGCCGCCTGGGCTGCACGCCTGATCAGGGCCTATGGAACCGAAGCAACAGATGTCCTTGGGGATGCGCAACAGCTGTCTGATCTGGGCGAGGATTTTGGCGCAACCCTGACCGCGCGGGAAGTCGCGTGGCTGATCGACAAGGAATATGCACGGACCGCCGAAGATGTCGTCTGGCGGCGCAACAAGCTGGGCCTGCGACTGAATGCCGAGCAGATCGCGCGGATCGACGGCTGGATGGCTGAACGGCTGGCCCCCGGCTCGACCTGATCCATCTTTCTATCCTCTTGGCGGGTGATGAGTGTTGTGCTAGCCGTTGGATACGGTCGGCAGACACCGAGGCGTCGCTGCTCTTACCCAGAGTGCTAAACCTGCCAGTGTATGTGAAACTATCGCAACCATCAGGGCGTTGTTTCGTCAAGTCAACGACCAACGATCGCGCAAAACGCCCGATATGGATTTGTGATGAGCAAAACTCCTGTACCCTTGCACGCCGATGATCTGACCGGATTCGTGCGTATCCTGTCCCAACAACTTGGCGACTCCAGCCCGTCGCACCTGAACCTGATGAACATGGTCGCTCGTGCCGCCGGGTTTCAGAACGTGCAACATATGCGCGCCACCAGTGCCGCTGCCCGGCGGATCGAGACCCGCCTGAAACAGCCGGCTGCTGACATGCGCACGGTTGAGCGCACACTGCACCTGTTCGACGGGCAGGGCAGACTTCGGCAATGGCCGTCAAAACGATCGGTGCAGACTTTGTCCTTGTGGGGGCTCTGGTCTGCGGTACCGGCAGCCGCGGTGCTGCAAGAGGGTGAGGTCAACACGTGCCTCAATGCCGAACATTGTTTTGATGACCCTGCAACCCTGCGCCGGACCATGATTTCATGTGGGCTGCTGACACGGAACCGGGATGGATCGGATTATCGCCGGGTCGAGCAGGCACCGACACCAGAGGCAAAGGTGGTGATCCGCGAACTCTCTGAACGTCGGCGGGGAAGACCAGACTGACGCCAGAAAAAAGCCCCGCTGATGGGCGGGGCTTTGATCGGATCAGGCCGCTTCTTCTGAAGGGCCGGGATCGTTTTTGCTGCCTTTCAGCCACTCACGCATGCTTTGCATCAGGGCGTAGAGGACAGGCACCACGATCACGCCAACCAGCGTCGCGGCCAACATGCCACCGAACACGGCGACACCGATGGCTTTCTGGCTGGCCGCACCTGCACCATTGGCGGCCAGCAGCGGTACGACGCCCAGCAGGAAAGACAGGGCAGTCATCATAACAGCGCGGAACCGCTGATGAGCGGCCTCGACGGCAGCTTCCTTGATCGAAAGACCCTTGGCGCGCTGTTCCATTGCAAACTCGACGATCAGAATGCCGTTCTTCGAAGCCAGACCCACCAGCATGATCATACCGATCTGTGTATAAAGGTTAATATCACTGCCAACGATGGCAACCGCGGCCACCGCCCCGAACAGGGCCACGACCACTGACAGCAGGATCGAGACCGGCATAGTCCAGCTTTCATACTGTCCCACAAGGAACAGGTAACCGAATAGGATGGCCAGCCCCAGAATAATGATCACCAGGCTGCCTGACGCCAACTGTTGTTGTGCCGTCCCCGTCCATTCGAACGAGTATCCCGGCGGCAGGGCTGAAGCAGAGACCTCTGTCATCGCGGTGATCGCATCGCCGCTGGAAAGGCCCGGTGCAGGCACCGCCGTAACCGTTGCCGACCGGAACAGGTTATGCCGTTTCAGCAGAACCGGCCCCAACACGTTTTCTACGTCGATCAGGGTGCCCAGTGGCACCATGTCGCCCTTCTGAGAGCGCACATAGAGGCTGGCAATGTCATCGACATTGTCGCGATAGCTGCCTTCCGCCTGGATCATTACGCGATAGACGCGACCAAACAGGTTGAAGTCGTTGACATAATACGACCCCAGCTGGGCCTGCATGGTCTGGAAAATCTCAGCCACCGAGACGTCCAGTGTTTTGGCTTTCTCGCGGTCCAGATCCACGAACAGCTGCGGAACGTTGGCGCGGAATGTCGTATAGGCCTGCCCGATCTCGGGGCGCTGGTTGGCCGAATAGACAAACGACCCCACAGCCGAAGCCAGATCCTGCGGCGAGCCGCCTCCGGTTTGCTGCACCTCCATCTCAACCCCGGCAGACATGCCAAGACCCTGAATTGGTGGCGGGTTGAAGGCAACGGTCGAGGCTGCGGTTTCGTTATTCGCGATGGCCAGCACCTTGGCCAGAATGGCCTTGGCGCTCAGGTCCTCCTCCTGCCGTTCGGCCCAGTTGTCGAGGTTCACGAAGATCGCAGCGCCGTTGGTGATTGTGCCGTTCAGCAATGAAAAGCCATTGATCAGAACGGTGCTGGACACACCCGGGATCTCGCGTATCTGGTCATCGAGGCGCTTTGTCACGGCCTCGGTCCGTTCCAGCGTCGCGGCGTCAGGCAGTTGCACGTCAACAAAGAGATAACCATTGTCTTCCAGCGGGATAAACCCGGCTGAGGTGTTCGACATGATTGCCCCTGTTCCCATGCCGAGACCAACCACGATGGCCAGCGCGATAGCTGGAAAGACAAGCAGTTTGCGCACAATAGCGACATAGCCGTTGCGAACGCCACCAATGAAGTTTTCGAACAGCGCAAGTAGCCCTTTGGGCGGCCCTGAGCGGGCCTTAAGGACCAGCCCGCACAGGGCAGGTGACAGTGTCAGCGCGTTGATGGACGAGATCACAACAGCGGTCGAGATCGTGACAGCGAACTGAGAGTACAACCGCCCTGAGATGCCCGGCATGAATGTCACCGGCACGAAAACCGCCAACAGAACCAGCGTGGTCGCGATGACCGGACCTGTGATCTGCCCCATTGCCTTACGGGTGGCTTCTGCCGGGGGCAGCCCCTCATCAGCGATGATGCGCTCGACGTTTTCGACCACGACAATGGCGTCATCGACCACGATGCCGATGGCCAAAACCAGCGCAAACAGCGAGATCGTGTTCAACGACATGCCGAAGGCCAGCAAGAAAGCAAACGTGCCGATCAGTGAGACCGGGATGGCAACCGCCGGAATGATCGTCGCGCGCCAACTTCCCAGGAACACAAAAACGACCGAGATCACGAGGGTAAAGGTCAGGATCAGTGTCGATACGACGTCATTCAAAGAAGCTTCGACAAAGTCTGTCGTGTTAAAGGGGACATCATACTCCACATCCGTCGGGAATGCGCGGGACAGCCGCTCCAGTTCCGCCTGCACGCGCTCTGAAACGGCCAGGGCGTTTGCGCCGGGGGCCTGATAGATACCGATCACGGTGGCGGGCACGGACTGAAAATAACCGGACGCCGAGTAAAACTGTGCACCAAGCTCAACCCGGGCGATATCCCTTACGCGGACAATTGCGCCGGCGTCTCCGGTACGGATCACGATGTTGCCAAATTCTTCGGCTGACGTCAGTCGCCCTTTGGACTTGATCGTGTATTGAAAGGTCTGGCCTTCGGGAACAGGCGGTGCACCAATCGAGCCTGCGGACACTTCGATATTCTGTTCGCGGATCGCGTTGATCACATCGCCTGGTGTGATGGACAGGGCTGCCATCTTGTCCGGGTCCATCCAGACCCGCATGGCATATTCAAGGTTGGTCAGAACATCAGCCTTACCCACGCCCTGCACACGCGCCAGCGCATCGCGCAGGTTGATCGAGGCATAGTTGGAAAGAAACACGCTGTCATAGGTGCCGTTGGGCGAGGTCAGCGTGACCAGCATCAGCATGTTGGTCGACGATTTTTGTGTAACAACGCCCGAAGATGTCACTTCGGCGGGCAACGACGACATTGCCTGTGCCACCCGGTTCTGCACGTTGACCGAGGCGATATCGGGGTCGGTGCCAACTTCGAAGGTTACGTCCAATGAATACGAGCCGTTGTCAGACGATCTGGACGTCATGTAGATCATGTCGTCCACACCGTTGACCTGCGCCTCGATCGGTGCGGCAACAGTGTTTTCCACTGTTTCCGCATTTGCGCCGGTATATTTGGTGGATACGTTGACGACGGGCGGGGTAATGTCAGGGAACTGCGCGACCGGCAGCACCAGATAGCCGATGCCACCCATGATGGTCAGTACCAGCGAGATGACAAACGCCAGCTTTGGCCGGCTGATGAACAGGGCTGAGAACATCGATTATTCTCCCGGCTGTTCAGAAGCGACGACCGCGTCAACAGCCACGCCGGGGCGGACCCGTTGCAGGCCCTCGACAATCACGCTTTCGCCCTCACGCAAGCCTTCCGTAACGATGATGGCAGTACCTTCCGTGTTGCCTGTGGTGATGTATCGCTGCTCCACCATCTGTTTGTCGTTTACTACAAGAACAAAGTCACCACGCTGGTCGCGTTGCAGTGCAGCTTGCGGCACCAGAACTTGCAGGGTTGGTTGCAGCGCTTCAATCTGCACGTTCACGAATGCACCATCCAGGATCAAACGGTCGGCATTTTCGAACTGGGCGCGCATTGTGATCGCACCGGTCAACGGGTCGATACGATTGTCAACGAATACGATCCTGCCCGTTTCATCCAACTTGGTTCCATTTGGCAGCGTGATATGCACATTGGGGCTTTGCGGGCTGTCAGCAAGAGAGGCGGAATTTGCGCCAACGGTCTGAAGAACCGAAGTGAAGATTTTTTCGTTGAGCGAGAAATTCACATAGATCGGCGTCTCGCTGACAATGTTCACCAGCGGGGGGTTGGTCGGGCCTACCACATCGCCGACACTGGTGGTGATGCTGCCGATACGCCCATCAAAAGGCGCGTGGATCTGTGTATAGCTGAGGTCCAGTTCGGCCTGCTGGATCGCTGCATTTGCGGCCTTGACCTGAGCCTCGGCGACCAGTTCGTTTGCCCGCGCGATGTCACGTTCGGATTCAGGTGTCGCGTCGCGCTTGTAAAGCTCTTCCTTACGCGCCAGGTCAACCTTGGCCAACTCAAGATTTGCCTCGGCCCGGTTCAGATCAGCTTTTCGGGCCTCCAATGTCGCTTCGTAAAGGTCCGGTTCGATGGTGAACAACAGGTCGCCTTCTTTGACCGTTGCCCCATCCTCGACATTTCGGCTGTTGAGAAAACCGTTCACGCGGGCGACGATGTCGACCTTATTGATCGCCTGAGCGCGCCCTATGAAGGAAGCCTCGTCGGTGATTTCTTCGGTGTAGGCGGCCGCAATCGTAACTTTCGGTGCCGCTCCTTCGTCCTGTGCAGTTGCAGGTTGGGCCAGTCCCAGGGATATCAGCAATAATGCGGTGGCAATTGGATTGCGGGCCTGAGTTGGAAAAGGGAAAACTTGGGACATGGCGAAAGCCTCGTGCATTTCAGAAACAATTGGTGTCCATCCCGGCGGTCACAATCGCGCGAGTCGACAAAACTTGTTTGCAGGATGGCTTGTTTACCACGATTTCTCAAGCGCGATGAATCCCGAGGTGGTTCGCGATGACGCCAAAAATTTGAGCAAGTAAGCTGGTTTAGGTGTCGGCCCGTTCCGAGGTGCCGAACGAAAACAGGGGCCAACGGCCCCCGTTTGAGTATCCGAATATCAGGGTGGTCAGCCGCGTTTACCAGCGAATTTTGCCTGCCATTCTTCGCGCTGTTCGTCTGTGATCTTGGCGAACAGAACGTCTGGCACGGTAAGGTCGTGACCCGCGGGTAGCGCGTTCAACGCTGCGGCTACGTCTTCCGGCCAGCTGGTATCAAGCGTGTTCATGGCGCTTAGCATCTTGGCCGAGGTATCAGGGATGAACGGCGCGCTGAGCACCGCATAGAACCGGATCAGGTTCAGGCCCAGACGCACCTGCGCAGCGGCCCCTTCGGGGTCTTCTTTGAAGGTTGACCACGGCGCCGCAGCTTGCAGGTATTCATTGCCAGCCACCCAGATGGCCCGCAGTTCCTGAGCCGACTTGCGGACGTCCATTGCTTCCATATGCGCCTCGTAAGCGCGGACGCGTTTGGTGAGTTCATCGATCAGAGCGTTCTCACGCTCGCCAAAGTCACCGCCTTCGGGCACCACCTCACCGAATTTCGAGCGGCAGAACTTGGTGATGCGGCTGACGAAGTTGCCTAGAACATCGGCCAGATCCTTGTTCACGGATTGTTGGAAGTTCTCCCACGTGAACTCGCTGTCGCTGCTTTCTGGCGCATGGCTCAGCAGCCACCACCGCCAGTAGTCAGCTGGCAGAATCTCGAGAGCCTGATCCATAAAAACGCCACGCCCCTGCGAGGTCGAGAACTGGCCGCCGTCGTAATTCAGGTAGTTGAAGGATTTCAGGTGGTCGACCATTTTCCACGGCTCGCCCGATCCCAGAATAGTGGCGGGGAAAGAAAGTGTGTGAAACGGCACGTTGTCCTTACCCATGAACTGGACATAGCGCACATCGTCCGCGCCCTTATCGGTGCGCCACCAGCGTTCCCACTCAGAATCGGGTTTCCCCGTGGAATCCGCCCATTCCTTGGCACAGGCGATGTATTCAATCGGCGCGTCGAACCAGACATAGAAGACCTTGCCTTCCATACCGGGCCAGTCCTGATCGCCTTTCTTGACCGGAACGCCCCAGTCCAGATCGCGGGTGATCCCCCGGTCTTGCAACCCGTCGCCATCATGCAGCCATTTCTTGGCAATGGATGTGGTCAGGATCGGCCAGTCGGTTTTGCTGTCAATCCAGGCATCCAGCTGATCCTTCATTGCCGATTGGCGCAGATAGAGGTGCTTGGTCTCGCGTACTTCCAGATCCGTCGAGCCCGAAATGGCCGAGCGCGGTTCAATCAGGTCGGTTGGATCCAACTGCTTGGTGCAGTTTTCACACTGGTCGCCACGTGCGTTCTCGTATCCGCAATTGGGGCAGGTGCCCTCGATATAGCGGTCCGGAAGAAAGCGACCATCTGCGTTGGAATAGATTTGCTTTTCCGTGACCTCGCGGATCAACCCGGCCTCATCCAGCTTTCCGGCAAAATGTTGGGTCAGCTTTTTATTCTGCTCGCTGGATGAGCGGCCAAAGTGATCAAAGCTCATCCCAAAACGCTTGGCGATGTCAGCCTGAATTTCGTACATGTCCGCGCAATACTCGGCCACCGGCTTTCCAGCTTTGGCAGCGGCCAATTCGGCTGGCGTGCCGTGTTCGTCGGTGGCGCACAGGAACATGACCTCGTTCCCCCGGCCACGCTGGTAGCGTGCATACAAGTCGGCAGGCAGTTGCGAGCCGATCAGATTGCCGAGATGCTTGATCCCATTGATGTAAGGGATCGCCGAGGTGATGAGAATCCGAGCCATATTCCGTTTCCGCATATCTAACTGCGCGTTCGTCTAACCTAAGTCACCGCTCAGCAAAAGCCCGGTTTCGTAGGTGACTGGAATAACTCTGATTTGTAACGCGCGCCTGATAGGGCGACCAAGCCGCCGATGGCCGTTGTAATACGGTCAGATTGTGGTCAGCCAATACGCAGACTCTGCGCAATGCAGGGCTGCGGGTCCGCTATTCATTCCTCGCGGGCGCGTTTCAGCAACCTTCCGACCGTAAAGGATGTACGCGGTGCGTAGACGTAATTGGTTCTCTCCGCGGGTGTTGGACGCGACCGCATCCGGGCCAGGCCGAAACCGATCAGGAATACGTGGCCGACCGCAACAAATGCAAACAGCGCGCTGGGGCCGAAATCCTGGATCAGTGTTGACGTGATATAGGGTGACGCAATAGCCCCCAGCGCGTACCAGAACATCAAGGCGGCAGACAACTCGACCCTTTGTTCGGTTGTCGCAAAATCGTTGGCATGTGCGGATGACACCGAAAAGATTGGGAATGTCGTGAACCCAAAAAGCGCCGCTGCAAGCATGACACCGACGGTTCCCGTGTCGCTTGCCGCCATTGTGACCCCGCAGCTTAGTACCGCCGCGACCGAAAGCCAGATCAAGACCCAGCGCCGGTCGTATTTGTCCGCGAGCCATCCCATCGGATACTGCGCCAGCGCCCCGCCCAGAACGAAAGAGGCGAGGAAGAAGGCGATTTGATCCACTCCCAACCCGACTTCCTGACCGTAGACGGGCCCGACCATTCGGAAAGATGCTGAACTGAGTGCCGAAACAATGACGCCCGCGACGGCCAACGGCGAACTGTGCCATGCCAGTTTCGGGCGCAGGCGGGGGGCGTCGGGCGTCTTCGGCTGACTTGCGCGTGTCAGTGTCAGCGGCAGCAATGAGGCGCAGCAAAGGATCGCCAAGAGGTTATAGGAAACATACGAGGCGGGTGGCAGGACGGCGATGATCAACTGAGCACTCAGCGAGGCACCCATATCGACGATGCGATAGGTGCCCATGGCTCGTCCACGTGTCTCATTGGTCACTTTTGCATTCAGCCACGCTTCGATGACAGTGTAACTACCTGCCACACATGTGCCCGAGGCGATGCGCAACGCCGCCCATACATAAGGATTGTCTGTCAGGGTGTGCCCGATCAACCCCATCGCGCCCAGCGCTGTGCATACGGCAAATGCGCGGGAATGCCCGACACTGCCCATCAGTCGCGGCGCCCACCAGCAACCTATGAAAAAGCCAAGGAAATGCGCTGAACCCAGCATACCGATCTGTTCGGTCGAAAAGCTTAAGGTGATCCCGGAAATGGCATCAAGTGGCCCGACGCCGCCCGTTGAAAGCTGAAGCAGAATGACCGAAAGAAACAGGGCGGCAAATGAAATGATCGTGCGCATGGTTTTCTCAGATAGGCGGCGTCACCGGACAATGCGCGCAACTATTCGACTTTATCCAGTCGTTTTTTGCTTTTTGTCGATTAGGTTGCACGAATGATCTCGGCACGTATGTCCAGTCCGACGTTTTGTCCTACCAGATCGGGATAACCCGAGGCACCGAAATCGTGCCGGTTCAATGTCCCGGTCAAACCTATGGACAGGCGGTTGAGGTCGTTCGCGGCTGTTCCGGGCTGGCGGTATAGGTTGGCATCCAAAGTTATGGGGTGCGTCACATCTCGGATACTCAGTTCCCCCGTGACACGAGCACCATTCGATATGCGCCCATCGGCCCCCAATTGAATGTCAGTCGATACGAATTGAATTGTCGGGTAGGTTTCGGCGCCCAAAACACCGGGGCCGAGCATCGGCATGCGGGCAAAGGGCAAGCGTGTTCTGGCCTTGTTGACATCCAGCACCACCGTGACCCGGCTGTTTTGCAGGCGGTGCATGTCAATCTGTACGTCCGCCTGCCGGATCGGCATTGATCCGGTCTGAGGGATACCTGACAGATCAAAGGTAAAACCAACCACGGTGGCTTTCGTTGACAAAATGTATGGCTGCAACGCGGCTTGCACCGTACGGGCCAAAGGCAGAGCCACCATCCCTGCAAGCACCAAGCGGCGGGTCAGGTGTGTCACGCCATGACCGTGTCCCGTCTGGGGCGGGATCTTTTGATCAACATCAGAACGATGGCAATGTTCAAACCGTTCCAAAGAATTCCGTTGACGAAGGCCAGGTGGTAACTTCCGGTGACATCGTAAATCCAGCCTGACATCCAGCCGCCAAGCGCCATGCCAAGGATGGTCATCATCAAGACGAATCCGACCCGCGCCCCGGCGTCCTGCGGCGGCATGTATTCACGGACAACCAAAGCGTAGCTGGGCACGATGCCACCCTGCGCCAGACCGAACAGCAAGCTGATCACATAAAGTGAGACCATCCCGTCATATGGCAGGAACAGGAACAGGGCGATGCACTGCAAGACTGAGCCGATCAAGAGCGTCATGACGCCGCCCAGACGGTCGGCCAACAGGCCCGAGAGAATACGGCTGGCGACGCCACCTAGCAGCATCAGCGATAGCATTTCGGCCCCCACTGCGGGGCCGTATCCCAGCCCGACGCAATACGACACGATATGGACCTGTGGCATGGACATCGCTACGCAGCATCCAATACCAGCCAGGCCAAGGATGTACTGTAACACGCGTGGTGAAACGCCGACAGTGCGCGCGTTGATCTGGGCTGTGGCCGCGGCTGTGCTGTGTGCTTCGACTGGGACCTGACGACGCAACAGCAAGGACAGGGGGATGACAATCAGCAGCGTCAATAGCGCCAATGTCAGGTAGACCTGTTGCCAGCCATCCCGTAACAGAATGCCGGACAGCAGGGTGGGCCAGATTGCGCCAGAGATATAGTTTCCGCTGGCCACCAATGCGACGGCGAACCCACGCCGCTTCATGAACCAGTGCGAGATATCGGCGATCAAGGGGCCAAACCCGATCGATGTTCCCAGCCCGACCAGCAGATGCGCCGCAGATAGTAGTGTTATATTCGGGGCCAGCGTTGCCAATAGATAGCTGAAGGCGCTTAATACAGCGGCGCCGATCAGGGCGCGTGTCACGCCCAGCCGGTCCACCAGTTGTCCTAGCCACATATTGCCCAGCGCAAATCCGATCATCGTAAGCGTATATGGCATCGAGGCTTCGGCGCGACTGGCGCCGAATTCTGCTTCGACAGTAGGCATGACCACGATGACCGCCCACATCCCTACATTCGCCACAGTTGCGATGGCGAGCGTGATCAGAAGGCGAATCCAGGAATAGCGGCTGTCATGGATCGGATGGCTCATGCGGCGACGCTAGGGTGCGATCCGGAGTTTGGCGAGTCACATCTTGCGTGATCCTTGCGGCTTCACGTCAGAATGTCCTCTGTTTCAATGCGTTTCAGGTGCAGACCGGTGCGGGCAGCAGTCTGAGTGGCCTGCCAGCTGACCGGGGGCAGGGCGCGGGCGCGGCGGCGGGTCAGGGTCCAGTGTCTGGTATCTCCCTGATGGGCGGCGGCCATGTGCCAGCGTGTCTCAACCCCTTGTGCGCCGCCATCACCGGGCGTCAGCAGCAAGCCAAGCGGGGCTTGGCCCATCGTACCGCCTTGTTCTGCGGCCAGATGCATCCGCCGCACCGGCGTCAGCCCCGGCGCGCCGGGCAGGTCGCCTATGATCAGCGGGATGGCCCCGCTGCGCAGCGCCTCTTCAATACACCATAGCAGATCTTCGGCGCGGGTGGGGTGGACGAACAGAAAACGCGCCGGATCAGCAAAAGCCATAATTCCGTCGGGGTTCAGTTGGGCGGGCTCCCACGCGGGGGAAATCCACAGCACGGGACCCTGTGTCTGACCAGCCAGCCAGATGGCAAAGCTGCGCCGGGCGGGGCCGCAAGATTCATGCACGCGACCCGGTTGCAGGGTGATCTGCGAATGGAGATTTATCCCCGGGATCTGACGTGCAGGTTTGGGACCAAGAAGCTGAGCAGACATGCCCGCAAGCTATCATGTTCCACTTTTGTTCTCAAGAGGTGAGGAGCATCAACGGGACAGGATCAGCTTGCCATCCGCAAACTGAATGCTTGAAAAACGGTGCAGATATTCCATCCCCAAAAGCGATTTATCCAGCTCACCCTCGTTGACCCAGGCCGAAACGTTCTGATCCGTAATGGGTCCTATCGTCAGGGTCTCAAGCCGCACCGGCGCGGTACGCACCTCACCGTTTGCAGTCAAGGCGCGGCCGAAATAGTTCAGCTGATCGGGATCAATGCCTGCCCGTTTGGCATCCCGCGCGTTCAACACGATCTGGCTGGCACCGGTGTCGACAAGAAAGGTGATCAGCTCACCATTCACCAGAACCGGAAGGTAATAATGGCCATCATAAGCGCGGGGAACCTCAACCGAGTTACCGGTGACACTCATCTGCGGCGCGGGAGCGACCGAGGAACGAATATCCTCCCACAGACCGACCAGTGCAATGACCCCGACAAAAATGAACACCCATGCCATGACCTGCTGCAACGTCTTGCCAAGCGACTGCCGATTATGCGTGACAAACCACATCAGCAGCGCCGCCCCCAGCAGGGCCAGATAGATCAGGCGTCCAATATCGAAACTGTCCATGCGGTTCCCGGAAATCCCCTTAACCTTGTTAATATGGGGGCTTAAGATGCGAATCCAAAGGCCTTGAGGCCATCAAGAATAAACTGAACAGACAATGCAGCCAGCAGCATCCCAAGAAGCCGGGTCAACACGTTCAGCCCGGTTTTCCCCAAAAGCCGTGCCACGGCCCCTGATGAAAGATACATCACAAAAACCATTGCCAGAACGACCAGCATAACGCCGATGACAACCGCCAGACCCTGAATGCCGGGATGTTGACCGGCCAGCAGGATCATGGTGGCAATCGCACCGGGTCCTGCAATCAGTGGGATGCCCAGCGGAAACACCGACGGGTCCGGATGTTCTTCTTCTTCGGCACTGTTTTCACGACGTTTGGTCCGGCGTTCAAACAGCATGTCGAGCGCGGTCAGAAACAGAAGAACACCTCCCGCAACGCGAAACGCCTCCATCGAGATGCCGACAAAACCCAGCAACGCTTCGCCAAAGGCCGCGAACATGGCCAGAATGCCGCCTGCCGTCAGGCATGCGCGTATCGCGACAGAGCGGCGCGTGTGCCAATCCATGTTCTGGGTCAGGGCCACAAAAATCGGCGTTTGCGCCGGTGGATCAAGAACCACGAAAAGCGTTGTGAACGCAGTGATCAGAAATGCGGTGTCAATCACTCTTTGCTACTCTGTTGCAGATGTTTCAAAATTTTTAGGGCGTCTTCGGCCCGTCCGGAGGGAACATAAACATGATCGTGGTGATAGCCCGCAACCATGTTCGCCGGAATTCCGGCCTGTGCCAACACCCCTGAGACCGCAGCGGTCAGACCCACGCCTTCGAGCGAGGAGTGCACTTGAAGCGTGATACAACGCATAGCAACCGCCTCTTTTGGTGCGCAATGGAACGGAACGATTAAAGACAGACCTTCGGCCTCGACATAACTGGCGCGTGTCCCGTCGGGCCAGTCCATATCTTCGGGCCAGACCACAAATGCGAATTCGTCGGGTTGAATTTCGGGGTGCATTCCCGCGATCATCGCTTTGGTTTCAACAACGGGATCGCTCATACCGTTTCTGCCTGTTCCAGTCGCTCGGCAGCGGCGATCCAAAGCGCTTCTGCTTTTTGCATGGCCTCGACCACCTCGGCGAATTTGCGGTTCCAGGTTTCCAGATCGTTGATCTTGTCGTCCTCGTATAAAGCCGGGTCGGCCAGTTTTGCCGCGAGCTTGTCGTGCATCTCTGTCAGTTTCTCGACCCGGTCCTCGCATTTGCGCAGGTCCGCCCGCAGTGCCAGCATGGTATCGCGCGAGGTACGTTTGGGCTTCTCTGTTTGCGGCTTTTCTTTCACCGGCTTGTCACGCGCCAGCAAAAGGGCCCGGTAGGATTCAAGGTCACCGTCATAAGATTTGACCGTACCGTCCGAGACCAGCCACAACCGATCGGCAACAAGCGACAGAAGGTGCATGTCGTGGCTGACCAGCACGACAGCGCCGGAATAGGCGGTCAGTGCTTCGACCAGCGCCTCACGGCTTTCGATATCCAGATGGTTCGTCGGTTCATCGAGGATCAGCATATGCGGTGCGTCGATGGTGGCCAGCAGCAGCGACAGGCGTGCTTTTTGCCCACCCGACAGGCGGCCAACCTCGGTTTCCGCCTGTGCTGCGTTCAGGCCGAACCCCGCCAAACGCGAGCGCCACTTGCCCGGCGCCTCGTCCGGGCGCAGGCGGCGCAGGTGGTCCAGTGGCGTTTCGTTCACATAAAGCTCGTCCACCTGATGCTGAGCGAAATACCCGATGCGCAGCTTGTTGCTGCGGGTCATCTTGCCTGCCATCAGGGGCAGGCGGTCTGACAGCAGTTTGGACAGGGTCGATTTACCCTGACCGTTCTTGCCCAGCAGCGCGATGCGGTCATCCTGATCGATGCGCAGGTTCAGGCGGCGCAGTACTTCGGTTTCGCCATAACCCGTCACACCGCCTTCAATCTGGATGATCGGTGGCGACAGTTCCTCGGGCTCGGGGAAGGAAAACGCACGCAGCGCGGCCTCTTGCGGGGTTGAGACCAACTGGATGCGTTCAATCATCTTCAGGCGCGATTGGGCCTGTACGGCTTTTGACGCCTTGTAGCGGAAGCGATCCACAAAGCTTTGCAGGTGTGCGATGCGGGCCTTGGCCTTTGCATTCTCGGATTCCGCCTGCGCTAGACGTTCCGCCCGCCGTTCGGCGAATTTGTCATAAGGCACGGCGTAATAGGTGAGTTTGCGATCCTCCAGATGCAGGATCGACCCTACGGCGCGGTTCAGCAAGCCCCGGTCATGGCTGATGATTATGACCGTGTGCGGATATTTCGCCAGATAGCTTTCCAGCCACAGCGCGCCTTCGAGGTCCAGATAGTTGGTCGGTTCGTCCAACAGCAACAAATCCGGCTGCGAGAACAAAACCGCCGCCAAGGCCACTCGCATCCGCCAACCGCCCGAGAAATCCGAGCAGGGGCGCAACTGGTCTGCGTCGTCAAACCCCAACCCCTTGAGGATCGAGGCCGCGCGGGCCTCGGCCGACCAGGCGTCGATATCGGCCAGCCGCGTCTGGATTTCGGCAATTCGCGTGGGATCTGTTGCGTTGCCAGCCTCGGCCATCAGGGCGCTGCGTTCGGTATCAGCGGCCAGAACAGTGTCGATCAGCGAAACGTTGGACGAGGGGACCTCTTGCGCGACCCCGCCAATGCGGGCGCGCTTGGGGACCGAAATATTGCCCGATTCCAGCGCCAGTTCCCCGCGGATCAGGCGAAAAAGCGTGGTCTTTCCCGTGCCATTCCGGCCCACAAGGCCAACCTTGTGACCGTCTGGTATGGTTGCGCTGGCGCCATCAAACAATGGGCGGCCTTCAACGGCATAGGTGATGTCTTCGATCCGTAACATGGAGCGCTCTTAGCAGAGGTGTGATGCCGCCGCCAGCGGCTTGGCATTTTCAAGTGTCAAGCAATGTGTTAGCGCTGTCTCGTTTGCTTTTTGAAACGGGTTTCCACATGCGCGCGGCCCGGACGCCTCCATCCCTGATCACGTTGATCTTTGCTACGGCGCTGTCTGTACTGACGCTCAACATGTTCCTGCCGTCGCTGGCACATATGAGTGAAGATTTCGCTGTGGATTACGGTCTGATGAACCTGTCGGTCGCGGGGTATCTGGCGGTTTCGGCAGTATTGCAACTGATTATGGGCCCTTTATCGGATCGCTTTGGTCGCAGACCTATCCTTTTGATTTGTATATCAATATTTGTCCTTGCGTCGATCGGATGCACATTGGCTGAATCGATCTGGGTTTTTCTTGGCTTCCGTCTGCTTCAGGCTGCTGTTGTCGCGGGCTCGGTCCTGTCCAGCGCGTCGATCAGAGACCGTTACGCACCGAATGAGGCGGCAAGCAAACTCGGTTACGTCGCGATGGCCATGGCTTTGGCCCCGATGCTTGGGCCGATGTTGGGTGGGGCGCTGGATATGCTTTTCGGTTGGCGCTCGGGGTTTGTCCTGTACTCGTTGCTTGGGGCAGGGTTGCTGGTGCTGCTTTGGTTCGACATGGGCGAGACCAACACCAACCGCTCGTCCACATTTGGTGCCCAACTGCGCGAGTATCCACACCTGTTCCGTGCCCGCAGGTTCTGGGGTTATGCCCTATGCGCTGCGTTTTCGATTGGGGGGTTCTACAGCTTTATCACCGGTGCGCCGCTGGTTGCCGCAGCGTGGTTCGACCTGAGCCCCGCAACGCTTGGGCTGGGGATTGGCATCATCACCGGCGGGTTCATGGTTGGCAATTTTGTCACCGGTCGGATTGCGGCCCGGACGCGGCTGACGACGATGATCTTGTCGGGGCGGATCGTGGCCTCGACCGGGCCGTTTTGCGGATTGTTGCTGTTCCTCGCTGATCTGGGATCGGTCTGGGTCTTCTTCGGCTCGGCAATCTGTGTCGGCTTTGGCAACGGTTTGACCAATGCCAATGCCGCGGCCGGTGTCATGTCGGTACGCCCCGGACTGGCAGGAAGCGCGGCAGGGCTGTCGGGGGCAATGATCGTGGCTTTGGGCGCTGTTCTGACCTCAATGACCGGCGCGTTCGTCAGCCCCGAAAACGGGCCGTATCTGGTACTGGGCATGATGTGGGCCTGTAGCTTTGCCGGCTTGATGGCGGTGCTTTACGTCCGTCGACTGGACCGCGTCGACCCTTTGCCGGACACAATCTGAACTGCAAAGCCACCGGCAAAGCATCATTACACTTTTCATGGACCAAAGACCGTGATACCCGGCGCGCGATGGATTTCGGCGCGGGTCCCGCGTCACATTATAAGGAGAGGCCGACATGGCACTGGAACGCACATTCTCGATCATCAAACCCGATGCAACCCGCCGCAACCTGACCGGCAAGATCAACGCCAAGTTCGAAGAAGCTGGCCTGCGCATTGTGGCGCAGAAACGCATTCACATGACCAAAGCTCAGGCTGGCAAATTCTATGACGTTCATGCCGAGCGTCCGTTCTATGACGAACTGTGCGAATTCATGTCGTCGGCTCCGGTTGTTGTTCAGGTTCTGGAAGGCGAAGGCGCCATTGCAAAGAACCGTGAAGTCATGGGCGCAACAAACCCTGCAGACGCAGCACCCGGCACCATCCGCGCCGAGTTTGCGGAATCGGTCGGTGAAAACTCGGTCCACGGTTCGGACGCTCCGGAAACCGCAGCGGTTGAAATCGCATATTTCTTCTCGGGTATTGAGCTGGTCGGCTAAGCCACAGCCATTGCTGACAAATAGGGGCCGCATCCTTGGTTGGGTGCGGCTTTATTCGTTCAGACCTGCTTTAGGTCCTTTGGTGCAACACGAACCCCGATGGCGTCCAGATCTGCAATCATCTGGTTTTCCGGAGCCGCCGCGTTACCGGCTTTGATTGCGTCGAACCTTTCGCGCAGGGCTTTTTTCTCGTCGCCCTTGCAGTCGTTCCACGGCCGGCCCTGCAATCCCATCACCAGAACGTAATATCCGATGAAATGCGCCCTGGTGCCGGCGCGCAACAGGCGAGCATAGACTTCGTCCGGCCCCAGTTCACGCAGCGCCTCGGCCGAATGAATACCAGCACGGGCGCAGGCCTGTTCAAAGGCGGGGCCAAGGTTTCGGATTGAAGATACTGGTTCGCTCATAGCGGTGTCTTACTTCGGCGCCCGGGGCCTGTCACCCCGTGAATACACTCGGTCGCAGTCATAATGCCTTGATGTCCTTTCGGGTTCCGCCGAGACTGAACAAGAAAACCCAGAATGGCGTTGGGGCAGCCCACCAAACAAAGGGGCGGGCGCGCAAATGACCGTTGAGAAACCTGTAAAGGGGTTTCTGAGTTTGAACTGGAAAGGCCTATCATGACCAGATCGTCAGGCGATCAGTTCATTTTCCCAGCGAAGATTGACGAAACGGCACTGGCACATGCCATTGCCGGGTTTTCCCCAAAAGCTTCACCCGATAGTTCCGTCGCAGCTTTCGCATTGCTCGATTGTCACGATCAGTCATTGCGCGCCTCCGGTCGTGCTTTGATCCATACTGGCGGGATGTTGCACCTGCTGCGGAAGGATCATGGCCCTTTGTCTCAGCAATACTCGGGGTATCTGCGGTTTGCGCGGGACTTGCCAGAAGGGCCGGTTCAGAAGGCGCTGAACGACTTTCCTGAACTGCGGGCGCTGACGCAGATCGGTGTTGGGGAGATCAAGGTTCAGACCTTTGCCGTACTAGATGATCTGCAAAAGACAAAAGTCAGGGGAACTTTAACGTACATGTCGACGCCATCAGGGCAGGCGACTATTGTACGAATTCAGAAGTTGCGCGGGTACAAGAAGGCTTATCAGTCGGTCTGTTCCTCTATCGCCAGCATTACGGGCGGTGTTCATGATATTGAAACGCTCTATTCCAGCCTGGTTCCAGACATGGTTCCCTATCAGGCCAAGCCTGAATTGAAGATTGGTCAAGCAGAACCTTCCTGCGAAGTCGCTGCAAAAATCATTCAAACACATCTGCGGGTTGCGCGGCAAAACGAAGAGGGCGTGATCGCTGATATCGACACTGAGTTTTTGCACGATTACCGGGTATCGTTGCGCAAGATCAGGTCAGTGATCAGCCTGTTCAAGAGTGTGTTGTCCGTAGCCCAGACGGCCGAGCTGAAGCGGGTCTTTTCCGACCTCATGACCCGTACTGGACCTCTGCGTGATTTGGATGTCTACCTTCTGGAAAAAGACAAGTATTTCAATCTTATCCCGCCGAATCTTCACTCAGGACTGTCCGAGATGTTTGATCAGTTTCAAACGGAACGTACACAAGAGCAACTGCGCCTGTCACGCTGGTTGCGCAGCGCCGACTACACAACGTCCATGACCGACCTGACCGCAATGTTCGCAGGTTCAGATCACTTGGACCTTGGGCCAAACGCGCATCTCGGTGCGTATGACTATGCCTGCGCGCTGATCTGGAAGCGCTATCGCAAGGTGTGCAAACTGGCGCGCGGCATAAGCGACGATAAACCAGACAGGAAGGTGCATGACCTTCGTATCGAATGCAAAAAGCTAAGATATCTGATGGAATTGTTTGCCCCACTATTCGACGGGAATGGATTTAGAGTGATCCTTAAGCCATTGAAAAAACTTCAGGATAGTCTTGGTTTGTTCAACGACTATTCTGTTCAGCAAGATGCGTTGTTGACCTTTGTTGCGTCTCGCGCCGATACGCAAGGCCGCGTGGACGCGCAGATCGGTTTGTCCGTGGGCGGCCTAATCGCTGTGCTTGATCAACACCAAAAGACGGAAAGAAAGCGCGTTGTCGCAAGTTTCCATCAGTTTGACGGGCAAGAAATCCGGCACATGTTCCGCAGTCTGTTTCACCACAAAAAGGAGTAAGGAATGAAGATCATTGCCTTTTACAGCAGTAAGGGCGGTGTTGGACAAACCGCGACTTCCGTGAACCTTGCCTATGTCTGTGTGCAAACCGGACGGCAGGTTTTGCTGTGCGATCTCGATTCTGGGGGTGCGTCTGGGGTCTATTCTCGAGCCGCCGATGAAATCCTTGTTCCTGCCATTCCCACAACCCTGTTCGAGCGGTTATTTGGTCAACTGGTTAGCATTTTCGACAAACACAATATGCATCAGAAAAGCTGCGGGCGTTCTTTTCAATGGCGCAGCATCGGGCCTTTGCCAATACTTACGCAGGTCGCGGCGCGGCTGGCAAGCATACCGGGCGGCGTTCGATGAGCTGGAAGAAAGAGTGGGGGCGCTCCGATGAGCACAGAAATTGAGCGCAAGTTTCTGGTGGCAAATTTACCGGACTTGAGCCGCGCAGAAAAAGCAATGGTGCGTCAGGGTTATCTTACCTCTCCGGATGATTCGACCGAATTGCGTCTGCGGCAAAGGAACGATGTGTTTTTCCTGACCTTGAAAAGGGGAGGTGATCTTGTCCGTGTTGAGCGTGAGACAGAGATAACCCGAGACCAGTTCGAAACTTTCTGGCCGGAAACCCAAGGACGCCGGGTCGAGAAGGTACGTTACACGGATCAAATGCCGGACGGCCACCAGTTCGAGCTGGATATTTTCTCAGGCGGCCTGGAACCCCTGCGTTTGGTTGAGGTTGAATTCCATACCAGTGAAGCCGCAAATGCTTATGTCCCACCGGATTGGTTCGGTGCGGAAGTCACAGGCGATAAACGGTATAAAAACACGATATTGGCGGTAAACGGACTGCCGGATTAACTCTGAATTGCCAGATTGATCGTGGTTTCCAGACCCGGGTCGCAGTTTCGGGCTGCGAATGTTCCGCCATGCATATGGGAAATCGCGGCAACCAGTGCGAGCCCCAATCCCGCGTTGCGTTCCGTCCGCGCCGGATCAAGCGTGACGAAGGGAAGCTGAAGGCGATCCAACTCTCCGGGCGGAACACCCGGACCACGGTCCCGAACCCGCAATTGGGCAAATCCGCCTTGGGTACCGATTGAGATCGTGATTGCGGTATCTGCCGGTGCATAGCGCATAGCGTTTTCCAGCAGATTGGAAAGAGCCTGCGAGAGGAGGGGCCGGTGCCCCTGAATAGCTGGGGCAGAGCCCGTAACCTCAAGACGGATGTCCTGATCCGCAGCCACCGGATCGTAAAGCTCTACGACATCGCCAACCAGTTGCTGCAAGTCAATGTCTTCGAATTGCTCGCGACCCAGACCAGCCTCGGCCCGCGAAATTTCGGTAAGCTGCCCCAAGACCCGCAAAACATGGTCGATTTCTCCCGTTGCCCGCGCAATGTCGATTTCGCGGTCCAGATCGCTTTTGCCGGGCTCGGAAAGGGATTCGACCCGTTGACGAAGGCGGGACAAAGGAGAGCGCAAATCATGTGCGATAGAGTTTGAGGTGGTGCGCAGATTACTGACCAGCTCTTCGATCCTGTCGAGCATGTTGTTCAGCGTTCCAGAGACCTGATCGAACTCGTCCCCGGTTCCGCGCAGGGGCATCCTTTTGGAAAGATCGCCGGAAACGATGTTTTCGGCTGTGCTTGCAATGTCCGACAGGCGTGAAAACACCAGGCGTGTGAACAGCCAGCCGGTGATCACGCTCAGAACAAATGCTATCCCTAGCGCCAGTGCCAGAGATCGGAACAATACACGGTCGAATTGTTGACGGGCCGCCGCATCCCGTCCCACCAGAAGGCGTTCGCCACCGGGCAGGCGGATCGATGCCGCCGAGATAGGCACCAGTTGGTCATTGTCAGCCCTGCGCAGCTCAAGGTCGACCCAACCGCTTCCGGCGGTCACATTGACCGGCCATGTTTTCAGGTTACCCACAAGCTTGACGCCTTGCCGATCCGCCAGAAGATACAGCGCGTCTCGGTCGGGCGCGCTTGGAAGACGGCGTTCGATCGCTGTGATCAGCCCGATCAGACCGCGCCGTTCATATTCATCTGCAAGCCCGGTCAGTTCGGCGGACACGACTGATCGGGTCTCGGATTCGATGCTTCTGTTGGCCGTCACATAGACCAGTGCCAGCACGGACGCGGTCAGGAACGTGCTTAGCACCATGCTGGTGGCGACAAGTCTTGTTCGTGAATTATTAAGGGAAAGCCGAAGGTTATCCATCGGACATCATGTAACCTGCTCCGCGAACAGTTTCAATCAAAGGTGTGTCTCCGCCTTCATCCAACTGGCGGCGCAGCTTTGAGATGTGAACATCCACAACGTTGGTGTTCGGGTCGAAATGATAATCCCAGACGCCCTCAAGCAGCATGGTACGCGACACGACACGGTTCTTGCGGCGCAGAAAGAATTCAAGGATCTGGAATTCACGGGGCGTCAGCGTGATCTCATGGCCGTCCCGCGTAACCTTGCGGGTCAGAAGATCCATTTCAAGATCCTTGCAGGTCAGAGTCGGCGTTTCCTCGGATTCCTGCGGACGTCGCAACAGGGCTTCGATCCGTGCATGAAGTTCCTGAAACGAGAAGGGCTTGACCAGATAATCGTCGGCGCCTGATCGCAATCCTTTGACGCGCTCGTCCACTGCACTCATGGCCGTCAACATCAAGACCGGTGTTTTCAGCCCTGCTGCACGCAGGGATTTGATCAGGGACAGCCCGTCCAGACCGGGAAGCATCCTGTCCAGCACAATGGCGTCAAACCCGCCATCCGTTGCGTGGTACAATCCCTCGCGGCCATCAGCAGCCGTTTCGACAACATAGCCTTCTTCGCCAAACCCTTTGGCAATGAAATCCCTGGTGTCAGCGTCATCTTCGACGATCAACAGACGGCGGCTCATGATCTGGCTCCTTTTCCCTTGGGATTTAAACACATTATCCAAACAAAGCCCATGGAATGCAGAATATCTTGCCGGGTGCTGGGCACGCACCCGGCAAGCCCGACGGACAGCGGACAACTCAGGTCCGCCGGGTGAGGCGCGCGCCGGATCTCCCCATCAAGCGACGCGCGCATAGTGTTGGTCAGACCAATTCGACGGCAACGAAGATTTGGCTGCCGGCCCGATTGATCAATACCAGTGCCGGGTCCGTCTTTTCGCTGTCCAGTGCCGCCTTCAGCGCTTCGGGTGTGAACGTGTCTTGGTTGCCCAGTTTGACGATCACGTCACCACGTTGCAGACCCGCCCGAGCCGCAGGGCTGTCCGGTTGCAGGTCTGTGACGACCACACCTTCGACGGCTTTAGCGATACCTGCCTCGGCCCGCACCGTTTCGGTCAGGGGGGCCACGGTGACACCAAGCGACGTGCCTGCCGCCTCGGATTCGACAGGGGTGTCGGACTGGGCCGCCGCTACCTGATGCTGGCCAACGGTCAAAGTGACCGTTTCCTGTTTGCCATCGCGCAGAATGGTCAAATTACTGGCGGTGCCGACCTTGGTTGTGCCCACCAGAATGGGCAGGTCACCACTGGAGTCTACGGCTTCGCCGTTGAAGGACAGGATAACATCGCCTTGCTCCAGAACGCCATCTGCAGGGCTGTCGGCGACAACATCTGCCACCAGTGCACCCGAGGAGGCATCAATTCCCAGTGCCGCCGCAAGCTGCGGGCTGATATTCTGGATAGATACACCCAGCCACCCACGGCTGACCTGCCCGTCATCCTGCAGATCGGCTGCAATATGTTCAACGATGTTCGACGTTACGGCAAATCCCAGTCCGACAGATCCGCCACTGGGGGAATATATGGCCGAGTTCACGCCAATCACTTCGCCGTCCATGTTGAAAAGCGGGCCACCAGAGTTGCCCTTGTTGATGGCGGCGTCCGTTTGAATGAACTCGGCATAAGGCCCGTCCGAGATATTGCGCCCTTTGGCCGATACAATGCCGGTAGTAACTGTCGAGCTCAAACCAAACGGGTTGCCGATCGCTACGACATCTTCGCCTACGCGGATTGCATCGCTGTCACCCAGTTCGACAGCTTGCAGGCCCGGGCCTGCATCAATCTTCAACACTGCGATGTCTGTCAGCGGGTCGGTGCCAACCACCTCGGCCTCAAATGTCCGGTCATCACTTAGGCGAACGGTTACAGTCGCGGCATTGTCCACCACATGGTGATTGGTGACGATATAACCGGCTTCATCCAGTACAAACCCTGACCCGAGCCCTTGTGCCGGCCCGCGTTGAGGCATGTTGAACCCTTCAGGCCCACCAAAGCGCTTGAAGAATTCCCCAAACGGATGACCGTCGAAATCAAAATTCTGCCCCTGTGCGGGGCTTGAGGCGGCCTTTTGTTCGGCAATGATGGTTACAACCGAAGGGGAAACGGATTCGACAAGATCGGCAAGCGCCTCATCCGCCATCGAAGGTAAAGCGGTTGTGGCCAGCATGGCTGCGCCCAATGCGCTGACCCCCATCCAGTTGGATGTGCGGGGAAGTAAAAGCGAAGATTTTCGGATGCTCATTTCTGTCTCCTGGTTTGATCACGCAATTTCCGTTGCGCGTTGAGACATGAGATGCACTGGCAGGATTGGGGTTTCCTGACTGATCAATTAATAAATCTTAATTTTGCCACAAAGCGGGTGTTTTGTGGCGAAGGACGTTGATCAGGATTCGCTGATTTAACCGGGTAGGTCGAAGGCGAATCGGAGGATTGTTGCCAAAACAGACGTCAAACTTTCAAAAAAGTTGAATTTTCATTGTTTTGTTGACAATGCTTTCACTGAACAGTGGGGAAAAATGCTGCTCTTCCAATGGTTGTGGGCGAGTCCGGGAGTCATCGGACTTGACGCTGTAACTTTGCTGACAGGCAGCTGAATGGGTGCATAAGTTTGCGCTTAATCCCGAATCGTTGATATGCGCACCGGACTTGGATCGCCTATAGGTTGAGCAAGCCCTGGGGCTATGTTGCCTAAAAGCCAAATCGAGGTGCGCGAAATTAACCTATTCTTCCAATTTTACGTTGTTTCTAAGGATCGGATAAGTGAGGATGAAATTGCCCAAGTGAGGGGAAGCCAAAAGCGCTAGGGGGCGCTGGCGGCTAACTCAGTTACCGGAAGTTTTAGCGGCGTGTTAACGAGGGGGTCTTGTTTAGGTTTAGCTGCTAGGGAACCAGAGTGTCTTTAAGACCTATTGGTCAAACTTTTGGAATTGTGGAAAGTGGTAGTCTTGTATTGGGCACCGGCCCGGTCGATATCGACCGGGCCGTGTTTATTCAAGAAGTGCGCTTCTTACACCAAGCATCCCAATCTTCCGGCGTATCCAAATCCAAAACCGCGTTTTGACCGGGAAGTGGTTGCAGGAATACGCCACCCTGTTGTGACCGAACCACCGTCTGCGCGCCGTGATCGCCGTGCAATACCAAGAGCTGACTGAAAAGCGTCCGATCGAAGATCACCGGGTGCCCGGGCTTTCCATCTGCGGTTGTTCCGCGCCAGATTACATTGTCGGGATGTAATTGACGTGCATTCAAGATCGTTCTCAGATCAGCCTGGGTCAGGTCAGGTAAGTCGGCCAGCAAAACCATGACTGCGGGTGCGTCTACAGGAAGGTATTCTATGGCGGTGCGCAAACTGGCGTTCATTCCCTCTGCCGCGTCCGGAACCGGAACGGTCTGAACATCCAGTCCCGCAAGTGCGTCATATCTTGGGTGTGGACGCGGTGGCAGGGCGACAAGGACAGGCGCCACACCACGCGCAAGGGTCGCCGTACGGGTCAGCAGTGGAATGCCGTCGATTTGCTGCAAAAGCTTGTCCAACCCGCCCATACGACTGGATTGACCGGCGGCAAGCAGGATGATTGGGATTTCGGTCATTGTGCCTCACTGCCGTCAGTCATGTGTGCTGTCATCCCCTCATGCGTGTGCCATCTGAGTCAAACAAAGGTGTCGAGATAACCTTCGCTTTGCGCATCTGCCCCAGAATCTCGATTTCAACCTCCAGACCATCTTCTATGCGCCCGGACGGAAGAAAGCCCATGGCGACGGATTTTTGCGCAAAATGAGAGTAGCCGCCCGAGGTACAGAACCCGACAACCGAACCATCCAGCCAGATCGGTTCATAGGCGTTGACGTCTGCATCGTATGTTTCAACTTCGAAGGCTGCCAGCTGGCGGGTGGTTCCGTTGGCCCGTTCTGCTTCCGCTGTATCGCGGCCGATGAAACGGGTGCTTTTGTTGAAAGCAATGAACCGGTCCAACCCCGTTTCTGCGGCGGTGTAATCTGGCGAATATTCCCGCATCCATGAGCCAAAGAACTTGTCTAGCCGCAGGCTCATCATTGCGCGCATTCCGAACGGAACAATGCCGTGGGGTTGTCCGGCCTCCCACAGCGTCCACCAAAGCTGACGCTGCGCTAAGGGGTCGCAATAGATTTCGTAACCAAGATCACCCGTATAGCTGACACGCTGAACGATACAGTCGGTCATGCCGACAGTCATCCGGCGCACGTTCAGGAAGTTGAAATCGGCCAAGTCGTCTCGGGTGCAGGCTGCCAGAACCTGCGTTGCCTTCGGGCCGGCAATCTGGAAGCCGTTCAACCGGTCGCTGACGTTTTCAATCCTCACGCCGTCCTGAGCGTTTTGCTGGAACCACCGCATGTGGAAGGCCTGACTGCCATAAGACGCCGTAAGCTGGAAGTCGGTGTCAGTCAGGCAGGAAACGGTGAAATCACCGATTAGCTTGCCCTTGTGCGACAGCATCGGGGTCAAAGACAGCCGACCGGGTTTCGGAATGCGGCCAGCCATGATCCGGTCCAGCCAGTTCCGAGCATCGGGTCCGGTGATGCGGTATTTGCCGAAATTGTGGACTTCGTTGATACCCACAGCTTCACGCACCGCCCGCACTTCGCGCCTTGTCGCCGTGAACGCGTTCGAGCGGCGGAAGGATGGCGTTTCAAACCCCGGCTCATCTTCCTGAGCAAAATAGTTTGGGACCTCAAGGCCGTATTGCTGCCCCCAGACCGCGCCCAGCTCGCTGAAGATGTCATACATTGGTGTTGTGCGGTTGGGGCGCGCGGCAGGCAGTTCTTCGTTCGGATAGGCGACGCTGAAGCGTTTCTGATAATTCTCGATGACTTTGGGGCGGGTGTAACCTGGGCTGATCCAGTCTCCGAAGCGGGCAACATCCATGGCAAACACATCGCGCTCGGGCTCGCCTTCGATCATCCACTGCGCCAGCGTCAGGCCAACGCCGCCACCCTGACTGAACCCGGCCATGACACCGCAGGCCGACCAGTAGTTGCGCATTCCGGGTACAGGGCCGACCAGCGGGTTGCCATCAGGGGCAAAGGTAAACGGCCCATGGATCACCGATTTTATCCCAGCCTCAGCCAGCACAGGAAAGCGGCGATACGCGAATTCGATACTGTCGGTGATCTTTTCATAGTCATCGGGCAGCAACTCGTGCCCGAAATCCCAAGGGGTGCCGTCTACTGCCCAGGGCTTGCAGGGCTGTTCGTAGAACCCGATGCACAGGCCACGCCCTTCCTGCCTTAAATAGCTTTCACCTGCCGGATCCATGACGTGCGGATGCTCGCCACCCGCATCGATAATTGCTTCGATCTGTGGGATCGCGTCGGTGACAAGATATTGATGCTCCATCGGGTGCAGGGGAAAATAGACACCGGCCATGGCGCCAACTTCACGTGCCCAAAGCCCGCCTGCATTAACAATGTGTTCGGCATGGATTGTGCCCTTGTCGGTGACGACATCCCAGCTTCCATCGGGGCGCTGGTTGGTTTCACGCACCATACAATGGGTTTCAATTGTGGCACCGCCCATTCGCGCGGCCTTGGCATAGGCATGGGTGGTGCCTGAGGGGTCCAAATGTCCATCCAGCGGATCGTAAAGAGCACCGATAATTCCGTCGATATTTGTAATGGGCGCGATCTTTTTGATTTCTTCCGGGCCGACGATTTCTGTCTCAAGCCCCATGAACCGATGCTTGGCGCGTTCCGCCAGCAGCATATCAAACCGGTCCTGATTGTCGGCAAGTGTCACACCGCCCACATGGTGCAGGCCGCAGGACATGCCGGTGATCTGTTCCAGTTCTTTATACAGCCTGATCGTGTATCCCTGTAGCGCCGCCATGTTGGTGTCGCCGTTGAGGGTGTGAAACCCGCCTGCCGCATGCCAGGTCGATCCGCTGGTCAGTTCGGACCGTTCCAGCAACATGACGTCCGACCACCCGAGCTTGGTCAGGTGATAAAGAACCGAACATCCGACAACGCCGCCACCAATGACGGCCACCTGGCATGTGTTTTTCATCTGCTCCTCCATCTCTGGTAGGACGGTGCAGATCAACGATAAAGCATTCTGTCATACGAGCGACAGAGCGCGTCGTTTTTGTCTGGCGTCCAAACCCTATAAGGGCCGCACTTTCAGGGCTGTGATACGATTGCCTTCGCGTGCTGTAACCTCGAACCGGAAGCCATGGAACGAAAACACTTGCCCAACAACCGGGATCATCTGGGCTTCGTGGATGACCAGACCAGCAAGAGTGTTGGCTTCTTCATCCGGTAGCGACCAGTCCAGCGCACGATTGACATCGCGAATGGTCATAGCGCCTTCGACAAGGAATTGGCCATCATCCGTCCGCACGACCGGCACCTCTTCGGCGATATCGAACTCATCGGCGATTTCGCCCACGATTTCTTCCAGAATATCCTCAAGCGTGATCAGTCCACGCAATGAGCCGTATTCGTCCACCACTAGCGCAAAATGACCGTGCATTCGCAGAAACTCGCGCATCTGGTCATCCAGAGTTGTGGTCTCCGGAACGAAATAGGGGGCATTTGCGACCTTGCCGATATCGAAGCTGGCCAGCCGGTCGGTGCCGCCGTCGCTGCTGCCAGCCTGTGCATACATCGCGCGGAACAAGTCCTTGGCGTGAACAACGCCAACAATGTTCTCCTGCTCGTCCCTGAAAACGGGCAGACGAGTGTGAGGGCTTTCAAGGCATTGCCTCAGGATAGCTTCGGGTGGGGCGTTCGCATCGATCATTTCGATGTTGGAACGGTGGAGCATGATCTCTTCCACCGTGCGGTCGCCCAGATCCAGTGCACCGAGGATGCGGTCGCGATCTTCTTTTTCGACAACCCCTTCCGAATGGCCCAGTTGCAGAGCGCCTGCGATTTCTTCGCGCACGGCCAGAATATTGCTGTCAGGATCGATCTGAACTCCGAACAGACGCAATACGCCACGCACCAACAAACGTACGGCCGCGACGACAGGCGAAAACACTGTCACGACCACGCTGATGATCGGCGCAACCGCCGCAGCGGCCTTCTCGGAATTGGTGATGGCGTATGTCTTGGGCAGCACTTCGGCAAAGATCAACACCAGAAAGGTCATGACCAGCGTTGCCAATGCCACGCCGCTTTCACCGAAAAGACGTGTGAACAACGCCGTCGCCAGTGACGCGGCCAGAATGTTGACGAGGTTGTTACCCAGCAGAACCGACCCGATCAAACGTTCGTTGTCGTCGGTGATTTCCAGAGCCTTTTTGGCCCCGCGCGATCCCTTGTCGGCCTGAGCGCGCAGTTTTCCCCTAGATGAGGCGGTCAGCGCCGTTTCCGAGCCCGAGAAAAATCCGGACAGGATAAGCAGGAACAGGATAGCGCCGGTCGTAAACCAGAATGCGCCGTCGATCATAGAAGGTAAGGGTTCCATTGGTCCTAGATAGGTTAGTGTACTGCATCCGTTATGGGGACGTCGCCCCGCTGGATCAAGGTCTTAGCCCTTGTCCTCATTGCGGTCTTTGCTCAACGGGTGATGTTGCAACACCAGTTCCGCCAGACGTTCATCCAGAACATGCGTATAGATTTCTGTCGTCGCTACGTCTGCATGGCCCAATAACGTCTGGATCGATCTCAGATCAGCGCCGTTGGCCAGCAGATGCGTAGCGAATGCATGGCGCAGCGTGTGTGGTGTGACTTTTTCAGAAAAAACACCGCCGCGTACAGCCAGCTCTTTCACCAGCAAAAAGAACCTGTGCCGTGTCAGATGACCGGACTTTCCGCGTGAAGGGAACAGAAAGCGCGAGCGCTGAGCGCCTTTTTCCGCGGCCAGGTCCTCGGCCTCGTCCCGCGCGCTCAGCCACGCGGCCAAAGCATCCCGGGCCGGCGGCGACAGGGGGACCATTCGCTCCTTCCCCCCTTTTCCCAGCACCAGCAACATCCGGGGGTCGCCACGGGCCGAGGAGACGGGCAGGGAGACAAGTTCAGTCACCCGCATTCCGGTGGCGTACAAAACCTCCATCAGGCAGGTGTTTCTTAGCCTGTCAGATTCGGTTCGCCCGGTTTTTCGAGCAGCCTCCAGCAAACGATCAACTTCGGGCACATCCAGCGTCTTGGGCAGCCGTTTCTGCCGGCCGGGACCTTTGATCTGAATGGCAGGATTGGTCGCGCGCCAGCCTTCCTCGAAGGCAAACCGGTACAGCTGCTTGATAGCAGACAAACGCCGTGCGCGGGTCGAACGTGACAAGCCCTGTGCATCGCAGTCGATCAGGTAGGCTTCGATCAGGTCGCGATCTGCCTGATCAAATCCGGATTTCTTGCGGTCCAGCCATTCGGCAAAATCTTTCAGGTCGCGCCCATAGGCCAGCAGCGTATTGGTAGCCGCGCCAAGCTCTGCCGCCTGTGCCTGCAAGAACGTTGAAATCCACAGGGCGTCTGATGCCGGAGAGCCCATGATCAACGCTTTTGCAGGATCAAAAGGGACAGGGCCGCACGTCGCGCGGTGTCTTCCAACCCAACGCGCCGGAATGTTGCAATCGCCGCTGTCAGGTCCACCAGATTGCCCCGTGCGCCATGTGCAAACAGTTGCATGGCTTCAATAATGGCTTCGCCCAATTGACCGTTGGCCAGCAGCGCATCAATGTCGCCCGGCACAGGCGCTGCCCATTCAAACCCCTGAGCGACAGCATCAGCCAAAGGGGACGGGGACACCGCGCGCCCGGGGTCACCTTGTGCCAAAGCGGCAAGAAATCGGGTTTCGTTGGATGTGTCGGGCGCTGCCAAGGCGGCCTGTTCGTAAAGCCCCGACAGCATCAGAATACGCCAGCGCAGGATTTCGGTGGTGGCAACCGGCAATGTGACAGACGACAAGCGCTCGGCGAACAGTTCGGCAAACGGAACCTCAAGCCCGACACCGCGCATCTGTTGCCAGACCGGTTGCAAAGTCTTTCCGATCGCTTCCGCGTTCCCGGTGTCTAACGCGCTTTCAAAACGCTGAACGGCGGCCACCCGATCCCAGACAGCACCTGAGGCTGCCGGATCACGCTCGGTATAAAGGCCCAGCAGCTGATTGGGGGTTAATGCGCCAATACGGGTAAGCCGTTCCGCTGCTTCGATCTGTGCCTTCCAACCCGCGACATCGCGCAGATCCGCATTGGCAAACGCCCGCGGCAGCGGAGCGGAAGGAAGCCGTTCGCCAATTGCCTCAAACAAACGGAACGTCAGGGGATCAGGGTTTTCCGGCTGCGGCAGGTAAGCTGCGCCTTCATACAGTTCCGGGCTGAGGAAACGGTCCAGAACCGCCAGATCCTCGGGTGGAAGGATTTCAAGCGCATGTGCCGCCTCAAGCGTCAGCGCAGCCGAAGCCCAATCCCCGCGGCGGGCCTTGCAGAAGATCTGAGCCGCATAGTCCCGCGAAAGATACGGTTCGGCAATAAGGGCGGTACAACTGCGATCCTCGTCCCCGGTCAAGAGCGTCGCATCGAACCAGCGCTTGAACCGGTCCTGCGTGTCAGTGGGTCCGGCCAGTTGAACAAGCGATTGTGCCGGATCAGCGGCACCCAGTTGCATCAACCGATCCAGCCGGGCCAGCAAAAGGGTTTCTTCGGCCAGAGGTCCCGACGGCGCGCGGGTTTCAGACAAGAGCAACGTGAACAACAAACGCTGCATGGCCGGGTTGTCACGCACGTGGACGTCGGCGATCAGTTCGGCCAGGCGATCCGCCTCGCTGCCCTGCCAAAGGTCGACGGGCAGACCGGTGACAGAGGACGAAACAAGGCCCAGCGGCTGCGATAGTGCCTCAAGCGAAGTCAACTCAATTTCCGGCAATGCGCCATCTTGCGTAACCGGTGGTTCCAGCAGAACGGTTCCCGGCAGGTTTTCCGGCGGGTCTGTCAGCCATTCGATGGCGGATAAGGGTTCCTGCGCATGTGCCGACCCGGCCAGTGTGATTGCCAAAAGCAGTTGCTTAGTTGACATCCAGTACAACCGGCTCGCGAATTTCACTTTGAGGCGCAGAGAAATCCACACCAAAGAATGGACCGACATAGGCATAGGCAACCAGCCCGATGAATGTCAGGCACAGAACATATATCAGGAACTTGATCAGACGGCTCATGGCGTCACGCTGCCTCAATTTTTGATTTTGACCAAGTTATAACTGGCATTTTTCCCAAGATCACGTCATTCACGGTGAAATGAGCGAAATTAAGCATAACACGCATTCAGCGGACGCGCAGACCCGATTTGATCTGCACAAAACCGTGGTTCTGGTGGGCATGATGGGGGCCGGTAAGACGGCCGTGGGCCGCGCTTTGGCCGCGCGTCTGGGTGTTCCCTTTCTGGATAGTGATGCCGAAATCGAATCAGCCGCCAACATGACCATCCCCGAAATCTTTGAGCGGGACGGGGAGCCGTTTTTTCGCACCAAGGAAACACAGGTCATCAGCCGCCTGCTGGACGAAAAAAAAGGCATCCTTTCAACGGGTGGCGGGGCGTTTCTTCAGCCCGACAACCGGCGTTTGATCACCTTGCGTGGGGCGTCTGTCTGGTTGCGGGCAGACCTGAAAGTTTTGTGGAGCCGAGTTCGCCACAAGGACACGCGCCCACTGCTGCGCACCGTTGATCCGTATGCGACATTGAAAGCCCTCTACGAGGCGCGTGTTCCGGTTTACGCCGAGGCGGATCTGATCGTGGATTCGGATGGCGAAACGTCGATCGAGAATATGGTGGACCGGGTTGTCGACGCCTTGTTGGCGCGCCCTGATGTTTTGGAAATCAGATAATGCATCAAACAGTACATGTGGAACTGGGTGACCGTTCGTATGACGTTGAGATCGGTCCGGATCTTCTGGCGCGAGCTGGCGAATGGATTGCACCGCTATTGGCGCGTCCCAAGGTGGCCGTCCTGACAGATGAAAATGTCGCTGATCTACATCTGGACTCGCTGCGTGCGGGTCTGAAAGTCGCCGGGATCGAAATGTCCGCGCTGGCCTTGCCCGCCGGCGAAGCGACCAAAAGCTGGCCTCATTTCGAACGCGCGGTTGAGTGGCTGTTGGCAGAAAAGGTTGAACGTAGGGACGTTGTTGTGGCCCTTGGTGGTGGGGTAATTGGTGATCTTGCAGGCTTTGCAGCGGCCGTCCTGCGCCGTGGTGTTCGGTTCGTGCAAATCCCCACGTCTTTGCTGGCGCAGGTCGACAGCTCCGTTGGGGGGAAAACAGGGATCAACGCCCCTCAGGGGAAGAACCTGATCGGCGCTTTTCATCAGCCATCGCTGGTTCTGGCAGATACATCTGTGTTGCAGACCATGACCCAGAGGGACTTTCTTTCAGGGTATGGCGAGGTGGTGAAATACGGCTTGCTTGGGGATGCGGAATTCTTTGAATGGCTTGAGGTGAACGGGCGAAGTGTGTCTTCAGGCGACATGGCCGCACGTGTGCGTGCGGTAACCCGCTCGGTTCAGATGAAAGCCGATATCGTGGCCCGGGATGAAACCGAACAAGGTGACCGCGCCCTGCTGAATCTGGGGCACACCTTCTGCCATGCCTTGGAGGCCGCCACAGGGTATTCCGACCGTCTTTTGCATGGCGAGGGCGTGGCCATCGGCTGTGCACTTGCGTTCGAGCTTTCGTCCCGCCTTGGCCTGTGTTCACAAGAGGACCCAAGCCGGGTACGCGCACATCTGCGGGCGATGGGCATGAAAACGGATCTGGCTGATATTCCGGGCGAATTGCCAAGTGCCGAGGTGCTGGTGGATCTGATGGGGCAGGACAAAAAAGTCGTGGACGGCCAACTGCGGTTTATCCTGGCCCACGGAATTGGTCAGGCATATGTGACTTCGGATGTGCCGAAGGATGCGGTCTTGTCGGTTCTGTCGGACGCTCTCGCCCCGGTGTGACGCAAGGGGTTAACGACCCTGAATGACCATCAGCTCGCCGATGTTTTCGCGGGTTATGTAACCGATCATGCGACCGCCATGGGTCAGAACTGCAATGGCCGGCGCCCCATTGTGCAGGTGTTCCAGCACGTCCTCAAGGCCGGTTGTCAGCAGGACTGTGGGGACGTTTGTATCCATGATCGAGGTCGCGGGTGCGGTTCTGGGCTGGTCGCTTGCAAGGGCGGTGAACAGGCGATCGCGTGTCACAAAGCCCAGCAACGTGTGATTTGGGTCCAGTATCGGAAATTCGTGCTGCGTGGTGTGAATGACGGCTTGTGCAGCTGTGCTCAGCGTATCACTGGGAGAAAGTGCGTGAAACTCGGTGATCATCGCGTCACGGGCCAGAACACGACGAACCGCAGATCGCAAAGCGACTTCCTGGCTTTCTGCATTGGCTGCAAAGAACACGAATACGGCGATCAATACCAGAATTGGATTGCCAGAGCTCAGCCCTAGAAATCCAAACCCGATGGCGACAACCTGGCCACCAACGGCTGCAATTCGGGTGGCTTTGACACGATTCATGCGTAAACACAGAAGTGCGCGAAAGACGCGGCCTCCGTCCATTGGGAAGGCCGGGATCAAGTTGAAGATGGCCAAAAGCAGATTGATATAGGCCAGCTTGTCCACAATCCTCACATTTGGTGACTCCAATTGCGCGAGGGTCTCAAGCGGCATCCCTGCGCCAAGCACGGCAAGGCCAATAAAGATTGCGATATTCACTGCCGGGCCCGCAAGCGCCACCAGAACCTCTTGCATGGGTTTTTCCGGCATTCTCTCAAGTCGGGCCAGGCCGCCGATGGGCAGAAGGGTGATGTCGGGGGTTTTGATACCATAGCGCCGCGCCATAAGGGCGTGACCGAACTCATGCGCGACAACGCAGGCAAACAGCGCCAGAACAAAGAGAAGGTTCTCTATCGCGGCTGGCATGCCACCGGCTGAGAACGCGGCAAAACCGACCCATGCAAGCAGCAGAAAAAAGGTGACATGGACCCTCAATTCGGACCCGAGCAATCGGCCGAGAGAGAAGGACCATGTCATGTTGTTTCTCCGTTTTACTTAGAACGGAATCTCGTCGTCGTCGATTCCGCCCGATGCAGGCGCCGGAGAGCTGGATGGACCGCCATAGGGGTCACCGTAACCGCCACCGGCCTGGCCGCCACCATAACCGCCGCCGCTGCCGCCACCGCCTTCACTACGACCGTCCAACAGGGTCAGTTCCCCGCGATAGGGGCGCAAGACAACCTCGGTCGTATAACGATCCTGACCGGACTGATCCTGCCATTTGCGGGTTTCCAGCTGGCCTTCGATATAAACCTTGCTGCCCTTGCGCAGATATTGCTCGGCGATGCGGGCCAGCGGTTCCGAGAAGATGGCAACCGAATGCCACTCTGTCCGTTCACGACGTTCACCCGTGTTGCGGTCTTTCCAGTTTTCCGAGGTGGCAATGCGCAGGTTGCACACTTTGCCACCGTTCTGGAACGACCGGACTTCGGGGTCGCGGCCAAGATTTCCCACCAGAATGACCTTGTTGACTGAACCCGCCATGTAAATCCTCGTTCTGTTCTGCGTAAATGCGCCGAATCTGGCGCAATGAGTTTCGTGAGACCCTATACGGCCTGCATCATGGTTGAAAACAGTTGATACAACACTGTCGAACAAGAGTCTTACTGTACTATTTACCAAGCTTTCATTTTTTGCGGGAATACCTATACTCCCACTGGTTTTGATCGAGCAGGATAAGCAAAGATGCGTTCTTGGGTTGCTGGGTTTTCCGTTGCCTGCCTTGTATTGGCCGTTGCGCCGGTGCAGGCACAAACATTGTCCAGCAAAAGCCGCAAGGATATTTTCCTGAAACAGGCGAAGGTTCTGGATTCTCGTGCGGCAACCCAGTACCGCGACTCGGCCCGGCTGAAACCCAAAACAACGCGCGATCAGGTCAGCAAACGATATTCAGGAAAATATCGCGGAGAGTATCTGGAAATCGCGCGGCGTGTTGCCCGCCTTCACAACATCCCTGAAGATCTGTTCTTGCGTCTCGTGCAGCAGGAAAGTGGATGGAACCCTCAGGCGAAGTCACATAAAGGTGCGTTGGGATTGGCGCAACTTATGCCACAAACGGCTGAGCTTTTGGGCGTAAACCCGCATGATCCCAAGCAGAACCTCGAAGGCGGTGCTAGATATCTGTCCTGGCAGTACCGCAAGTTCAAATCGTGGCCTTTAGCGCTGGCGGCCTATAACGCGGGGCCTGATGCGGTTGAAAAGCATGGTGGTATCCCGCCGTACAAGGAAACCCAGAACTACGTAAAGATTATCTGGGGCGGCTGAAACCGATGCTGCGCCGCAGAGTGTCGTATTCTTGATTCAGTGTAACGCCTCCAACTAACCTGACAGGGTATCGCCCAATAACTGGTGAGGCCCCTTATGCCTGCTGATCACCCGCAGATTCCCAAAGAAACGCTGGCAAACTGGCAGCAACTTGTTGATCTGGTCGCAGAACTGGCCGACGTGCCCGCAAGCCTGATCATGAAAACCGACGCGCCGGATCATGCGGTTTTGATCACATCCGATCACCCCGAGAATCCATATCCGGTCGGTCTGAGTTTCCAGTTGAACCCCAAGCTATATTGCCAGGGTGTTCTGGAGCGTGACGGAGAATTGGTGGTCGAGGACGCCAAATGTGATCCGGTTTGGGCGGACAACGACGACCTGGAACACGGAATGACCTTTTACATCGGCTTACCGCTGAAATGGCCCGATGGCTCGGTGTTTGGCACAATCTGTGTTCTGGACCGTAAACAGAACCGGCGGGCCTTGTTGTTCCGAGAGGGGCTGGCGCAGTTCGCGCGCATGGTCGAGTCGGATTTGGCTTTGTTGCAAGAGGTTTATCTGAGACGCGCGTTGGAGGAGAAACTGAACGAAACACTTGCCCAGCTTGAAACGCGTGTTTCGGATCGAACCCGAGAGTTGCAGGAGACGAACACAGCGTTGCGCGTATTGCTCTCAAGTCTCGACGATGACCGCAAGAACCGGGATCACGAAATCGTCGAGCAGGTTCGAAGCAGAGTTTTGCCGTATCTTGAAAAGGTTCGGGCGCAGCTTTCCGGCGACGAGGCGCAATTTGTCTATCTTGAGCTGGCCGAAAAGAACCTGAACGAGATCACATCTTCGCTGTCTGACAAGTTGACGGATGCCTTCGCGGCAATGACCCCGACCGAAATGGAAATTGCACAGATGGTCATGTTTGGGAAAACCACAAAGGACATTGCCAAGGCCCTGTCCCGAGAGACGTCGACAATCGATTTTCACCGCAACAACATTCGTCGAAAACTAGGACTTGAGGGACGGGATCAAAA
This sequence comes from Ruegeria sp. AE4, assembly GCF_056542185.1. NCBI lineage: Bacteria > Pseudomonadati > Pseudomonadota > Alphaproteobacteria > Rhodobacterales > Roseobacteraceae > Ruegeria > Ruegeria sp. AE4. The sequence goes on along the minus strand of NZ_JBQFZK010000001.1, from coordinate 716,363 downwards.
CCTGCGCAGTCATTTGCTCTCGATTTCGTGAATGCCGAATATGGGGATTGCCCCCATATTTCACCCCCATTTTTTCGGTCTGAGCCGATGTGTTTTGGCTTGTTACCCTCTGGGTTGAGGTGCGGAAAAACGGCGCACGTCCAACAGAGAGGTACAAAGATATGGATCGCAAGGATCTGAAACCGACCATCCTGAAAGGGGACAGGGATCATCTGGCACCGGGGCTGTCTCGGCGGTCACTTTTCATGGCGGCAGGTGCTGCCGGTGTTGGCGCGACAGCTTCAGTGCTGGGGGCAAAACCGGCCGAGGCGCAATCGCAAGTCTGGTTGCAGCCAGGAAACAATAACCACGTGATCGACCTGCAGGGATCGACGGGTCAGGCCAGTGCCGGAGTTGTCGGTATCGACTATTATGGCCATTGCGCCATAAAGATCACCTCGCCCAACGGCGCAACGGTCCTGTTCGACCCCTGGCGTGATGACCCGTCGGGCGCGTGGGGGCTTTGGTTCCGCAATGAATTCCCCCAGATCCCGGTGGACATTACCTTGTCGACACATGCGCATTTCGATCACGACGCGATCGAACGACCAAGCTCGACCATGGTGCTGGACAGGATGGTGGGCAATTTCGAGTTCGCCGATATCAAGATCACCGGTTTTGCAGATAAACATGCCTGCGTGGCGCCGGGGTGGTACAACTGGACCAATGCACTGGCCGAGTTTGGGGTCGAAGCCTGCCCGCCGAACAATGTGGGTCATATGGATATGGTGGTCTATCTGGTGGAAACAGGCGGCATTCGTACGCTGATCTGGGGTGATAATCGCCACAATCCGCCTCAGGAGTTTTGGGACGCCGTCGGACAGGTCGATGTTCTGACCCTACCGGTAGACGGGTCGCAACATATCCTGAGCTTCGATCAGGGTAATGACATCGTGGCCAAGCTAAAGCCCAAGATCATTATCCCAACTCATTACCTGAACGAAGTCACGTCTTATACGCTGACCACGCTGCAATCAGCAGACGAGTGGGTAAAGGGACAGCAAAGCTATCAGATGCTTGACAGTGCCAGCCTGAAACTGGAGGCCGGAGAGATTGCTGGTATGAACCAGGAGTTCATGCATTTCGGCAACAATGTCATGACCGGCTGAGAGTCTTACAGGGAACCACCACTCACAGGCGCCGCCAGTTTCCTCGTGAAACGCGGCGCTCACAGAAAGGGCCGGTCAACGACCGGCCCTTTCCAATGAAGATCCGCAAACCTATTCGGCCGCGACTTTGATTACTGGCTGCATCCGTGCCAGCACCTCTTCGGACAAGTGGCACTTCACCTGATGCCCCTCGGCCAATGTCTGCACAGGCGGCACATGCGACTCACAGCGCCCATCTGGCACTTCGGATTTCCAGCGACACCGTGTCTGGAACGGGCATCCCGGTGGTGGGTTCATGGCCGAAGGAATATCACCTTCCAGTACGATGTGCTGCTTTTCGACCGATGTATCGGCGATGGGAACAGCACTCAGCAGCGCTTCGGTATAAGGGTGGTAGGGGGGTGCAAAAACCTGATCAGTTGTGCCCAGCTCGACCACGTGGCCCAGATACATCACCATTACCCGGTCGCTGAGGTATCGCACGATGGAAAGGTCATGGCTGATGAACAGCAACGTGGTTTTGTGCTCGCGCTGAATTTCCATCAGCAGGTCGGTCACCGCAGCTTGCACCGAAACGTCCAGCGCCGATACGGGCTCGTCGGCTACCACGATGCGCGCATCGCCAGCAAAGGCGCGCGCGATACCTACGCGCTGCTTCTGGCCACCCGACAGCTGACGCGGCATCCTGTCGGCAAAGGCGCGCGGCAGCTTCACCAGATCCAGCAGCTCCAGCATCCGCTTCTTGCGCTCAGCCTCAGAATTGCCAACACCGAAGATTTCCAATGCCCGGATGATCTGGCGCCCAACGGTCATCGACGGGTTCAGCGTGTCGAACGGGTTCTGAAACACCATCTGAACTTCACCAACGGTCTTTGCGTCGCGCTCTTCTATGGGCACCTGTTCGATATTGCGGTTGTCCAGAAGAATCTGCCCGTCCGTGGCCGTCTCAAGACCCATGAGAACTTTGGCAAAGGTGGACTTGCCGCAACCGGATTCGCCCACAATGGCCAACGTCTCGGATTCATGCGCCTCGAAACTGAGCGTTTCGTTTGCCTTCACAACCTTCTTTTCGCCACCGCCGAACAGGGCATTTGCTGCAACCTCATAGTATTTCTTGAGGTTGTCCATCTTCAGAACGACCCTGCCGATCTCACCTTTCTCTTTCTGTTCACCCACCGTGATTGGTGCGTTCCAGTCAATCTCTTTGAATTTAAGGCAACGGGTATGGTGCCGGTCATTTCCGGGCACCGCCTCCATCAGGATGTCCTTGGCGTCACAGCGACCTTCTTCGAAATAGTCGCAGCGCGGACCGAAGTTACAACCAGGGGGCCGCTCATGGGGTAGGGGAAAGTTCCCCGGTATAGCCACCAGCGGACGCGAATTCTTGTCGGCCCCCGGCAGCGGGATCGACCGGAACAGGGCCTGCGTGTAAGGATGCTGCATCTCGTCAAACACATCCTTGATCGAGCCGCGCTCGACCGCCTCACCCGAATACATCACGCAAAGCCGGTCACAGGTTTCCAGAACCAGCCCGAGGTTGTGCGAAATGAACAGCATCGAGGTGCCGTATTTCTTGCCCAGATCCTTCACCAGCTCGACCACGGCAGCCTCAACCGTCACGTCAAGTGCCGTTGTTGGTTCGTCAAGGATCAGCAGCGCCGGTTTCGACATCAAGGCCATCGCGATCACGATGCGCTGCTGTTGACCGCCTGACAGCTGGTGCGGGAACGAGTTGAGCATTCGCTCGGGGTCCGGCAAGCGCACATCGGTGACAACTTCCAGCGCGCGCGAATACGCTTCTTCCGCGCTGACGCCCTCGTGAATCATGGGCACTTCCATCAGCTGCTTACCGATCTTCATTGCCGGGTTCAGTGAGGCCATCGGCTCCTGATAGATCATCGCGATCTCATTGCCGCGTATGTCGCGCAATTCGTCTGAACTCATTTCCGCCAGATCACGACCCTTGAACTTGATCGTACCACCAACGATGCGACCGTTTTTGCCAAGGTCCTGCATGACACCTAGCGCCACCGTGGATTTGCCGCAACCGGATTCACCGACCAGACCAACAGCTTCACCGGGTTGCACACTGACAGAGAAATCCATCACGGCCGGAATTTCCCGCAGGCGGGTAAAGAAGGAAATCGACAGCTTGTCGATCTCAAGGATCGGGCCGTCATAATCCGCCATCTTGCTCATCTTGTATCTCCTCGCCAGATCGAGGGGATCCTCTTCATCTGGCTAAAAATATCTCGGGGGGTCCGGGGGGCTGGCCCCCCGGTCGCTTTCACATCAGTCTTTCAGACTTTCTTCGCGCAACCCGTCGGCCAGCAGGTTCAGACCCAGAACCAGCGTCAACAAGGCCAGCGCGGGTGGCAGAGCAGGGTGCAGGTAGATCGACAAAAGCTTGCGCCCCTCGTTGATCGTCGACCCCCAGTCAGGGCTTTCAGGTGGCAGGCCCAGACCAAAGAAACCTAAGGTTCCCAGTAGGATGGTGGTATAGCCAATACGCAGACAGAAATCGACGATCAGCGGGCCGCGCGCGTTGGGTAGGATTTCCCACAACATGATGTACCACGGACCTTCGCCACGGGTTTGTGCTGCCGCCACGTAGTCCCGTGTTTTGATGTCCAGCGCCAGTCCGCGCACGATGCGGAACACGGTCGGCGAATTCACAAAGACCACCGAGACAAAGACCACCAGAATACCGCCTGGAATATCGAACAGATCCAGATAGGTCGGCAGCCCCCAGATACGATAGGCGTCGGTATTGATGATGTAGCCACCGGTCGAAATCAGAGACAGGTAGAACCAACCCGCTACCCCCAAAACTCCGATCAGCAGCGGTGTTCGGAAGTTCGGTCTGGTATAGTAGCGTGAGTTCAGCAGCACACCTAGGAAGATGATCGGGAATACGAACAAGACGGCCGCCATATAGTTCGGTACACCGGTCGCAACGATCTCGGGCGTGACCAGCAGATAGAACAGCAGGATCACCGGGAAGGCCAGGATCAGGTTCGCAAGGAACGACAGCAAAGTATCCAGCCGACCACCATAATAGCCTGCCGGAAGACCCAGCGTGATGCCAACCATGAAGGCAAACATCGTGGCAAGCGGGGCGATCTGAACAACAATCCATGCCCCTTTGACCATGCGGCTGAACACATCGCGCGCCAGATTGTCGCCACCCAGCAGATACCAGGCGTATTGACCGTCCTCTAGATTGGAAAGTGGCGTACCTGGCACTTTGTTCTTCATGCCCGAAACCTGCGACAGCGGGTCATGCGTGACGATCAAATCCATCGCGCCGAATACTCCGGTGAAAACCCAGAACATTACAAGGCCAAAGCCGATCATGCCGATGGGACTGTCAAACAGTTTGCCGTAGAGGCCAAGCTTGCGTTTGAAAGCGATCGACATGGCATAAAGGATGATCAACGACACCCATACGGGCAAAAACTGCTGGGACATGGCGCCAATAATCCCGGCGCTTGTGCCCATTAGTACGCCCAGTACGATATAGGCGAGCGCGATTCCGACACTGGCCAAGAAACTGTAGCGCAGTGCAAGTTGTATCAGTGTCCGCAGGCCCGAGCTTGAGCTCAACGTACCGTCCGGGTTCACCGTCATCTGGTCTTCGGGCAGCACGATGCTGGCCAGCATCCAGACGGCAATTGACAAGACCATTAGCGCAAGGCCAAGGGCAAAAAGCGGGTTCAGGAAGGCGATAGAGCCGGTCCAGGTAAGTGGTTCCATGATCTAACCCTCCTTAAGAAATGCGGATGCGCGGGTTGAGGTAGACATAGCCGATATCCGAAATCAGCTGGGTCACCAGCACCACAAAGACCGACACGACCGAAATCGCCAGCAACAGCTGAATGTCGTTATTGCCTGCGGCCTGAACCAGCGCCCAGCCGAAGCCCTTGTAGTTGAACAGGGTCTCGACGATCACTACACCATTCAGCAGCCAGGGGAACTGCAGCATGATGACGGTGAACGGTGCGATCAGCGCGTTACGCAACGCGTGCTTCATGACGATATTCGGGAACGAGACACCCTTAAGGCGCGCGGTGCGGATATATTGCGCCGTCATCACTTCGGTCATCGAGGCGCGGGTCATCCGTGCAATATAGCCCATCCCATAAAGCGCAATGGTCAGGACCGGCAGGAAGAAGTTCTCAAAGGTCGGGTTCTCCATCGCTTGCGTGGCCGTGCCTTTGAACCACTTCAAACCAACTGCGGATGAGGTGAAGATCGCGATAAAGATCACGCCCGAGACATATTCCGGCGTCGCCGTCGTTGTGATGGCGAAGGTCGACAACGTCCTGTCAGTGGCAGATCCTTCTTTCATTCCTGCCAAAACACCAAGGATCAACGCAGACGGAACCATCAGCAACATGACCCAGAGCATCAGACGACCAGTCAGAGCCAACCGGTTCCCAACAACGGTGGAAACCTCTTCCTTGAAGACAGTCGAATAGCCCCAATACCCTTGCAGGATTCCGCAGAAATTCGGAGATTCTTCGGCGGTTTTGCCCGGCAGAATGCATCTTCCCTGAACGGTTCCGTCTTCATTCGTGTAACGATAAGAGGGCAGGACACCCAGCCATTCGCCGTATTTTATCGGAGTGGATTGGAGGTAACCATTTTTGCTCAGGTAGCTCTCAACCTGTTCATCCGACATCCGAAAGTTGCCCTGCGTTTTCGCCAGCTTCTCGAGGTTAGGATAGAGGTTGGTTAAGAAGAAAACCAGGAATGTCAGACACAATGCCGTCAACAGCATGATGCCAACGCGCCTTAGAATGAAAAGTCCCATATTTGCCCCTGTGGGTCGGCTAGCGCGGGTTTCATGGAACGCCACGCTTAGCTGTTATTATTTGTTCGTCGCATTCAGGACGAAGAGGCCGCGCCGGGGTGGCGCGGCCTTTTGCTTTTTCGCTCAGGACGTGAAGCCGAACTTATAAAGCTGCGGCAGGTCAGCGATATGCTTTTCAACACCTACCAAATTGTCGCGGTGATGGCGCATCGCTGTCCGCCAGTAAGGCTGGATCGTAACACCTTCGTCGATCATGATCGCCTGCAGTTTGGCCATTACTTCGCGGCGCTTATCTACGTCGGCGATCGAGTTCGCTTCGGACAGCAGGGCGTCGAACTCTGCATTGGCGAAACCTGATTCATTCCAGGCAACGCCTGACTTGTAGGCCAGCGCCAGAACCTGCGTACCCAATGGGCGGTGGTTCCAGTTCGTCGACGAGAAGGCGTATTTCGTCCAGTCGTTCCAGAAGGTCGATCCCGGCAGAACTGTATGCTTGGCCTTGATACCCGCGTCGTTCAGTTGCGCTACAACCGCTGCCGTAGTGTTACGGCGCCAGTCATCGTCGATCGATTGAACTTCGTGCTCAAAGTCACCCATACCCGCTTCATCCATCAGGGCTTTCGCCCCGGCAGGATCGTACGGGATGCGAGTCACGGCCGAGTCATGTTCGGGGTGCATCGGCCCGACATGGCAGTTGTCAGCCGGAATGCCGTAGCCTGACATGCCCAGCTCCAGGCACACTTCGTTGTCCACCGCCATGGCCAAAGCCTGACGAACGCGCTTGTCGCCGTAGATCTTGTTGCCGTTTTCGTCTTCGGCCAACTGGTTCGGGCGGATAACGATGGTGAAGCCCGACGGGATTTCCGAGCGCACAAGCCCAATTCCGTCGAAGATGTCGACGAATTCGCCAACAGATTCCCAGTTCATGTCGATCTCTTCGGCCTCATAAGCCGCAAGGAATGCAGCCGGGTCAGTGCCGTAGTCGATGAACTCGATGCGGTCGATATAGCCGCCTTTTCCGGCCTCATATCCCCACCAGTCGAAGCCTTCGTTGCGCACCAGCACGCCTTTAACGCCAACTTCGTGGCTGTCAGGCAGCATGAAACCTGTGCCGACCGGGTTTGAAAGCATGTCGTTCGCATCGAAGCTGCTATGAACGATAGGAGCGGGATAGTCCGCCATGCCCGGGATGATCGTGATGTCAGGCGCGTTGCACTTCAGTTTGACAGTATGGGAGTCGACAACGGTGATTGCGCCGTCCGCAGCTTTCTGAGTGCTTTCGTCGATAAGCGACGCCATACGCGATGCCATCGAGTTGCCTTCCAGACCAGCGTCACACCATCCTTCGATGTTGCGGGCCACGTCTTCGGCTGTGAAGTCATCGCCATTGTTCCACTTTACGCCCTTGCGAACGTTCAATGTGTATTCGGTGGCGTCGGCGTTGGCTTCCCAGCTTTCCAGCAGCATTGGCTTGAACGAGCCGTCGTTGTTGTATTCGACGAGGTACTCAAGCCAGCCTGCTGTGAAAGTGGCAATTTGCGTCCAGTCATAAGTTCGCGGATCTTTAAGCGCGCGCACTTCCATCTGATAGCGGATGGTTCCACCGCGTTGCGGCTCTTGCGCCGCCGCAGGTGATTGCAGACCGATCAAACCATAGGCCGTCGGTACCGCGACACCCAGCGCCGTTGCGCGGACCAGAAATTCCCGGCGGCTAAGCTTGCCGTCACGGTATTCCTGCGCGTGCATCTCGGCCGCCCAGTGCACCTTGTCTGTGGTGATTGCCGTATTGGTCATAAATGTCTCCCTGTGACATTGATTTTGTTGATTTGTTCTTGTTCTAAGCGACACGGGCTTGTCCGGTCGAAAGAAAGAAGGATTCCGGTTTTTGGACTCTGTGCATCCCCATGCCGCCATTCGGCACCAGAAATCACTCAACGTCAACGTTCGGAATCGACATAAAATGCACAAAAGCGACGTTCCCGCAGTGTTGATATTTCAGTACGGATTTTGTCATGTGGCGCCCCGCAAGAAGAAACCCTTGCGGAGATTCTGCGTCAAATCACTGATAACAGACGAAAAACCAGTTAGTTTCCGTTGATCTGTTTGCTTTCGGTGTCATATCCTGTGGAATGAACAACTCCAGATATCACTTTGAGAAATCAACGTGATTCCATGTTTTCATTCTTGCCCGAAACCACGTGCGTTGACGTTTGGCAAATTGCCGGGTCGAGATTGTGGCCCGTTCACGGGCCTGATCCAAAGTCAGTGTTCCATCCAGATAGGCCATAAGCTCTGGCACACCAATGGCTTTGCAGGCGGGAAGAGCGGGGTCGAAACGATCCCGCATGGCGCGTACTTCGTCGATTGCTCCCAATTCAAGCATCTGATTAAAACGGCGCTCGATCCGATCCAGAAGCCACGCTTTGTCGACGTCAAAAACGATAGGAACCGCATCATTGAGCCGTAAAATTGGCGGTGGCGTATCGGCCTGCCAAGATAACAGGCTGCGCCCCGTGGCACGCTGCACTTCCCAAGCGCGCTGCACGCGCGCGCGGTTCTGTGTATCCAGGCCAGCCAAAGTCTGTTCGTCAACCCCGGCGACAAGCTCGGCAACGGTCAGCAAGTCTGCTTCGGCCCGCACCTGCACCGGAGTTGCGGGGATCTCGGCCATGCCTTGGGTCAGGGCCGAGAAATACAATCCTGTCCCGCCGACAATGATTGGCCGCTGGCCCCCGGTCAGCAGTGGCACCACTTCTCGCAGCCAGTGACCGGCCGAATACTCCTGATCATAGGCGATGTGACCATAGAGCAGATGCGGTACGCGTGCTTCTTCTTCGGCAGATGGTCGGGCCGAAATCACGCGCCAACAATCATAAACCTGACTTGCATCGGCATTGACGATGACCCCGCCATGCCGTTCGGCGATCTCCAGCGCCAGCGCTGATTTCCCGGATGCAGTCGGCCCTGCAATCAGGACAGGTTTGTCATCGGGAATAGGGGGCAATTGCCGAAATATCGCGTCTGTTGATCGCCGGGTCATATGCGGTTGCCTCAATCCTCACCAACCGCATTGAACCTGCGGAGCTTTTGCTTCATTTTGCGCCGGAAATTAACCCCGTGCCAGCCCGGAGCGCAACATGAGCCTTTCCCCGTCTTCTGAAACTGCCGAAACCCCGAAAACCACATACAAACGTGTCATGTTGAAAATTTCAGGAGAGGCATTGATGGGGGATCAGGGCTTTGGCCTGCACCCGCCAACCGTTCAGCGCATCGCGCAAGAGGTGAAATCGGTTCACGATCTGGGCGTTGAGATCTGCATGGTTATCGGTGGCGGAAACATTTTCCGGGGCCTGAGTGGATCTGCTCAGGGTATGGAGCGGACGACAGCAGACTATATGGGGATGTTGGCCACGGTGATGAACGCACTGGGTATGCAATCTGCCCTAGAAGAGATTGGGGTGTTCACCAGGGTCATTTCGGCCATTCGCATGGATGAAGTGTGCGAGCCGTATATCCGCCGCCGCGCCGTACGACACCTTGAAAAGAAAAGGGTTTGCATCTTTGCGGCCGGCACCGGCAACCCGTATTTCACCACCGACACCGCGGCGACCTTGCGCGCCAATGAAATGGCGTGTGAGGCGATTTTCATGGGCAAGAACGGTGTCGACGGCGTTTACGACAAGGATCCCAAACAACATGCCGACGCGGTGCGTTATGACACGGTCACCTATGACGACGTTCTAGCCAAGCGGTTGCGGGTCATGGATGCGTCAGCCATCGCGCTGGCGCGTGACAACAACCTGCCTCTGATCGTCTTTGGTCTGGATGAGCCCGGCGGTTTCCGTGGAATTCTTGCAGGCGAGGGGACATATACCAAAGTTCAGGGTTGAGGCCCGAACGAGACCCGCCCCAGAGTGTTGGAAATTCAGCCCCGGCAACCCCGCCGGGCTTTTTCTTTTGCTTCAGCTTGACGGTCGCGGATGGTGCTGTCTAAGTAGCGTTGTCCTTCCGAAGAGAAGGGCTGCCCGGTGTTTCGTCAGCTCATGGCGCAAGCACAGGCTGGGCTGGAAGACCTGCCATGATTTCTGAGATGCCCGGAAACATGAGCGGGCATCTTGTTGATATGACAGCACAACTAAGGAGCAATGAGGCATGAGCTCTCTGGATATCGATTTCGTTCGGGCACAGTTTCCGGCATTTTCCGAACCCAGCCTGGAAGGACAGGCTTTTTTTGAGAACGCTGGCGGGTCTTATACTTGCAAGCCGGTGATCGACCGGTTGACGCGGTTCTATACGCAACGAAAGGTTCAGCCCTACGCCCCGTATGAAGCAAGCCGTCTTGCAGGTGCCGAGATGGATGAGGCACGTGCGCGCATGGCCGCCATCCTGGGTGTTGAAACTGATGAGTTGAGCTTTGGCCCTTCGACAACACAGAATACCTATGTTTTGGCGCAGGCATTCCGGCAGTGGATGAAACCCGGTGAGGCGATTGTCGTGACCAATCAGGATCACGAGGCAAATTCGGGCCCATGGCGTCGTCTGGCCGAGGCAGGGATTGAGGTGAGGGAGTGGCAGATCGATCCGGAAACCGGATCACTGAACCCACAGGATCTGGAAAACATGTTGGACGAAAAAGTGCGTCTGGTCTGTTTCCCGCATTGTTCCAATGTCGTGGGCGAGATTAACCCGGTCACCGAGATCACTGCGATTGCCCACGCGGCTGGTGCATTTGTCTGCGTGGACGGCGTATCTTACGCCCCGCATGGGTTTCCGAATGTTGGCGATCTGGGGCCGGATATCTATCTGTTTTCAGCCTATAAAACTTACGGCCCGCATCAAGGCTGCATGGTCATTCGCCGCACACTGGGAGAGTTACTGCCCAACCAAGCGCATTATTTCAACGCTGACGTTCTGTATAAACGCTTTACCCCGGCGGGCCCGGATCATGCACAGATTGCTGCAAGTGCAGGTATGGCCGATTACGTCGAGCTCTTGTGTGCTCATCACGGCGGGCCTGACATGGGCGCGGCAGAGCAGGGTGCCTTTGCCCATGATCTAATGCGCGCGCATGAGGTGTCCTTATTGCAACCGGTTCTGGATGCGGTAAAGGATCGCAATGCGGTGCGTCTGATCGGCACATCAGACGCCACCCGGCGCGCGCCGACTGTTGCGCTGTCGTTGAACTGCCCGGCTGAACCGGTTGCAGCGGAACTGGCGCAATACGGTGTTATGGCTGGTGGCGGCGACTTTTATGCTGTGCGCCCATTGCAAGCGATGGGAGTAGATCCGGCACAGGGCGTTTTGCGGGTCAGCTTTACGCATTATACCTCGCAGCAGGAGATTGATCAGCTTTTGGAGGCGCTTGAACGCGTTTTGTGATCCACTCTGCTTGGGGCTTCGTAGAACGAAGAAAACCTCAGGGTGGATATGGAAAACGAGCCGTCTCCGATCATCTTATGGTTCCGACGGGATCTGCGCCTGTCGGACCATTCGGCATTGACTGCTGCTGTTGCAAGCGGCCGTCCGATCATACCAGTCTTTGTTCATGACCCTCTTGTGCAACACCTTGGCGCGGCCCCGAAATGGCGGTTGAGGTTGGGTCTGGAGGTCTTTTGCGACGCTCTGACGAGGCTTGGTAGCCGTCTGATCCTGCGGCGTGGCGATGCGCTTGAGCAATTGCGGACACTTGTCAAAGAGACGGGCGCAAAGGCTGTCTATTGGTCGCGGGCCTATGATCCAGCGTCGATCAGACGCGATACACAGATCAAAACGGCGCTGTCCGAACTGGGTGTAAGCGCAAAGTCGTTTCCTGGTCATTTGCTTTTTGAGCCCTGGACAGTAGCAACAAAGCAGGGCCAGCCGTTTCGTGTCTACACCCCTATGTGGCGCGCGGTTCAGCGGCGGGACGTGCCAGCGCCGGATGCGTTGGTGTCACGCTTGGCGGGGCCTGCAACCTGGCCTTCCAGTGATAAACTGAGCACCTGGCATATGGGTGCGGACATGTACCGAGGCGCTGCAATCGTGCGCCCCTATGTCCAACCCGGCGAGAAGGCCGCCCGCGATCGACTTGAGCACTTTCTCGACCAAGTCCCCCGTTATTCCAATGACCGTGACCGGTTGGATCTGGACGGAACATCAAACCTGTCAGAATACCTTTCATTGGGCGAGATCGGGCCACGCACGGTCTGGCACAGGGTTCAACAGGCTGCGATGACGGGAACCCCCGGCGCCGAGGCATTTCTGCGGCAGTTGGTCTGGCGTGAGTTTGCCTATCACCTGATGTTTCACTCACCGCATCTGCTGACTGATAACTGGAAAGCGGAATGGGATGATTTCCCGTGGAATATCGATCCAGATCACCCTGAAGTTGCCGCCTGGAGGCAGGCCCGAACCGGAATTCCTGTCGTCGATGCTGGCCTGCGGCAGATGTATGTGACAGGCCGTATGCATAACCGGGCCCGGATGATTGTTGCCAGTTACCTGACCAAACATCTGATGACACACTGGAAAATCGGGATGAACTGGTTCGAGGATTGCCTGATTGACTGGGACCCAGCCTGTAACGCCATGGGCTGGCAGTGGGTTGCGGGATCAGGCCCCGATGCGTCGCCCTTCTTTCGTATATTCAACCCCGAAACGCAGGCGGAAAAGTTTGATCCGCAGGGGGCTTACATGCGGCGCTGGATCGCCGAAGGCCAGACGAAACCCAGTGACGTTGCACTTTCCTATTTCGCTGCGCTTCCCGGTTCATGGAACCTGTGTCCGCAGGCGGATTATCCCGAACCTGTCGTGAAACTGGCGGATGGACGAAACCGCGCCTTGCGTGCGTATGAAAGCCGAAAATCCCACTAAGGAACTGAAAACTTGCCAGAAACAAAATCGCGGCCTAGCCTGATACCTGTGCCGCAGAGGGGAGAGCGGATGGTGCTGACGACGATAGAGGGGCAGTCGGATCTGCCCAGGTATTTCGCCCAGGTGTTCAAGATGCTGGCCCGAATGGAGTCGGGGCGACTAGACATAACATTGCCTGATGGCCGCATCTTTCGCGCAGAGGGGCCAAAGGCAGGGCCTGTTGCTCAGATCGATATCCACGACGGAGATGTTTTTGCCCGTCTGATCCGCGAAGGCGAGCTGGGGTTTTCTGATGCCTACCTTGAAGGACATTGGAGCACGCCTGATCTGCGCTCATTCATGGATCTTGTCCATCTGGGGTCCGAAACCGTCTATGACGGGTTTACTGGAAAGTTCCTTGTCCAGGCCTATGAACGGCTGCGGTTCTGGCTTCATCGCAATAGCCGGACGCAGGCGAAAAAGAATATCTCGTACCACTATGATCTGGGTAACGACTTCTACGGTTTGTGGCTGGATGACACGATGACTTATTCCAGCGCCATTTTTGAGACCGGGCAAGAAAGTCTTGAGAAGGCGCAAACTGCCAAATATGCCAGCCTTGTCGATGAAATGGGGGCCAAACCCGGTGACCACATTCTGGAAATCGGATGCGGTTGGGGCGGTTTTGCCGAATATGCCGCGAAAGAGCGGGGTTTGCATGTAACCGGCCTTACGATTAGTGAGGAACAGTTCAAGTTTGCTAATGAACGTATTGAAAAAGCAGGGCTTTCAGATCAAGTGACATTCAAGTTGCAGGACTATCGCGACGAGCGTGGACAATATGATGGCATAGCCTCAATCGAGATGTTCGAGGCGGTGGGTCAAAAATACTGGCCGGTTTATTTTGAAACCGTTCGTGAGAGGCTGAAGCCAGGGGCGCAAGCGACCTTGCAAATCATAACCGTAGGTGACCACCGCTGGGATTATTACAAGAACGGTGTTGATTTCATTCAGAAATACATATTTCCGGGTGGAATGCTTCCGTCGCCCACGATCCTACGGCAGCAGATCAATCAGGCGGGTTTGAATGTGGTGAAGTCGAAAGAATTCGGCAAAAGTTACGACCTGACGCTGCGGCGGTGGTATGAGACGTTCAATGCAAAATGGGAACAGATCGCAGACCTCGGCTTTGATGAGCGTTTTCGCCGCATGTGGAATTATTATTTGACTGCCTGTGGCGCAGCCTTTGACACGCGCAATTGCGATGTGACACAGATCACCGTATCAAAGCAAGTTAACTGACGGACCGTAACATGCCCACTGCCTCGCGTCTTGTAGCCGCCGTTTGTCTCATCGTGCTGGCATTCATTGTCTCTGGCATGATTATCGAAAACGGTGAAGAAGGTAAGGATTACGGGTACTTTACCCTGGTTAACATGGGCCTTGGCGCGGTATGCGGGTGGGGAATCATGGGCAAGCGTGCAGGGCGCGGCTGGACTGCTGGGATCAATAACGGTCTGACTGGTGTCGCCTCGCTGATTTTCTGGGCGTTGTTCGTGCAGGGCTGTTACGAAATGTTCCGGCTTGCCATGCGCAATCGTTACGGTGGCCCATTTGAGGCCATTCTGGCCATTTTCAAGATCGGGATTGAGTACGGTAAGCTGTTGATTTACCCGGAAATCCTGATTGCATTCCTAATTGGGGCTGTTGTATCGGGACTGGCCACAGAACAGGCCGCCCGATCATGGCGCTGATCCGTTTCCCGACAAGAGAGATCGACTTTGTCTGATTTGTTTTTTTATGGAACGCTGCGACACTTGCCGTTGTTGGAACGCGTTCTTGGTCATCCTCTGAGCAAAACCAAAGCGCGGCCCGCCCAACTTCGAGGCCATGCTGTCCATTCTGTTCAGGGGCAGGATTTCCCAATGATCCTGGAAATGGAAGGTGCCAGTGCCGAAGGTGTACTGGTGCAGGAATTGTCGTCTGTGGATCTGGCCAGGCTTGATTATTACGAAGGGTCATTCGACTATGATCTGAAGCCGTTGAAGGTCGAATTGGAAGACGGGACCGAGGCCGAAGCGCAGGTCTTTTTTCCTGCCCCCGATGCCTGGAGACCGGGTGATTTGTGGTCGCTTCAGGACTGGGCGGACAGATTGGGCGAACTTACAACGCTCGCCGCTGAGGAAGAGATGGCCTATTTCGGGAAGGTTGATCCCCGGATCTTGGCCCGCAGTATTCGCGCCACTCAAACGCGTGCCTGGTCAAAGATTATGGCCGGGCAGCGGAGAACCGGTGATCCGCGGGACATTGCAAAAGACGTGATCGTGCATCGCCATGACCGGGTGTATCTTGATTATTTCGGGATGGAGGAAATCGATCTGCAACATCGGCGGCATGACGGCAGCATGGGGCCGGTACTGCGCCGTGGAAGCTTGTTGCAGGGTAGTGCGGTCGGCGTTCTGCCCTATGATCCGGTCCGCGATACCGTTTTGATCGTGGAACAGTTCAGACCACCGGTTTTCCTGAACAACGATCCGGAACCCTGGCTTTGGGAAGCGGTGGCCGGGATGATTGATCCGGGTGAGACACCCGAACAGGCCGCGCATCGAGAGGCGATGGAGGAGGCGGGTATTCGTTTTGACAGGCTGGAATATGCTGGCGGTGCCTACACCTCGAGCGGATCTTCCACCGGGTTCATGTATCTTTATGTTGGTCTGGGTGAGTTGACGCACACCACAATCACCGGTGGCCTGGACACAGAAGGTGAAGACATCCGCAGTCAAATCCTGCCGTTCGACGAATTCATAGACATGACGGATCGCCATGTTTTCAAGGATCTACAATTGGTGTCTCTGGCTTATTGGCTGGCCCGCCACCGGGACAGATTGCGCGGGTGACTATCCCGCTTGTGGTCGCGGCGGTGCGGCTGTAAATCTTCGATGGTACAAAACGACAAGGGGCCATCATGCGCATTGCACGAGATCTTGCTGACGCAGTAGGAAAAACACCGCTGATCCGGCTGCGCCGCATCAGTGAAGAAACTGGTTGCGAAATTCTCGGCAAAGCCGAATTCATGAACCCCGGTCAATCCGTCAAGGACCGTGCTGCACTCTATATTATCCGTGATGCCATTGCGCGGGGCGATTTGAAGCCCGGTGGCACCATTGTGGAAGGCACCGCCGGCAATACCGGTATTGGTCTGGCGCTGGTGGGGGCGTCAATGGGGTTCAAGACCGTGATTGTGATCCCGGAAACCCAGTCGGAAGAAAAGAAAGACATGCTGCGGCTGGCCGGTGCACAACTGGTTCAAGTTCCGGCTGCACCTTATCGCAATCCCAACAATTTCGTGCATTATTCCCGGCGTTTGGCCGAGGAATTGGCGCAGACGGAACCCAATGGGGCAATCTGGGCCAACCAGTTTGACAACGTGGCGAACCGTCAGGCCCATGTTGAAACCACTGGACCCGAAATCTGGGAACAAACAGACGGTAAGGTCGACGGGTTTATCTGTGCTGTCGGGTCGGGCGGTACGTTGGCCGGGGTTGCCGAAGCGTTGCAGCCCAAGGGTGTGAAAATCGGTCTGGCCGATCCTATGGGTGCGGGTCTCTACTCCTACTACACCACCGGTGAAATCGCGATGGAGGGCGGATCGATTGCCGAAGGTATCGGACAGGTGCGGATAACAAAGAACCTGGAAGGGTTCACGCCGGATCATTCCTATCAGATCACTGACACCGAGGCGTTGCCGTATATCTTTGACCTGCTCCGTGAGGAGGGGTTGGTCATGGGCGGGTCGACCGCGATCAACATGGCGGGCGCCGTGCGTCTGGCCAAGGAAATGGGGCCGGGCCACACGATTGTGACTGTCCTTTGCGACTATGGCACACGGTATCAGTCCAAGCTGTTCAACCCGGATTTCCTGCGCGAAAAAGACCTGCCGGTACCGAATTGGATGACCGAAGCACCGCGCAGCATTCCTGGCGTTTTTGAGGACGTGTGATGCCCAAGCAGGTTCGCCTGTTTCTGACACTGGTTTTCCTGTGTCTTGTCGGGGTCGCAGGCGGCGCTGTTGCGCAGCTGACCGACAGGCAAAGTGAGTATTACCGGGGCTGGATAAAAACTGCGGACCGTGCCGAGTCGGTGATCGAAGCGAACCGTGCGTCAAACGCTGCGTTCGAGAATTTGCGTTCTGAAATAAACGGTTACCGAGAGGACTTTAACAAGGCGCGCAGCGCCAACACGGATCGTATCGCAACGCTGGAAAGCCAGATCAAGGCGCTTGGTCCGAAACCCGAAGGGGACGCGACCGAACCTGAAGACATCGCCAAACTGCGAACTCATCTTAATGATCAGCTCAACAGTTTGCGCGTGCCCCGCATCATTTCCGAAGAAGCGTATAGCCGCGCAAACGGATTGATCAGTGAAATCGACCAGATTATCCGGACACGGCAGACAAAGGAGTTCTTCCAGCGCGGCCCGTCGCCAATCAACCCCGTATATTGGGGACCCGCATGGCAGGATGTAAAAGAAGCGTTTCTGAGCCTGGCGAACGAAACACTTGCCAACCTGCGTTCGGACGTCGTCAAAGAGAATATCCGTGATCGCGGTTTGGCTATTCTGTTTCTCGTGAGCCTGGCGGCGGTTTTACTGGTCTTCGGCAAGCGTTGGTCCGAGCGGGGCGGCGATTATCTCAGGACGCTGGGCGGAGCGGGGACCGGGGCCTGGTCCTTCATCATTTCGCTGTTGCGAATACTGTTGCCCTGGATTGGTGTCGTTGCCGCCATCGCTGCGATCAGCTTGTCGGGTGTTCCCGGCCTGCGCGGCAGCTTGTTGCTGGAGAATATCTCGTATTGGGCGGCAATCGCCTTGTTCTACGACTGGATCGGCCGACAGATTTACCTGATTGGCGCCTCACAGGGCTTCAAGCGCCTGTCTGCCGCGCGGATCACCGAATTGCGCATCTACATCGATCTGTTGGCTTTGATGCTGATCCTGCACGAATTGGCGCTCCTGTTTCAGCAGATCGAAAATGTCTCGGATGCGACCCGTGCGGTTATCAGCTTTCCAGTGATTGTCGGAACGGCATTGCTTTTGCTCCGCGTGCGGCAAATCCGAACGAACGACCGCCTGCTGGACCAGACGGCGTCTACCCGGGCCGCTGGATTCAGCCAGTTGGTAGAATTCCTGCGCAAGGCCATGTTCCTGCTGGGGATCGCAACACCCGTACTGGCACTGGTTGGCTATACTAATGCGGCCGAAGCGATTGTGTTTCCGGCGGTAAAAACACTGGTTCTGATTGCCGCACTGGCAATTTTTCAACGGTTTGTCAGTCAGATATACGGATGGATCACAGGGCAGGGCGACGCTGCGCGCGACTCTCTTTTTTCAGTCTTGGTGGGCTTTGCACTGGCCATCGTCGCGCTGCCTGTTCTGGCGATATACTGGGGCGCGCGCGAAACGGACCTGCTTGAAGTATGGTCACGTCTGTTGCTTGGCTTTGACATCGGTGGTGTCACGATCTCACCCAGCAATTTCCTGACATTTATCGCCGTTTTCGCAATCGGTTATACGCTGACGCGGTTGTTGCAAAGCGGGCTGCGCAACTCGCTGTTACCCAAAACCAGTATCGATCCGGGCGGGCAGAACGCAATTGTCGCTGGCTCGGGGTATATCGGGATATTTCTGGCTGCGTTGGCCGCGATCATGGTCGCGGGGTTTGATCTGTCGTCTCTGGCAATTGTCGCAGGTGCACTGTCTGTCGGTATTGGCTTTGGCCTGCAAACGATTGTGTCTAATTTCGTGTCCGGTATCATCCTTCTGGTCGAACGGCCGATCTCCAAGGGTGACTGGATCGATGTGAACGGGATGATGGGCTACGTGCGTGACATCTCCGTCCGATCGACCCGGATCGAGACGTTCGACAGAACGGATGTGATCATTCCAAACTCGGACCTGATCAGCGGCGTCGTCACCAACTACACACGTGGCAATACCATCGGTAGGGTGATTGTACCGGTCGGTGTCGCCTACGGAACAGATACACGGCTGGTCGAGACCATTCTGGGCGAGGTCGCAAACAACCACCCGATGGTTCTGGCCAACCCGGCGCCCAGTGTGGTGTTTCAGGGATTTGGAGCGGATGCGTTGGATTTCGAGATCAGAGCGATCCTACGGGATGTGAACTGGGTTTTATCCGTCAAATCCGACATGAACCACGAGATCAATCGACGCTTTCTGGAAGCGGGTATCGAGGTGCCGTTTGCACAGCGTGATATCTGGTTGCGCAATCCCGAAGCTTTGCAGACCTCGAACAAGGTTAAAGAGGCAGGCCTTGCGCCCAAACAGAACACAACCGATTCAACGGCAGGAAAGCCAGTTGAGCTGACAGAATCTGATCTGGACCCTGACGCGGGCGATGAAATCTGACGACCAGCCCGACAGCTGAAAGGTCGCGTTTCTGGTCGCTTGACGCTCTGGGTAGACTACCGGATTTAATTGATCCTTTCCGATGATTTCACCGAATTGGGGACTTGCAAATCTCATGACATTGGTCCAAACATCGCCGGCACGGAGAGGTGGCCGAGTGGTCGAAGGCGCACGCCTGGAAAGTGTGTAGGCGGGGAACCGTCTCCAGGGTTCGAATCCCTGTCTCTCCGCCATTACCCCCTTAGTCAGAAACCCAAACCCGCCCCAGCGTCTCGGCTGTGTACAACGTGGTTTCGTGTACCACGCCGGGTCTTCGAAAGCGCAGGATTTTAAATCCAGGACACTTTTGCTTTTCCTAAAATGAACGCGCGTTAAGCCGGAAAACGAAAAAAATACCATAAACATTAACAAAAATGTCCATTTGATATAGAATTACAGTGTTTTTGTTCGGTAACTCTTGGGTTTTCGTGTGGCGCAAACGCTTTATGATAAATACGGTGGCTTCAAAACGATTAGCCGTGTCGTGATGACCTTCTATGAAATGGCGTTGGATTCGGATGACATCGGCCATTATTTTGAAGATATTGATATGCCGCGGTTGATTGATCATCAGACGAAGTTTGTATCGTCCCTGATTGGCGGACCGGCGTCATTCAGTGATGACAGGATCGAAGCCGTACACAGGCATCTGAGTATTTCACACGACGAATTTGATGTGATGGCTGAGCTGTTTGGCGAAGCGCTGAGCGTGCATGGTATGTCCGATCAGGATATCAAAACCGCGCTGGCTGCAATTGAAGGGAAGCGTTCAATTATCGTCGCCCGAAACGCGGCATGAGCATTCATGCAATAAACGAACAGCTGTTACGCGCCATCGGTGTCGGCATTGCCGTGGTGCGCGCCTCGGATCTTCAGTTCGTTTTTCATAACGGGCCGTTTTCGGAGTGGTTTGGAACCCCCGAGAACGGCAGTACTCTTACGGACATTCTTCCCGCCCTTGATCCCAAAGAATTGGAAGACGTCAAGCAATCGGGCTTGAGATATTCGGTTGAATTGCAAATCAAGCCGAAGCGGCGGACCTTGATCTTTGCAGTCGCAGTTTCGTTGGCCAAAGGGCTGTCCGAGCAGGTTCTGATTGTCGAATGCCAGAACATCACGCGCATTCGCGAGCTGGAAAGCATGATCGACAGCTATTCCACCATGGTCGAACGCAACACGCGAGAGCTGGAGCGCGAGAAAGAGCGGGTTGAACGGCTGCTTTTGAACCTGATGCCACGGGCCGTTTATGAAGAGTTCAAAACCTTCGGTGTTGTCACTCCGCAGCTCTACAAGCAGGTGTCTGTAGTCATGCTGGACTTTGTGGGTTTCACCGATTTCGCGGCCAAGACCGACCCGACAGTGACCCTGAGCGAGTTGAACGACATTTTCACAGCGTTTGACAGGATCGTTGAGCAATTCGGGTGTGAAAGGATCAAAACAATTGGTGACGCATATCTTGCGGTCTCAGGCATGCCTGACCCGACACCCGATCACGCGACGGCAGTGGCCCATTGCGCGGTACGTTTCCTGCGTTATCTCGAACGCCGGAACGAAAGCCACCCGCACAAATGGCAGGCCCGGATCGGTTTGGGCATGGGGGCCGCGGTCGGGTCTGTCGTGGGTATTCAGAAATACGTCTACGACGTTTTCGGTCCGGCGGTAAATATCGCGTCCCGACTGCAAATTTTCGCCAATCCTATGAAAATCGTTGCGCCGGAAGAGATGAAATACGCCCTGATTGACGAATTTCAGGTCTCGGACCTGGGACGTGTTGATATAAAGGGAATGGGCGAGATGAATCTGATCAACGTAACGTCCGGGCTGAGCTTACCGCAAAGCAGCCGAACTTTTTGACAGGTGTCAGTCGTCCTGCGGGATCAGGCCCAGCCCTCGCAGGTAGATTCCAATGCCGCTTTCCAGCAGGTCTTCCGGGGGGAAGGGTGACGTCGCTCCGGTATTGCGCGCGTATAATTCAACCACGCCATGGCTCATCGCCCAGATATGTGCGCTGAACATCGACGCGGGCGGGCGCTTTTCAGGTGGAATATGTTGTGACAGGTCGTCGGCGGCTTTTTCAAGAACCGATTTGGCCCGATTGGCGGCCATTGATAGTTCGGGGGTGCGATTCAACGAAATTCCACTTTCGAACATGGCGATGTAATGGCCGGGGTTCTTCCGCGCAAAAGCCAGATAGGCCCGCCCGGTTGCCTCGAAGGCGGCAAGGGCAGAGGGTTGGCCCTTGTCATAAGCGTATTGCATCAGGTCCGCGAACATCTCGAACCCTTGCCGTGCAGCTTCGGCGATAAGGTCTTCGCGCCCTTCAAAATGGCGATAGACAGCGGCGGGTGTTACGCCAGCGGTTTTGGCGGCTTCAGATAACGTAAAACCTGTCGGCCCCTTTTCTTCGATCAGGGACAAGGCTGCCTCGATCAGGGCTTGCTTTAGGTTTCCGTGATGATAACCGCGTTTCGACATCCCGGCCTCAGGTTCTTTGATTAGGTATTGGAAGACAAGGGGATAGACCAAATACACACGGTCGTCCAACGCTTGCCCTTGAAATCCTTGGCCGGGCAGGGTGAAAACGCAACCTAGGCGTCCCAGACATCCGGACCACCGCAGATCAGGGGATCAATGTCGCCAATGCTTTTTGCGTCCTTCTCATCATAGTCCAGCGTGTGCAGAACCGTTTGAATTGCTGCAAGACGGGCGCGTTTCTTGTCGTCCGACCGGACAATTGTCCAAGGAGATATGTCTGAATGTGACCGGGTCAGAGTTTCTGAAATCGATTGTGTGTATTCGTCCCACTTGTCCAACCCAGCCACGTCAATAGGGCTGAGTTTCCATTGCTTTAATGGGTCGGTTTCACGGGCCAGAAAGCGGTTCAGCTGCTCAGCCCGCCCGACATTGAGCCAGAACTTGAAGAGTTTGATGCCATCATTGACCAGACCCGTTTCAAGCGGCAGAACCTGACGAAAGAACCGCTCGCGCTCTTCCTGGGTGCAGAAACCAAAGACGTTCTCGACCACGCCGCGATTGTACCAGCTGCGGTCAAAGAACACGATCTCGCCAGCGGCAGGCAGGTGAGGGATGTAGCGCTGAAAGTACCATTGACTGCGTTCAGTCTCTGAGGGTTTGCTGAGCGCCACATTGCGCGCGCCGCGTGGGTTCAGGTTTTCGCGAAACCGTTTGATCGTTCCGCCCTTACCGGCGGCATCGCGGCCTTCGAAGATGATGGCGATCCGTTGCGCCGTGTCCTTGACCCAAGATTGCATTTTGACCAGCTCGATCTGGAGCAGTTCCATCTGCTCTTCATAGTCTTTGGTCTTCATCTTCTCGCTATACGGGTAGGTCGGGTTCAGGATTTCGCCTTTCTTCGAATTCTTGATCTCGTCCCGCACAGCTTTGGGCGCGCTTTCCTGAAAATACTTCTCGATAGAACCTTTTTCGGTCCGGGCCATATGTCACCTCGCGATAAAACCCATATCCGACTATGGATTAGAGCTTGGATTAACGCAAACCTGCACGCCGCGCTGCACGATCAATTGCGGCGGCAACCTCGGGCGCTGCGACAACCTGCGGCATGTGACCGATCCCCGGTAACGCGACCAGTTCGGCCTGCGGGATTTGCTGGATCAGTCGTTGGGAATGCCACTCGAGGCCGACAGTGTCGTCGGCGGTGCCGTGAACGATTTCGGTTGGCACTGAAATCTCACCGTATTTTGGCTGCAATTGGGTTATCTCATCCAATAGATTGGCCCGTTGCTTGGCATTTGCATGCATGGAACTGCGCCGGATGGTCAGGCCGGGTCCGAAATGCTGGGCATATCCAGCGGGGGCCGATTGGGGCGCAAATACAGTGTCCAATGCCCGTGTCACGTACCAATCGGGCACGAAGGAAGAGATCAGGGGCAGGGCGAGCGCGTTGCCGACCGTGGTAGATGCCAATTGGTTAAACCCATCCAGCGGCGTTTCCCACGGAATGGCAGCAGGTGCGATCAGAACAAGCGCCGAGAGATCCTCGGGCCTTGTGACCGCCCATGCAAGTGCCACTGAACCGCCATAGCTTTGGCCCGCAACGATTGGCTTTTCCGCCCCAAGTTGGGCAGCAGCTTTTTGCAGGATATCCGCTTGCTCCGTGATCGTTTCACCGTCTGGGTTGAAACTTTCTGAAAACCCCAGGCCGGGCCGGTCAAAAACGATGACGCGGTAGTTTTCCGCCAGAATGGGTGCCAGCGCAAAGGTCATGTCGCGGGTGTTGCCGCTTGAGCCGTGAAGAAGGACAACATCCGGCCCATTCCCCATGATAACCGCATGAACGGCGATCCCGTCGACATCAAGAATCTGGCCTTCGGGTGGGAAAGCCGCTTCTGCCTGTGCTTCGTTCCGGGCGCTGCGCCACGCAGTCACAACGGCAAGGCCCAGAATGATGAGGCCAAAGGATATCAATGTTTTAGCGGCCAATTTCGCTCATATCAAAAGGCGTCGTCTGATAGATTTCGTTTATCCAGTTTCCGTAAAGAAGATGCGCGTGGCTGCGCCAACGGTTTTGAGGTGTCTTGGATGGGTCATCATCCGGATAGTAGTTGATCGGCACGTTGATGGGCGTGTCATTGGCGACGTCGCGGTCATACTCCTGTTTCAGCGTGTCGCTGTCATACTCAAAATGATTGAAGATATACAGTGCGCGGTGGCTGGGATCTTCGACCAGACAGGGACCCACATCATCACTGCCCAGCAGGGTCGTCAAACCCTGCGCGGCGTCGATCTCATCTTGTTTCATTTCCGTCCAGCGGCTGACCGGTATAACGCAATCGTCAGAGAACCCACGCAAAAAAGGTGATGCAGGGTTCAGGTTGCGGTGACGGAAACAGCCAAAGGCCTTGGCATCCAGCATGTGTTTTCGGACACCGTGAAAATGGTTGATCATCGCCATCCCGCCCCAGCAAACACCAAAGGTTGAATGAACGTTGGTTTGGGTCCAGTCGAAGATCTCGCTGATTTCATCCCAATAGGTGACATCACCAAATTCCAGATGCTCGATCGGCGCGCCAGTAATGATCAGGCCGTCGAACTTTTGGTCCTTGACCTCCTGAAAAGGTTGATAGAACTCGGACATATGCTCGGCGGCGGTGGTTTTTGTCTGGTGTTCCGTCATACGGATCAAAGACAGTTCGATCTGCAACGGGGTTGCGCCGATCAGGCGCGCAAACTGGTTTTCCGTCTGAATCTTCTTCGGCATCAGATTCAGCAACCCGATGCGCAGGGGGCGAATATCCTGACGCATTGCCTGATCCTCGGACATGACCATAACGCCCTCTTTGTTCAGGACGTCGAAAGCGGGCAGATCTGAGGGGATTTTGATGGGCATGTGTCTGACTTCGAAGAGATTAGGGAAAACTGGTAGTTAGGCGTTATTGCGTCTGGCCTCAAGGGTACGTTCGATCAACTCATCGAAATCGGCCGCATCGCGGATCTTGCCGATGTCATTGGCATCAATCGTCACGCCCCAGTTCTTTGCCATCGCCTCGTACCGGGGCTGACGATGGGCCAGGGCTTGTGCATAGGTCCAGCGGACAAAATCATCGGGGTTGACCTCGGTCTCTGCACAGCCGTGTTGATCCAGATACTCTGTCCAGGAACGGGTCAGGAAATCGGCCTGATAGGACATGGGTTTTGGGGCCTTGTCGAAACGGCGCACAAGATCGGCCGTATGACCCTCGTCACCCTTCAGCCAGATCATGAGGGTGTGCCGCGCGAGTTCGGACAAAACCTGATCCCTTGGGTCTTTGGGATCCACCCACTCGCAGATGGATCCGCCCGTATCGCAGATAAAGTGAGGATATTTGTACAGACGCTCGGCGCGGTCGATGAAGTATTCGGTGTCCAGCAGCGCATGAATTTCGGCCAAGCGAAACTGTTCCTGCCTGCGGCGGTATTCCGGCATGTCCAAGCCGCCCAGATCGGGGTTTCCCGGCTTGCCCAGATAAGCAGCAACAGGTGTCAGATTGGCGAATGAAATATTCGAACCGATATAGATCGAATCCGACAACAGCAGTTCACGCAAGAACGGAACTTTCATGGCCTCGGCCTTGGCATTGTCGGTGATGTACTCGCCCATATAGCGCGTTCCGATCCGGTAATCGATCGAGTAGTGGAACCAGTTCCCGGAATCTCTGAGGATGTTGGATACGTAGGTCTTGCCTAATCCTGACATGCCAAAGAACAGCACTTTCTTGCGGCTTGCGGTGCGCCAGTCATTGGCTGAGGTGTAGATCATTTTGCGCTGTCCTTTTTGCCCTAGCTAAATCGGGCAGCGCACGGCGTCAATTGGGCCGGGACGAACGATTCAGAACCAAAAGGCCAATCGCCAGAACGGCAAAGCCCAGAAAGGCGTTTGGGGACAGGGACTCTTCGCGCAGCAATGCGCCCAGAACAATAGCGACCGGGGGTATGACAAGCGTCACCAGCATCAGATTGCCACTGCCGGCCATTGCCAAAACCCGATAGTAAAGCAGATATGCGCCGGCCGTTGCGACTATCGCATAATACCCGATGGCCGCCCAGGTTATCGCGGGTAACGCCAAGCTGGGTATTCCATCAACTGCTAGTGTTATTGGTAATACCAGCACTGTCGAAGCCGTCAGCATACCGGCGGCGGCAATCACTGGGGAAAGGTGCGATAACGTTTGCCTCGCCCAAGCCGCGGCACATGCGTAGGAAACTGTTCCGGTCAACACTGCAATCTGAGCGGTGCTTTGCAGGCTGAAATTCAAGAAATTCTGCACTCCGATCGCGATTGAGACACCAAGAAAGCCCAAGCAGACACCCAGTAGCCGGGTCTTTGTCAATCGTTCGTCGCGAAAAAACAGTGCTGCAATCAGAACGCCGAAGATCGCAGTCGCCGCGTTCAGGATCGCCGTCAGACCCGTGTCAATGTACAGCTGCCCCCAAGCCATCAGGCTAAAGGGGATGACGTTGTTCAATAGCCCCATGACCAAAAAAGCGCCCCAGATACCGGGCGAGCGCGGCACCTTGATCCCCTTGATCCAAGTCACCAGCAACAAGACAAGCATGGCCCAGAATGTGCGATGCAAAACCGACGTCATCACGGGAAGCGTGTCCAGAGCGACCCGGATGGAAACAAAGGAGGCGCCCCAGATCAGTCCAAGCAACAAAAGCTCGGCCCAGGCGCGAAGAGAGAGGTGTTTTTGTGCATCCATACGGGCACTGTTTCATTGAAGTTAACCAACGGCGACCCGGTTCATGCGAAAAAGCCCCGCAGAAACTGCGAGGCTTTGTAGGAACATATGATACTCAGATCAGTTCAGAGCGTATGTGATCTGGAAACCAACGCTCCAGGCGCTGTTGCCTGTGAATGTACCACGTGCCGCCGGACCGGCGCCATTCGCGGTGGCATCTCCGATATCCGTGTAACGTACACCACCGGAAATTTTGGCATTCTCAAGAGAATAGGTGCCACCCAGACCGATGCTCCAGAACCCATCTGTCGGGCCGAGGTTCGACACCGGCGTACCTTGGGAAGATTCGTAGCCCAGTGTCACAGCACCAGAAAACTCTTCCGAGAACTGATAGCCCAAACCCAGAGAGTAGGTGAAGGTGGCTTCGTCATAGTCAACCAGGTTCGTGGTCGGCGGATAGTTTGGCGGGTTATACACAAGCTGTGGCCAGTCGACCCAACGGATCGAGCCAAACAACAATGTCTTGGGCGCCACACCGGTCTGGAAATCCAAGTTGATTGACTGCGGTGTTTCAATCTCACTTGTGGTGTTGAACGTTGCCACAGTCCCCGGCGGAATTGGTGGGATAGGAGGCGGATTGAGCGATTCTGTCTGCGAAAGGTCGTGGCTGATCTTGGAGTTATAAGTCAGCGATACACGTGCTGCGATTTCGGGTTTTTCCCAGGCGACACCAACAACATACCCAAATGCGGTATCAGCGCTGGTATCCACCTGATAGCCTGCGGTAATGGGAACAGTTATCGAGGCCTTGACGCGCTGCGCGCGAATACCACCGATCGCACTGAACCCGCCATCGAATTTGTAGCGCAGCAGCGCTGTGATGGCATCTGTATCCGCTGTCGCCCTCAGGCTGTCGGTTCGACCGCCGGGAATTGGGTTGATAGACAAGGGATACGTGCTCGCGTACTGAATATCGGCACCGAAGGGCTGATCATACATGATGGCGAAATCAAGCTTTTCTGTAAGCGCCGTTTTGTACCCCAAGTGCGGTGTAAAAAAGTCGTTCGCAACTTCACCTGAATCAACGGGTTGGCCACCATTTGTGCCAAAAACGTCTGGCATCGTACCGGTCACGCTTGGGTCGGTATACCCCAACCGAAACTGAACTGCAGAGCCTTCTTCAAAGATCAGGTTGATACCCTGACCGCTGCGGTCCAGGCCGCCTGCAAAACCAGCCGTTGCTCCAACGCACAAAGCGCACGTTGCGAGTAGTGTTGTTTTCATTCTGTCCTCCCGAACTTTTTCGAGTATTTGCCTGGCGAAGAATTGAGTGAGTCCAGCGCCTACTCGTGTGTAATGCGCGATACTTTCTTTTCAGTTAGTTTAAGGTCAACTGGTGACGGTGCGTTACTTGTTGCCACTACAGTTCTGAACTGTTGCTAAACTGTTACGATTTTCGGACCAGATGTTCAGGAAAATGCCTGCAAAGATGATAGCGGCGCCGATCAGCACCCAATGGTCGATGGGCTCGTGATAGAGGATCATTCCGATCACCGCGATTGTCGGAAGGCGTGCAAAATCAAAGGGAATTACGACGGTTGCCGGGGCGATAGACAGGGCATTGGTAATGCAAAAATGCGCCAGCAAACCCGCCAACCCAACCAGAATCAAGTAGGGCGCGGTTTGCATTGTCGGAAGCACAATCTGACCGTCGATGCCAGCGGCTGTGGCCCCAAGGACCGCTTGCATTGCGGTCAGCCAGAAAACGATACACCCAATACTGGAAAATCGCGTAAGCTTCTTGGTGGTAATCGTTGTAAACGCAAAGAAAACCGCTGATGCCGCTGCTGTTATTAAGCCGGGGCTCAGGGGGGCAGCGCCTGGGCGTGTGACGATCAGAACCCCTGAAAACCCAATTAGCGCCGCAATCAACTTGAGCGGGGTCAACCGTTCGTTCAGAAACAGCGGCGAAAGCAGGATCACCCAAAGCGGTTGAGTGAACTCCAGCGCGAAAACCTGTGCCAAAGGAGCCACTGCCACGGCGTAGAACCAGAGATTTTGCCCTGTAAAGTGTAAGGTGTTTCGTAAAGCATGCAATCCCAGCCGTTCGGCTGAAACCTGCTGCCAGTTGCGCGTTAAAGTCAGGACTGTTGCAACAACAACGAACCCCACGATGCTGCGATACATCATGATTTCAAAGGTATCATGCGCAGAACTCAGCTCACGCCCTGCAACCGCCATGGATGAGAATGAGGCGATCGCACCTGTCATCCATAGACCGGCCTTCAACACGTCTTTCTGCGCATGGCTCATTTCGGGCGTCCCTCAGGTTCGTCGCGTAGCCGCGCGGCCAAAAGACCGCAAGGCCAAGAGCTTATGATAAGCAGGCTAGGTTTGCCCGGCCATTCAAACGTCGAAGGTGCACCAGATTCAAGGTCGTATAGATGACTGCCCCGAACAAAGGCTTGAACGAGAAGGACGTTTTGCAGCTCAATCAGTTAAGTTTTACGCAGACACCCACCGGTTATTCCCACTCGATGGTGCCGGGTGGTTTCGATGTGATGTCATAGGTGCACCGGTTGATGCCCTTAACCTCATTGATGATCCGCGTTGCCGTTTCGCCCAGGAACTCATGGCTGAACGGGTAGTAGTCTGCGGTCATGCCATCGACAGATGTGACGGCCCGCAGCGCACAGGCGTAGTCATAGGTGCGTCCATCACCCATGACGCCTACCGTGCGCACTGGCAAGATGGCGACAAAAGCCTGCCAGATGTCGTCATAGAGGCCGTGTTTACGGATCTGGTCGATATAGATCGCATCGGCTTCCCGCAAAATACCCAGTTTTTCACGTGTGATCTCGCCGGGGCAGCGGATTGCCAGACCGGGCCCGGGGAAGGGGTGACGCCCGATGAAACTCTGCGGAAGGCCAAGTTCACGGCCAAGCGCGCGAACCTCATCCTTGAACAGCTCTCGCAGGGGTTCGACCAGTTTCAGGCCCATCTTTTCCGGCAAGCCACCGACATTGTGGTGCGATTTGATGGTTACAGAAGGACCGCCCGAAAATGACACCGATTCGATTACGTCCGGATAAAGCGTGCCTTGCGCCAGGAACTCGGCCCCTTCAATGGTGTCGGCGTGTTTCTGGAAGACGTCGATGAACAGTTTGCCGATGATCTTGCGTTTGGTTTCCGGGTCGCTTTGCCCTTCAAGTTCGCCAAGGAACAGTTCGGATTCGTCCGCGTGGATCAGTTGGATGTTGTAGTTGTCGCGGAACATGCCGACGACTTCTGTCGCCTCGTTCTTGCGCAACAGCCCGTGGTCAACGAAGACGCAGGTCAACTGGTCTCCAATCGCCTCGTGGATCAGGATCGCCGCGACCGAGCTGTCAACGCCGCCCGACAAACCGCAGATGACCTTCTTGTCACCAACCTGCTCGCGGATCTTGCGGATCATCTCCTCGCGATAGGCCCCCATGGTCCAGTCGCCCTTGAAACCGGCCAGCTTGACGAAGTTCTCGTACAGCTTCGCGCCCTTGGGCGTGTGGTGCACCTCGGGGTGGAACTGCACGGCATAGAAATGGCGCGCTGGATCGGCTGTGATCGCAAAGGGCGCGTTAGGCGATGTGCCAAAGACCTGAAATCCCGGCGCGATTTCACTGACGTGGTCACCGTGGCTCATCCAGACCTGTTCATCCCCGTCGTCAAACCAGCCCTTCAGAATTTCCAGTTCGTCTTTTGGCGTGACAAAAGCCCGACCGAACTCGGCGGTGCCATGGCCACTTTCGACCTTGCCGCCAAGCTGGTGCATCATCACTTGCTGGCCATAACAGATGCCCAGAATCGGCACGCCGTAGTCAAAAATCTCTTGCGGAGCACGGGGCGACCCTTCGCGCGTCACACTGTCCGGCCCGCCCGAGAAGATCACGGCGCGCGGGGCCATTTCCCGCACGAAATCCATCGTGACATTCTGGTAAGGGTGAATTTCGCAATAGACATTCAGTTCGCGCAGGCGGCGGGCAATAAGCTGCGTAACCTGGCTGCCGAAGTCGATGATCAGAAGGCGGTCGTGGGATGTCTGGGTCATGTCAGCGCCTTAGGGCAAGCCTGCACATTTCGCAAGAGCGAGGTCCGATTCCGGCGCGGGATTCGATGAAGATCGCCACACAGGCCTTCGGCACTCGTGTTTCCCGCCGTTCGTGATCCGAAGTAGACAGGTGCGGTAACAATTGGGCCGCACTTTCCAAAATCCGATTATCCCCAATGGCAGCCCGTTGGCGGGATTGCAGAACGGCAATGTCGCTTTTTCCCCCAACGTGCCGCAATCCCTATGCTTGCGTTCCGGCAAACCTGTATCAAACGCTCAATCTAACCAACAACACGGGATCTTCTCATGACCGAGGCAAACACCCGGCGCAGGGCGAGAGGTGGCGGTGGCGCTGCCCGCCGTGCCGAGCGGACTGCAGTTCGTATCGAGACCGCGAAATACATCGAACGCAACATTCCGAACTTCGAAATCCTCAATGAAGAGGCACTGGAGATCATCGAAAACAATGCGGAAACCGTGTTGGAAGAGATCGGTGTTAACTTTGTTGATAACCCTGCCGCTCTGGAACGCTGGCGCGACGCTGGCGCGGATATCGACGGTGAACGCGTGCGCATTCCGCGTGGCCTGGCTCGTGAGCTGATCAAAACTGCGCCCAGCGAGTTTACCCAACATGCCCGCAACCCCGAGAAATCGGTCGTAATCGGTGGTCGAAACATGGTTCTGGCCCCGGTTTACGGCCCTCCTTTCGTGCGCGATGCACAGGGCGGCCGTCGTTACGCGACGATGGACGACTTCAACAAGTTCGTGAAACTCGCCTATATGTCCAAGTGGTTGCACCATTCGGGCGGTACTGTGTGTGAGCCGACCGACATTCCGGTGAACAAACGCCATCTGGACATGTTGAAGGCGCACATGACCCTGTCGGACAAGCCTTTCATGGGTTCTGTGACCGATCCCAGCCGGGCTCAGGATTCGGTCGAAATGTGCGAAATCCTGTTCGGCAAGGAGTTCGTTCAGCAAAACACGGTGATGACGTCGCTGACCAACATCAACTCGCCGATGACATTCGACGATGTGATGATGGGCTCGCTGGAAGTCTATGCACGTAACAATCAGGCCTGCATCATCTCGCCCTTTATTGTGGGCGGCGCGATGGCGCCGGTCTCGGTGGCCGGTACTTTGACACAGGTTTTGGCCGAGGTTCTTGCCGGTGTGGCGTACAGCCAGATCGTCCGTCCCGGTGCACCCGCGATCTTTGGTGCATTCGTGACTTCGATCGACATGAATTCAGGTGCACCGACCTTCGGAACACCAGAAGCTGCGCATATCACCTATGGCGCGGGTCAACTGGCGCGGCGTCTGAACTTGCCCTATCGGTCCGCAGGATCGTTCTGTGGCTCGAAACTTCCGGATGCGCAGGCGGCTTATGAAACAGCGAACTCGCTGAATATGGGACTGTTGGCTGGCGTGAACTTCATGTTGCATGCCTGCGGCTGGCTGGAAGGCGGCCTGGTGGCCGACTTCGAGAAATTCGTTATGGATGCCGACCAGTTGGGTGTTTTGCATTCGCTGGCCAAAGGCGTGGCCTATGACGAAAACGCGCAGGCCATGGATGCGATCCGGGAAGTTGGCCCGGGCGGGCATTACCTAGGATGTGCCCACACGCAGGCGAACTTCAAGGAATCGTTCTGGAAGTCCGATCTGCTGGACTACAAGCCATATGAAACCTGGCAGGAAGAAGGCGCACGTGATACGCGGGCTCTGGCCTCTGCGCGGGTTGGACACCTGCTTGCTAATTACCAGCAACCGCATATGGAACCGGATACAGCCGCAGCGCTGGAAGCCTATATCGCCGAGAAAAAGGCCTCCATGCCGGATGCGTTCTCCTGATTACTGAAGGACCGGGGCGCGGCTGGCCTGATACAGCCGCGCCTCACCCAACAGCGCGATAAGAATGTCGAGATGCCGGACCAGAGAGTATGCGGCATCATCTTCTTTGCGCAGTTCATTTACCTCTTTTTCCATCTCCATCAGTCGCAGCAGGGCCTGACCTGAACCCGGCAATGATCCGTATCCCAGAATACGTTGCAGATGCCTGTCCCGGTTGTACTCTCTCGCTCCGAAATTTGCGGCTCTTGCCAACATGCGTGGGCGGTGAAGCGTTGAGATCATTGTCATCAGGTCCTGCATCTTATGTGTCCTGTGTCTGAAGGTTTACGGGACCATTAAATGCACAACCTAAGCGGGTGTTGCCTGCGTGACAGCCTCTCCGAACGATGGTTTCACGACTGTTTATCTTTTTGAATCAAATCTGGTTCGTGCCTTGTGAGGTTAACGAACGAGTAACGAATGGACCTCTAGTTAGATTTGGTTAACCCGCAATCCGAGGGCGAAAAGTGACATTTTGTTTTGTCGACGAGGGCAAATAATCATGGAAAACAACATGGCTTTCACCATTCCGGCATGGGTTCCAGAGGGGGCGCAAAGATACCTTGCTCATACCGAAACCGGACGCTCGATCCGCGATATCGCGAGATCGGCAGGTTGCCATGCGTCAACCATCCTCCGGCAAATCCGGCGTATCGAGATGCGCCGTGACGATCCATTGGTGGATGCTGCTTTGCAATCGCTGGCAGAAACACATTTTTCCATGTCCGATGACGCAGGCGACGCGGTCGTGATCGCGGATGAAGCTGCCCAGGAAGAAGCGTTCGAAAGAGAAGCATTGCGCATTTTGCGCCGCCTGAGTGAAACCGGTTCGGTTCTTGCCGTGGCTGAAGAAATGGACAAAGCGGTAGTCGTTCGCGACACCGGCAACGCCGGAGCGACCAGAACCGCGGTCGTCGATTGCGAGATCGCTCAGGCTCTGGCCTTAAAGGACTGGATTTCCTGCGATAACCCCGGTCGTATTTCACGGTATCGGATTTCTGCAGCTGGCCGAACGGCCCTGAGCCACCTGATTGCGAAAGCGGAAAACAAGGCGCGGGTGGGGACTGAATTTGGATTTGCCGAAGCCCAGTCGTTGTTTCAGTCTAAGACGTCGGCCGGGGCGGCTGACCGGATCAAGCGCATTCGCTATAGTGCCACGGAAAGCCCGTTGGTTGCCCTTGCACGCAGACGTGACCGCGATGGCAAGCCTTTTCTGGATGAATCGCTTGTCAGCGCCGGGGAGCGTTTGCGCGAAGATTTCGAATTGGCGCAGATTGGCCCACAGGTTTCACAGAACTGGGAGCGGTTTCTAACGGCTGGTGGCCGCGGCAGTTATGACAGTGAAAGCCACGGAGGAAAGGGGTCATCCGACGCGCGGGACCGCGTGGCGCGGGCCTTGTCTGATCTTGGCCCCGGACTAAGCGACGTTGCCCTGCGGTGCTGTTGCTATCTCGAAGGGTTGGAACTGGCGGAAAAACGCATGGGCTGGTCAGCACGATCCGGAAAGATTGTTCTGCGGATCGCGTTACAGCGGCTGAAGCGCCACTATCAGGATCAGGCTGAACGCGACCGCATGATAGGCTGAAGGCACAAAAAAAGGCCCGTCAAAACGGGCCTTTCTTCGTCTTGTTAATACTCAGACCAGTTCGGGCTCTGCCGTTGCCTGAAGATGTTTCATCAGGTTTTCGGGCGAAGACACGCCATAGGGATCTTCGGGGCAGTTATCCATCAGGCCAGGTTCTTCGAACCACGCTTCGACAACACCGTCGGCTACGATGGCCGCATAGCGCCATGACCGCATACCAAAGCCCAGATTGTCCTTGTCAACCAACATACCCATTTTGCGTGTGAACTCGCCCGACCCATCCGGAATGACCTTAACGTTGGTCAGACCCTGATCTTGCGCCCATTTGTTCATCACAAAGCTGTCGTTGACAGACATGCAGTAGATTTCATCGACACCCCTGGCAATGAAATCGTCATACCCGTTTTCAAAGCCGGGCAGTTGATATGTCGAGCAGGTGGGCGTGAACGCGCCGGGCAACGAGAACAGGATCACGCGTTTTCCGGCAAAATAGTCAGCGGTGGTCTTGTCTTCCCAACGGAACGGGTTTGGTCCTTCGATTGAGTCATCGCGGACACGGGTGTGAAAGGTCACGTTGGGTAGTATTGCGCCGGATTTCATAGTCAAGCTCCTGTGATTCACCTGTGGTTTTGCCGTGACTTAAAACAGTTCTAAACTGCCTTCAATCGACGAAATGCCGCATTCTGAATTAATAAAATTTTCTCATTAGGCATTGAAAACATGCGGTAAAACGGGAACTTGCAATCGCGTTCTTGCTCATGCACGGCGGCGTTGCATGGCGGCTATGCGCCACTGGTGTAACACTGCACATCTGTCTATGTTATGAGCGACAAGATTGACCCAAAGTCAGGAATACTGCCCGTGCGAGATCTGAAGATCCCCGAACAGCGCCACCCGGAGAAAGCGCACCGCCCAGATAATGCGCAGCCCAAGAAACCGAACTGGATCAGGGTCAAGGCACCCGGCGGCAAAGGCTATGCAGATACGCGCCGGATCATGCGCGATAACAATCTGGTCACCGTCTGCGAAGAGGCGGGATGCCCCAATGTCGGCGAATGCTGGAGCCAGGGCCACGCCACTATGATGATCATGGGCGAGATCTGTACTCGTGGCTGCACATTCTGCAATATCGCTACTGGCCGCCCAGACGACCTTGACGCCTTTGAACCCGGCCGGGTGGCACATGCGGTCGAAAAACTTGGCCTGAACCATGTGGTTATCACCTCGGTCGACCGGGATGATCTGAGTGATGGTGGAGCCGAGCATTTTGCGCAGACCATCCGCGCGGTGCGGCACCGCTCTCCCAAAACCACGATCGAGATTCTGACGCCCGATTTTCTGAAATGCGATGCGGATGTTCTGGAAATTGTGGTCCAGGCAAAGCCGGATGTCTTCAATCACAATCTGGAAACAGTACCGGGTCTGTACCCCGAGGTTCGCCCCGGCGCGCGGTACTTCCATTCCCTGCGTCTATTGCAGCGGGTGAAAGACCTTGATCCGTCGATCTTTACCAAGTCCGGTATCATGGTTGGGCTTGGCGAAAACGAACAGCAGGTGCGTCAGGTCATGGATGACATGCGCGCGGCGGATATCGATTTTCTGACAATTGGCCAGTATCTGCAACCGACACCGAAACACCATGGCGTTGATCGTTTCGTTACACCCGACGAGTTCGCGTCATACGAAAAGGCGGCATACGGCAAAGGCTTTCTGATGGTATCTGCGACACCTTTGACCCGGTCTTCTTATCACGCTGGTGACGATTTCACCCGACTGCGCGCGGCGCGTCTAGAAAAGCTACAAAAAGCGTGACACCGGATCAGATCGCGCGACTGACTCGTCTGCGCCACGAGCTGCATCAACACCCCGAACTTTCGGGACAAGAAAAGAAAACCGCGGCGCGGGTGGCTGAATTTCTGCGCGACGCTGGTGCTGACCATGTCATGACCGGAATAGGTGGGCACGGGATCGCTGCTGTTTTCGAAAGTGGCCAACCCGGTCCCACGCTGGGCATTCGCTGCGAACTGGATGGGCTGCCGATCCAGGAGTTGGCGAACCATTCCTATGTATCACAGGTCGTGGGCAAAGGGCATTTGTGCGGTCACGATGGGCATATGACAATAGTTCTGGGCGTGGCAGACGGGTTGAAGCATCAACACCCCAAGAAGGGCCGCGTCGTATTGATCTTCCAGCCAGCCGAAGAGACCGGCCATGGTGCAATCGCTTTCCGAGCTGATCCCCAATACGCCGAGGTTGCGCCCGACCTGGTGTTGTCTTTGCACAACTTACCGGGATTGGAGTTGGGGGCGGTCGAAATTTGTGACGGTCCTGCCAATTGCGCCTCACGTGGGATGCAGATCGTCCTGACCGGAAAGACGTCACATGCTGCCGCTCCGCAAGATGGGGTGTCACCTGCCGGTGCGCTGGCAAACCTGATGCCGGCTTTGACCGCGTTAGGCGGCGGCGGGGATCTGAATGACAACTACGCGTTGACGACCGTCACACATGCAGCGTTGGGTGAGCGCACGGTCGGAGTAGCACCGGGGCGGGCCGAGCTGTGGGTGACGCTTCGCACCGTCACGGACGCGAGAATGGCGCAACTGATCAGCGACGCTGAGTCGCTGGCCCGCGAAACGGCCAAAGCCGAAGGGCTGGCGGTCGAAATCAGTTATGACGAAGTGTTTGAGGCTTGTGCCAATCACCCGGAAGCAGTTTCGATCCTGTCCAAGGCCTGCACGGAGCAGGGCGTTTCTTGCAGGTTGACCGATCAGCCACAGCGTTTTTCAGAAGATTTCGGCCAGTTTGGAAAAAGCGCGAAAACCGCAATGTTCTGGTTGGGGTCGGGGAGCGACCATCCCCAGTTGCACAACCCGGACTATGATTTCCCGGATGCGCTTATTCCGATTGGGACCGGGATATTTTTGAAGGCCATCGACGCTGTGTTAGGCCGCGACTGCTAGGACCGAGGCTTTCAGTTCATCAGATCGCCAACGATTCCAACAGCTTCTATTACAGTCTTCGTATCATCCGATATCGAGATTATTTCGTCGTCGACCCGAATATACCGTTGCCCTGGCTTCAGCGGTTTGAGCTTCCAGTTGTCGAGGTCGTCAATATAATCAAAACGCAGGTCGTTCGGCAATTTCTGACCTCGGGTGTATCGTTTGATTTGACCGGGCGGAACAGCTTTGCCGTTTGACTTAATGGATTTCTCTACTTTGGTTTTGTTGGCACCTTGCCCTTTGCCCTTGTTGTCTTTTGCGTAAGACGCACCTGCAAGGGACACGATCGCCAAAAAGACGCCCGCTATCGCGAAAAACCGCTTCATCATCAATACTCCTGCTATTTCCTGAAAGGTAAAGCGACGAGGCGATGATAGTCCAATGATATTCTGGAAATTGAATTGTTAAACGGGTCTGAGCACGAGATCTGTAAATTGCCCGCTCAGCTATTCGTCTGTAAAGCGGACTTTGCCAATATAGGGCAGGTTGCGATTGCGTTGGGCGTAGTCAATTCCATATCCCACGACAAATTCGTCTGGAATCTCAAACCCGATCCAGTCTGATCGGAAATCCACTTCGCGGCGGCTCGGCTTGTCCAGCAGGGCAATGGATTTCAGGCGCGCGGGGTTACGGCTTTGCAGCAACTTGGTGACATGGTTCAACGTATGGCCAGTGTCAACGATATCCTCGACAACCAGCACGTCGCGCCCTTCAATTGCGCCGCGTAAGTCTTTGAGAATACGAACTTCCCGGCTGCTCTCCATCGCGTCTCCGTAAGAAGAAGCTTCAAGGAAATCCACTTCGATCGGAAGGTCAAGTTCGCGCACAAGGTCGGCGATGAATACAAAGCTGCCGCGCAGCAGACCCACGACCACCAGCTTGTCGGTGTCTTTGAACTCTGCCGAAATGTCGCGACACAGCTCCTCGATTCGAGCAGCGATGGCCTTTGCCGAGATCATCTCATCTATCACATATGCGCGGTCAGTCATCGCAGCCCCCTTGATCTTTGGCGCGCAACATACGACATGACGCGCCATTGTCACCTGCAAATACCGGACGTCATGCCTATCCATTCGGAAACCCGCCACCTGCCTTATACAGCCCAGCAGATGTACGACCTGGTTGCCGACGTGGCCAAGTACCCGCAATTTCTGCCGTGGTGCGCTGCTGCCCGCATTCGCAAGACCTATGCGCTGGAAGAGGCTGAGGTGATGGAGGCAGATCTGGTCATCTCGTTCAAGGTTTTCCGGGAACGATTTGGCAGCAAGGTAACCCTGTTTGCGGATCAAAAGAAAATCGACACCGAATACCTGGACGGCCCCTTCAAATACATGAAATCCGACTGGCAGTTCGAGGACGCGCCTGATGGGGGTTGCAACGTCTCGTTCCATGTGGACTTCGAATTCAAGAATGCCATCCTGCAAGGGATTATCGGCGTGGTATTCAACGAAGCCATGCATCGGATCGTGCGCGCGTTCGAGGCGCGCGCGCAACAACTCTACAGCTAGGTCTTTACCCTTGTCAGGCGCACGCTAGACTACGCGCATGACGGAATTTACAGCATCATTGGCCGCATTTGCGGCAGGCCCGGTTTCGACGTCGTCTCAGGCAAGAATCGTCACGTCGCTATCTGTTCTTGACTGGGTCGCTGTGGGCCGGGCAGGCGCGCGCGAACCCGTCTCAACCACGGTTCGCGAAATGATACTGTCCGAGGGCGGGAATCCTCAGGCACATCTCTTTGGCGGCGGCTCGGCACCGCTGCGTGGTGCGGCGTTGGTCAATGGCACGGTGTCCCACGCGCTGGATTACGATGACACGCATTTCGCCCATATCGGGCATCCTTCCGTCGCCATCCTGCCCGCAGCCCTTGCTGTGGCCGAATGGGATGACCTTATTCTAGTCGACATGCTCGAAGCCGCTTTGGTGGGCATGGAAACCTCAATCCGAATTGGCTTGTGGCTGGGGCGCGGCCACTATCAGGCAGGGTTTCACCAGACGGCAACATCCGGTGCCTTCGGGGCGGCAGTTGCTGTCGGTCGTTTGCTGGGGTTTAACGCAAACCAGATGCGAATGGTTCTGGGTCTGACGGCAACGCGTGCGGCGGGGCTGAAGGCGCAGTTCGGAACCATGGGCAAGCCGTATAACGCCGGACTTGCCGCCTCGGCAGGGGTCGAGACAGCATTGCTGGTGCAGCGCGGTTTTCATGCCAACGCCGACGCGCTGGAAGGTCCTTTTGGGTTTGGCGCAACGCATCAAGGCGCGGCAGACCAAACTGCTCTGGAT
Organism: Ruegeria sp. AE4; assembly: GCF_056542185.1. Classification (NCBI taxonomy): domain Bacteria; kingdom Pseudomonadati; phylum Pseudomonadota; class Alphaproteobacteria; order Rhodobacterales; family Roseobacteraceae; genus Ruegeria; species Ruegeria sp. AE4. Next base: position 677,060 of record NZ_JBQFZK010000001.1, on the reverse strand, counting down.
GGGTTGGGCGATGAATGGCTGTTTGAAACGGTCAGCCACAAGTTTCACGCCTGTTGCCACGGTCTTCACGCCGCGCTGGAAGCCGCGCGGGAGTTGGACATAGCAGAACCGGAGGTCGCCGAGATCCAGATAAAAACGCATCCGCGCTGGATGAGTGTGTGCAATCAGCTGTCACCGACAACCGGACTGGGAGCCAAGTTTTCCTATCGGACAGTGATCGCGATGCAGGCACTGGGATATGATACGGCTTTGCCTGGCAGTTTCACTGACAAGGTCTGCCTTGACCCGCGTATTACGTCTTTGCGCGACTGCATCACGGTCGAGGCAGATGACAGCCTGTCAGAAACGCAGGCGCATCTGTCCCTGTTGCGTCGCGATGGCATTCGCCGCGAAGCAACGCATGATCTGCTGAACCCAATGTCGCTGTCTGACCGCGAGGATCGCGTGCGCGACAAAGCGACCAAGCTGATCGGCGCGGATGAGGCGGACACGATCTGGTCGATGCTGCGCACCGGGGGGCGTGCCCGCGATCTGGCCGAACGAATGGCGGGTTAAGCCACGCACCAGTGCAACGGAAAACCCGGGTCAAACACAGTGACCGGTCCATCGCCTGTGTCAATCCTTGAGGGATACGAAACGGGCTCACCCTTGGTCAGGGTGATCATATCCTGGTTCACCGGCAAGCGATAGAAACCTGGCCCGTTGAGCGACACAAAGCCTTCCAGCTTGTCCAATGCATCTTCCCGGTCAAACATTTCGGCGACCAAAGACATGGTGTTGGTCGCTGTGAAACAACCGGCACAGCCGCAAGCCATTTCCTTGTTGGCATCCGTGTGCGGGGCGCTGTCCGTGCCCAGAAAAAACCGCGCATCGCCCGATGTCGCGGCGGATAGCAGGGCCAGACGGTGTTCTTCGCGCTTGGCAACAGGAAGGCAATAGTAATGCGGTTTGATGCCACCAACCAGGATATGGTTGCGGTTGATAATCAGGTGATGCGCCGTGATCGTTGCACCCAGATCAACCGCGTTGGCTTTGACATAATCCACACCATTTGACGTGGTGATATGTTCCATCACCACACGCAGGCCTGGTGTCGATCTGCGGATTGGATCAAGAACACGGTCGATGAACACGGCTTCGCGGTCAAATATGTCGATCTCGGGATCCGTCACCTCGCCATGTACGCACATGGGCAAGCCGATTTCGGCCATCTTCTCAAGCACCGGGCGCACTTTGTCGAAATCGCGCACACCCGAGGCAGAGTTGGTCGTTGCCCCGGCAGGGTACAGCTTGACGGCTTTGATCAGACCGCTGGCATGGGCTGCAGCGACATCTTCGGCATCTGTATCCTCGGTCAGATACAGGGTCATCAGCGGCTCGAACGTCATACCGTCGGGCAGGGCCGCCAGAATGCGGTCTCGATAGGCAGCGGCCTGGTCGCCGCGCACAACCGGCGGCACCAGGTTCGGCATAATGATCGCACGGGCGAAATGGCGCGCGGTTTCGGGCAGGACGGCCTGTAGCATCGCGCCATCGCGCAGATGCAGATGCCAGTCGTCGGGGCGGCGGAGCGTAAGGGTGTCGGTCATGGCCTTCCGCTAGCATAGCTGTTGCGAAAGACCAACTGCGTCCGCGCAAGGCACAAAAAAAATCTTGTCAACCGACCTGAACGTCGTAGCTCTGTCCAAGGTTGAGGCCTTGACGCCCAGACACTTGCATGACCTGTTTATCCCTAAAGCAGAGAGGGGTTCCATGACACAGCCAGATTCCATCGATGCCGTGCAGCAGATGCTGGGTCGTCAGGGCTATGTCTGCGGTCGCGCCCTTGCGACGGTTGTGTTCCTGTCGCTGAAGCTTGGACGCCCGTTATTTCTGGAAGGCGAAGCAGGGGTTGGAAAGACCGAGATCGCCAAGGCTCTGGCATCCGGGTTGAACCGGCGCCTGATCCGGTTGCAGTGCTACGAAGGGCTGGATGCGTCGTCAGCTGTTTACGAATGGAATTTTTCGGCGCAGATGGTCGCGATCCGAACGGCTGAGGCCGCGGGTGGGGCCGACCGGGGCGCGTTGCAGACTGAACTGTTCTCGGACGAATACCTGATCGAACGCCCCTTGTTGCAGGCAATGCGCCCGGACGAAAATGGAGCGCCGGTTCTTCTGATCGACGAACTGGACCGGACCGATGAACCGTTCGAAGCCTTTCTACTGGAAGCTCTGAGTGATTTTCAGGTCACGATTCCTGAACTGGGCACTGTTGTAGCACCCGAACCACCGATTGTAATTGTCACGTCGAACCGGACCCGCGAAGTGCACGATGCCCTCAAGCGTCGCTGCCTGTATCACTGGGTTGATTATCCTGATTTCGAACGTGAGATCGAAATTCTGCATGCGCGCGCGCCTGAAGCTGCGGAAGGGCTTAGTCGCGAGGTTGTAGCCTTCGTTCAACGTTTGCGCACCGAGGATTTGTTCAAGAAACCCGGTGTGGCCGAGACCATCGACTGGGCGAAATGCCTGTTGGCGCTGGATGTGTTGAACCTCAGCCCCGAGGTGATCGGCGACACGCTGGGTGCGATCCTGAAATATCAGGACGACATTCAAAAACTTCAGGGGTCCGAGGCCAAACGCATCCTCGACGAGGCCAAGGCCACGCTCGAACCGGTCTGATGTTTCATCTTTTTCCAAATACTCCGGGGGTATGGGGGCAGAGCCCCCATAACGTCTGATGGCCGAACAACTTTCGCTGGATATCCCGGACAACCCAAAGCTGGCGCACAACATCACCCATTTTGCCCGCGCACTCAGAAAGGCTGGGCTGCCAATCGGACCCGGTCGTGTGATCGACGCAATTCGTGCCGTGCAGGCGGCAGGTTTTTCCGAGAAACAGGATTTCTATTGGACCTTACACGCCTGTTTCGTGAACCGCCCGGAACACCGCGTGGTTTTCGCGCAAGTCTTCCGAATGTACTGGCGAGATCCGCGTTACATGGAACACATGATGGCTATGATGCTTCCTGCAATTCGCGGCGTTCAGGAAGAACGCAATGCCGATGCCGCTGAAAAGCGCGCAGCTGAGGCGCTGCTGGACGGGGTTGAGCGTGATTTGCCGGACGCTGCAGGACAGGAGGAAGACGAAACCGAGATCGAAATCGACGCAACCCAGACCGCATCGTCCGAGGAGCGGCTGCGCAATCTGGACTTCGAGCAGATGAGCACGGTCGAAATAGCGCAGGCCAAGCGCGTATTGGCGCGGATGACACTGCCAGTAAAGCCAATTGAATCACGCCGCGGGCAGACCAGCCATCTGGGGCACCGCATCGACCGTGCCCGCACCTTGCGCGCGGCCATGCGGCAAGGAGGTGAGTTGCGCGATATTGCCAGGCTACAGCCCAAACCGCGCTGGCCAAATCTTGTCGCACTTTGCGATATTTCCGGCTCGATGAGCCAGTACAGTCGGATCATCCTGCATTTCCTGCACACGGTATCGAACACCAAGGGAGCGGGTTGGGCGAAGGTCCATGCCTTCACATTCGGCACACGCCTGACCAACATAACGCGCCACCTGCACCAACGGGATGTAGACGCGGCACTTGCCGCCGCAGGGGCCGAGGCGCAGGATTGGGAAGGCGGCACTCGCATCGGAGAGTGTCTGCATCAATTCAATCGGGACTGGTCACGCCGGGTGATGGGGCAAGGGGCGGTCGTTCTGCTGATCACCGACGGGCTCGAGCGGGGTGATCCCGAGCTCCTCAGGAAAGAGATCGAGCGTCTGCACCTTTCCTCAAAACGCCTGATCTGGCTGAATCCCTTGTTGCGTTGGGACGGGTTCGCACCCAGGGCGCAAGGCGTTGCCGCGATGCTGCCGCATGTTGACAGTTTTCGCGCAGGGCATTCGATTGCCTCACTCGAAGACTTGGCCGCAGCGATTTCAGAACCCGACGACCAGGGGCAGAAAGCGCGGCTGATGGCCGCGCTTTCTGATTAGCAGATTACGACAGCTGCTCTTCGTTGCACTTGCGGGCCATCTCCATGGCTTTGTAAGTGCCTGTCAGATCGACCGTGAAGGCATAGGATGTCTCGGGGAACACGATCATGACCTTTTTCTTTGCCAGATCATCCGCGAACTGAGGGCTGTCCGACAGGACATAACCACCGGAATAGCCTTTGGTGATGTTACCTTTCATGCCGGTCGCTTCACCCAGATAGATGTTGTCGCCCAGCAGGATGGCGACTTCTTGCGTCTCGCCACGTTTGATATCGGTTTCAGCCTTGGTGAACACGCCGACATATCCCACACCGCGATCTTCGGTCAGACCCATCTGAACGACGTTTTCCGCATCATCAACGGCCTCGATCAGGCAGGATTTCTTTTCATTGTCGATGAAGATTTTCCAGCCTTCAACCTCTCCATAGCGTTGGAATGTGTCAGCCCACGCTGCGGTTGAAGTCAAAAGACCAACTGCCGCGCCCAGTGCAAGAATACGTTTCAACTGCATGTCTCCGATCTATGAATTGTTTGGTATGCAAGCCAGACCCGATGCCGGTTGCCTGTACAGGCTAGAACTCGGGTCACAAACAATCAATGCTATGATTTGTTGAATATCTTTCAGGCCGTGGCGTTGCCTTATGGGGTTCAATATAGACCTTTTGGTAAGCTTGGTGCGCTTTTCATCCCGCAAATCCCGCTTATGTTGGTGTCATAGGTCATCCGGAGGTTCCGATGGAGCGATTCGACAACAGTCCTGAAACGGCGCTTGACTGGCACCGCAGCGGGCGCGGCGCGGCGCTCGCTACAGTTGTCGAAACCTGGGGCAGTGCGCCGCGGCGGGTGGGATCCCAATTGGTGATTGGCGGTGATGGTCGGATAGAAGGCTCTGTTTCTGGTGGATGTGTCGAAGGTGCTGTTATCGTCGAGGCGCTTGAAGCCATTGATGAAGGCGAAGCGCGTTTGCTTGAATTCGGGGTCAGTGACGACGATGCCTTCGCGGTTGGTTTGGCCTGTGGGGGGACCATACGCATTCTTGTCGAACCCATAGGAAAAGTCCTGCCAGAATCTATGTTGGCGGAACTGGTAGCCGCTCGGGCCGCTCGAACGCCCGTTGCCTACGAAGTCAACATCGAGACCGGGCGCAGGGCGCTGCGCCGCAACGCTTATGCCGACAGGCTGCGTATGGATCGGTCAGGGTTCGAAGAGGATGGCCAGACCTTTGTCGCAGTACATAACCCACCGCTGAGGTTGCTGGTTGTTGGGGCGGTTCACATCGCGCAGGCTCTGGTACCGATGGCGCGGATTGCGGGCTATGATCCAACCATTATCGACCCGCGTGACGCCTTCGCGTCCAGTGCGCGTTTTCCCGGCGAAACGATCCTGACGGATTGGCCGGATGAAGCTGTTGCGAAGCTGGGACTGGACGCGCGGACCGCGATTGTCCTGCTGACACATGACCCAAAACTCGATGATCCGGCGCTACATGCCGCATTGGACGCCGATGTGTTCTATATCGGTGCATTGGGGTCAACACGCACCCATGCCAAGCGCATTGAGCGTATGAAAGCGGCTGGTTTCACCGATGCGCAAATCTCTGGCATTCATGGGCCCATTGGCCTGGATATTGGGGCCGACGGTCCCTCGGAAATCGCGGTTGCGATACTGGCGCAGATCACTGCAGTTCTTCGAGGGAAGGCATGAAATTTGGGCCTGTACCGGTCTCCCGGGCAGAAGGAGCTATTCTGGCGCATTCGGTTACAGCGGATGGGCGAAAGCTCCGCAAAGGGCTTGAATTGCGCGCGGAACATGTAGCGCAACTGGAAAAGGCTGGTTTAAGCGAGGTCATTGTTGCCCGGCTGGATACCGGTGATTGCCATGAAGATCAGGCGGCACGCAAACTGGCGTCTGCGCTGGCACCTGATCCAGCTTCAGCCAACTTGCGGGTAACCGAGGCTTTTACCGGGCGGGTAAATCTTTTGGCCGATGGGCCCGGGGTTGCCGTGCTTGATGTTCACGCACTTGAAATGTTCAATCAGGTCAATCCGATGATTACCGTTGCGACCGTTCCCCAGTACCAGCAAATGGGGGCGAACGGCATGGTGGCGACCATCAAGGTCATCTCATATGCCGTGCCAGAGGCTGATGTTCAGCGCGCCGCCGGGCTGGCAAAAGGAGCTGTGCGTTTGGCGCGGCCAGTTCATCGGACAGCCGGTCTTGTTGTCACGGAAATTCCCGGTGGGCCGCCGAACGAAAAGGGGATTGCCGCAATTCGGGGACGGGTCGAGGCATTGGGAATGGAGCTTTCGGAGGTGCAGATTGTTCCGCATCGAACGGATACTTTGACCAGCGCGATTTCTAAGGGGAAAGGTGATCTTCTGATGATATTGACGGGTTCGGCCACCTCGGACCCGAACGATGTCGCACCGTCGGCCGTTCGGCTGGCTGGCGGGACGATTGATCGCTTTGGTATGCCGGTTGATCCGGGAAACCTGCTGTTTCTGGGGGACCTGCAAGGCCGACCTGTGATCGGTTTGCCGGGATGCGCCCGCTCTCCGGCGTTGAATGGGGCGGATTGGGTGCTGTCGCGTGTCGCATGCGGGATTGAAACAACAGGCGCAGATATTGCCGGAATGGGGGTTGGCGGGTTGTTGAAGGAAATCCCGACCAGACCCCAGCCGCGAGCGAAACGAAACGACTGACCGCCGCCAAGGTCCGCTATATTGCGTATGTACTATTGATATTCTAGGGTTTTCTCATCCTTGGCAAAACGCCGGGCCGCCAATACGCGCCGGTGTCCTCCCGCGCTTTTTGAAACTGTTCGACCCTATCCCGTGCAGCTTCGCCCCCTGCATCAAAGAGATGACCGAGCAGGCATTCCAGAACCGCCATCGCGCCGGAAAAGCTTGAAAACGGATGTAATGTGCGGGTGCTGACGGGCAGAACCACATCCGGGTTGACGCCGGGGGCAATCACCTCGCTATCCGACAGCAGTACAATCTTTATGGCCCTGTCGCGGGCAAAGCGCATCGACTGGATCGTATCTGCGGAGTAGGGATGGACCGTGATGGCAAACAAACAATCCTCGGACGTGGCCTCGACCAGGTCATCGATGGCCGAGCCCATGTGCCGAGGTATCAGCTGTAATCCGGGATGGGCCATGCGCCCCGCGTAGTGAAAATAATAGGCCAGCGCATGACTGGACCTTGTGGCGGTCACATAACAGTGACGTGCAGACACCATGTATTCAACGGCACGCTTGGCCAAATTCGGCTCCATCAGACGCAGAGAGCGGGACACAACATTCATCTCATTGCGCGCGAATCTGGCCTGTGCGCCGTGGAAAGGGTCTTGTCCGGGTGATGTGGTTAGCCACCCATGACCTATCCTGTCTTCGCTGTCTGTTGTGAGGGCAAGGCGAAATGGGTGGCGGAAGGCGTCAAAACTGTCGAAACCCATACGCTGCGCCAGTCGAACAAGAACACTGGTGCTGATGCCGATCCGGTCAGCGGTCACCCGGACCGGGTTCAGGCCGAAATCACCGGGATGGTCGATGATATACTTCGCCGCGACTTGCATCTGCGCAGGCATCTCATCGATCTCGCGCCGAATTTGGCTGGTCAAGGCTGCAAGGGTGGGTGTCATGCAGAAAAGAAACATATGTTTTCTTTAGTGTAAATTGAAAACGTCATCCAGCGACTCTAACTGAGGGCAAAGACTTGGGTGGTGCTATGACATCAAAAACAACTGACAGCTTGGACAGGCCCTACATTCTGGTTGCGCCAAACGGCGCCCGGCGGAGCGCGTTGGATCATCCCGCCTTACCGCTCAGGATTGATCAGATCGTCACGTCAGCACGGGATTGTCATGCTGCGGGTGCGGACGGGTTGCATCTGCATATTCGAGATGCAGACGGACTGCATTCACTGGACGCCGGATTGTACCGGGAAACGCTTGCGGGATTGCAGCGCGAGGTTCCAGGAATGGAGCTACAGATCACGACCGAAGCAGCCGGGCAGTTCGACGTAGCATCGCAACTGGACTGTTTGCAAAAGGTGCAACCTGAATGGGCCTCAATCTCGGTGCGTGAAATCGCGCGCGACCTGAACCTTGCGCCCAGGGTCTATGCACAATGCGCGGATCAGGGCACGCGGGTTCAACATATACTGTATGATGCTGACGATGCACGACTACTGGACCATTGGCGCGCTCAGGGCATCGTACAGGCGGATCAGACAGACCGTTTGCTTGTTCTGGGGCGATACGGTGATGGCCAGCAATCTATGCCAGCCGATCTAGAGGCTTTTCCAAAAAGCCCGGCTCGTTGGATGGTGTGCGCCTTTGGTGCGCAAGAACATGCCTGTCTGGCCGAGGCTGCGCGACGCGGTGGTGACGTGCGGGTTGGGTTTGAAAACAGTCTGACCGGGCCGGATGGCAGACCGTGGGCAGATAACGCGGCTTCGGTCGCAGCATTAGTTGAATTGCTTGGAAGGGCAAAGAAATGAGTCATGTTTTCCCACGTCACACGAAATCGGACCTCCCCGTCGCGGTTGGCGGCGATGGCTGTTATCTGATTGATACAGAGGGCAAGCGATACCTGGATTGCGGTGATGCCGCAGTATCATGTCTGGGTCATTCGAATCAGGCTGTGATCCAAGCGGTACAGCAGCAGGTGGAACAGATCGCCTTTGCACATACCGGGTTCATGACATCGGAACCGGCCGAGGTTTTGGCCGAATTGTTGATCCGGCATGCACCGGGGGATCTGGACCGTGTGTATTTTGTTTCGGGCGGGTCCGAAGCGACCGAAGCGGCAATCAAACTGGCGCGCCAATATTTCCTTGAAATCGGACAACCTGAACGCCGTCACGTTATCGCGCGAAAGCAAAGCTATCACGGCAACACTTTGGGGGCTTTGTCCGCCGGGGGCAACGCATGGAGACGGGCACAATTCGCCCCGATGCTGATCGAGATGACCCATATCTCTGCATGCTACGAATATGCCGAAAAACCGGAAGACGAGAGCAGTTTTGACTACGGCCAGCGTGTGGCGAATGAATTGGAAACTGAAATTCTGCGGCTGGGTCTCGATACGGTCATGGCATTTATGGCCGAACCAGTGGTCGGGGCCACCCTTGGCGCAGTTCCTGCGGTTGAAGGATACTTCAAGCGTATTCGCGAGATTTGCGACCACTATGGTGTGATGTTGATTTTGGATGAGGTGATGTGTGGTATGGGCCGAACCGGTCACCTGTTTGCCTGTGATCATGACGGTATCGAACCGGATATTCTTTGTATTGCCAAGGGGTTGGGGGCTGGATATCAACCAATCGGGGCCATGCTGTGCACCGGTAAGATCTATGACGCGATTCGCGATGGATCAGGGTTTTTCCAGCATGGGCACACCTATGTCGGTCATCCGGTCGCCACAGCCGCCGCATTGGCGGTGGTCCGTGAGTTGACCGAACGGGATTTACCTGCGCGTGCCGGGGTCATGGGCAACAAGCTGCAATCCGCCCTTGAGGCAGCATTCGGACAGCACCCGAACGTGGGAGATATCCGTGGTCGTGGGTTGTTCCGAGGTGTTGAACTGGTCGCTGACCGTGACACCAAGGAACCTTTTGATCCATCACGCGGCATCGCAGGTAAGGTGAAAAAGGCAGCACTGGCCGAAGGGTTGATCTGCTATCCCATGGCTGGCACGCGGGATGGCCGGAATGGTGATCATGTCCTGCTGGCACCACCTTTTATCATCGAAGAGGAACAGATAGGCGAACTCGTCAGCAAACTGGAACGCGCCATTTCCGCCGTGCTTTGACATTACCGTGAGTGCACTGTTCGCCCGCAGCTTATTTGTTAGTGTCGCGGGAGAAGTATCTGAAAAGGCGAAATCAATGGTGCTGGATATTTGGCGCAGCTTCCGCGCGCTTCCCCTTTGGGTTCAGATCTGGGTGGCCGTAATATTGGTGCCGGTTAATTTGGTTCCGCTTGCTTTCCTGGATCAGCCGCAGGGGATGCTCATCGCTGTTCTGGCGATTACCGGTATGGCGCTGAACATACCCATCATGGCGGTTGCGCGCGGGATGAGCGGTGCGATGGCTTTGCCGCACATTCTGTGCTGGGTTCCACTGGTTGTCATCGTAACGCTTTTGTTGTTTTCCGATGCGACCCTGAGCATTGCCTTTATCAAGTTTCTTTGGGTGCTTCTGATCGTTGACATAATTTCCTTGCTTTTCGACTTCAGAGATGCGGTCAACTGGTTACGAAGCAGACGCGCGACCTGAACGAAAAAGCCCCTTCGGCAGCGAAGGGGCTTTGATCGTTTCTGTCTTTTAAGCGGATTACTTATGCGGAAGCGGGCCGATCATCATGACCATCTGACGGCCTTCCATCTTTGGCATGTTTTCGATCTTGCCGACCTCTTTGATGTCCTCGGCCACACGTTCCAGCAATTCGCGACCCAGGTTCTGGTGCGCCATTTCACGGCCGCGAAAGCGCAGGGTGACTTTGACCTTGTCGCCCTTTTCCAGAAACTTAAAGACGTTCTTCATTTTGACGTCATAGTCATGCGTATCTGTGTTCGGTCGGAACTTGACCTCTTTCACTTCGATGACTTTTTGTTTTTTGCGCGCTTCGTTTTCGCGTTTTTGCGTTTCGTACTTGTACTTGCCGAAATCCATGATCTTGCAGACCGGTGGGTTCGCATTGGGCGAGATTTCGACCAGATCAAGACCTGCATCTGCGGCCATCTGCATGGCTTTGGCGGGATGAACCACCCCGACGTTTTCACCTTCGGCGCCAATCAGGCGAATTTCGGGGGCACGGATCTTATCATTGACGCGCGGGCCTGTGTCTCTCTGTGGCGGCGCGTTGTGAGGTCTGCGAGCTATGGGTTCATTCCTTTGATGATTGCAGAATTTCGAGCCCGGAATTTAAACCGGGCAGAGCCGCACTTCAAGCGGCATAAATACAGGGTAATGCGAAAAAACTTGTTTTCTGCCGGTGTTTTTCGCGTTCAGGGTGGCAAAGCCCTGAACGCAGGGTTGCTTTAGCCGACAAAGGCTTTTTCGATCACGAACTCCTTGGGTTCCGAGTTGGCACCTTCACGCAATCCAAACCCTTCGAGGATTTCCTTGATATCTAGGTTGAAAGCCAACGAACCGCATACCATTGCACGGTCGGTTTCGGGCTTGATGCCACCGTCAATACCCAAGTCGGAAAACACGGTGCCGTCCTGAAGCAAAGTGGTGATGCGACCCATCTTTGGGCTCTCTTCCCGTGTGGTGGTCGGGTAATAGCGGATCTTGTCGGCAAATCCTTCACCGATCAGTTCGGCCAACAGTTCGTCCTGACGGATGCTGTCGATCAGTTGACGGCCATATTCCAGCTCTGCCACTTCGCGACAGGTGTGGGTAATGATGACCTCGTCATAATCCTCATAAGTCTGCGGTTCACGCAGCAGCGAGGCAAAAGGCGCAAAGCCGGTGCCGGTCGCAAAAAACCACAGGCGCTTGCCGGGCAGCAGGGCGTCATGCACCAATGTGCCAACCGGTTTGGGACGCAGGATAATCTGGTCACCCGGTTTGATATGTTGCAATTTCGAGGTCAGCGGGCCGTTCTGAACCTTGATCGAATAAAACTCCAGCTCTTCATCCCACGAGGGCGAGGCGATGGAATAGGCGCGCAGCAACGGCTTGCCGTTGTCACCCAGCAGACCAATCATCACAAACTCGCCCGAACGGAAACGCAGCGAGGCCGGGCGAGACACCTTGAATGAAAACAGGCTGTCGGTCCAGTGTTTGACATCGGTTACAGTTTGCGCGTCCGGCAGGACGGGGACTTTTACGGCGGTTGCTTCGCTCACGGGCTTCATCTCTGTCATCGTTTACCTGCCGGTCTGCTAAACCGACATCTCCGTTTAATCTTTGATCCAAGTCAGGAAAAGGGGACAGATTGCCCCCTTTGCGTCACAGGCTGGCAATCGCGGGATCAGCCGCGCAGGCGAGCCTGATAGTTATTCTCTTTCCAGTTCGCGCGGGCCAGCCACTGATCCTCGGGTTGGCGGTCTGCCAGTTCTCCGTCGATCTCGACCTCGTCAAAGCCGCTGCGGCGCGCCATGGCGTATTGATCGGCAAGCACATGCCCTTTGGCGCGCAGCCGGCCTTTGTAGCCCTTCAGGCGCAATGTGCGAGCGATGGTAAATCCGCGACCATCTGCGAAAGACGGGAAGTCTACCCGAACCAGCCTCGTGCCGCCCAACCGGTCAAACAGTTCGTCCGGGTCTGTCTCCGAGCTCACGTCTAGCGCGACCACGTCATTGGCGGCATCATCCAGAGTGACAAAGCCGTCGGTCCAGTCATCAGGCGAAAAGCCCTCATCCGTTACGATTACGTTCATGTTTTCTCTCCGACGCGCATCATCTTGCCATCGACAAAATGGATGCCGCATTCTTCCTTGTTCTGATCGCGCCACCGTCCGGCGCGGGGGTCTTCGCCCTCTTTGACAGGCGAGGTGCAGGGCGCACAGCCGATCGAAGGGTATCCTTTGGCCACCAGCGGATGCCGGGGCAGGTTGTTTTCATCCATATAGGCCCGCACATCCTCGGGCGCCCAATGGGCAAGCGGGTTGACCTTGATCCGACCTGTTCCGTCCTCGACCTCGAAGAATTCCAGCGCAGCGCGCGTGCCTGCCTGAAACCGCTTGCGTCCGGTTATCCAGCCATCGAACCCCACCAGCGCCATTTGCAGCGGGAAAGTCTTGCGCAGGTTACAACATGCATCGGTGTCGCGCAGGCGCAATGCACCGTATGGGTCTTCGCGCTCAACTTCTGCATCCTCGGCCCGGATGATGCGAATGTTGGTAAGCCCCAGACGCTCGCTCACCTCCTGCTGGTATTCCAGCGTTTCGGTGAACAGCATTTGCGTGTCCACGAAAAGAACGGGCGTTGCCTTGTTCACCACCGCCGCCATGTGCAAAAGAACGACAGATTCCGCACCAAAGCTCGAGACCAGAGCAAGCTCATCGATCTCTTCAATTGCCCCATGCATGACATCATGGGCGCTGTGGTGCCGGAACCGGGCATTCAGGTCTTCGACACGTTCAGTCAGTTCGCGTCTGTCCCGGCCCAGTTCCGTCTGGATCAGGTCAAGCGGCATTTGCTCGGGCCTCGGGGTAGAGGGCGTCTTTGAACGGCGCCATGCCCACCCGGCGATATGTTTCCAGGAATGTCTCCTCTGCGCTTGCACGCTGGTTCAGATAGGTGTCGACAATGCGCTCAACGGCAGGAACGATTTCGTCATAGGCAAAGCCCGGACCGGTGCGATCACCAATTGCCGCAGTTTCGGTCGCATCGCCACCCAGAGTGATCTGGTAATTTTCCACGCCTGCGCGGTCCAGACCCAGAATGCCGATATGGCCGACATGGTGATGACCACAGGCGTTGATGCAGCCTGAGATCTTGATCTTCAGGTGGCCGATGTCATGCTCGAGCTTCAGGTCCTCGAACCGCGTTGCAATTTCCTGAGCAACCGGGATCGAACGCGCCGTCGCCAGCGCACAATAATCCATGCCGGGGCAGGCGATGATATCGCTGATCAGACCGATATTGGCGGTTGCCAGCTCGTATTCCTTCAGCTTGGCGTGAATTGCAGGCAAGTCCGATTTGTGGACATGCGGCAGGATCACGTTCTGCTCATGGCTAATCCGCAGCTCGTCATAGGCGAACTCTTCGGCCAGATCGGCCATAACGCGCATCTGCTCGGCAGTTGCATCGCCCGGTGTTGCCCCATGCTTCTTGATCGAGATCGTTACAATCGCGTGGTCCGCATTCTTGTGCGGCGCGATGTTGGTGTCGACCCACGAGCGGAAGACCGGATCGTTGGTATAGGCGCTTTCAAACGACGCAACCGAAGCATGGCGGAAGGCAGGCGGTGCAAAGTGGCCCTTGATCTCTTCCAGCAGGTTCATATCCGCGCCTTTGAACTGCGGGCGGACCTTCAGGAAGCGTTCGTTGACCTTGGCGCGGATAGCGTCGATGCCATGCTCGTGCACGGTGATCTTGATACGTGCCTTGTACTTGTTGTCACGGCGACCAATCTGGTTCCAAACTGAAACGGTGGCTTCCAGATAAGCCAGCAGGTCGTCAAAGGCGACAAACTCGGACAATTCCTTGCCGATCATGGGCGTACGGCCAAGGCCACCGCCAACAATGACGCGCGCGCCAAGAACGCCGTCACGCTCAACCAGTTGCAGGCCGATGTCATGCGCCTTGATCACGGCGCGGTCGTTTTCACTGCCAGTGATGGCGATCTTGAATTTGCGCGGCATGAACTGGAATTCCGGGTGGTCGGTCGACCACTGGCGCAGCAATTCGGCGTAAGGGCGGGGATCAGCGACCTCATCCGCAGCGGCACCGGCAAAGTGGTCGGCGGTCACGTTGCGAATGGTGTTGCCCGAAGTCTGGATGGCGTGCATGCCAACCTCGGCCAGCGCGTCCAGCATATCCGGCACGTCGCTTAGCTTTGGCCAGTTGTACTGGATGTTCTGACGGGTGGTGAAATGGCCATAGCCTTTGTCCCACTTCTCGGCCAGCAACGCCAGTTGACGCATCTGTGCACTGTTCAGCGTGCCATAGGGAATGGCGACACGCAGCATGTAGGCGTGCAGCTGCAGATACAGCCCATTCATCAGGCGCAGCGGCTTGAATTCGTCTTCGGTCAACGAGCCGTCAATGCGGCGTTCCACCTGGGCGCGGAACTGCGCGTTACGTTCTGCCAAAAATGCTGTGTCGAACTCGGAGTAGCGATACATGTCTAGCTGTCCTTGTTTGCAGCCCCGAACCTAGGGGCCTTGAAGGGGAGAGAGATGGCCAGAGGTCAGGCCCGGGGCTGCGGGGAAGTTTCCTGTTTGCCGTGGGCATAGTTGGACGGACCAGTCCGGCGGAAATCTTCCCGAAAATGGGTGGGCTCGGGGCCGTTCTTGCCCGCAACGGCATCGGCCAGATAAGCGCCCACGACTTTATTTGCCTGACGCGCCGCATCCAGCAGACGCACCTGTGCATGTGCTTCGTCAGTGATCAGTTCCGCTTGCGACAGATCACGCGTCCAACTGTCATCTTCGGTCTGGTAAATGACGTCACCTATCAGCAAATCATTTGCGGTGACGACTTTGGGGGTAAAAGCGCGGGCCATCAGGCAAGCTCCTTGTTGAATTCGGTTACGGCCTGCGTCGCTTCGCGCGGGGCAAGGCCATAGAATGTCAGGGCTGGTCCGTCCATTTCGGCGGTGGCCAGGTCGGCGGGCAGTTGATCCAGTGTGGTGGCCAGAATCCGCTGGTTCGGGCGCGAGGCGTTTTCGACCAGTGTGACTGGAGTAGCGCGATCGGCGCCGTGCATGATCAGGCGACCCTGGATAAAGCGGGCAGATTTCTTGCCCATATAGATCGCAGCAACCGAACCGGCCCGTGCCAGGGCATTCCAGTCATGATCGGCAAAACCTTTCATGTCATGCCCGGTCAGGAACCGCACCGAGGAATTCCGGCCGCGTTGAGTCAGGCTTTGGCCGATACCAGCCACCGCGGCAGAGGCCGCCGTGATACCGGGAACGATCTGCCACGTGATTCCAGCCGCCTCGACGGCCTCAATCTCTTCATCCAGACGACCAAAGACAGTCGGATCGCCGGACTTCAGGCGGACCACGCGGTTACCTTTCAGGGCATATTCGACCAAAAGAGCGTCGATATCACTTTGCTTCCAGGATGGGCCGAATCCGGCTTTGCCGACATCAACCAAAGCGGCGCTTTGACCGGCTATGTCCAGAACGGGTTCACTGATAAGGCGGTCATGCAGCACAACATCAGCCTGCTCAAACGCAGTCAGCGCCTTGAGTGTCAGCAACTCGGGGTCGCCCGGACCTGCGCCGACAAAGTCGACATGCCCTTTGGTGCCTGTTGTGCGAACGTCCTGCATCGGATCATCTCGGGTGTGGTTTGACTTGACCCTCAATATAGGAAATATTCCCACCAAAGCGCCATATGGGCGCTCAAATAAGGACAAACGTTCCATCGAAACAAAATTTTGGAACGAAAGCTTCGATGTGGAAGGAATATTGGAATGTCGGTGCGGATAGATGATACGGATCGGAAAATTCTGGCCGAGCTGCAACGTGATGCAGGGCAGTCACTGGACGAAATAGCGGCTCGGGTCGGCAGTTCAAAGACGCCTGTCTGGAATCGTATTCGTAAGCTCAAGAGTGCGGGAATCATTGGTCAGCAAACGGTTTTGCTGGATGCCGAAGCGCTAGGGTTTGAGGCGACTTTCTTTGTTTTGATCCGCACGTCGGAACACGAGGCTGAGTGGCAGCGCAAGTTCCTTAAGGCATTGCGCGAACATCCCGAAGTGCAGGAGGCGCATCGGCTGGCAGGCGACATTGATTATATTCTCAAGGTTCGGGTCAAGAACGCGCGCGCCTATGATCAATTCTACCAGTCGCTGATTTCGGAGGTACGGGTGCACAATGTGACCGCGCTATTGTCGATGGAAGAAATCAAGTCCACAACGATGCTTCCCCTCAACGCATTGGTTGAAGGGGCATAGAAGGCAGGTGCTGCCAGCGCCGGATCGATCCGCGCCTTATATAGGTCAGACCTGAACCATTAACCGTTCCAGACCATGGAAGTGATAGCTGTCTGAATAGGTCGGCGGATCGGCAAGCCGCAGGTTCGGGCAGCTGTTGAACAGAATGGGCAGGGCTATGCGCATTTCCAACCTTGCCAAAGGGGCGCCGACGCAGAAGTGGATGCCTCCACCAAAACTTGTGTTGACCTCAATCGAGCGCGTCGGAACAAACCTTTCGGGTTCATCCCAGACGGTAGGGTCGCGGTTTGCAGCGCCAAGCAAAAGCGCGACCTGATCACCGCGCCTGAACGAATGCCCAAATATGTCAAGGTCTTCATACGCATACCGTGTGAACATATGCAAAGGCGGGTCATAGCGCAGGATTTCTTCGATCGTTGCGTCGATCTGGTCCGGTGCCAGAACGTCGGGGCTGGTATGTGTTTGCAACAGGGTTTTCACACCGTTTGCCAGCGAATGCACGGTTGCTTCGTGACCTGCATTCAGCAGCAAGATGCATGTTGCGACCAGCTCGTCGATGGACAGCTTTTCGCCTTCCTCCTCGGCGCTGATAAGCCGGGTGATCAAATCGTCACGCGGATCGTTGCGTCGTTGTTTAATGTATCCCAACAGGAAATCCGTGAACTCCTGAGAGGACTTGGCGGCCTTATCCTCGGTCGCCTGTGTCCGGTTGGCCTGATACATCGCGACCATGTCATGCGACCACTGCAACAGGTTGGGCGCCATGTCTTCGGGAACGCCCAACAGTCGGCAGATAGTTACCACCGGGACCTGAGTGCAATAAGCGCTCAGCAGATCGAAAGGTGTATTCGGAAACGCCTCGACAAGACTGTGGCATAGCGATTCTATGGAAGGCTGCAACGCAGAAATTTCCCGCGACGTGAAAGCGCGCATAACAAGCGCCCTTAGGCGGGTATGTCGCGGGGGTTCAGCTTCAAGCAGCGAATGGGCTTCGATAGCCAGCCAGGGGGCCAAATGGGCGGGGCCCTGTATCGCGCATTCAGGCGGAACTTCCCGCCCAAACCGGCGGTCGCGAAGAAGTGTTCGCACCGCATGGCAGGACGTCGCAGCAGCCATATCGTAGTCGCGCCAATAGAACAGATCACCAGCAGCGCGGGCCTGATCATAGAAAGGGTAGGGGTTCTGAACGAAACCCGGGTCTGTCGGGGATTGCGAGAATGACTTCATGCGACGCACACTTGCCACGAGCCGCGTTGAATGCAAGACCCTGTCTATGCAGAGAGTTTGGATCATTGTCGGTTTTTTGTCCGCTGTCGGGCTGCTGTCAGGTTTTGTTTGGTCTTATGGCTATCGTCAGGCGCTGTCTCAGCTAAGTGACAAGGCCGAAGCTGACCTTGAACTGGCGGCGGATCGGCTCAGCACCCAGATGCAGGTCTACCAGGAATTGGCGGTTCTGATGGCGACACATCCCGCTTTGCACGCGTTGGATACACCAACACAGATACATGACGCGCAAGCGATGTTGCTGGACGTTGCTGACAAGACAGCGGCCGTCAACATGATGTACCTGGATCGCAACGGTCGGGTTCTGGTCGCTGCACAGCCAGTGACACAGCGAGACATGTCCGCACATCCTGCGTTCAGGCGCGCCATGCAGGGGGCGGCGGGCACCGCGCATGAGGTGGTTCCAGACAGTGGCGACCGGATATATTCCTATGCCGCTCCGACTTTTGCCGCCTCCGGGCAAGTCGAAGGTGCAGTGATGGTGGTTGCCGATGTCCAGGATATTGAACAAACTTGGCGGGGCAGTACCGAAGCCGTTTTCTTTGTTGATTCTGACGGTGTCGTCTTCATCTCGAACCGGTCGGACTTGCTGTTCTGGAGCCGCGAGGTTGGTCAGTCCGGGCTGTCACCGCCAGAGGGTGCGTCAGTGGATTTTGCTGAGACGCGGGTCGGCCAGCATGAATTGTGGCGGCTGAACTGGGGGCGGTACTTGCCACGCGATGCGTTGCACCTAACGCTTGAATTGCCTGTGATCGATATGACCGCCGAGGTTTTGGTGGACGTGGCCCCGGCCCGGCGACTTGCCGGGTTGCAGGCGGCGGCGGTCGCCGCGATCTGTCTGGCGTTTGGCGCGATGCTGTATCTTGCGATGGAACGGCGACGGACGCTGGCGAATGCCAACACGGTTCTGGAAAGCCGGGTGGCGCAGCGTACCCGTGCTTTGACCCAAGCAAACACCGCATTGCGCCGCGAAGTTGCAGAGCGTCAGGAGGCCGAAGCAGCACTGAAAAAAGCGCAGGCAGAGCTGGTGCAGGCAGGTAAGCTCAGCGCGTTGGGGCAGATGTCGGCGGGGATCAGCCACGAACTCAACCAACCGTTGATGGCAATCCAGCAGTTCGCCGACAATGGTACGGCCTTTCTTGAACGCGGCAAAGGCGACAGGGCCAGCGAAAACCTTGGGCGTATTTCGGAAATGGCCGCCCGCATGGCCCGGATCATCAAGAACCTGCGCGCGTTTGCCCGCAACGAAAGCGAACCGATGGGCCGGGTCGATCTGGTGCAGGTTCTGAAAACTGCCGTCGAATTGACCGAAACCCGATTGCGTGACGATGATGTAACGCTGGAATGGGAACCGGGACAGGCTGCGGTTTATGTTTGGGGGGGTGAAGTCCGCTTGGTGCAGGTCTTTGTTAATCTGATCAATAACGCGGCGGATGCGATGCTGGGGAGACCCAAGCGGTACATTTCGATTGTGATGCACGAAGAAGACCGGTTGCGCGTTTCTGTGCAGGATACCGGACCGGGGATCGAAGACCCCGACCGGGTGTTCGAGCCGTTTTACTCGACCAAAAGCGTAGGATCATCTGAAGGTCTGGGGCTTGGTCTTTCTATATCATATGGTCTTGTTCAAAGCTTTGGGGGTGAAATCCGCGGGGCAAACACGGCTGATGGCGCAGTGTTTACCGTCGAGCTGGAGCCCTACGGAAAAGAAGAGGCTGCATGATGCGCAGGGTTCTGTTGGTCGATGATGACGCAGCTGTTCGCGAGGCATTGGCGCAAACCATTGAACTTGCAGATTACGCACCGACAACAGCCGGTTCTTTTGTGGCGGCCAAGGATCATATTCGGCGGGATTTCCCCGGTGTGATTATTTCGGACATTCGAATGCCCGGGCGGGATGGCTTCCACTTGTTGGCGTATGCTCGGGACATCGACCCCGAGCTTCCGGTGATCCTTTTGACCGGAGAAGGTGATATCCCAATGGCCGTAGAAGCCATGGGAAAAGGAGCGTTCGATTTTCTCGAAAAACCCTGCGCTGCGTCTGACCTGATGGATGTTCTTGAACGCGCATTCGCAGCCCGCACCCAAGTGTTGGAACAGCGCGCCCTGAAATCCGAACTTGAAAGGGGGGACCCGGCCGCACGTTTGCTGTTTGGCCTGTCTCCGCAAGCTGAGGCGCTGCGGGATCGCGTGCGGACCGTCGCACCGACAGGGGCCGAAGTTCTTGTTACCGGCCCGCCGGGCAGCGGCATATCCAAAGTAGCCGAAGTGGTTCACCTGATGTCGCCCGCTGGTCAGGGGCCTTTTGTCAAACGTCCGGCTTCAAGTCTAAGCCCCGATGACCTTGCCCAAAGCTGCGGCGATGCCGTGGGTGGTTCCCTGTTTCTGGACGAAGTGTCCGCCATGCCCCAAGCCACGCAGTTTGCGGCGTTGGAGATCATCGAGCGGGGTCCGGGGGGGCGCATTATTGCAGGAACAACCGCTGATCTGTCTGCGTTAAGTTCGGAGGGGCGGTTCAACGCTGATCTGTTTTATCGTTTGGATGTAATGCGGGTGCGTGTTCCTTCACTGGCGGAACGCCCCGACGACATTCCGGTTATCTTTCGTCACTATGTGGCGCAAGCGGCCGAGCAGGCAGGCATCGCAATTCCCGAGATTTCGTCTGAACATCTGGCGGCCTTGATGGCCAGCGACTGGCCGGGCAACGCCCGTTCGCTGATGTCAGCAGCGATGCGGTTTGTTCTTGGGATGCCTGAGGAGGTTGCGCAGGCTACGGATCTGGGGTTGAGCGAACAGATGGCGCGGGTTGAACGATCTTTGTTGATTGCAGCTTTGGGCCGCCACAATGGAAAAGCGTCAGATGCGGCCAAGGCGCTGAAGCTGCCGCGCAAGACCTTTTACGACAAGCTGGCGCGCTACCAGATTCGTCCCGAGGATTACCGCAGATAAGCAGGAACCGGATTGGCACATCTGATTCGAAGAAGTGATTCGGAAATTGTGCGGAAATCCGCACAAGCCGCTCTGAGGATGTGCGAGTTTTCGCACGGCTCGGACCTGGGAAGCGCAGAACCTGAACCAGCAACGGCGTAACACTTTGGTATTAAACAGGTAATCAGACACTTTCCGCAATCGCAGTCAAAAGTTGTGTGCTTTACCCTGAGTCGCTTCACTGCACGCCATACGGCGCTTACCCGGCGTCGACTGCAAGTTTCAAGGAACTCTGGGAGGATATCAGATGAAGCTTCTGACAACGGCAGCAACAGCGCTTGCTCTGACAGTAACCGCAACGGCTGGTATGGCTGCATGCGACGAAGGTGAAATCGTCGTTAAGTTCGCGCATGTGACGAACACCGACAAACACCCCAAAGGTATCGCGGCATCGCTGTTGGAGCAGCGGGTCAACGATGAAATGAACGGCACGATGTGTGTTGAGGTCTATCCGAACTCGACGCTCTACAACGATGACAAAGTTCTCGAAGCGATGTTGCAGGGCGACGTGCAACTGGCCGCGCCCTCGCTGTCGAAGTTCGAGAAGTTCACCAAACAGTTCCGCCTGTTTGACCTGCCGTTCATGTTCAAGAATGTCGACGCTGTAGACGCGTTCCAGGCCTCGGCCGAGGGGCAGGCGATGAAAGACAGCATGCAGCGTCGTGGCCTGCAAGGTCTGGCGTTCTGGCACAATGGCATGAAGCAGATGTCGGCCAACAAGGCTTTGGTTGATCCGTCGGATGCAAACGGTCTGAAGTTCCGCGTGCAGTCGTCAGATGTGCTGGTGGCACAGATGGAAGCCATCGGGGGCAGCCCGCAGAAAATGGCGTTCTCGGAAGTGTATGGCGCGCTGCAACAGGGCGTTGTGGACGGGCAGGAGAACACCTGGTCGAACATCTACGGCAAGAAGTTCTTTGAGGTGCAGGACGGTATCACCGAAACCAACCACGGCATCATCGACTATCTGGTCGTGACATCGGTGGATTGGCTGGACAGTCTTGATCCGGCGGTGCGGGATCAGTTCCTGACTATTCTGGCCGAAGTTACCGAGACCCGGAACAAAGAAGCCTTTGCTGTGAACGAAGCGGCCAAAGCGTCGATCATCGATGCAGGCGGCGTCATCCGTGAACTGACCCCTGAACAGCGTCAGGCCTGGGTCGACGCAATGAAACCGGTTTGGGACAAATTCGCCGGTGACGTGGGTCAGGACAAGATCGACGCGGCACAGGCCATCAACGCCGGGTTCTGATCCGGTCAAAGACCGCGCGTCCGGGGACTGGGGAGTATTCGACGCGCAGGCCGGGCGGGCTGAAATGGCCCGCCCCATTCTCAACTCTCTCTTCAATAAAATGCGGGGACTGAAAGATGTCTGGTGCGAACTCCGGCCAGGGCGGGCTGATCGACCATATCGAAGAAACCCTGATCGCGTTGCTTTTGGGCCTTATGACGGTCGTTACATTTGCCAACGTGATCGCGCGGTTTGTTTTTAATTCCAATATCCTATGGGCACTTGAGTTGACAGTGTTCACGTTTGGCTGGCTGGTGCTGCTGGGCGCGTCTTACGCAGTCAAGAAACATGCTCATCTGGGCGTGGATGCAATCCTGAACATGCTGGCGCCAGCACCGAGGCGCCTAATGGCGTTGGTCTCGGTTGGATGCTGTCTGGTGTTTTCTCTGCTGATGCTCAAAGGGGCATATGATTATTGGGCCGTCTTTGCAGATCTGCCGCCAACATCGGGCCGCTGGTTCCCTACCGGGTTTGATTTCGGCGCACGCAGCCAGAGTTTCTACGAGGTAGACGACATCCCCATGGTCGCTCCGCTGCGCTTTCTGGAAGACCTGATCAACTATGGCGAGGGGTATGAAAAACTGCCCAAGGTCGTACCTTATCTGGTTCTGCCGGTGTCCATGCTGCTGCTGGTGATCCGGTTTACGCAGGTCGCCGTTCAAATTTGGCGTGGTGAGACCGATCGCCTTGTCGCCAGCCACGAAGTCGAGGACGAGATTGAAGAAGTCCGCGCACAACAAGGGGTGCATGACTGATGGACGTTATCCTTCTTTTCTCGATGGTCATCGGCCTGCTGCTGATCGGGGTTCCGATTGCGGTTGCACTTGGCCTCAGCTCGACCCTGTTCCTGCTGATCTATTCCGACAGTTCGCTGGCTTCAGTTGCAGGCACGCTGTTTGAGGCGTTCGAGGGGCATTTCACCCTGTTGGCGATCCCGTTCTTCATTCTGGCCTCGTCCTTTATGACGACAGGTGGTGTAGCGCGTCGGATCATCCGTTTCTCGATTGCTTGCGTGGGGCATCTGCCCGGCGGTCTGGCGATTGCGGGCGTGTTTGCCTGTATGCTGTTTGCCGCGCTGTCAGGATCGTCCCCGGCCACGGTTGTGGCGATCGGGTCGATTGTCATCGCAGGTATGCGCCAGGTTGGGTATTCCAAAGAGTTTGCCGCTGGTGTGATCTGTAACGCGGGTACGCTGGGCATCCTGATCCCTCCGTCCATCGTGATGGTTGTGTATGCTGCCGCCGTCGAAGTTTCAGTTGGGCGCATGTTTCTGGCTGGCGTTATTCCCGGTCTGATGGCTGGCTTCATGCTGATGGTCACCATCTATGTCATGGCAAAGGTCAAGAACCTGCCCAAGGGTGAATGGAAGGGGTGGGGTGAGGTCTTTACCTCGGCCCGCGAGGCCGGTTGGGGCCTGTTCCTGATCGTTATCATTCTGGGTGGCATTTATGGGGGTATCTTTACCCCGACCGAGGCTGCCGCGGTTGCTGCCGTCTATGCCTTTTTCATCGCCAGTTTCGTCTACAAGGACATGGGTCCGCTGAGTACGGAAGGGGACGCACAGAACCTGCCGCTGCTGAAAAAGCCTTACGCGTTGGTCGCGGCGTTCTTTCACCCGGATACCAAGCATACACTGTTCGAGGCGGGCAAGCTGACGGTGACGTTGTTGTTCGTGATCGCCAACGCGCTGATCCTTAAGCATGTTCTGACGGACGAACAGGTGCCGCAGCATATCGCCGAGGCGATGCTGACCGCAGGGCTAGGGCCGGTGGCGTTCCTGATCGTTGTGAACGTGATCCTTCTGATCGGTGGACAGTTTATGGAGCCGTCGGGCCTGTTGGTGATCGTCGCACCGCTGGTGTTCCCGATTGCCATCGAGCTGGGCATCGATCCGATCCATCTGGGCATCATTATGGTGGTGAACATGGAAATCGGAATGATCACGCCTCCGGTTGGTCTAAACCTGTTCGTAACCTCGGGCGTTGCAGGTATGCCGATGATGAGCGTTGTTAGGGCAGCGCTGCCGTTCCTCGCTGTTCTCTTCGTCTTCCTGATTATGGTGACGTATATACCGTGGATCTCGACCTTCCTGCCCAACACTTTCATGGGCCCGGAAATCATAACCAATTAAGTGGTTTGACGATGTACGTAGCCGGGCGGTTTCGACTGCCCGGTTTTTTCGTATCTTGAACCCCGGCATCAAGTGCTTAACTCGGGTTCAGAGGACGACCTCCCCATAATGGGACATCTTTCGGGACGACCCGAACGAATACGAGGTTGTCATATGCCCTGGATCTTTCTTCTTTTTGCTGGCCTGTTGGAAATCGTCTGGGCTGTAGCGATGAAGCAATCGGCTGGTTTCACCCGATTGTGGCCTACGGCCTTTATGGCTCTTTCGATGATCGGCTCTTTCGGCCTGTTGGCGCTGGCGATGCGCGACCTGCCATTAGGCACGGCTTACACCATCTGGACGGGTATTGGGGCAGTGGGGGCGTTCTGTGTCGGTATCCTGTTTCTGGGCGAAGCCCTAAGCCCTGCGCGGATTCTCGCGGCCCTTCTGATCGTGTCGGGTCTTATCCTGATGAAGCTGGCATGAGCCCTTTATTGACCAAGCTATTGCGCTTGGGCAGGGTTCAGGAAACACGGGAAATGGAGACCGGAATGCTGACCGAGACCGACAAGCGCCTGCTGCGCGTTGCTTATGACGAGGCCAAAGCCGGGTTTGACGAAGGTGGATGCCCGATCGGGTCAGTTCTGGCGCGGGGTGGCGATATTGTTTCACAAGGGCGTAATCAACGTGTGCAGGGCGGGGATCCGATCGCACATGGCGAAATGGATGCCTTGCGCAAAGCGGGACGTCAGAAAACCTATCGGGATACGGTTCTTTACACGTCGTTGTCACCTTGCATGATGTGCTCGGGCACTATCGTTCAGTTTGGTATCCCGCGTGTGGTGATCGGCGATACCCAGAACTTTGGTGGCAACGAAGACTTCCTGCGCGAACGCGGTGTCGAGGTGGTGATAGCCAACGATCCTGACTGCATCGCACTGATGCAGCGGTTCATCGAAGAAAAGCCAGAGCTTTGGGCCGAAGATATTGCCGAGTAAAGGCGAATCCTAGACGCTCTCCAGCGCCTGAATAATGCCCGTGAAATCCCCGGCCTTCAGGCTGGCGCCACCCACAAGCGCACCATCGACATTTGAAACCGCAAAGATCTCCGCCGCGTTGGAGGGTTTGACCGACCCACCATACAGAAGACGGACAGAGCGGCCCACACCTTCGCCAAAGCGGCGCTCTAGCCGGGCGCGGATGAAGTCGTGAACTTCCCCAATCTCATCAAGCGTCGGAACCTTGCCGGTGCCGATGGCCCAGATCGGCTCATAAGCAATGATCAGGTTCTCGCCGGTTGCCTGATCCGGGATCGACCCCGACATCTGACCGCCGATTATGTCGAGCGTGTTGGCCGCCTCGCGTTGCTCCAGACTTTCGCCTACGCAAATGATCGCTTTTAACCCCGCGTCCATCGCTGCACGGGCCTTGGCGCGTATATCCTCGTCATGCTCTTCATGGTCTACGCGACGTTCGGAATGACCCAGGATGACTGACGTCGCGCCCGCGTCCAGCAGCATCTCGGCGCTGATATCGCCTGTATGCGCGCCCGCGCTTGCCGCGTGACAATCCTGCCCACCAACGGTGACTGCTGACCCGCGTACGGTGTCTGCGGCACGGCTGAGCAATGTTGCCGGAGGGCAGATGAGTATATCGACCGAAGCGTCTGGGTGAGACTTGCACAGTGCTTCAAGCTCGCTCAGCGCAGCACCGGTTCCGTTCATTTTCCAGTTTCCTGCCGCAAGCCTGCGCCGCATACCCGTATCTCCCTGATCATTCGATGATTTAGGATGCGGATAGCATTGTCGACGCGATCTTACAATTCCACGGATCGGGTGGGTTCACGCGCTTTGATCGACAACACGGCGTTCGGGCGGGCCCGTGTCACGGGATTATCCGGCGCAAACTAGGATTGCTGCGTGATGCTTTCATCGAATTTAATGGATTCACCGCAACCGCAGGCGTCGACAACATTCGGGTTCCTGAACTTGAAACCTGATTCCAGCAACGACACCTCGTAATCGATTTCAGTCCCGAACAGGAACATCTGCGCCATTGGCGCGATCATGACGCGTGCTCCATCCTGTTCGACAACTTCATCATGCGGATCAGCCTGATCGACATATTCCATGGTGTATTCCATGCCTGCACAGCCGCCTTTCTTGACGCCAATGCGCAAGCCAGCGTGGCCACCCGAGTTCATCAGGCGGGTGATTTGTTCTGCGGCTTTAGGTGTCATGGTCACAGCCTGTTTGCCGGGAATGCCGAACATGTAAGTCTCCGTTGTCGCGCGTTGCGTTTAATTTAGGGCTCAGGAGGTCAAGGCTCAAGACGGTGTGTTATAAAGAGTTTTATCCGGATGAAACAACCCGGCATTCAGAATGGGTTCGCTGAAGATATCCAACTGTGAGACCGTGGAACTGAATGGGTTCAAGTTGGTCAGCCGTTAATTCGGTTTGCTTTGATATACTATCGGAAAGGATATTATTGTGAATGATTTACAGGCGATTGTTAATTCGATCTTGATGCGCGCGGTGCTTACCATTGCAGTTCTTCTGTTTGTTCCGGATGATGCGGCGGCCACCAATGATGGAGAGAGGCATCCAGTAAACTGCGCGACCGCCGAGGGCGATTTGCGCGCCATCGCGGCCGAGAAAAAGCACGCGCAGGACCAACAGTTGGAAAGTGTTGCCGCCATTACTCCTGCCGGGGCACTTTTGGGGCTGGTCACAGGAACGGAACACAAACGGCTGCAAATGCTGTCGGGCGACTACATCAATCAACTTGACGCCAGATCTGCGGAGATCAAAAAGACCTGCAATTTTAACTGATTACCCGACGTTCGGTGGTTTGGATAAGAAAAAGGACCGTTCTCGGGCAAGAACGGTCCGTGTTTCGGGGCCGGAACTCGGGGGGCGGTCAAATCATGTCTGGCCCGAGGCGACACTGATTGGTGCCGTCCACAGGTCTTTTCCTGCATCATTGTGACAGGGACAGCACGAGCAGGTAACAAAAACGCCAATGTTTTGTGACAAATACCCGGGAAACTGTGGCAGGTGCCTACATAAATCCCAGTTCCAGACGTGCTTCGTCTGACATCATCTCCATACCCCAGGGCGGCTCCCAGGTCAGTTCCACGTCAACCTCTTTGATGCCTGCAACAGGCTCGATCGCTTCCATGATCCATCCGGGCATGTCGCCGGCAACAGGGCAACCGGGTGCTGTCAGTGTCATGATCACCTTCACGGCGTTGTCCGAGGAAATGTCGATCGTGTAGATCAGGCCGAGGTCATAGATGTTCACCGGGATTTCCGGATCGTAGACCGTGCGACACGCCTCGACCACGGGCTCGTACAGGGGGTGCTCAATGGTTGACGGCGCAATCAGCGGTGTGCCTTCAAACTGTTCGCTCGGGTGAGTCATCTTTGCCTCGGGTCAGTTGCCTGAGCGATTATATAGGGAATAGGAGCAACAGGGTCCAGTAGGGCGGCGGCGCCGATTGGGGCGCCGCGGCAATTTAGTCGTTGATGTCGTGGTTGAAAGTTTTGACCTGACCGTTCGGCAACGCAAACAGTTTCCGCAAAACAAGCCACGCAATCAGTGACATCACTGCAAAGATCAGCGCCAACACGTTCAAAGACAGAGCCATTCCGGATACGGCAAGGATAAGGCCCGTGACTGCGGCTCCGATTGCAAAGCCCAGAAAAATGAACCCTGGCAGGACAATCTCAAGGATACCCAGCGCCAATGCGGCGGCGAGCCAGATCCACCAGGTCAACCAGAATGGGTCTGCCATCATTTTCCTCCTTTTAGCATTTTGAATGCATCACCAAAGGCTTCCAGTGCGTTGGCAGGCACAACAATAGTTTGCTTGCCAGTACCGTTTCCAAGCGCATTCAGGGCTTCAACCTGCTTCAAGGCAACCTGATACTGGGCCGCTTCTATGCCGTTATCCTGAATGGCCTTGGCGACCACACCTGTGGCATAAGCTTCGGCTTCGGCCTGAATGCGCCGCGCCTTGGCGGTTTGTTCCGCCGCATAAAGCTCGGCGTCGGCATGCAGCTCGACTGCGCGCTTCTTGCCCTCGGCTTCTGTCACCTGCGCACGACGGGCGCGTTCGGCGTTCAGCTGTTGAAGCATGGCGTCACGGGTGGCCTGATCCAGATTTACGTCCAGAATCTCGGCGCGGGTGACTTCGATGCCCCAGTCATCGACAGCTGTTTCAACGCTTTCCTGAATACGCGTGATCAGTTGGGACCGGTTCGACTGAACCTCATCCAGATCCATCTTACCAATCTCGGCGCGAACGATCCCGGCGACAGTGGTGGCAATCGCGCCATCTACATCGCGAATCCGGTAAACCGTCTTTTCAGGTTCGAGAATACGGTAGAAGACCGATGTATCGATCTGCACCAGAACGTTGTCCTTGGTGATTGCGTCCTGCGTCGCGTTTGGCAGCTGGCGTTCCAGGATCGATATCTTGTGACGCGCAATGTCCAGTAGCGGAACAATAAAGTTGATGCCGGGGCCAAGCACGGAATGCAGGCGCCCAAACCGTTCAACCACATATTTTTCGGACTGTGGTACAATCTTGATGCCTTTGAAAATGATAACAATTACCAGCACTGCTGCCAGCAGGTAAATGATGTTCGACGAAAGCAATCCGATGATTTGGTCTTCGGTCATTCTGTCCTCTTATTGTTGTGTACTATAGTATACATGTGGCGATTGAGTCGCCCGATTTCAACTCTGGTATGAGGGGAAAGCAGCGTCATGCAAATGCCCAGATAGTGAAACGCGGCATTGAAAATTAGTGCTGTGACCGCTTTGCATCCCTGATTGTTTGCGATATCGGGCTTGGATGAAAATGATAATCGATACAGATCCTGGCATCGATGATGCCATGGCAATCGCCTATGCCGCCGCAGCGCCCGAGATCGAGCTGATCGGCCTGACCACCGTGTTCGGAAACACGCATGTTCACCAATCCAGCCGCAATGCCCGGTTCCTGCTTGATAAGCTGGGTCTGGATCTGCCTGTCGCGGAAGGGGCTGCGGTTGCCCTGGGTGCCGATACGCATTCGCCCTCCGAACATGTGCATGGTCCCGAAGGATTCGGTGACCTGACTGAAATTCCCGAAATTGGAAGCAACCACGCCCTGCCAGCTGCTGAATTTCTGGTTGATATGGCGCGAACCCACAAGAAAGAGCTGGTGGTGTGCGCCGTGGGCCCCCTGACCAACATCGCCAACGCCATTCGTCTGGATCCGGAATTCGCCGACAATCTGGGGCGTTTGGTGATCATGGGCGGGGCGGTGTACTGCCCTGGTAATATTACAGTACATGCCGAGGCCAACATCTATCATGATGCGATTGCCGCTGAAGAGGTCTTTGCCACACCGCCGGAAACCGTACTGGTCGGCTTGGATGTCACGCTGAAAACGCTCTACGAGACTGCAGATTTCGAAAGCCTGGCAATGCGATCACCTGACATGGGGTCCTTTCTGCGAGATATCTCTCGCTTTTACCTGAAGTTCTACAAGGACGTCGGTGGTCTGGAGGGCTGCGGCCTGCACGATTCGACGGCTGTGATTGCTTGTTCTCATGGTGCTATGTTTGACATGGTCGAAACGGGTCTGCGGGTTGTCACCGAAGGCGACCAGAAGGGTGCGACGCGACCTGATCCGGAACGTCCCGCAGTTCGGGTCTGCCGCGACGTGGATGGGGCAGGGGTTGTTCAACTGTTTACAGACCGTGTTGCCTCGCTACCCTGACGGGTTGCAAAGACCGAACGGATCGGGCAAAGCCTGCCCGGTTCGGCGACCCGAGGCGATGACATGACCCAACAGTTTTCTTTTGATCTGAAAGCCACAGACGGCAAAGCCCGGACCGGTGTGATCAGCACACCGCGCGGCGACGTGCGAACGCCTGCCTTTATGCCGGTTGGCACTGCGGCAACGGTCAAGGCGATGATGCCGGAAAGCGTTCGCGCGACGGGGGCAGACATCCTGCTGGGGAACACCTATCACCTGATGCTGCGTCCGACCGCTGAGCGTATTGATCGACTGGGTGGACTGCACAAGTTCATGAACTGGGATCGGCCCATTCTGACAGATTCCGGCGGATTTCAGGTCATGTCGCTGGCCGGTTTGCGCAAGCTGACTGAAAAGGGCGTAACCTTCAAATCCCATATTGACGGGTCAAAGCACGAATTGACGCCGGAACGGTCGATGGAGATCCAGCGCCTGTTGGGCTCGGATATTGTCATGTGTTTCGATGAATGCCCTGCGCTGCCAGCGGATCGTGACCGCATTGCCGAGTCGATGCGCCTGTCGATGCGTTGGGCCGGACGGTCGCGCGATGCGTTTGGCGATCGTCCGGGGCATGCGCTGTTTGGCATCATGCAGGGTGGGCTGGAAAAAGACCTGCGCGAAGAAAGCGCCGAGGCGTTGAAATCTATCGGTTTCGAAGGCTACGCAGTTGGTGGCCTGGCCGTCGGCGAAGGGCAGGAGGCCATGTTCTCTTGCCTCGATTATGCCCCCGATTTCCTGCCATCGGACAAGCCGCGCTATCTGATGGGCGTTGGCAAACCCGACGATATCGTCGGTGCTGTTGCCCGCGGGATCGACATGATGGACTGTGTGTTGCCCTCGCGGTCCGGGCGTACAGGGCAGGTTTTCACCCGTTACGGTGTGGTGAACATCAAGAATGCCCGTCACGCAGACGATCCGCGGCCGCTGGACGAACGCTGCACTTGCCCGGCTTGTTCGAATTATTCCCGCGCTTACCTGCACCACGTGTTCCGTGCGAATGAGATGATTTCCGGCATGTTGCTGACATGGCATAACCTGCATTATTTTCAGGAGATCATGGCCGGCATGCGCGACGCGATTGCCGCGGGCGCGTTCGAAGTCTGGCAAGCCGATTTCCACGCGCAGCGCGCGCAGGGGGATATCGAACCGCTGTGATGTTTTGCCCCCTCTAAGGCGAAAACGGGCAATTCTGCACAGCAGGGCTGTTTTCTGGCGACTGATCGCGCAAGACCGGGGCGTATTCTACTATTTTGGTGGATATGTTCCCGGCACGCCTTGCAGTCCGCCAAACCTCGGTTCATTCTGATTGGTGATACATGGCGGTAAGGTTGAAAATGGGCGATGAGGCCCCACCTTTATCGTCCAAGACAGGAGACGGTCAAATGTTGCCTCGATGAGGGACAAGTACCGTCTTGCCAACGATAAGGATAGAGCATGCAAGAGCCTCTGAATTCCTCCTACCCCGTCCTGCCGCTGCGCGATATTGTGGTGTTCCCACATATGATCGTTCCGCTTTTCGTAGGCCGTGACAAATCGGTCCGCGCGCTGGAAGAGGTGATGCAGGACGACAAGCAAATTTTGTTGTCCAGCCAGGTCGATCCCGGCGTTGACGACCCTGATGAAGAAGGCATCTACCGCACCGGCGTTCTGGCAAATGTGCTGCAACTGCTGAAGCTGCCCGATGGCACGGTAAAAGTGCTGGTCGAAGGGCAGGCGCGCGTTCAGATCACCGAGTTTCTGGAGAACGAAGAGTTCTTCGAAGCCCGCGCGGAATACCTGACCGAAATTCCCGGCGACGTCACCACGACCGAAGCACTGTTGCGCACTGTCGCGGACGAGTTCGAGCGTTACGCCAAAGTGCGCAAGAACATCCCCGAAGAGGCACTGACCGCAGTGGGCGATACAACCGAGCCTGCGAAGCTGGCCGACCTTGTGTCGGGGCATCTGGGCATCGAAGTCGAACAAAAGCAGGAGCTTCTGGAAACTCTCAGCGTCAGCGAGCGGCTTGAGAAGGTCTATGGCCTGATGCAGGGCGAGATGTCTGTTCTGCAGGTCGAGAAGAAGATCAAGACCCGCGTCAAATCCCAGATGGAGAAGACGCAGCGTGAATATTATCTGAATGAGCAGATGAAGGCCATTCAGAAGGAACTTGGCGATGGTGAGGACGGCAGCAACGAAGTTGCTGAACTGGAAGCCAAAATCGCCGAGACCAAGCTGTCGAAAGAAGCGCGGGAAAAGGCCGAGGGTGAGCTTAAGAAGCTCAAGAACATGTCGCCCATGTCGGCCGAAGCCACAGTCGTGCGCAACTATCTGGATTGGATTCTTGCTCTGCCTTGGGGCACCAAGTCCCGTGTCAAAAAGGATCTGGGCCGCGCGCAGGAGATTCTGGACGCCGACCATTATGGGCTTGAGAAGGTCAAGGAACGGATCGTTGAATACCTTGCGGTTCAACAGCGCTCGAAAAAGCTGAAAGGGCCGATTCTGTGCCTTGTCGGTCCTCCGGGCGTCGGTAAAACATCGCTGGGTAAGTCGGTTGCGAAGGCAACCGGGCGCGAGTTCATTCGCATCTCATTGGGTGGTGTACGCGACGAATCCGAAATCCGGGGCCATCGTCGGACTTACATTGGCTCGATGCCCGGCAAGATCATTCAGGCGCTGAAGAAGGCGAAAACCACGAACCCGCTGATTTTGTTGGATGAAATCGACAAGATGGGGCAGGATTTCCGGGGTGACCCGGCATCCGCGATGCTTGAGGTGCTGGACCCCGAACAGAACAACACGTTCATGGACCATTATCTTGAGGTTGAATATGACCTGTCCAACGTGATGTTCCTGACCACGTCGAACAGCTACAACATGCCCGGGCCTCTGCTTGACCGGATGGAGATCATCCCGTTGGCCGGTTACACCGAGGACGAAAAGCGTGAGATCGCCAAGCAGCACCTGATCAGCAAACAGGTCAAGAACCATGGTTTGAAAGCCAAGGAATTCGAACTGACCGATGAGGCGCTGCAAAAGATCATCCGCACCTATACCCGTGAGGCGGGCGTACGGAACCTTGAACGTGAAATCGCCAAGGTTGCGCGCAAATCGCTGACCAAGATCATCAAGAAGGACGCGGAAACCGTTAAGGTCACACCCGAAAACCTGCAAGATTTCCTGGGTGTGCCGAAATTCCGTTATGGCCTGGCCGAGCAGGACGATCAGGTTGGTGTTGTCACCGGTCTTGCCTGGACGTCAGTGGGTGGCGACCTGTTGCATATCGAAGCGTTGAAACTGCCCGGCAAAGGGCGGATGAAGACGACCGGTAAGCTGGGCGATGTGATGAAGGAATCCATCGACGCCGCTTCGTCCTATGTGCGTTCGATTTCACCTCAGATCGGGGTAAAGCCGCCGCAGTTCGACAAGATCGACATTCACGTTCACGTACCGGATGGCGCGACACCCAAGGATGGCCCATCGGCTGGTTTGGCTATGGTCACGTCGATTGTCTCGGTTCTGACCGGTATTCCCGTTCGGAAAGACATTGCTATGACCGGCGAAGTCTCACTACGCGGGAATGCGATGCCGATTGGTGGTTTGAAAGAAAAACTGCTGGCCGCGCTGCGTGGTGGGATAAAGACCGTTTTGATCCCGGAAGAGAATGAAAAGGATCTGGCGGATATCCCGGACAACGTCAAAGAAGGGCTGAAGATCATCCCGGTCAAACATGTCTCGGAAGTTCTGGAACATGCTTTGGTGCGTAAACCGGAACCGATCGAATGGGACGAAGCCGCGGAAGAGGCCGCGGCAGCGGCGGCCGCGTCGCCCGGTAATACCGGACCTTCCGCGACCGCGCATTAAGTCTTTGGTGAGTCAACAAAAGGCGAAGCAATAGCTTCGCCTTTTTTGTTGAGGGATGTAGTGAAGACCGCACCATGCAGCGCCAAGACGTTGCATGAAACCAGCGTTTCATTTTGGGCATCGGTGTGCTCTGGAAAATGGTGGGTGATAACGGATTTGAACCGCTGACATCTTCGATGTGAACGAAGCGCTCTACCACTGAGCTAATCACCCATGGGACGGGGTGATATCTTTCCCGAAGGTTGGCTGCAAGGGAAATAGAACCTGCGGCATCCGCAAAAAATCGCGCCGTATACAAAATTCTGGAATCTGACAAAAAACTTGAAAACGCCGCTTGACGCTGCCCGAGCGTAGCCATAATACACCCAAACGTTCAGCAATGAACATGCAGCGGGCGGTTGTAGCTCAGTTGGTTAGAGTACCGGCCTGTCACGCCGGGGGTCGCGGGTTCGAGCCCCGTCAACCGCGCCACCGCTGCCAACCTTGGTCCAGGCAAAAGGCCACGAAAATAGATGCGCGGTTGTAGCTCAGTTGGTTAGAGTACCGGCCTGTCACGCCGGGGGTCGCGGGTTCGAGCCCCGTCAACCGCGCCATTTTCATCCTCAAGCAGATCAACGGTTGCGCCTTTACGGGCACCTTTTTCCAATCCATTGATCATTGCAGGTTCTAATCGGCGAAATTTCGACTGTTCACTAAATGTTCTAACTTTTCTGTTGGAGTCTTGGTCTGGCTCGCCTATCTCTTAACCACTTGTTTGTTGGGGGCCGCATATGGCTGAGCTGAAGAATATCGAGGTGCGCGGCGCGCGCGAACATAACCTCAAAGGTATAGACGTTGATATCCCTCGGGATCAGTTGGTGGTCATCACCGGACTGTCGGGTTCGGGGAAGTCCTCATTGGCGTTTGACACCATCTATGCAGAAGGCCAGCGCCGGTATGTCGAAAGCCTTTCGGCCTATGCCCGGCAATTCCTGGATATGATGGAAAAGCCGGATGTCGACCATATCAGCGGCCTGTCTCCGGCAATTTCGATTGAACAAAAGACGACGTCCAAGAACCCGCGTTCAACTGTGGGCACGGTAACCGAAATCTATGACTATCTGCGTCTGTTGTTTGCGCGCGCCGGAACGCCCTACAGCCCGGCCACCGGGCAGCCGATTGAGGCGCAGCAAGTGCAGGACATGGTCGACCGGATCATGGCAATGGAAGACGGCACACGCGGCTATCTTCTGGCCCCCATCGTGCGCGACCGGAAGGGTGAGTACAAAAAAGAATTCCTGGAGCTGCGCAAACAGGGTTTCCAGCGCGTCAAGGTGGACGGAGAGTTTTACGAACTTGATCAACCGCCTGTATTGGATAAGAAATTCCGTCACGATATCGATGTGGTTGTTGATAGACTGGTTGTACGGGAAGGAATGGAAACGCGCCTGGCCGACAGCTTGCGCACCGCTCTGGACTTGGCGGACGGGATTGCCATATTGGAAACTGCCCCGCGCGAGGGTGATCCGGAACGCATCACATTCAGTGAGAATTTTGCCTGCCCGGTCAGCGGTTTCACCATTCCCGAAATCGAACCACGCCTGTTTTCGTTCAACGCGCCATTCGGTGCCTGCCCGGATTGTGACGGTCTTGGGGTCGAGTTGTTTTTCGATGAACGCTTGGTGGTGCCGGACCAGACTCTGAAACTCTACGATGGTGCTTTGGCCCCATGGCGAAAGGGCAAATCACCATATTTCCTGCAAACCATCGAGGCCATCGCGCGCCATTACGAGTTTGACAAGAACACGCCCTGGAAAGACCTGCCGAAAAATGTGCAGGAGGTCTTTCTGCGTGGGTCCGGGGATGATGAAATTCTGTTCCGGTACGACGAAGGCGGGCGCGTCTATCAAGTGACCCGCAGTTTTGAAGGCGTGATCCCGAATATGGAACGGCGGTACCGCGAAACTGACAGCGCGTGGATTCGTGAGGAATTTGAACGATATCAAAACAATCGCCCCTGCGGCGCCTGCGAAGGCTACAGGCTGCGGGCCGAAGCGCTGGCGGTTAAGATCGCCGGGCTGCATGTGGGGCAGGTGGTGCAGATGTCGATCCGTGAGGCTTTGGCGTGGATCGAAGATGCGCCCAACCACCTGAGCGCCCAGAAAAACGAAATTGCCCGCGCCATCCTCAAGGAAATTCGCGAGCGACTTGGTTTCCTGAATAACGTTGGTTTGGAATACCTTACGCTGTCCCGTTCAAGCGGAACGCTGTCAGGAGGCGAAAGCCAGCGTATTCGTCTGGCCAGTCAGATCGGCTCGGGGCTGACCGGGGTCCTCTATGTGCTGGATGAGCCTTCGATCGGACTGCATCAGCGTGACAATGACCGGCTTCTGGATACGCTCAAGAACCTGAGGGATCAGGGCAATACGGTGATCGTTGTAGAACATGACGAGGAAGCCATCCGCGAGGCTGACTATGTTTTCGACATCGGTCCGGGGGCAGGTGTGCATGGCGGTCAGGTGGTCAGTCACGGAACGCCTGCGGAAATCGCGGCAGATGCGGCCTCCATTACCGGGCAGTACCTGGCAGGAACGCGTGAAATCGCGGTTCCGGTGCAGCGTCGGAAGGGGAAGAAGCAGAAAGTCACGGTGGTCAAGGCCACGGGCAACAACCTGAAGAATGTCACAGCCGAATTCCCCTTGGGCAAATTTGTTTGTGTCACCGGTGTGTCGGGCGGGGGTAAATCCACCCTCACGATTGAGACATTGTTCAAAACCGCGTCAATGCGGCTGAACGGGGCACGTCAGACACCAGCACCCTGTGAAACCATCAAGGGGCTGGAGCACCTCGATAAGGTCATCGACATCGACCAGCGCCCCATTGGGCGAACGCCGCGTTCAAACCCGGCGACTTACACCGGGGCCTTTACCCCGATCCGAGATTGGTTTGCCGGTCTGCCCGAGGCTAAGGCACGCGGGTACAAACCCGGTCGCTTCAGCTTTAACGTCAAAGGCGGGCGGTGTGAGGCATGTCAAGGTGACGGTGTCATCAAGATCGAGATGCACTTTCTGCCGGACGTCTATGTGACTTGCGAAACCTGCAAAGGCGCGCGGTATAACCGCGAAACGCTTGAGATCAAGTTCAAGGGTAAATCCATCGCGGATGTGCTTGATATGACAGTGGAAGATGCGCAGGAGTTCTTCAAGGCCGTGCCCTCAATCCGGGACAAGATGGACGCCCTTGCGCGTGTGGGTCTTGGCTATATCAAGGTGGGTCAACAAGCCACGACGTTGTCAGGTGGCGAGGCGCAGCGGGTGAAGCTGTCAAAGGAACTGTCGAAACGTTCAACCGGACGTACGCTCTATATTCTCGACGAACCGACAACAGGTCTGCATTTCGAAGATGTTCGCAAGCTGTTGGAAGTGCTGCACGAACTTGTCGATCAAGGCAATACGGTCGTAGTGATTGAACATAATCTGGACGTGGTTAAAACCGCGGATCATATCATCGACATTGGACCTGAAGGTGGTGATGGCGGTGGCGAAATTGTCGCCACCGGAACACCGGAAGACATAGCCGATGTTGAACGCAGCCACACCGGGCGATACCTGAAGCCGATGCTGAAAGGGGCGCGTGTCGCGGCGGAATAAGTGCCCAGACGCGGACTCAGTTCAGGATATCTGCGATCGCGCCGATCAGGTTCAATACTTTGCGTGTCTCGGGGTCGACCCGGTACACGTAGTCACCTGCACGGACATATGAGTAGTTTCGGTTCAACCCATAGCGATAAGGGTCATTGATCCAGCGGTAATCGTTGGTAATGAAGTCACCATCGCGATAGATTTTCTTTGCCTGACCCGGCGGCACACAGGGAACGGATTTCTTGGCCAGACCCGGAGGGCAATGCCCGGCCTTGTTTTTTGCAACCGCGGCAACCGGGGAAAGGGCCAAAGCCGCCAGAGTTGCCGTCGTTACCAAAAATCTCGTCATGTCGCCTTCCTTTGCGATTTGGCCAGCCGGGCCTTTTGTTCATGACTGCCTAGATGGTCGCTTGCCCAAGATCTGTCAAATCGTTGGGCAAGATGCCGCCAGTTGTCTTAGTCACGCCTGCGCTTTTCAAACCGTGGCAGCATGGCACTGAAATCGCGTCCCTTGCCATCTTCGTTCTCGACAAATTGCTCATAAAGCGCGGTGGCAACCTGACCCATTGGCGTATCTGCATCTGCACTCTCAGCCGCCTGCTGGCTGAGGCGCAGGTCCTTCAGCATCAGCTCAGCCGCGAATCCGGGGGCATACCCATTGTCCGCAGGGCTTTGCGGGCCGACACCGGGGGCAGGGCAATAGGCGTTCATTGTCCAGCTGTATCCGGACGACGTACTTACCACGTCAAACATCTTTTGCCGGTCCAAACCCAGTTTGTCGGCCAATGCGAAGGCTTCACAGGTTGCAATCATAGTGACACCAAGGATCATGTTATTGCAGATCTTGGCAGCTTGACCGGCACCGGCCTCACCACAGTGAACAGCTTTCTGCCCCATGATATCGAACAGGGGGGATGCCTTGGCAAACGCGGCCTCTGATCCGCCAGCCATGAAGGTCAGCGTGCCAGCCGCCGCACCTCCGATGCCGCCAGAAACTGGCGCGTCTACGGACAACAGTCCGGCACTGATGGCCTGATCCGCAACTGCCCGCGCGCTTTCCACATCAACTGTCGAGCAATCGATTAGCACGGCACCTTGTGCCATTGCAGGAATGATCTGATCCGCAACGGCCCTCAGAATCGCACCGTTTGGCAGCATCGTGATGACAGCATCGGCCGCTGCAACAGCTTCCGAAGCGGTTGCGGCTTGAGTAACCCCGTCAACCGTCACGCCTGCTGTATCAAAGCCAAGTACTTTATGACCGGCTTTTGCAAGATTGGCTGCCATTGGCGCGCCCATGTTTCCCAGTCCGATGAAACCGATTTGCATCTCTTAATCCTCTTCGAAAGTCAGGGCGTCCGCACCCAGGGGCTGAAGCATTTTCGACACGGTAACCAGAGGGACGTTCATGTCAGGAAACTGCCAGTTCGGGTTGCGATCCTTGTCGATGATCTGCGCGCGGATGCCTTCCAGAAAATCGCCATGCTCCATCGCGCGGTGGGTGAAACGATACTCCATCTCCAGAGCTCGGCGTATGGTCAGAGAAGGGGAGCGCAGGCGATGAAGAACCTCGATTGTGCAAGCCACGGAAAGCGGTGCGTTTTTCCTCAGCATGCCCAGAGTTTTCGCCGAAAACTCACTGTCGTCGCTGCGCAGACTGTTCAGAACGTCGCCAAGGGTTTCACCGGAAAAATGCTGATCGATTTGGGCCTGCAAGTTCACCAATTCACCATCGGTCGGTGTATCGGCGTGGTCAGCCAACAGCTCAGCGTTTCCAGAGGCTTCGAGCAACTCGATCAGATCGGACCATTGTGATTGCGGGATGAAAAGGTCGGCAAACCCTGCATAGATCGCATCCGCAGGCCCCATCCGATAGCCCGTTGTTCCCAGAAACTCACCCGCGCGTCCAGGCGCAAGGGCCAGCATCAACGAGCCGCCGACATCCGGCACCAGTCCGATGGAGCATTCTGGCATGGCAATCTTTGCGCTTTCTCCCACAACGCGATGGCTGCCATGGCATCCGATGCCAACACCGCCGCCCATCGCGAACCCCTGAAGAAAGCTGATGACCGGTTTGGGATATTCGAAGATCAGGGCATTCAGACGGTATTCGTCACGCCAGAATTTCTGACCGTAAGAAAAATCACCCTTGGTGCCGGTTTCATAAAGTTCAGCAATATCACCGCCCGCGCAGAAGGCCTTTTCCCCTTCGGCGTCCAGGATGATCAGGTTAATCTCATCGTCCTCGCGCCAGTTGCGCAGCGCTGTGTCGATAGCCATGCACATGTCATAGGTCATCGCGTTCAGCGCATGAGGACGGGTCAGGGTGATACGCCCGGCACGGCCTGTGGTGCGGATATCGATATCTGACATGGGTGCCTCAGCGATTGGCAAGCAATTGGCGTGATACAATCACACGCATGATCTCGTTCGTGCCTTCCAATATCTGGTGCACACGAAGATCACGCACAAGCTTTTCGATGCCGTAATCCGCAAGATAGCCATAACCGCCATGCAATTGCAGGCACTGGTCCACAACTTTCGATCCGGTCTCGGTAACGAACTTCTTGGCCATGGCGCAGAACTTCGTGGCATCCGGCGCGCCCTGATCCAGCTTCCAGGCTGCCTGCCGAAGGAACGTACGCGCGGCCTGCAATTCGATCTCCATATCCGCCAGACGGAATTGAAGGGCCTGAAACTGGTCGATGGATTGGCCAAAAGCCTTTCGTTCGGACATGTATTGCAGCGTCATATCCAGCCCGGCCTGAGCGGCCCCAAGCGAGCAGGCAGAAATGTTAAGCCGCCCGCCATCCAACCCCATCATCGCGTATTTGAATCCGTCACCTTCCGCGCCCACAAGGTTTCCGGCCGGTATCTTGCAATCGTCGAACTGAACTTGCGCGGTGGGTTGGCTTTTCCAGCCCATCTTCTGCTCGAGCGCGCCAAAGCTGAGGCCGGGCGTGCCGTCTTCAACGTAAACGGTCGAAATCCCTTTGGGCCCGTCCTGGCCAGTACGCACCATACAGACGTAAGCGTCGGAATATCCGCCGCCTGAAATGAAGGCCTTTGTTCCGTTCAGCGTATAGCCTTCGTTGGTCCGTTCGGCGCGTGTTTTCAGCGCTGCCGCATCCGATCCAGAACCGGGCTCGGTCAAGCAATAACTCAACACAGTTTTCAAGCTCAGAACATCGGGCATGATGCGCGCCTTGAGGTCATCGTCTGCAAAGTTGTCGAGCATCTTGGCGCACATATTATGGATCGACAGGAACGCCGCGACCGACGGGCAGGCCATCGATAGGGCCTCAAAAACCAGAGTTGCATCCAGACGGGTCAGGTTTGACCCACCGCTGGCCTCGGACACGTAAAGGGCGCCGAAGCCAAGCTCTCCGATTTGGGGCCATAAGGTTTTGGGGATCGTTCCATCAGCCTCCCATTGCCGGGCAAAAGGGGCGATATGTTCCTGACCAAAGGCATGTGCCATGTCGAAAATGGCTGTTTGTTCCTCGCTGAGTGCGAAATCCATGGCGCTCCCTCCCATCGGCAATGAATTGAACAGTTGTTTATTTCTGAATTCTTACAGAAATTTTGCAGGCTCAACAATGGCTCTGGGCAGGGGACTGTTGTCGCCAGTGTCTAAAGATCCGCGTGGAACTCTTCGATCAGGTGGCGCACGACGGCCTTGCCAGGATCTTCCCCGCGCGCGGAAGCCTCGGCATGAACGCGGCGCTGGCGTGTGGCCGAGGTGCCGTTTTCGGCGATCTGCCGCAGGCGGGCCAGTTCCGACATTGTGCCCAGTGCCTCGGCGTCTTCGGCCAGCAATCCCATCAGATCACCGATCAGGTCGGACATGGGTTTGATCGAGCGATCGCCGAAATCGATCAATCCTTCGCCCACACCATATCGCTGCGCGCGCCAGCGGTTTTCACCTATCAGAAAGCGATCATATTGCCGCCAGCGCAAGTTGCGATCTTTCAAGCGGCACAACATTCTGGTCAACGCCTGAACAAGGGCGGCCAGTGAAAGCGTGTGTTCCAACCTTGGCTGGACATCCATAATCCGCGTTTCAAGCGTTGGAAAGCGATGCGAGGGGCGCAGGTCCCACCAGATCTTAGTGGTATCTTCGATGACCCCAAGTTCAATCAAAATACCCGTGGTGCGCTCATATTCGCCCCAGCTTGCAAAGACCGGTGGCAGACCGGTACGTGGCAGATTGTCAAAGACGGTCAGACGGTACGACGACAGGCCCGTATCCTCGCCGTTCCAGAAAGGCGAGGACGTTGACAACGCCAGAAGATGCGGCAGGAAGTAAGACAATTGCGGCATCAGATCAGAACGCAAGGCTCGGTCTTCGACCCCGACATGAACATGCATGCCGCAGATCAACATCCGGCGGGCCACGCCCCCAAGCGCGTGTTGCAGCGCATCATAGCGTTCCTTTCGGGTGTGATGCTGATCCTTCCAGTTCGCAAAAGGGTGGCACGACACGGCTATTGGTGACAGGTTATATTCCGCAGCCCGTTCCGATACACAGGAGCGCAGGCGTTTCAGGTCCTCGCGCGCCGAAGCAACGGTTGCATGCGGGCGGGTGCCGACTTCTATCTGACATTGCAGGAATTCGGGGCTGACCTGTCCTTCGAAATCATTCTGACAGGCTTCCATCAGCGCTTCGGGAGCTTCGGACAATTGGAGGCTGTCGCGGTCTACAAGAAGGTATTCTTCTTCGATCCCGATCGTGAATTCCTGCTGCATGGCGGCCCTCGCGGTAGTTATTTTGATCAGTGAATACGGAAATTTTCTTTTTGCCAAGGGTTTGCCCGGCTTGTCCTTGCAGAGGAACGACCACCAAAGGTATGGAATAACGCAGCAAAGACCACGGAGCCAGCGACTTGAAACCCAGAAAATTCCCGCAGATCAACGCCGCCCTGGATGAGCTGGGTGTGAAACTGGTCGACAAGGTCACCGAACAGGATGAGCGCGCGCGGCTGGAAGCTTTTGAGGCTGCCGGAGGTCTGACGCGCCCCGTCTATGCTTTGTCGCCGGGAATGGATGGGTTTGATATTTCGCAACTGGTCAGTGAATACGCCGCGCATAAGCATGCGCTGGACGCGCTGAAGGATCCTGAGCGCAATCAGACCGGCTATCGTGCTGGAAACGGCTATTACGACAGCCCCGACGCGGATGCCTTGTATCTGATGATCCGACGCTTTCAGCCCCGGCGGGTGATCGAGGTTGGATGTGGTAATTCGACCCGAGTAACCCGGCAGGCGGCCATCGATGGCGGGTTTGACACCACGATTACGGCAATCGATCCGTATCCCCGCGCTGACATTGCCCATGTTGTTGATCGGTTCGAGCAAAAACGGCTGGAAGAGGCCGACCCGGTACTGTTTTCAGAGCTGGAAGCCGGCGACGTCCTGTTTATCGACTCCAGCCATGTTGTGCGGATGAGCAACGACGTCGCACACTTGTTCTGCCGCATCATTCCGACACTGAAGCCCGGAGTGGTGATCCATGTGCACGATGTTTTTCTACCCTACGAATACCCCAAGCGGTTCTTCTATGACTGCCCGGGTTGGGGTGAGCAGTATATGCTGCACGCTTTGCTGCAATCTGGAGCGTATTCAATGCTTTGGCCGGGATATTACCTGCAACAAGATCGACCCGATGCTGTCGCCAATTTGCCCTTTTTGGCTGAAGGGCGCGCGCAAAGCATCTGGGTGCAGCTAAAAGAAAAGTGATCTCAGACTGATCCGGCGTGACGAAAGCCCCGTACCTCTTTCCATAACAAGCTGGAGAGGAGAAGACAGCCATGTTACGTCGTACTTTTATGGGCGCAGCCGCCGCATTTGCATTTGCCATGCCGCTCAAGGCGCAGGCAGCAGATATCGTTGATACCGCTGTAGCGGCCGGATCATTCAACACGTTGGTTGCCGCAGTTCAAGCTGCAGGTTTGGTAGATACCCTGAAAGGAAAAGGTCCATTCACCGTCTTTGCCCCAACAGACGAGGCGTTTGCTGCATTGCCCGAAGGCACGGTGGAAACGTTGTTGTTGCCGGAGAACAAAGATCAGCTCGTGTCGATCCTGACGTACCATGTTGTACCAGCCAAGGTGATGTCTGGCGACATCGCTGGCAAGCGCGCGAAGGTTCTGACTGTTCAGGGTGATCGGCTGAGCGTGAATGCCAAAAACGGCGTCAAAGTGAATGACGCCAAGGTCATACAGGCAGATATTGAAGCAAGCAATGGTGTGATCCACGTGGTCGACACTGTTATCCTGCCGGAATGATGCTCTGTTCCTGAAGAGTCAAAAGCCCCGGCGTATGACCGGGGCTTTTGCTTTTCTGAGCTGGTAGATCAGACCAAACGAACCTGTGTGCCAATCTGGACCAGCGGATACAGTTCCTCGACATGTTGGTTGTACAGGCCGATACAGCCAGACGAGCTCTGCCGGCCGATCTTGCGGGTATCAT
This sequence comes from Ruegeria sp. AE4, assembly GCF_056542185.1. NCBI lineage: Bacteria > Pseudomonadati > Pseudomonadota > Alphaproteobacteria > Rhodobacterales > Roseobacteraceae > Ruegeria > Ruegeria sp. AE4. The sequence goes on along the minus strand of NZ_JBQFZK010000001.1, from coordinate 633,074 downwards.
GCGTGCCATGAACCAGGTAAGCGGGCCAATCCAAATACATCGCGCGGGTGCCCAGTGGGTTTCCGGGATCACCGCCATCGATCCGAATGGGCAGGCTGGGGTCACGCTCGCGCATCGAGGCGGTCGGTGTCCAGCTTGGGAACTCGGTCTTGCGCACAACTTTTGTGTAGCCGCGTTTTGTAAGCTCTTCGCTCATGGGCACAGAGCTGGGGTACAGCTTATAAGTGCCATCCGGCGCCCAATAGTGAACCGCGCGGCTGGTAATGTCGGCCAACAGGCAACCTACGCCCAGCTCATCAAAATGGTCCTGCCAGTTTTGCTGCGAGAAGGACGACACATTGCGTCGGACCGGAAGCTGAGTGCTGATCGCGTCTTCTGTTTCCGGAAACGCGTCCGTGCTTTGTGCCCGAACAAGGGCAGGGGTTGCCATCAGGGATGCAGCGCCCAGCAGGGCGGAACGACGGGTTATTCGGGATTGGGCCAAGGTTGCCTCCGGTAAGTTCACTGCTCGCTGTGTATTTGGCGGCAAGATATTTCCATTGGTCGCAATTTTCCAGAGAGACGCACCTGAATTTCTTGTGAGCGTGGGGAATTTGAATGCTGTTCGGCGGAAAGATGCGAAAACCCGGCCCTGAATGGGGCCGGGTTCCATAATCTTGCAGGCTGAAATCAGTCCATGGCTTTGAAGTTGAACTCGCCACCTTCCTTGATGCCCGACGGCCAGCGTGCGGTCACTGTTTTGGTGCGGGTGTAGAACTTGAAGCTGTCCGGGCCATGCTGGTTCAGATCACCAAACATGGATTTTTTCCAGCCTCCGAAGGTGTGATAAGCCAGCGGAACGGGGATCGGAACGTTGATGCCCACCATGCCGATATTGATCCGGCTGGCAAAGTCGCGCGCTGTGTCACCGTCGCGGGTAAAGATCGCTGTGCCGTTTCCGTATTCGTGGTCCATCGCCAGGCCGATCGCCTCTTCGTAGGAACCTGCACGGACAGTCGACAGAACCGGGCCAAAGATCTCCTGTTTGTAGATGTCCATGTCCGGAGTGACGTGGTCAAACAGATGCGGGCCGACAAAGAAACCGTCCTCATAACCTTGCAGGCTGAAGTCGCGGTTATCGACGACCAGCTTAGCGCCTTGCTCGACACCCGAATTGATCAGACCAAGGATACGCTCTTTCGCGGCGGCGGTTACTACAGGGCCCATGTCGACATCGTCACCAGCGGTGTAGGGGCCCACTTTCAGCTTTTCGACGCGCGGTATCAGCTTTTCGATCAGCTTGTCCGCGGTTTCTTCACCAACCGGAACCGCAACAGAGATTGCCATGCAGCGTTCGCCTGCTGCGCCAAACCCGGCACCGACCAGCGCGTCGGCGGCCTGATCCAGATCGGCGTCGGGCATGACGATCATGTGGTTCTTGGCACCGCCAAAACACTGGGCGCGTTTGCCGTTTGCGGTGGCACGGCTGTAGATATACTGAGCGATCGGGGTAGACCCCACAAAGCTGACGCCCTGAATGATCTCGCTGTCGAGGATCGTATCAACGGCCTCTTTATCACCATTCACGACCTGGAACACACCCTTGGGCAGACCGGCTTCGACAAACAGTTCGGCCAGCATCAGCGGAACCGAGGGGTCACGCTCGGACGGTTTCAGAACAACGGCATTCCCGCAGGCCAGTGCCGGACCGACATGCCACAGGGGCATCATCGCAGGGAAGTTAAAGGGCATGATCGAACCCACGACACCCAGCGGTTGGCGCATGGAATACATGTCGATGCCGGGGCCTGCGCTGTCGGTGAACTCACCCTTCAGCATCTGAGGCGCACCGATGCAGTATTCGATCACCTCCAGACCACGCTGCAAGTCGCCCTTGGCATCGGGAATGGTCTTGCCGTGCTCGCGGCTTAGTGCCTCGGCCAGTTTGTCCATGTCGCGGTTCATCAGGCCGACCATTGCCATCATGACACGTGCACGTTTCTGAGGGTTGGTCGCGCCCCACTCCGGCTGGGCAGCGGCTGCGGCCTCAATGGCCGCCGTGGTTTCCGCAGCACTTGCCATCGGGCACTTGTATTGAACCTCGCCCGTAGCCGGGTTGTAGACGTTGTCGAAACGACCGGATGTACCGGCGACCATTTCGCCGTTCAGGAAATGGGTCAGATCTTGCATCAATAACTCCTCCGATAGATTTGTGCGCACAATAGGCTTGCAGAAATCCCGCGAACAGAGGCAATGTCTCAAAAGAGTTTTGCAAAAATGCAAAAGGAAGCGGTGTGACTCCAAACTGGGACGATATGCGGATCTTTCTGGCCGTGGCGCGCGAGGAAAGTCTTTCCTCCGCTGGTCGTATCCTGAAAATCGATCCCGCCACCGTGGGGCGACGTGTTGCGCGATTGGAAACGACGCTGGATTCTGCGTTGTTCACAAAGTCGCAGCAGGGATATGTCCTGACACCGGCAGGGCAGCGCCTGTTGGAACATGGATTGCATGCAGAAGAGGCGATGCGCGCAGCGGCCGGAGCCGTGGCCGGATCCACGAAATCACTCAGCGGGCAAATCCGGATCGGCGCGCCAGATGGCAGCGCAAATTACCTGTTGCCCCAGGTCTGCGCCAGGATCAGTGATTCAAACCCGGAACTGGATATTCAGATTCTGGCTCTGCCGAGGGTGATCAACCTGTCCCGTCGCGAGGCCGATATGGCCGTGACCGTCAGCGCGCCAACCGCAGGGCAGCTTTTGGTCAAGAAAGTCAGTGATTACAAACTGCATTTGGTCGCGACCGATGAATATTTGAAACGTCACGAACCAATCCACTCGGTCGCTGACCTCAAGGGGCACCGGTTGATCGGTTACATTCCCGACATGATCTTTGACCGCGAACTGGATTACCTGAACGATATTGGGGTTGACCGTGTCGCGCTTGCATCGAACTCGGTCTCGGTGCAATTGCGGCAGGTCAGTTTGGGAACTGGCGTTTGCGTGGCACATGACTTTACGTTGCCGTTCCATCCGGGGCTTCGGAAAATCCTGACGGATCAAGTGAGTCTGACGCGCAGTTTCTATCTGGTTCGGCATGAAGGAGATCAGCGCAACGAACGGTTGAACCGCTTTGCCGATGCCCTGACGCGCGGCATTCGCGAGGAAGTGCTTCGATTGGAAGCAGATGCCGGTGCTTGACAGGTCGCCACAATCGCGCAACGCTTTGGAATAAGTGTTATTATTCCGGAGGAATTCTTCATGTTGGTACAGGCTATCCTGACGTCCAAAGCGACAGACGGCGTTGTAACGGTGGCGCCAATGGCGACAGTTTCAGAAGCCTCGAAGATTCTTGCGGAAAAGCGGATCGGGACGGTTGTTGTTTCTGACGATGGCGGAGAAACCGCGATTGGAATTCTGTCTGAACGCGACATCGTCCGCGAGCTTGCCGCCAGCGGTAGTGGCTGTCTCGACCAGCCTGTAAAATCCTACATGACGCAGGACCTGATCACGACGACGCGTCAGGCCTCTGTTCAGGATATCATGGCCCGCATGACAGAAGGACGCTTTCGCCATATGCCGGTTGTCGAAGACGGTAAACTGATCGGCATCGTCACACTTGGTGACGTGGTAAAGGCCCAGCTGGCCGAACTGGCGATGGAAAAGGACGCCCTGGAAGGCATGATAATGGGGCACTAACAGCAAGGGGTGCCAAAGCAATCACTTGCACCTGCAGCAAAGTTGTGTTTGCTTGCGCAGAAATTTTATTGCGCAGGAGGGCGTGATGCGGGTTGGTTTGTATCCGGGAACCTTTGACCCTATCACCATAGGGCACATCGATATCATTCGCCGGGCGGCTGCATTGGTGGATAAACTGGTCATTGGCGTCGCTATCAACCGGGACAAAGGCCCGTTGTTCTCGCTGGAAGAGCGCGTCGCGATGATCGAGGCCGAATGCGCCGAACTGACCGAACAAACCGGTACTGAAATTATCGCTCATCCCTTCGAAAATCTATTGATCGATTGCGCAAGGGATGTCGGTGCGCAGATCATCGTCCGCGGTTTGCGCGCTGTCGCGGATTTTGAGTATGAGTTCCAGATGGTTGGTATGAACCGCGCACTGGACGACTCGATCGAGACTGTCTTTTTGATGGCCGAGGCACGCCATCAGGCGATTGCTTCAAAACTGGTGAAAGAAATTGCCCGCTTGAACGGGGACGTGTCAAAGTTTGTCACGCCCCGTGTCAATGCCGCACTGCGTGAGCGGTTAGGCTAGGGCACCCATCGCGGCGGCCGTATCCAGCATCCGGTTTGAAAAGCCCCATTCGTTGTCATACCAGGCCAGCACGCGAACCAGCGTACCGTCGGTGACTTTGGTTTCTGCCAGTGACACCGTCGAGCTGTGCGAGTCGTGGTTGAAATCGACCGAGACCAGAGGACGGCTTTCCGCGGCCAGAACACCGGGGATCTTTGCCGCGGCATCAATGAACAGTTGATTGACCTCATCTTCGGTCGTTGGGCGCGAAACCTCGGCAACCAGATCAACGACCGAAACGTTCGGGGTGGGTACCCGGATGGCCTGACCCGTCAATTTGCCCCTGAGTTGCGGCAGTACCAGCCCCACAGCGGCAGCTGCACCGGTTGTGGTAGGGATCATCGACAGGGCTGCGGCGCGCGACAGGTAGGGGTCTTTTCCAACCGTGTCATGCACAGGCTGGCTGGCGGTATAGGCGTGAACGGTGGTCATGTTGCCATGTTTGATGCCAAGACCAGCGTCCAGCGCTGCGGCAACCGGAGAAAGGCAATTCGTGGTGCAGGATGCGTTCGAAACGATCAGATCGTCGGCGGTTAGTTCGCTATCGTTGACACCAAAGACGATGGTTTTCACACCGCCGTCACCCCGTGCAGGGGCTGAGATCAGGACTTTCCGTGATCCGTTCTTGAAGTGACGTTCAGCCGCTTCTCGTGTGCGGAAAACCCCGGTGCATTCCAGAACAACGTCGATATCAGACCAGGGCAGGTCTTCGGGATTACGCTCACTGCTCAGGCGGATCGGGCCGCGGCCCACATCCAGACCGGCGTCTGTAAGCGTGACAGGGTTGGGATAACGGCCATGAACGCTGTCAAATTCGAACAGATGCGCGTTCATGTCGGGCTTGCCCAAGTCGTTGATCGCGACGATTTCAACGTCTTTACGTCCGCTTTCCATCACCGCGCGCAGAACCCCGCGCCCGATCCGTCCAAATCCGTTGATCGCTAGTTTCAGGGTCATGGTTCGCTCCGTACAAATATCTCAGCCATATGAGTTAGCGCTAACAATTACAGATCAAGCGAAATGTCAAGAAAAACCTCTGTCATCGCCAAAAAGCGAGCCAGTCCAGAAAGTCGTATAGCTTCTTACCGAGGAACAACATGTGCTCGGTTCCATACAAGGCTACGTCCAGCATCATGCCCCCAAGCAACAGGACGCCAAGCCAGATAGCGATTTGATTGTTCATGTCGGTTCCGAACGAAAATGCCCGCCCAGATAACCTGAGCGGGCACCAACGTACAAGCGAAGTCCGAAGGGTCAGTTAAGGCGGCCCATGGCGACGGCTACGTCTGCCATGCGAACCGAGAAACCCCACTCGTTGTCATACCAGGCCAGCACGCGCACCATGCGATCATCGACGACACGGGTCTGGTCGGGTGCGAAGATCGAGCTTTCTTCGGTGTGGTTGAAATCGGTTGATACCAGCGGTGCGGGCTCATATCCCAGAACGCGCTGCATCGGGCCCTTGGCTGCTTCTTCGACGATTGCGTTGATCTCGGCCACCGAGGTGTCACGCGACGCGCGGAAGGTCAGGTCAACCGCTGAAACGTTCGGGGTAGGGACCCGGATGGCAGACCCGTCCAGACGGCCTTTCAGGTTTGGAAGAACTTCACCCAAAGCTTTGGCAGCACCGGTTGAGGTCGGAATCATCGACATCGCGGCAGCGCGGGCGCGATAGAGGTCGCTGTGGCGACGGTCCAGCGTGGGCTGGTCGCCGGTATAGGCGTGAATGGTGGTCATGATACCGTGTTCAATGCCGACGCCCTCGTCCAGCACCTTGGCCAGCGGGGCCAGGCAGTTTGTGGTGCAGGAGCCGTTCGACACCATGTTGTCGTTCGCGGTCAGGGTGTTGTGGTTTACACCAAAAACGATGGTTTTGTTCACGTTCTTGCCGGGGGCGGACAGCAGCACCTTACCTGCACCGCGATCCAGATGTGTTTTGGCCTTGTTGCCGTCATTGAATTTACCGGTGCACTCCAGAACGACGTCACAGCCCTCCCAGTCCAGTTCATTCATATCGTAGGTCGAAAACATCTGCATCGGGCCACGGCCCAGATCCATTGTGTTGCCTTCGATCGAAACTTCGCGCGGGAACCGCCCGTGAACGCTGTCATATTTTAGCAGATGCGCAGAGGTTTCCAATGGGCCGGTTGCGTTGACTTTGATCACTTCGATGTCGTTACGCCCCGACGCGGCGATGTGCGACAGGGTGCAGCGGCCAATACGGCCAAAACCATTGATACCGACCTTGATGGTCATGTGACGTCTCCTGATGCGCTTGCGTTGAGGGCCATATAGCGGCGAAATGGGAATCTCAAAAGGGCAAAAACGGCATATTTTTAAGGTGTTAGCGCAAACCTGCGACGGTTGCGCTAACGCTTGCGCTAGCCGTTGGATCAGGTAGGGTCCAGATGCGGCAGTGATTGGGAAAGGAAACGCAATGAGTGGTCTTTTGGCCTTGTTGGACGATGTGGCCGGGATCGCCAAGGTTGCGGCGACATCGGTGGACGATGTCGTGGCCGCGGCGGGCAAGGCAGGGGCCAAGACGGCCGGTGTGATCATCGACGACGCTGCGGTAACACCAAAATACGTTCAAGGCTTTGCCCCGGCGCGCGAATTGCCGATCATCTGGCGTATCGCGCGCGGTTCGGTTTTCAACAAAATCATACTCCTGTTGCCGGTAGCCTTGCTGCTGGCCAATTTCGCCCCGTGGCTGATCACCCCACTGTTGATGCTGGGTGGATCATATTTGTGTTTTGAAGGTGCCGAGAAGATTTTTCACGTTCTGTTTCCTCATGGAAGTCACGTCATAGAGGAAGACATGAAAAACCGGGATCCGGGCCATCTGGAAGAGCAGAAGGTCAAGGGCGCGATCAAAACTGATTTTATCCTCTCAGCCGAGATTATGACCATTGCACTGGCGGCGATCGAAGCGCCAAACCTTTGGATGCAGGCCGCAACTTTGGCCGTTGTGGGGATTGGCGTGACTGTGGTGGTTTATGGCTCGGTGGCGTTGATCGTGAAGATGGATGATGTTGGGCTTTATCTGGCGAGTAACGCTCCAACGCCTGTTGGTCGTGGCTTGGGTCGCGGTCTGGTCAAGGCAATGCCGGCTGTGATGAAAACCTTGTCGGTCGTCGGAACTGCGGCGATGCTTTGGGTCGGTGGCTCGATTGTCATCCACGGTCTGGAAGTGCTTGGTTTTGGTTGGCTGCAGCATCAGATCTATGACTGGGCCAAAGCGATTGCGTATTCAGCGCCCGAGGACTGGGCCGCTGCGGTGAAATGGCTGGCCAAAGCGACAATGGACGGAGTTCTGGGCCTAGCCTGGGGACTGGTTTTGATCCCAATGGCCACCAAGGTGATCATGCCTTTGTTCGGCAAGTCCAAAGCGCACTGAAAAGAAACGGAAAAGGGCGGCTGAAGCCGCCCTTTGGTTGATTGTTCTGGTATAAGCTTACAGCCCCAACAATTCCTTGACCTTGGCCACGGTTGCTTCGGCGGAGATGCTGAAATGCTTGTATAGCTCACCGGCAGGGGCCGAGGCACCAAAGCTCGACATGCCGATGAACCCGGCTTTGGCTTCGCGGCCACGTTCACCCAGCAACCAACGATCCCAGCCGCCAGCACGAACCGCGGCTTCGATACCAACGCGGACCGGACCTGCCGGAAGGACGCGCTTGCGGTAGGCTTCGTCCTGCTCTGCGAACAGCTCCATGCAGGGCATCGAAACAACACGCGTGCCGATACCTTCGGCCTCGAGCGTCGCTTTGGCTTCCATGGCCAGCGACACTTCGGAACCTGTTGCAATCAGGATCGCCTGACGCTTACCTTCTGCCTCGGCCAGAACGTAAGCACCCTGAGCGGTCAGGTTCTTGGTCTTGTGCTCGGTACGTACCGTTGGAACACCCTGACGGGTCAGCGACAGGACAGAGGGGCTGTCCTTGAAGGTCAGCGCCAGTTCCCATGCCTCGGCCGTTTCAATGGTGTCAGCCGGGCGGAAGACAAAAGTGTTGGGGGTTGCACGCGAGATCGCCAGATGCTCGACAGGCTGGTGGGTCGGGCCGTCTTCGCCCAGACCGATCGAGTCATGGGTCATCACGAAAACCGAAGGGATCTTCATCAGCGCCGCCAGACGCATGGACGGGCGGGCATAATCGGTGAAGGCCATGAATGTACCGCCATAGGGGCGGATACCACCATGCAGCGCCATGCCGTTCATTGCCGCCGCCATGCCGTGTTCACGGATACCATAATGGATATAGCGACCCTTGCGGTTCTCCGGAAGGAACACGCCCATATCGGCCGATTTTGTGTTATTTGACCCGGTCAGGTCCGCCGAACCACCAACGGTTTCGGTCATGATCGGGTTCACAACGTTCAGGACCTTCTCCGACGACGAACGGGTGGCCAGTTTCGGCTGGTCTTCGGACATCTGCTTTTTGAAGGCACGAATGGCTCCGGCCAGACGCTTGGGGGCCTCGAACGCATAGGCGCGGGTGAACTCAGCCTGCTTTCGCTCGGACAGTTGTGCGAAACGCGCTTCCCATTCCGCACGCTCGGCAGCGCCACGTGATCCGATGGCTTCCCATGCGGATTTGACATTGGCAGGTACGTCAAACGCGTCATGCGCCCAGCCATAAGCCTTCTTGGCGGCCTTCAGCTGATCCGCATCGGTCAGCGCGCCGTGCCCTTTTGACGTGTCCTGCGCCGCGTGGCCCAGAGCAATGTGGGTTTTACACGCGATCATGGTTGGCTTTTTCGACTTCTTCGCCTGAACGATGGCCGCGTCGATGGCCTTGGGGTCATGACCGTCGATTTCGATCACATGCCAGCCCGAGGCCGCAAAGCGACGAACCTGATCGGTGCGGTCGGCGATGTCGACGGTGCCGTCGATGGTGATGTTGTTGTTGTCCCAGAAGACGATCAGCTTGCTCAGCTCGTGACGACCGGCCAGGGTGATTGCCTCCTGGCTTACGCCTTCCATAAGGCAGCCGTCGCCCGCGATGACATAGGTATAGTGGTCTACAACCTTCTTGCCATAATGCGCGCGCTGGATTTCCTCGGCCATCGCAAAGCCCACGGCGTTCGAGATACCCTGACCCAGCGGTCCGGTCGTGGTTTCAACACCAGCAACCAGAAAGTTTTCTGGGTGGCCTGCGGTTTTTGCGCCCAGCTGGCGGAAATTCTTGATCTCCTCCAGCGTTACATCTTCATATCCCGTAAGGTACAGCAACGAATAAACCAGCATCGAACCATGGCCTGCGGACAGGATGAAGCGGTCGCGATCCGGCCAGTTCGGGGCCGAGGCGTCAAACTTCAGATGCTTTTCGAACAGGACAGTCGCGACATCCGCCATGCCCATGGGCATACCGGAATGTCCGGAGTTTGCAGCGGCGACGGCATCAAGGGTCAATGTGCGGATGGCCGCAGCTTTGTCCCAGTGTTCGGGGTTGGCATTGCGCAGCGCAGTCAGGTCCACGGGCGTTGTTCCTTTGGATAAAAAGCAGATTGCGGGCTCAATACCACTCAGCACTCAAAGTGCAAGCAGAACCGGGGTTTATCCGCTTGGATTGCGTGAACTGCGTGGTCCAAGTAGTTGAAAGCAAACAGTGGGTATTTTCTGTCGCATTCCGTTAGACTGGCGGCAGGCGGGATTCGATTTTGATTCGGATCGCTTCGCAACAGAATGAACCTTGATAAAGAGGTGACAGGGGCATGAGCCAACTTGAGGAATTACAGCACCGCATTATTGCGGCGATGGACCGTATCGGAACGGGCGTCGACGCATTGGGCGGCGCGTCCGTAGATGCCCGGCCGGATGACGGCCTCCAGGCAGCGCTTGAAGATGAAAAAGTTGCGAACGCGCAGCTTCAGGAACGTCTGAGAACCCTAAAGGAACAGCACGAACAGGAAGTGGACGGGCTGAGAGCCGATCTTGAGGAGTTGCGAAGCGCTCCGACCAATACAGCCGAAACAGACGCTCTGCGATCCGAGCTGGAAGAAGCCCGTGCGAAAATCGCGACGGTCGAAGCCGCGCGCGCTGAATTGGCCGAAGCCAAGGCCGCATTGGACAACAGCACCGAGCTGGAGGCGCTGAAAGCGGAAAACAGCCGTCTAAAGGACGAACTGTCAGATACAGTCCGCGTCGACGACCTGAGCGCCGAGCTTGAGATGCTGCGCGCTGAACGGACCAGTCACGGCGCTGCAATGTCGCGACTGGACGACGATCTGCAACGGATGCGCAAGGCAAACGAGCAGTTGCGCACTGCGATAGAGGAATTGCGCGCCGCCACCGCCGAAGGTGTCGCAGATGCCGAGCTGCTGAACCGGGCCACCGTCGCGGAACTGGAAGCAACGCGCGCAGCACAGGCGTCAGACGCCGCCGAAGCGCAGGCAGTTCTTGCAAGGTTGGAACCTCTGCTGTCGCAGGCGAAACTTGTTGAAGGTGAGGTAGAGTGATGCCCGAAGTGACCATTCATATCGGCGGGCGCGGTTTTGAGGTATCCTGCCGAGACGGGGAAGAGCCCTTTCTGCACGCTGCCGCCAAAGTGTTGGACGACGAGGCACAGGTGCTGTCCGATCAGATCGGTCGTATGCCGGAATCCCGCATGTTGCTGATGGCCGGTTTGATGCTGGCCGACAAGACTGCGGCAACAGAGGACAAGGTCAAGTCGCTCGAAGGGAAACTGGCCGAAGCCGAAGCCGAGCTTCAGGCGCTGCGAAGCGCCCCGGCGCCCGAACCTGAGCGCATTGAAGTGGCTGTGGTTCCACCATCCGTTACAGATACGCTGGCCGAACTGGCCGCACGGGCCGAAGCGCTGGCCGCAGTAGTTGAGGAGAAAAAGGCACGATGAAGTTCCTGCGCAAATTCATCTGTGCGGTGGCGCTGATTGCGCCCGCGACAACAGCATTGGCTGAGATCGATATTCTGTCTGTCACCTTCACCTGTGAAAACGGAATACCGCTGCCTGTCACCTATTTCAACGCGCCGGACAGTACGGGTGCAGCGGCAACCTTGGTGGACAATTCTCTGGTTGTGATGCGTCAAGTCCAAAGCGGGTCTGGTATCCGCTACGAATCCATTGGTGATGGTGGAACCTACATCCTGCGCTCGAAAGGGTGGGACGCGTCCGTAAGCTATTTGGCGGCAGGCGCCGCCGTTGAGCAGGATATCTACCGGGGTTGTTCCAGCCGTTAGGCTGGATTACGCGTTTGCTTCGCGAATTTTGTCGGCTGCTTCCTTGTTGTAGCCGACGTTGTTTTCGTCGAACAACGCGTCCAGTTCGCCCGACAGAGTCATCTCGGTGATGATATCGCAGCCGCCAACAAACTCACCTTTGACGTAAAGCTGGGGCACAGTGGGCCAGTCGGAATAATCCTTGATCCCCTGACGCACCTCTTCATCGGCCAGAACGTTCACATCCGTGTATTCAACGCCCATGTAGTTCAACACGCCAGCCACGCGCGAGGAGAACCCGCATTGCGGCATTTCCTTGGTGCCTTTCATATACAGCACCACATCGTTGGCTTTGACGGTTTGGTCGATCTGGGTCTTAACGTCGGTCATCTTGTTTTTCCTTTTCATCCGCACCTGCGGGGATTGTTCCATCACTGGGCAAACTGGGTGCCCATCCTTCCGTTTCAAGCCGCCGGTGTTCGGCCTGCGCCATTTCCACCGGATCAAGCCCGTACCTCTCAAGGCCGCCCACTTTGCTGAGTTCACCCGGATCTGGACGCATGTCGGCGAGGTTGCGTTTTCTGTTCCGCTTCACATAGGCTTCGATCAGCGCGGCGGCAACTATCAAAGCTGCGATTGCTGATATCCAAACCTGCCATGAACTCATTTTTTGGGAACCATCGCTTTGGCGTAGGCCTGTGGGTCTCTGGTGACCCGAGACACGGTTACATGACCACCGCCGCCTCCCAACACGGTTCCGTGGTCTATCAATTGGTCTCCGTGACCAGGTTTCACACCCCGAATTTTGTCGGAGCGCCTATTTTTCATTGCCGATCTGATAATAAAGGCGCTGCCGGCAAAGGCAATCAGTCCACAAATGCCGTATATCCAGACGGTTGCACTCACTCAGGTACTTTCGTCGTCAGCGCCAGCGCGTGCAGCTCACCATCTGGGCCATCCATCTTGCCTTTCAGCGCGGCATAAACCGCGCGTTGTTGCTGCACCCGGTTTTTGCCGCGAAAGCTCTCGTCCACCACCATGGCGGACATATGAACACCGTCGTTGCCGCCGACCTGAATATCCGCGTCAGGAAAAGCTTCTCGCAGCAGGTGTTCGATTTGATGGGCGCTCATCGGCATGTAGGTAACTCCTGAAGGTCTTTCCAAAGATGTAGAGCGCCTGAACCGGGCGCGCAAGGGCACATGAATATGCCAAAACGACGAAACCTGCGCTTATTCAGAACGCAGGTTTCGAGCGAGATTTATTCAGCCTGATCAGGCGACGGCGTCGGCAAAGCTGTTGCGGAAAACGGTCGTCAGGTCTTCTAGCGAGGCCTCCGAACCGCCGATCCTGACGGTATCTCCAGTAAAACGACCTACAGAGACCAGCGGCACACCTGCCTGACCTGCCGCGATCATCAACGCCTCGGCCTGATCAAAGTTGCACGCGACCAGATACCGTGCCTGATCTTCCCCGAACAGGAATTCCGTCGGTGCATCATCGAGACAAACGCCAACCCCGGCCGCCTCGGCCAGTTCGAAGGCCGCAAGCGCAAGACCGCCATCACTCAGGTCTGTGCAGGCCTTGATCATTCCACGATTGGCGCGAATGAAATCACCATTGCGTTTCTCGGCGTCCAGATTCACATGTGGCGCGTCGCCATCTTCTCGGTTGAAGACCTCGGCCAGAAGGGCGGACTGACCCAGATGGCCTTTGGTTTCGCCGATCACCAAAGCCACGTGGCCTTCGCGCACCTCATTGCCGATGATTTCATCACTGTGTTTCAGCAGCCCGACAGCGCCAATTGTGGGGGTGGGCAGGATCGCCTGACCGTCGGTTTCATTATACAGTGACACGTTGCCTGACACGATCGGCATATCCAGCGCGCCGACTGCGGCGCCGATGCCCTGAATGGCGCCGACAAACTGACCCATGATTTCGGGCTTTTCCGGGTTGCCGAAGTTCAGGTTGTCGGTGGTAGCCAACGGTTTCGCCCCAACAGCCGTCAGGTTACGGTAGGCTTCGGCCACCGCCTGTTTGCCGCCTTCAACCGGGTTGGCGCGGACGTAGCGCGGGGTCACGTCAGAGGTAAACGCCAGCACCTTGTCGGTGCCGTGCACGCGCACCATACCCGCACCCAGGCCCGGTGTCCGGTTTGTATCCGCCATTACCATCGTGTCGTATTGCTCATAAACCCACTGCTTGCCCGCGTAGTTGGGCGACGATAGCAGGGCGCGCAGGCCGTCAATCGGGTCGATCTGAGGCACTTCAGCCAGTTCTTCGGCTTCGGGCGTCGGCACCCAAGGGCGATCATATTCGGGCGCGGTCGAAGACAGTTTGGACAGGACGAGATCGGCCTTGACCTCACCGTTGTGCATGATCAGGAAGCGGTCTTCGGCAATGGTTTCGCCAACGATTGCGAAATCGAGATCCCATTTTTCGAACACGGCGCGGGCCTCGGCCTCAAGTTCGGGTTTGAGAACCATCAGCATGCGTTCCTGAGATTCGGACAGCATCATTTCATAAGCTGTCATGTTCTCTTCGCGCTGGGGGACGTTTTCCAGATCCAGACGTACGCCCAGACCGCCCTTGTCGCCCATCTCAACCGCGGAACAGGTCAGGCCCGCGGCACCCATGTCTTGAATCGAGATCACGGCACCGGTCTGCATCAGCTCAAGCGTTGCTTCCATCAGGCGTTTCTCGGTGAAGGGATCACCCACCTGAACAGTAGGGCGTTTTTCCTCGATGGTGTCGTCAAACTCGGCCGAGGCCATCGTCGCGCCGCCAACACCGTCGCGTCCGGTCTTGGCACCCAGATAAACCACAGGCATTCCCACGCCCGACGCGGCAGAGTAGAAAATCTTGTCGCTGTCGGCCAAACCGGCGGCAAAGGCGTTCACAAGGCAGTTGCCGTTGTAAGCCGGGTGAAAGCGGACCTCGCCCCCAACGCAAGGCACACCGAAACAGTTGCCATAGCCGCCAATGCCTTCGACCACGCCGTTGACCAGCTGGCGGGTTTTGTGGTGGCCGGGTTCACCGAAGGACAGCGCGTTCATCGAAGCGATCGGGCGGGCACCCATGGTGAACACGTCCCGAAGGATGCCGCCGACACCCGTTGCCGCGCCTTGATAGGGCTCGATGTAAGACGGGTGATTGTGACTTTCCATCTTGAAAACAACGGCCTGACCGTCGCCGATATCCACGACACCGGCATTCTCGCCCGGTCCGCAAATGACCTGAGGTCCCGAGGTCGGAAGAGTGCGCAACCACTTCTTCGACGACTTGTAAGAACAATGTTCGTTCCACATAGCCGAGAAAATGCCAAGCTCGGTAAAGGTCGGTTCACGCCCGATGATCTCGAGGATCATGTCGTATTCCTCGGGCTTGAGCCCATGTGCGGCAATCAGATCGGGTGTGATGGCGGGCTCTTGCATCTTCTGTCCTGTGTCCAAGTGGGCCGAGATTGCGCGCCTTGTAGGGCAAGCACGCGCGTGTGGAAAGGGTCAAGTCGGCGCAGGTCGCGTCTTTCAAAGAAAAACGGAACCGGCATCACGGCCGGTTCCGAAAAACCGCACAGCAGTCCTGCTGCAAATCGCCGACGTAAACCCCGAAGGTTACGCCGATCCCTGGTCTTTGTTGACCTCGGCAGCAGCTGCGGCGCCAACAGCAGTCTTCTGCTCGGGCGTCAGATGCTCGACCTCTTCCAGTCCGGGAATTGCAACGCGCACCTCGCGGCGGGCAAAGTCGATGCCGTTGGCCTTGAACTCGGCCTTGACCTTGTTGAAGATTTCCTTGCGCAAGGTGAACTGCTTGCCGGGCTTTGCCATGAATTTACCGCGAATGATCATGCCCACATCGTCGAAGTCGAACACACCCTGAGACTTGAAGGGTTGCAGGAAGCCTTCTTTGTGGGTTTCGTCCTCCATCATTTCGGCCCCGATCTTCTTGAAGATTTTCTTGACCTTGTTGGGATCGGTATCGAAGGGCACGGTGAACTTCAGCTTCATGATCACCCAGTCACGGCTGTAATTCGTCAGCTTCTGGATTTCACCATAAGGGATTGTGTGCACAGGCCCCCTGTGATGACGCAGTTGCATTGAACGGATCGAGATTTTTTCGACCGTTCCGGTGGTTCCGCCCACATCGACATATTCGCCGACGCGGAAGGCATCATCGACCAGAAAGAAAACACCGCCCACGATATCCGCCACCAGTTTCTGAGCACCAAAGCCGATGGCCAGACCCAGAACACCGGCACCGGCCAGAAGCGGTGTGATGTTGATACCCAGCGCACCCAAGGCCAGCAGGCCAAAGATTACCGAAATTGTGACTTGGGCCGTAATCCGCATCAGCGGCAGGACCGTCGCCAGACGAGAGCCTCCGGCACCGCCGCCTTCACCGCTTGCTTCCTCGTCGACTGCTTCAGCTGCGGTCTGTTCCTTGGCCAGCCTGCGGTTGATCCATAGTGAAACAACCTCGTTCAGGATGTAGCCGACCGCAATGATCAGAAGGAATTCAATGACAGCGCCGCCAACTTCGGCACTGACACCGGCCGAGGCGACATTGCGCAGGTCAAGATGCCACGCGCGGGCGATCATGAAAACCACGACCAAACCCGCAATAACCCGCCCAATACGGATATAGCTGCGCTTGGCCGCGCGATGAGCGCGTTCGGCCAGCGGGCCTTCGCCTGACATTGGTGGCTGCAAATGGCGTACCAGCCCGCGGATCAAAGTGTCGAGAGCAGGGGCAATCAGTAACCAGAACATGGTTGTGAAATGCGCACCACGACCCAACAATCTCAGCGTCGATGGATCGCGTTGTGCGACCAGGAATTCGACCAGCAGCCAGATTGTCACCGAAACACCAATGGCGAAGTAGGGATAATAATGCGCAACTTCTTCATCGAATTTCGTGTGATCCGGATCTGTTCCCAGCATCATCTGAGACAACCCTTCGCGCGCGGTCCATGCGATAATAGCGATATAGACATGGGTTGCCGCGTTCAGCCAGAAGCCGATGCGTGTATCGTCACCTGTCACGCCATTAAGAGCGTTAAAGCGCACAACAAACAGTGTGAACCCAATCAGGATCAACAGCCCGATCAGATTGCGATGCAGATATTTTGCCCAATGGTCGTCAATACTCACCAACCGATATTTGGGCTTCTCCGGTGCCAGAACAAAACGTGAGGCCGCAGCCCCCAGGCGTGGAATCCAGATCAAATAGAAAACAAACGGAGCGGCATAGGTGATCTGTTCGGGTGTCAGAAGCCCGCGACCAATCGCGCGAATGACAACATAGAACACGATCAGCCCGGCAATTTCGCGGCAGAACCTGCGGAACAGGTAACTGATGGCGCCCCTGAGATCGGCCTCATCCCCAACTTCGGTCGCTTCATGCCAGCGACGGGTCAGGAAAATGAACAGTTTCTCGGCTATGAAACCCGCAATCAACACAGAAAGAATAAGCCCAAACAGGGTAAGGACGCCGGACGTTCCAAACGTGTCGCTGAAATTGCCAAACGCAGTTATCTGTGCCGTGACAATATTGGGAAGCGTGGTCAGAACATGTGTCCAGGACGAGACCATCTCGGCCCATATCTCACTGATTTCGGTCAGCGGGTCTTCCACGTTCGCCTTCTCGGCAGCCTGCTTTTCGGCGACCGCATCAAGGCGCTCTAACAGAATGGCGCGCACCTGGTCATCTGACATGCGGGCAACCAGACCATCGACCTGCTCAGGTGTTAGATCGTCCGGAATGGTCACTGAAGAAGTTGAGCCGGTATCTTGCGCATAAAGCGGAACCGCCAAAAATAGAGTGCAGACAATCGCCAACATAAGGCGGAATGGGTGGAACATGATTCTCCCTCGAACACGAAATTATCTCGTTTTTTTGGGATCATATGCCTATGCGTGTATTTTTCCCAGAGCTTTCGCTGACTTGATGCAACGCCTAGAGCAAAAAAAAGGCCGAGCAATAAGCTCGGCCGTAGTCCAACAGGGAGGTATGAAGATGATGAGCGTTTCAGCATCACCGCCTTCGAGTGCTCATTTAGGGGTCAGATTGTAAACGTTCAAGGAATTTAACCCTGAAATGTCCTCATGCCCGCTATGCCATTTATGCATAGCTAAAGTTTTCCCATCTTTTTCAGTTGTTTGCGCTGTGCGATGATCTCGTCCTGCACAAAGTCGCGGAACGCCCCGACACGTTTGGAGTGTCGGAGTTCTTCGGGATAAGCCAGATAGACCGGCACGTCAGCGGTTTCGACATCCGACAGAACTGGCACAAGATGCGGGAAATCCTGTGTGACGTAATCTGGCAGAACCCCAATGCCGAGATTGTGCAACACTCCCTGAAGGACGCCGAAGTAGTTGTTTACCGTCAACAGGGATGCGGGATTGTAGGTCATAAGGTGGCGAACCATGGCCGCGCTGGCGCCCACCTGGGGTGCCGCGGGTGTTTGACAGATCAGCCGGTGATTTTGGATATCCTCCAGAGATTTCAGCATTCCACCATGGGCTTCGATGTAGTTGTGCGTCGCGTAAAGCGCCATCTGAACCGTCATCAGGCGTTTTCGCACAAGATCTGCCTGGCTGGGTTCCTTCATGCGAATGGCGACATCCGCTTCTCGCATGGGAAGGTCCAGAACTCGTTCTTCCAGCATCAGGTCGATGTTCAGATCAGGATATTGTTCATAAAGCTTGGGCAGGCGAGGGGCGAGCCACAGTGTGCCGAACCCAAAGGTCGTCGTGACCCGAAGAACGCCAAAGACCTCTTCTTCACTGTCGCGAATGCGTGCGGCAGCTGCGTCCAGCCGTTTTGACATGGCGGATGTGGCGTCGAACAACAATTCACCCTGTTCGGTGAGAATCAGCCCCCGGGCGTGACGGTGAAAAAGGGTGGCATCCAACGACTCTTCCAGCGCACGGATCTGTCTGCTCACGGCGGATTGAGACAAATTGAGCTTGTCCCCGGCATGTGTGAGGCTGCCCGCATCGGCCACCGCGTGAAATATTCTAAGCTTGTCCCAATCCATCGCCGCAACTTTCGTTATCTTTTCGAACGCCTATATGAAACAGGTAACAAGTTCTACAATCAAAGGCCGAAATCGTTACAGTTCAGTGCATAAAACCTATACAGGTCAGAAATTATGACCTAAAATGCGCTGAGTACATGCACACTGATCTGGCGAGGGGAGACGTCTGATGAGTCAGCCACAGATTACGTTAAACGACCGGTTCGATCTTGAGAAAAGCCCCGTTCTTCTGAACGGAACACAGGCGCTTGTCCGGTTGATGCTGATGCAAAAGGCCAGAGACCGGCAGGCGGGACTGAACACGGCGGGGCTGGTGACTGGATATCGTGGCTCGCCACTTGGCGCTGTTGATCAGCAGATGATGCGGGCGCAAAGGCAGTTGTCCGAAAGCGATGTTACGTTTCAGTTCGGATTGAACGAAGATCTGGCGGCAACGGCGCTGTGGGGCAGCCAACAGGCCGGCTTGCGCGGCGACGGCAAGTTCGATGGGGTTTTCGGGCTTTGGTACGGCAAGGGACCGGGTGTAGACCGATCCGGTGACGTCATGCGCCACGCGAATATGGCCGGAACCGCCAAGCATGGCGGTGTGCTTATGGCGATGGGTGATGACCATACCGGCGAAAGCTCGACCGTGTTGCATCAGTCCGAATGGTCACTGGTAGATATGTATATGCCGGTCGTCAGCCCGGCGGGCGTGCAGGAAATCCTCGACTACGGAATATACGGCTTTGCGCTTAGCCGTTTTGCCGGGGTTTGGGTTGGGCTAAAAACCATGAAGGACACAATCGAGGTTACTTCGGTTGTGGATGGTCGCCCCGACCGAATGCAGGTTACCGTACCTGATTTCGATATGCCGGAGGGCGGTTTGAATATTCGCCTTGGGGACACGCCGCACCTGCAAGAAACGCGCGTCATCGATTACAAAAGGTTTGCAGCCGAGACGTTTTCGCATGCCAACAAGCTGGACAAGCGGATTTGGGGCAAACCGGGTGCAAAGATCGGGTTTGTTGCCGCGGGCAAGAACTGGCTGGACCTGACCCATGCGCTGTCGCTGTTGAACATCGATGAATCCGAAGCCGAACGGCTGGGGATCACGACCTACAAGGTGGGGCAGACTTTCCCGCTGGACATGGTCGGGTTCCACGACTGGGCCGAAGGGCTGGACCTGATCGTGATCGTCGAGGAAAAGCGCAAGCTGATCGAGGTTCAGGTCAAAGAAGCTATCTTTGACGACCGCCGCGGTCGCCGGGTTTATGGGTGGTACAAGGGCGGCGCCGGTACGTTGCACCGCGATGAACTGTTCCCGACCCGTGGCGCGCTGGACCCGATCATGATTGCTGAAAAGCTGGGTGAGATCCTGATCGAAGAAGGGCGTGAAACCGATGGTATTCGGGCCGGGCTGGCCTCTTTGTCCGAGGCGCGCCGGGCCGACAATGCGCAGGAAATTGCAACGCGGCTTCCGTACTTCTGCTCGGGCTGCCCGCATAACAGTTCGACCAAAGTCCCGGATGGCAGCCGTGCCTATGCAGGGATCGGTTGTCATTACATGGTGCAGTGGATGGACCGGAACACCACGGGCTTTACCCAGATGGGTGGTGAAGGCGCGAACTGGGTCGGTGAGGCCCCGTTTTCGACCACCAAACACGTGTTCCAGAACCTTGGCGATGGCACCTATAACCACTCGGGCGTTCAGGCGATCCGCGCGGCGTTGTCTGCAGGCACGAACATCACCTTTAAGATCCTGTTCAACGATGCCGTCGCCATGACGGGCGGGCAGGAGAATGAAGGCGATCTGACCGCAGAACGGATCGTTGCCGAAGTCAAAGCCATGGGTGTCCGTGAGGTTGCTCTGGTCTATGACGAAAAGGAAGACGTGAACTTCAAGGCTCTGCCGTCGAGTGTTCAGACATTCGAGCGTGCGGAACTGATGCAGGTGCAGGAGAAGTTCCGCGAGATCGAGGGTGTTTCGGTCATTGTCTACGTTCAGACCTGTGCGGCCGAGAAGCGCCGCCGCCGCAAACGCGGCACGTTCCCGGACCCGGACAAGCGTGTGTTTATCAATACCGATGTTTGCGAGGGCTGCGGCGATTGCGGGGTGCAATCGAACTGCGTGTCGATCGTTCCCAAGGAAACAGAACTCGGGCGCAAGCGGGCCATCGATCAGTCAAGCTGCAACAAGGATTATTCCTGCCTGAACGGCTTTTGCCCGTCCTTCGTTACGCTTGAGGGGGCGAAGATCCGCAAAGAGGCAACAACCGAAATCGACTTGCCCGATCTACCGATGCCGGTGCTGCCCAAAATCAGCGGTACGCATAACGTGGTGATCACGGGTGTCGGGGGAACCGGTGTTGTCACGCTGGGTGCGATCCTTGCGCAAGCTGCCCAGATTGACGGCAAAGGCGCGGGCATGATGGAAATGGCGGGCTTGGCGCAGAAGGGCGGCGCGGTCCACATCCATTGCCGTCTGGCCAACGCACCCGAAGACATCAGCGCCATCCGTGTCGCAACCGGCGAAGCCCATGCGCTGATCGGCGGTGATCTGGTGGTATCCGCCGGAGCCAAAACATTGGGCCTGACCCGCACTGGCCGTACAGGCGCCGTTGTGAACAGCCATGAGACGGTTACAGGCGACTTTACGCGCAATACCGAGTTCCGCATTCCCGCCGATCAATTGGAACTGGCTCTTCAAGCACGACTGAAAGAAGATGTCTCGCTGTTTGACGCGACCGAGTTGGCACGCGCCGTGATGGGCGACTCGATCTATTCCAACATGATGATTTTTGGCGCAGCGTGGCAGCGCGGGTTGTTGCCCGTCAGCCATCAGGCGATCTTTGATGCCATCGAATTGAACGGAACTACGATTGAACGGAACAAACGTGCGTTTGATATCGGGCGTTGGGCGGTTCTGCATCCGGCAGAGGTACAGTCCATTCTGTCCCCGACCGTAACCGAGATGCCCAAATCGCTGGATCAGAAGATCGAATCCCGCGCAAGCCACCTGACCGACTACCAAAGTGCGCGGCTGGCCAAGCGGTATCGCAAGCTGGTCGACAGTGTTGAGGATGCGGATATCCGCGAAGCGGTGGCAAAGGGCTATCACAAGCTGTTGTCCTACAAGGATGAATACGAAGTCGCGCGCCTTCTTCTGTCAAGCCGTGACAAAGCGGCTGCCGAGTTCGATGGCGATTTCAAGATGACGTTCCATCTGGCTCCACCCTTTTTGGGGGGATCGGGCAGCAACGACAGACCCCGCAAACGTGCGTTTGGCGAAGCCATCCTTGGCCCACTGAAGCTTTTGACCCGGTTGAAGGTGCTGCGCGGTACGCCATTGGACATCTTTGGCTATTCGTCGGAACGCAGGATGGAGCGTGCGTTGATCCGTCAATATGAAAAGGACATGCGCGAGGTTCTGCCGCGTGTGTCGCAGACCACACGCGATGCGATTGCCGCCCTGGCCCGTTTGCCGCTGGATATCCGTGGGTTTGGCCCCGTATTGCGCGCGAACGAGGCCAAAGCAGCCAAGCGGCGCGAGGAATTGCTGGCCGTCATTCGCGGCGGAGGGGCAGGGTTGCAGGCCGCGGCGGAATAAAACGTCACAAGCGTGTCACGATAGCTAGGCAAAATTGTTACTTGCACTTATTTTGCAGGCAGCAAGCCGGAGACCCATATGCCTTCTCGTCGTCATGCCGTTCGCGACATTTCCTACGCGCATTCCGCCGAAACCAAAGGCGGGCGGATGGTTATCAAGCTGATGGAGAACACGACGGGCCGTATGCGCCTGATCAAACGCGCGGACGGGTACGAGAAAGAAGTTGCCAATGGGCGCGACTTTTGGGCCGTGATGGTCGAACGCTATGGGCTGACTCTGGACGTGGCGGGGGGATCGCTTTCGAATATTCCGAAAGACGGTCCTCTGATCCTGATTGCCAATCATCCCTACGGAATTCTGGATGGCCTGATGATGGGACATATCCTGTCCGAAACGCGGGGAGATTTCCGCATTCTGGCTCATCGGGTGTTTCGCAAGGCCGAAGACCTGAATCGCATCATTTTGCCAATTTCGTTTGATGAAACGAAAGAGGCGATGCAACTGAACCTTGAGACCCGAAAAACCGCGCTCAACTATCTGGGCGAAGGCGGGGCGATCGGCATTTTCCCCGGCGGGACGGTCAGCACCGGGGTTAAGCTGTTCTCCCACCCCATGGATCCGGGTTGGCGCGGGTTTACCGCGCGGATGGTGGCCAAATCGAATGCCACGGTTGTTCCGGTTTTCTTTGATGGCCACACCTCTCGTCTGTTTCAGATCGCCAGCCATCTGCACAGTACTTTGCGGATGGGCCTGCTGATCAAAGAATTCAAGAAACGCGTTGATACACCGGTGAAAGTCGTGATCGGAGAGCCGATAGGCCGTGACATTCTGGACCCGCTCAGCAAGGATACACGCAAGATGATGGATTTCCTGCGCAAAGCCACGTATGAGCTGTCTCCAACGCCGTTGAAGTCTTATGATTACGGCTATGAGTTTGAGGAACGGCATCGCGCCTGAAGGATCTAATGGCAGTAGGTATCTTCGATTCCGGTTTGGGCGGTCTGACCGTCCTGAGTGCCGCGCAGCAACGTCTGCCGGACGTTGATTTCCTGTATTTTGCAGATAGTGCACACGCGCCTTACGGTGTGCGTGATGCCGAGGATATCTATCAGCTGACCCGCAAGGCGGTTCAGGATCTGTGGTCGCGTGGCTGCAACCTGGTGATTCTGGCCTGCAACACGGCCAGCGCCGCAGCGTTGCGGCGCATGCAGGAAGAGGGCGTGCCCAGCGGCAAACGCGTTCTTGGTGTTTTTGTCCCGTTGATCGAAGCGCTGACCGAACGGCAATGGGGTGACAATTCTCCGCCGCGCGAAGTGGCCGTCAAACATGTGGCGTTGTTTGCAACGCCTGCCACCGTGTCCAGCCGGGCCTTTCAGCGTGAATTGGCGTTTCGGGCTATCGGTGTAGATGTCGAGGCACAGGCCTGTGGCGGCGTTGTGGATGCCATAGAAGACGGCGACATGATCCTGGCCGAAGCCCTGGTGCGCAGCCATGTGGATGCGCTGAAACGCAAGATGCCGGAACCTCAGGCCGCTATTCTGGGCTGCACGCATTATCCGTTGATGGCCGAAGCATTTCAGGCGGCGTTGGGTGAAGATGTGCAGGTTTACAGCCAGGGGACGCTTGTTGCTGACAGTCTGGCAGATTACCTTCAACGTCACCCCAGCATGTTGGGTGAGGGCCCGAGTGGTTTCCTGACAACAGGCAAACCCAATGTGGTAAGCGACCGGGCGACGCAGTTCCTCCGACGACAAATCACCTTCCAGGCTGCCTGACTTAGGTCAAGGACGCAGCCGCTTTGCTTCCCTTATTTCAAGGCCGTCGCATCGGCGGTCGAAACATGTGACACTCAAGTGAAAGAGGTCTGACATGACCCATAAAATCGCAATTTTGGGCGCTTCGGGCTATACCGGCGCTGAATTGGTGCGGCTGATTGCCGAGCACCCGAACATGGATATCGTCGCGCTGGCCGCCGAACGTAAGGCTGGCATGACAATGGCGCAGGTTTTCCCGCATCTGCGCCACATGGATTTGCCTGATCTGTGCAAAATCTCCGAGATCGACTTTTCTCAGGTCGACCTGTGTTTCTGCGCCTTGCCGCACAAAACCAGTCAGGAAGTGATCCGGGACTTGCCGAAAGACCTGAAAATCATTGACCTGTCCGCAGACTTCCGGCTGGCAGACCCCGACGAGTACAAAAAATGGTACGGCAATCCGCATATCGCGCTAAGACAGCAGGAAGAGGCGATTTATGGTCTTACCGAGTTCTACCGCGAAGACATCAAGGAGGCACGGCTTGTTGCGGGTACCGGGTGCAATGCGGCGACCGGGCAATATGTTCTGCGGCCACTGATATCTGCCGGGGTCATTGATCTGGACGATATCGTTCTTGATCTGAAATGCGCCGTATCAGGGGCAGGGCGGTCACTGAAGGAAAACCTGCTGCACGCTGAACTGAGCGAAGGCAGCAATGCCTATTCCGTCGGCGGGACACACAGGCATCTTGGAGAGTTCGATCAGGAGTTTTCGAAACTTGCCGGTCGGGCTGTGCATGTGCAGTTCACGCCCCACCTTATCCCTGCAAACAGGGGTATTCTGGCCACAACCTATGTGAAGGGTGACCCGCACAGCATCTACGAAACGCTTGCCAAAGCCTACGCGGACGAGCCGTTCATCCAGATGCTGCCGATGGGTGAGACCCCTTCGACCCACCATGTGCGGGGGTCGAATTTCTGTCACATCGGTGTTGTGGCGGATCGGATTGAGCGGCGCGCAATTGCAATTGCAGCGCTGGATAACCTGACAAAAGGTAGCAGTGGGCAAGCCTTGCAGAACGCGAACCTGATGTTAGGTGAAGATGAAACTCTGGGCCTGATGATGGCCCCGCTTTTCCCGTGAGGATGGTATGAAAACGCTCAAGAAACGTCGGCGCGTACAAGTCATTCTGGTGGCAGTTGTTGCCTTGGTGGCGGCAACAGCGTTGATTGGCTGGGCATTGCAGGACGGGATCAACTTTTTCCGCTCACCCAGTGAGGTGATTGCCGAGCCGCCGAAACCAACCGAGGTGTTCCGGATAGGCGGCTTGGTCGAAGAAGGCTCGATCATTCGCGGACAGGGCGAAACCATTCGTTTTGTTGTAACGGATGGTGGTGAAAGCGTTCCGGTCTCGTTCACAGGTGTTCTGCCTGACCTTTTCTCGGAAAATCAGGGGATGATCGGCACAGGCAGTTACGTGAACGGAGTCTTTGAAGCGACTGAAATTCTTGCCAAACACGATGAAACCTACATGCCGAAAGAGGTCATGGACGCTCTGAAAGAGCAAGGTGTCTACAAAGGCGCGGAAGAAAGCTGAAGCCGTTTGACTCTGTTACGGAGCGTTGCGTGCATGGTGCATGCAGCGCTCCGTTTCGTTTTAAATCATTAATTTCTGTCGGAAACGGTGTGGCCACCTAACGTTACGAGGGTGGTATGCAAACGGTTCGGCAAATTGCCAAAGAGATTGTGGCCCGTGAAGGGGGCTTTGTTGATGACCCCGACGATCCGGGCGGGGCAACCAAGTTCGGGGTCACGATTCACACCCTGCGCAGGCTGGGTTTGGATCTGACTGGCGACGGTCGGGTTGACGAGGCGGATGTGCGCGCATTGTCCCGTCGGCAAGCGGTCGACATTTTTGTGCGGCACTATTTCGACAAGCCGCGCATTGTTGAGCTGCCCGAAACCCTGCATGCCTCTGTTTTCGACATGTATGTGAATGCCGGTGCGCAGGCGGTGAAGATCCTTCAGCGGCTGCTACAGGAAATGGGGTTTAACGTCACCGCCGACGGCGTGATAGGCCCGCAAACCGTGGCGGCCTGCCAAAGCGCGGCGCAGCCAGAGCCTGACGTCTTGCGCGACGCTTACGGAATTGCGCGGCGAAACTACTATTTTCACCTTGCTGATCGGCGGCCTGCATCCAGAAAATACGCGCGTAGCCGATCAGGCGGCAAAGGTGGCTGGATAAAACGGTCGGAAGAGTTCCTTTCGCCGCGTTATCACCTGTCGGACAGCGATTTTAACAGAAGGATCGCGGCATGGGGCTGATTTCAGGTGTGCTGGCGCTTTTGTTTGGTAACGGGCGCAACGTCTTACAGGAAACCGCAGAACTCTATCGTGAAAACACCGAAGCAGGCGCAGTACGCGCCAATGAGATTCAAACTCAGGCCATGGTGCAGTTCGGTAGCGAATTTCAGGCACCTCAGAAGGGTCTTTTTGACCGTGTCATGGACGGCGTGAACAGGTTACCGCGCCCGGCGCTGGCATTGGGAACGCTTGGCTTGTTTGTTGCCGCCATGGTCGACCCAATATGGTTTGCCGCACGGATGCAGGGCATAGCCTTGGTCCCAGAGCCGCTGTGGTGGTTGCTGGGCGTGATCGTATCGTTTTACTTTGGCGCGCGTCATCAAAGTAAAATGCAGGATTTTCAGCGGGATATCCGCTCAACCATGACGCAACTGCCAACGGTCATGAGCAATATCGAGGCCTTGCGCACGATGCAGAGCGACAGCCCGGGAGTTGCTGATCCCGGTCCGGATGCTGTGCTGAACAGCGATGTCATACGTCCCGAGGAAAACCAGGCGTTAAACGATTGGCGAAAGCTTCGCGGTATCTGACCCGCGACACTTTGTGCGTACAGATCAAGCTAAAGGTCATGGCCCCCGGTTCCGCACCGGCGTATATTCCGGGGCATGATTACAGAACTTGGCCACTTCACCCTGATCCTCGCGTTCTTTGTCGCAATTGTGCAAAGCGTTGTTCCCCTGATCGGCGCCTCAAAACGTTGGACCGGCTGGATGGCTTTTGCAGAGCCCGCCGCCATCGTGCAGTTCCTGCTGACGGCGTTTGCGTTTGGTGCTTTGATCTGGGCGTTTGTAACCTCTGACTTTTCCCTCAGGATCGTGGTCGAGAACAGCCACACGGCAAAGCCGATGCTGTACAAGATCAGCGGAACATGGGGCAACCACGAAGGATCCATGCTGCTTTGGGTGCTGATCGTCACCCTGTTTGGAGCGATGGCGGCTTTCTTTGGTGGCGGCTTGCCACCGACACTCAAAGCCCGTGTTCTGGCCGTTCAATCGGCCATTGCCGTGGCGTTTTTCGGTTTTATCCTGTTAACGTCGAACCCGTTTGACCGGCTGGCCATCGCTCCGTTTGACGGGCGCGACCTGAACCCGCTGCTTCAGGATCCCGGGCTGGCCTTCCATCCGCCGTTTCTGTACCTCGGCTATGTCGGGCTGAGCATGGCTTTCAGCTTTGCGATTGCGGCCCTGATCGAAGGGCGTATCGATGCGGCATGGGGCCGTTGGGTGCGCCCCTGGACGCTGGCGGCCTGGGTTTTCCTGACTATCGGTATCGCGCTGGGGTCCTGGTGGGCCTATTACGAACTCGGCTGGGGCGGTTTCTGGTTCTGGGACCCGGTCGAAAACGCGTCCTTCATGCCCTGGCTGTTGGCGGCGGCGCTGTTGCATTCGGCAATAGTTGTGGAAAAGCGCGAAGCATTGAAAAGCTGGACCATTCTGCTGGCAATCATCGCGTTTGGATTTTCCCTCATCGGTACGTTTATCGTGCGATCAGGGCTACTGACCTCGGTTCACGCATTTGCCAATGATCCGGAGCGCGGTGTATTCATCCTGATCATTCTGGTCTTCTTCATCGGCGGCGCGCTTACCCTGTTTGCCGCACGGGCACAGGCGATGGAGGCCAAGGGCGTTTTCGGCATGGTCAGCCGCGAAAGCGCGCTGATCGTGAACAATGTCCTTCTGGCGGTCAGTTGCTTCGTCGTTTTTGTTGGGACGATGTGGCCGATGGTCGCCGAGATGATGTTTGACCGCAAACTTTCGGTTGGGGCACCGTTTTTCAACGCGGCGTTTTCTCCGTTCATGGTATTGCTGGGGTTGATCCTGCCAATCGGGGCGATGCTGCCGTGGAAACGCGGTCGGCTGGGCAAAACGGCTTGGTCCCTGCGCTATGCCTTTGGTCTCGCGCTGGCGATTGCGCTGTTGGTTTGGGCCATGCAGACCGGCCGCAGCGCGTTAGGGCCCGTAGGCCTGTTCCTGGGGGCATGGATCACTTTCGGTGCAGCCATTGATTTGTGGAGCCGGACAGGCCGCAATGGCAGCTTCAAACGTCTGATCCGACTTCCAGGCGCCGATTGGGGTAAGGCAGTTGCCCATACAGGCCTTGGGGTGACGATCTTTGCGATTGCCGGTCTGACCGCATGGGAGGCAGAAGATATCCGTGTGGCGCAGCTGAACCAGCCCTTCGAAGTAGGTCAGTTCACACTGACGTTGCAGGACGTGCGACGGGTTCAGGGGCCGAACTATTTTTCAACCACGGCTGATGTTCTGGTCGAAAAGGGCGGTCGCGCCATTGGAACGCTGCATCCCGAGAAACGGGATTATCCCGTTGCACGCATGCCGACGACCGAGGCCGCGATTGACTATCGTTTTCTTGGTGATCTTTACGTCGTCATCGGGGATCAGCAGGCAGATGGCGGCTGGGTCATG
Organism: Ruegeria sp. AE4; assembly: GCF_056542185.1. Lineage (NCBI taxonomy): Bacteria > Pseudomonadati > Pseudomonadota > Alphaproteobacteria > Rhodobacterales > Roseobacteraceae > Ruegeria > Ruegeria sp. AE4. Next base: position 604,437 of record NZ_JBQFZK010000001.1, on the reverse strand, counting down.
CGAACCTATATCAAGCCTTTGGCGAACTGGATCTGGGGTGGTTGTATCCTGATGGCGCTCGGTGGTGTCCTCAGCCTGAGCGACAGGCGGTTCCGCGTCGCCGCAGGTGCGCGAAAAACACCAGCTGGCGGAGTACCTGCGGAATGAGACGCCTTGTTCTGATCTTGCTGCTGCTGGCAGCGCCGGTGTTTGCGGTACAACCTGATGAGGTTCTGGACGACCCTGTTCTGGAGCAGCGCGCGCGCGACCTGAGTGTCGGGTTGCGATGTTTGGTGTGTCGCAATGAAAGCATTGACGAAAGCAACGCTGAACTGGCGCGCGATCTGCGTCTTCTTTTACGCGAACGGTTGGTTGCGGGTGACACCGACGAAGAGGCCGTCGCGTTTATCGTTGACCGCTACGGCGAATATGTCTTGCTCAAGCCCACCACCAGCGGCTCGAATCTGCTGTTGTGGCTTGCCGGGCCGATCATGTTGCTGATCGCTGCCGCAGTCGGGTTGAACTTTCTTCGCACACGCGCCAGGGCGCAGGTTTCAGGTGAAACCGAAGCTCTAAGCGCGGAAGAACAGGAACGCCTTCGCCAAATTCTTGAAGACTGACGTTTGGTTCTGCTTTTCCCAACCTGCCCGGACAAGTAAACGTGCTGAAACACGTGGCGCGAGGGAAAAGTCTTCATGAATTACGAAACGGTTCTATTGGACATATCGGACGGTCTGGCGGTTCTGACCCTGAACAGACCGGACAAGATGAACGCGCTGACCACTCGGATGCGGGCAGAGATTACCCACGCGATGAAAGACGCCGCGGTTAAAGCGCGCTGTATCGTTATCACCGGCGCGGGGCCGGCGTTTTGTTCCGGGCAGGATCTGGGGGATGCATCATCGACCGGCAAGATCGATCTGGAACGATCATTGCGCGACGAGTACGAGCCGATGCTGGAAGCCATCCACAGCTGTCCGGTTCCGACGATCGCTGCTGTAAACGGACCTGCTGCGGGGGCAGGGGCCAACCTTGCGCTGTGTGCGGATGTGGTTATTGCAACGGAGAGTGCGTACTTCCTGCAGGCGTTTGCACGTATCGGCTTGCTGCCCGATGCCGGGGGCACCTGGTTCATGCCGCGCCAGATGGGCTTGGCCAAAGCGATGGGGGCGGCCTTGTTTGCTGACAAGATCAGCGCCCGGCAGGCCGAAGAATGGGGCATGATCTGGGAAGCTGTGCCCGATGATACGTTTGCCGCACATTGGCACAAAAGGGCAGAATATCTGGCCAAAGGTCCAACGGCGGCCTATGGCGCGATCAAACGTGCCATTCGCGGGACGTACGAAAACACATTGCAGCAGCAGCTTGCGACCGAGGCGCATCTTCAAGGTGAATGTGGCCGGTCGCGGGATTTTGCTGAAGGTGTAGTGGCGTTCATGGAAAAACGCCCTCCGAAATTCGAAGGGCGTTGATAAGCGTCAGGCGCGGCGGCGACGACGCGTACGGCGTTCGGGGCCCGCGTCGTCCTCGGTTCCGTCGGAAGCCGACGAAAACGGCCCCAATGCCTCGGTGATCTGATCCAGTGTCGGGCGCTCGCCGCGCGAAGTGGTATCCAGCGCTTCGCGCATTTTGCGCAGATGATCGGGCATGGTGCCGCAGCACCCGCCAATGATTGTGGCGCCCGAATCCCGCGCCATGGCAGCATACCGACCCATCAGTTCGGGTGTCCCGTCATAGTGGATATGGCCATCCACGTATTTCGGAATGCCCGCATTGCCCTTTGAGATCAGCGGGCGCTCGGTGCCTTGCGCAGCAAAACCCAGAACCGTGCGCAGGATATCCGACGCGCCGGTACCACAATTGGCCCCAAAAGCGATCGGTGGGTTTGGCAAGGTTTCAACCAAAAGCGCAAGATCGGCCGAGGTGACACCCATCATTGTGCGCCCGGCCGTGTCAAAGCTCATCGTGCCGCACCAGGGCATGTCGGCCAGTGCAAAGGCCTCGGCTGCCGCGCGGAACTCCTCGGGCGCGCTGATGGTTTCTACCCAAAGAACGTCAACCCCGCCCGCTTTCAAAGCCTCGGCCTGTTCATGAAACATTTCAACCGCTTCGGAATGCGACAGGCTGCCGACCGGCTCCATAATCTCGCCGGTGGGTCCAACCGATCCGGCCACGACAACAGGGCGCCCGGCTTTGTCTGCGACTTCACGTCCAAGTTCTGCGCCGATACGGTTTAGCTCGCCCACGCGGTTCTGCGCATCATGCAGTTTCAGACGCGCCGCAGTGCCTCCAAACGTATTGGTCAGAAACAGGTCGCTGCCCGCATCGACTGACCCCTGATACAGCGCCCTGATCTTGTCCGGAGCATCCACGTTCCACAGCTCAGGTGCATCACCTGATTGCAGACCCATGTTAAATAAGTTGGTCCCCGTTGCACCGTCCGCAAGGATGGCGTCTTTGGTGTCCAGAAGTTTGCTCAGCGCGTTTGTCATAGGGTTATTCCAGAAAAAGCGTATAAACGCTGCAAAAAAACAGAGACGCCCCATGTCTCATGACCAGGGCGTCAAATCAAATTCATAAAACTCATGAAGATCATGAGTTTTGCATTTCAGGCAATCAATGCTCGCCTTCCGCCATCACCTGTTCTTTGGCCTCAACCAGAAGCTCGGCCATTTTCGAACGGATCGTGGCTTCATCTGCAAGATCACCCAAGTAGGCTTTGACTGCCTCGACAACATCGTCCTCGCCGACATGCTGCAGGTCGGTATGAACCAGTTCCTGGCCGTATTTCCGTGCCTGTTCAACAGTTTCGCCCTTCAGCGCAGACGCCCAGACAGCCATAAAGCGGTTGCGGCGCATCCGTGCGATGAACTGCATCTTTTCGTCATGGGCGAATTTGCTTTCAAACGCGGCTTCACGTTCGTCGAATGTGGTCATTGGTTGGGGACCCCTTGGATTACCGTTTCTCACTGATGATATGACAATAGGACACTCTGGGTGCAAGGTATTTGCGCTGCGTCAAAGGCCCTCGGGGCAGCGAACTTGCGGGAACGCAGGGCTTGCACTATGAGGACGCCAACGTGAAGGGACTCATTCCCTTTCGCCAGTCTGGAAAGGTCGCTTATGGCGCGTCGCAAGAAAATCTACGAAGGCAAGGCCAAAATTCTGTATGAAGGCCCCGAGCCGGGCACCATCGTACAGTATTTCAAGGATGATGCCACCGCGTTCAACGCCGAGAAGAAGGACGTGATTGATGGCAAAGGCGTGCTGAACAACCGTTTGTCCGAGTTCTTCATGACCGGGCTGACCCAGATTGGCATTCCGAACCACTTCATCCGGCGCCTGAATATGCGCGAACAACTGGTGCGCAATTGCGAGATCATTCCGCTGGAAGTGATCGTGCGCAATTACGCGGCGGGTTCGATGTCGAAACGTCTTGGCATTGCCGAAGGGACGCAATTGCCTCGTCCGATCGTTGAATATTGCTTCAAGGATGATGCTTTGGGCGATCCTCTTGTCACTGAGGAACACATCGCCGCGTTTGGCTGGGCCAGCCAGCAGGACATGGACGACATCCTCAGCCTTGCGCTGCGCGTGAACGATTTCCTGAGCGGCGTGATGCTGGCGGTGGGAATCCGTCTGGTTGACTTCAAGATCGAAATTGGGCGCGTGTTTGAAGGCGACTATCAGCGGCTGGTTGTTGCGGACGAAATCAGCCCGGACAGCTGCCGCCTGTGGGATATCAAGACCGGTCAGAAACTGGACAAGGATGTATTCCGCCGCGATCTGGGCAGCCTGACAGATGCCTATTCCGAGGTCGCCCGAAGGCTGGGTGTGCTGCCTGCCAGCAATGTCACCAAGCCGACGCTGATCAACTAAACACTCCTTCTCAGCAGCGCCGCCCCCTCAGGGCGGCGTTTTGCCTTTGCCATGTTGTTGGCAGAGCAGGGTGTTTGCGTGTGGCCGGGCTGTTTGATCAGGTGACTATTCCGAAGTTTCCAGCTGCTGCGCCAACAAAACTACTCAGGTCCAACTGACGGCGCAGGATCGTCACTCGCCTGCGGCAAACTGCGTTTGAAACAGGGTTGTCGAAACCCATCAGGCGCGCTATCCCCCGCGCAACGAAATGGGCCTTGTATGCGGCCCACAGTTGGAGTTGCCAAAATGAAAGCACGGGTTCATGTGATGCTCAAGAACGGGGTGCTGGACCCGCAGGGCGAAGCAGTACGGCACGCATTGGGTGCAATGGGCTTTGATCAGGTCGAAGGCGTACGTCAGGGCAAAGTCATCGATCTTGAGCTTGCCGATGGCGCGACCGAGGCAGACGTGACCGAGATGTGCGAAAAGCTTTTGGCCAACACCGTCATCGAACGCTACGAGATCGAACTGGTCTGATTAATGCGGGCCGCGCGTCTGATCACCTATCGTCAACCGCTTGAGGTGTCGACGATCCCCGACCCGGTTCCCACCGAAGACGGTGTTGTGGTGCGGGTGCTGGCTTGCGGCGTGTGCCGGTCCGACTGGCACGCCTGGTCGGGCTCAGACCCCGACGTTGTCCTGCCCATGACACCCGGCCACGAGTTTTGCGGCGAGGTGGTCTCGGTCGGAACGCGCGTCACACGGTGGCGTGTCGGGGACCGGGTGATTGCGCCCTTCATCCTAGCCTGTGGGCATTGTCCGGACTGCGCGCAGGGTCATCAGACAATCTGCCCGAACCAGGTCGTGCCCGGCTTTACCTGTGACGGGGCTTTTGCTGAATATGTTGCCGTGGCTCATGCCGATGCCAACCTGACATCCTTGCCAGACAGCATCGCGCCTGAAATCGCCGCCGCATTGGGGTGTCGCGTAACCACGGCCTGGCAGGCGCTTGTTGGCCGGGCGCAGGTGCAGGGTGGTGAGTGGATTGCTGTCTTTGGCGGCGGCGGTGTCGGAATATCAACGCTTCTTCTGGGCAAGGCGCTTGGCGCGCGTGTAATCGTTGTCGATATCGCCGAAGACAAGCTGGCCTATGCCAAAACTCTGGGCGCCGATGCGGTGGTCAACGCCGCAACATGTGATGCCCCACAGGCGGTGAAAGACATCACCGGTGGCGGTGCCCATGTTGCGATCGAGGCGCTTGGCGTCGAAGCCACGACCGTTTCCGCCATGCGATCCCTGCGTAAAATGGGTCGCATGGTGCAAATCGGAATGCCCGCAGGGGACCATGCGCAGATGTCGCTGCCGATGGATGTGCTCTATTCTGGTCAGCTCTCCGTGTTTGGCACCCGTGGGATGCCAAGCTGGCGCTATCCGTCGCTGTTGTCGCTGATCGCGGGTCAAGGGGTCGACCTGAGCCCGCTGGTGACCCGGAAAATAACCCTGAACCAGGTAAGCGCCGAGCTTGCCGCTTTTGACCATCCAACGCCTCCGGGTGTTGCGGTTGTCACAGATTTTGTCTCGTAGGAGGGCCCGCCATGCGCGCAGCCGTAATCGTATTCCCCGGATCCAACTGTGACCGAGATCTTGCCGTCGCCTTTGAGCAGGCCGGTTTTCAGGTCGATATGGTCTGGCACAAAGACGCGGCTTTGCCCGAAGGTATTGATATCGTGGGTGTGCCGGGCGGGTTCTCTTACGGAGACTACCTGCGGTGCGGCGCAATCGCTGCGCAATCGCCGATTTGCAAGGCCGTCGTCGAACACACGCAGCGCGGCGGTTATACCGTCGGAATTTGCAACGGTTTTCAGGTTCTGACGGAAACCGGCATTTTGCCGGGCGCCTTGCTGCGCAATGCCGGGCTGAAATACATCTGCAAGACCGTTGGCCTAAGGGTTGAAACCAGCGACAGCGCGTTTACCAGCGGTTACAACGCAGGCGATGTGATCGGTATTCCGATTGCGCACCACGATGGCAACTATTTTGCGGATGACACGACACTGGCCGCTTTGAAAGATCAGGACCGGATCGCGTTTACCTATGCCGAAAACCCGAACGGCTCGGTCGGGGATATCGCCGGGATCCTGTCGGAAAACCGCCGCGTGCTTGGAATGATGCCGCACCCCGAACGCGCAGCAGATCAGGGCCATGGCGGCACAGATGGGGTGGCGTTGTTCCGCGCATTGTCAGGTGTGTTTGAAGCGGCGTGACTTGAGGTCTCGCCCGCCGGGGCGTAACCTTTCGCCATGAACCCCGAAGTTCGATCTGGCTGGTCAAATATGTTGAAACCGTTTCGTGGTGCACCGCTGGGCTGGCGGTTGCGGCTGGCGGTTCTTGTTCTGCTGGTCGCGACAATTGCAACGGTGTGGGTCACGAACCGGCTGTTGACCGACAGGTTCACCGAATCCACGCGCAACCGGGCGGAACTGCGGCTGACGCTGTATTCGGGCAACTTGCTGAGTGAACTGCGCCGCAACTCGATTGTTCCGCAATTGCTTGCCCGCGACCCGACGTTGATTTCGGCATTGCAGTCAGGCGATTACACCCTGTCGACACAGCGCCTTATTTCATTCGTGGAAGAGATCGGCGCGGCCTCACTGGTATTGCTGGACAGCGACGGGCGCACAGTTGCCGCGACCGACCGGAACAGGTTGGGCGAGGGGCACCGGAACACGCCCTATTTTGTGGATGCGATCCGCTCGAACGCGACGATCTTCTCTGTTATTCCCAAGGACGCAGGCGGATACAGCTTTGTGTATTCGCGCCGGTTGGAGAACGGGGCGGAGTTTCTGGGGGTGATCGTCGTCGAGGTTGACCTGCAAAAGTTCGAACGCGCTTGGGCAGGTATCTCGGATGCGGTGATGGTTACCGACAGCACCGGCAACATCATTTTGTCCACGGAACCCCGCTGGCGCGGGCTGGATGAGAACACGGCGATGCTGCGCCAACCGCCACAAGGGGCGATCCAGCGCGCGATCCGGGCAACAACCGATTGGACCGCGCTGCCGCCTGATGCCTATCTTCAGGGCGAAGCGGTGATGCGGATCGAGACGCGCATTCCGTTCCGCGGCTGGCAGATGACCTCGTTCACGACCTATGCCTCGATCCGGGAAAAGGTGAACAGCGTTCTGGCGCTGGAAATCATGGGATTTGCGATTCTTCTGGCGCTCGCGTTCTATGCGTTGAGCCGCCGTGCCACGTTGCGCATGACCCTGTTCCAGCGCGAGTCGGCAGAGCTTCGCGCATTGAACGCGCGGCTGCAGCGGGAAATCGCTGAACGTGAACGGGTTGAAAAGACGCTGGATTTGGCGGAACAGACGCTTGCGCAAAGCTCGAAACTGGCCGCCCTTGGCGAGATGTCGGCCGCGGTCAGTCATGAGTTGAACCAGCCACTGGCGGCAATGAAAACCTATCTGGCCGGGGCCCGCCTGTTGCTGCGCCGCAACCGCCCGGAAGAGGCCCTTGCCAGCTTTGGTCGCATCGATGGTCTGATCGAACGGATGGGCGCAATTACCCGGCAGCTGAAGTCTTATGCACGCAAGGGGGCAGATGCGTTTTCACCAGTAAATCTTGGTGAAGCGCTGGCCTCATCCCTGTCGATGATGGAGCCTCAACTGCGTCAGCGACACGTGAAGATCACACAGATCGTACCAGAGGAACCCGTGATCGTGATGGGGGACCGAATGCGCATCGAGCAGGTCATGGTCAACCTCTTGCGAAACGCACTGGACGCCACCAAATCAGTGGCGGAGCCGGATGTGGAAATCATCCTGGCAGCGGGTGACACGGCTGTGCTGACCGTACGCGACAACGGGCACGGAATCGAGGATATCGAAAACCTGTTCGAGCCGTTCTACACAACCAAACAGCCCGGAGACGGTGTTGGTCTGGGGCTTGCCATCTCGTCGGGGATCGTGAACGACCATGGGGGACGGCTGACTGCACGCAACGGCCAATATGGCGGTGCGGTGTTTGAAATGCAGTTGCCTGCATTGGGAAGCGACGGCCTTGAAGCCGCGGAATAACGAGGAATGACTATGGCACAAGCCATGAAAATTGCCATTGTTGACGATGAACAGGACATGCGCCAATCGATCAGCCAGTGGCTCGCTTTGTCCGGCTATGACACGGAAACCTTCGCCAGCGCGGAAGATGCGCTCAAGGTGTTGGGTCCGGATTATCCGGGGATAGTGATTTCGGACATCAAGATGCCCGGAATGGACGGCATTCAGCTTCTCAAAAAGCTGATGGGCGCTGACAGCACGTTGCCCGTGATCATGATCACCGGTCACGGCGATGTTCCGATGGCTGTCGAGGCGATGCGTGTCGGTGCATTCGACTTCCTTGAAAAACCCTTCAATCCCGACCGCATGTCGGAACTGGCCAAAAGGGCCAGCAATGCGCGGCGTCTGACGCTGGACAACCGCGCGCTGCGCCGGGAATTGTCCGGCGGCACCCAGATCATGAACAAGCTGATCGGCGCCAGCCCGGTTATGGAACGTCTGCGCGAGGATATCCTCGATCTGGGTCAGGCGGATGGCCATGTGCTGATCGACGGAGAGACAGGGACCGGAAAGACGCTTGTTGCACATGCCTTGCACGCGGTTGGCAGCCGTGCCGGTAAGAAGTTCGTGCTGGTGTCCTGCGCGGCGCTCGAGGAAGACGCGCTGGCCAAACGTCTGTTTGGGCCGATGATGCCTGAAGACGCCCAATTGCCCGCCATCGAAGAGGCGCGGGGCGGAACGCTGGTTTTGGAAGATGTCGAAGCGCTCAGCGATTCCCTGCAAGCCAAGCTGCTCAGCGTGATGAACGAGCAGGGCACGCCGGCCGAGACACGCATCGTTGCGATCTCGAACCTGCAAGAGGCCGGAAAAACCTCCGAAGATGTCTTACGGCCGGACCTGTTCTACCGACTGGCCGCCTTGCGCATCACCATGCCGCCCCTGCGCCAGAGGGGCGAGGATATTCTGACCCTGTTTACCCGTCTGAGCGAGCAGTTCGCCGAAGAATACGGCTGTGATGCGCCTCAGGTAAGTGCTCAGGAAGCGGCGCAGCTATTACAGGCACCCTGGCCGGGGAACGTACGTCAGTTGATCAATATTGCCGAACGCGCGGTGCTGCAATCGCGCCGCGGGTCCGGAACAATCGCCTCGCTGTTGATGTCAGATCACGAGGAAATGCAGCCGGTCATGACCACCGAAGGCAAGCCGCTGAAGGAATATGTCGAAGCCTTTGAACGGATGCTGATCGACAACACGATGCGGCGGCACAAAGGCTCGATCGCGTCTGTGATGGATGAGCTGTGCCTGCCGCGCCGGACGCTGAATGAAAAGATGGCCAAATACGGCCTCCAGCGGTCGGACTATCTGTAAACTTTGTGGCGGGGGCTCTGCCCCCGTCGCCTTTGGCGACTCCCCCGGGATATTTTTGGCCAGATGAAGGCGATCCCGCACGCCGTCGCAGGGGCGGTGCAGTTTGCCCATTGTCTTTTCCACAGGACTGCTTTTATTGTGTCCGGACGGGCCGGGCCAGTTTTGTGTCCATAAGCCCCGAATCATTGAGTTTCGCTGCTTTGCTGATGGTGATGACGGATTGTTCGCCGCAAAGCAGACCGATTGTGCCTCATTTGGGGCAATGTAGTACCTGAGTCCGACATGTCGGGCGAAAGGAATAATGGGCAGGCGGCGGCGCGAACCGTGCCTGTCGGAGAAGAACCGCGATGACGCGCGCGCAACGATTGAGTGACCGGGCAGGGGGCCACAGCGCCAGACCCTGCCGCGCGCCGTCCAATATCGCCCTGACAAGACACCTCCCCAAATGTGCCTGTCCACCTGGACGGGTCAGGACAACGCGTTTGGCGCGGTGCACCAAGGACACATGGCTAAGAAAATGCTTATCGATGCCACCCACGCGGAGGAAACCCGCGTCGTGGTGGTCGACGGAAACAAGGTCGAGGAGTTCGATTTTGAATCCGAAAACAAGCGCCAGCTTGCTGGCAACATCTATCTTGCAAAAGTAACACGGGTTGAGCCGTCGCTTCAGGCGGCCTTTGTGGATTATGGCGGGAACCGGCACGGCTTCCTGGCGTTTTCGGAGATTCACCCGGACTATTACCAGATCCCAATCGCCGACCGCGAGGCGTTGATGGAGGAAGAGCGCGCCTATGCCGAGGCCATGAAGGCACGGGATGAGGCTGACGAGGGCAAGCCAAAAAAGCGGCGTTCTCGGTCCCGATCAAAGGCCGCGGATCTGAAGTCGGACGATTTGGTCGAAACGATGGAAGTTTCGACCGAGCCGACCGGTATGGAAACCATCGATTTTGACGACAGTGATGAAGCGGACATGGAGGTGCCCGAGGGGACATCGCCAATGGAAGTCGTCGCTGAAACACCTGTTGAGGAGCCTGAGGACAACGAAGCGCCGGAAGCTGTGTCAGATGACACTGCAGAGGAAACGGCTTCGGAAGACGAGGCTGAGGTTGAAACGGTTGAGGCTTCACAAGACGACGCAGCAGGGGATTCTGATGACGCGGCGGATGTTTCAAGCGCTGACGATGGCGATGAAGCGTCTGGATTGTCTGAAGATGACCAGGACGCAGATGATGGCGACGCGGATGAAGAACACGCAGACGCCGCCGCGAAAGATGACACGATTGAATCCGTGGCCGAGGAAGACGACAGCGAAGACATCCGCCCTCCGCGCAAGCCACGCCCGCGCCGGTACAAGATTCAGGAAGTGATCAAAGTGCGCCAGGTTTTGCTGGTGCAGGTCGTCAAGGAAGAGCGCGGCAACAAAGGGGCGGCCCTGACGACATATCTGTCGCTGGCCGGTCGCTATTGTGTTTTGATGCCAAACACCGCCCGTGGCGGTGGGATCAGTCGCAAGATCACCAACGCGGTTGACCGCAAGAAACTGAAAGAAATCGCCGCGGATATTGATGTGCCGACAGGGGCGGGTTTGATCATCCGGACTGCGGGCGCGAAGCGCACCAAGTCGGAAATCAAGCGCGACTATGAATACCTGCAACGCCTGTGGGAGCAGATCCGAGCATTGACCCTGGAATCCATCGCACCTGCGAAGATCTATGAAGAAGGCGATCTGATCAAACGGTCGATCCGGGACCTTTATAACCGCGATATCGATGAGGTTCTGGTCGAGGGCGAGGGCGGATACCGCATCGCCAAAGACTTCATGAAGATGATCATGCCGTCGCACGCCAAGAATGTGAAACGGTACGAGGACGCGCTGCCGCTGTTTGCACGCTATCAGGTGGAAAGCTACCTGGCGGGGATGTTCAACCCGACTGTTCAGCTGAAATCTGGCGGGTATATCGTGATCGGCGTGACCGAAGCGCTGGTGGCGATCGACGTGAACTCGGGCCGGGCCACGAAAGAAGGCTCGATCGAGGAAACGGCGCTGAAAACCAACCTGGAGGCTGCGGAAGAAGTGGCCCGCCAGTTGCGTCTGCGTGACCTTGCCGGTCTGATTGTCATCGATTTCATCGATATGGACGAGCGCAAGAACAATGCGTCCGTTGAAAAGCGTCTGAAGGACAAGTTGAAAACCGACCGTGCCCGCATTCAGGTCGGCCGGATTTCAGGTTTTGGCCTGCTCGAGATGAGCCGTCAGAGGCTGCGCCCCGGTATGATCGAGGCGACCACGCAGCCATGCCCGGCATGCCACGGCACCGGCCTGATCCGTTCGGACGACAACATGGCACTGTCGATCCTGCGTCAGATCGAAGAGGAAGGCACCCGCCGCCGCTCACGCGAGGTTCTGGTGCGCTGCCCGGTCAGTATCGCGAACTTCCTGATGAACCAGAAGCGCGAGCATATTGCACAGATCGAATCGCGCTATGGCCTGTCTGTACGGATCGAAGGCGATGTGCATCTGGTCAGCCCGGATTTCTCGATGGAGAAATTCAAGACCGCCAGCCGCATTGTTCCCGAAGCGACAGCACCTGTCGTGTCGGTCGATGCCTCGCTGATGGATCTGGTCGATTCTTCGGACGAGGAAGAAACCGAAGAGGATATCGCGCCGACCGAAGATGACACCAAACCCAAGCGCAAGCGCCGCCGTCGTCGTCGCAAGAAGGGCGGGGGCAATGGTGACGCGCCGGAACAGGGCGCGGATGACGGTGAAGGGACAGAGCAGGAGGATGCCGCAGGCGAATCCGCTGAAACCGAGACCGCTGTCGAGGCAACCGAAGCCGAAGCGACGGAAGAGGAAAAACCCGCCAAGCCCAAACGCAAGCGCGCTCCGCGCCGTCGTAAGAAAGATGCGGTGGCAGAAGAGGCTTCGGAACAGACAGAAGCAACTGATGCCGATACCGCGGCTGATGCACCGACGGTTGAAGAGGCGGCCTCAGACGCTGAATCCGAACCTGCCGAGGCGGTTGTCGCCGAGCAAAGCGAAGCGGCTGAGGCTGCTGAAGCTAAGCCAGAAGCAACAGAGGTGGCCGAGCAGACTGAGGAAGTCGCGCAAGCTGAAGCGATCGTTGCGATGGAAGAACCTGAAGTTCAATCTGCCGATGAGCCGGTCGAAGACGCGCCCGTGGAAGAAACACCCGTGGCAGCAGAACCTGAACCGGTGCTTGAAACTGTGGCAGATGAACCTGAGCCAGAATCCGACAGGCCCAAACGGCGCGGATGGTGGTCGTTGGGCAACTGATGAAAGGGCGGGCAGATTTGCCCGCCTTTTTTATATCATTAAGTCAGTCGGATTTTTGGATCAGATAGACCTGATGTTCGCCATCCAAATCCTGAGACAGCAATGTGTGGCCAGCTTCGGCGCAAAAATGCGGGACATCGATGATGGCTGCCGGGTCATCAGCCAGTACACGCAACACAGAACCTTGCGGCATGGATTTCAGCCGTTTGCGGGCCTTGAGGACGGGCAGGGGGCAAAGAAGGCCCAGCGCATCCAGCGTATCTGTAATCTCTGACATGATTTTCGGGATAGGGCGTAGTTGTAATATTGTCCAGATTCCAAGCACGAGGATGTGACTCATTGGCCCCGTGACGGACCGCCAATCATCACTTATGTGCTTAGACATGTTCGGAATAGAAATCATAGACGCGGGGCTGCTGCCCGCCATGTTTGTTGCCCTGCTGGGTGGCCTGATCAGCTTTCTGTCGCCTTGTGTGCTGCCCATCGTGCCGCCCTATCTGGCATATATGAGCGGCGTCACGATCAACGAAATGCAGGATGAGACCCGCGCCCGGCGCAAGGCAACCATGTCAGCGCTGTTCTTTGTGTTGGGCCTGTCGACAGTTTTTCTGCTGTTGGGTTTCACTGCATCTGCCTTCGGGGCGTTTGTGCTGCAAAATCAGGTACTTTTCGCCAAACTGTCCGGTGCCGTTGTCATTGTCTTTGGTCTGCATTTCCTGAACGTCTTCCGCATCCCCTTTCTGGACCGCGAAGCGCGGATCGAAACCGGTGATTCCGGTGGTTCGGTCTTTGGTGCTTATATTCTTGGATTGGCCTTCGCATTCGGCTGGACGCCCTGTATCGGGCCCCAACTGGGCGCGATCCTGTCCCTTGCGGCGACCGAAGCCTCGGTGGCGCGGGGCACGCTGTTGCTGGGTGTCTATGCGGCTGGATTGGGTATTCCGTTCCTGCTCGCAGCCATGTTCCTAAACCGCTCTATGACGGTGATGAACCGGATCAAGCCCTATATGGGTGTGATCGAAAAGGTCATGGGCGGGCTGCTTCTGTTCGTGGGCATCATGCTGGTGACAGGCCTGTTCACCCGCTTCAGCTGGTGGTTGCTGGAAACCTTCCCGGCACTTGCGAATTTCGGCTGAGCGTCTGCCCCCCTTACCTTGACCTAAAGCCTGCGTTAACCTGCGCGGCAGAAGGTAAAGGCATGAGCAGTCAGAGAAATCAGTCACAGGTGCGCAAACGCCGGGTGTTCTACATCCCCGGTTATGACCCGATGCCGCCGCGACGATATCGCGAGCTTTACCGAACCGAGTCGCAAGCGCAGGCCCGGATTTCGGGATATGAGATCGCCATGGCTCCCAAGTCCGCGGAGGGTCTGTTCGGCTGGTCCGTGACGTCCATTCAGGACGGTGCGTCCGTCGAGACTGAAATTGAAGTACTGGTCTGGTCAGACATCGTGCGCGACAGCATGTCCGCGTCGATCCCTGCCACCTATGCGCAGTTGGCCCACACGGCGTGGATATACATTTCGACCGGTGCTTTGTGGCGCCTGATGCGGTTGCGCAAAGGCCCGGTGATTGCGGCGCTCTATCCGGTGGCGATGTTGGTGTCTCAGCTGCTGGTTGCGTTTGCAGTCGTGTGGGCATCCGTGGCGATGGCTGGCTGGTGGGGTCTGTTTCCGGGTATCGCCGTTGCGGTTGCGCTGATGCTGTGGTTCCGCAAGATCGACAACCGGTTGTTTGCCTACTACCTGATGCATGATTACGCCTATTCCGCACAGTTAAAGGGGGAAACTCCGCTAAAACTGAAGGAAAGGCTGGCCGCATTCCGCAAAGCGATTGAAGCCGCGCTGATATCCAGTGTGGATGAGGTTCTGGTGGTGGGCCACAGTTCGGGTGCGCATCTGGGGGTGTCTGTTCTGGCCGACCTGATCCGCGACAGGGCCGTGCCGCAACAGGGGGCAGAGTTGTCGTTCCTCAGCCTGGGGCAGGTGATGCCTATGGTGTCCTTTCTGCCAAAAGCGCATGGCCTTCGGTCCGACCTTCAATTCCTGTCCTCCAGTTCAGCCATCACATGGGTCGATGTCTCGGCCCCCGGGGATGGCTGCGCATTTGCGCTGTGTGATCCGGTGGCCGTTACAGGGGTGGCCAGGCCGGACAAACGCTGGCCGCTTGTCCTGTCGGCGGCCTTTACCCAAACCCTGGCGCCTGAACGTTGGAAAGCCCTGCGCTGGCGGTTTTTCCGGCTGCATTTTCAATACCTTTGCGCATTCGATAAGCCGGGTCCGTACGACTATTTCCGAATTACGGCAGGCCCTTTGACGCTGAAACAGCGGTTCCTTGGGCGCACACCTTCGCGCAGCCGGATTGAGACGCCAGTGTCCAAATACACGTCGGTGCGTCCATGACCCCGCCCAAGCCCCAGCCGCGCGCAGACAAGGTTTCCCTACTGCGTTACCTGAAACTGTTTCGTCAGGATCTGCTGTCTGCACAGCCAGCGCGCCTTTATCGCGCGTGGATGGCCGAATTCAGGACACCCTTCTTCCGGTCCTTCCTGGTCAATGAACCGGACCTGATTGACATCGTCCTCAGGAAAAGCCCCGAAGATTTTCCTAAATCGGGCCGGATCAGCGAAGGCCTGCGCCCCTTGCTTGGAAATTCGGTGTTTCTAACCAATGGAGAGACGTGGAAACGTCAGCGACGCATCATTGACCCGGCATTTGAGGGCGGGCGGCTGAAAGACACGTTTCCCGCCATGCTGGCCGCAGCAGACGCTTGTGTTGAGCGGTTGCGCCCCCATGTCGGCAAACAGATCGAAGTCGAAGAACAGACAAGCCACGCCGCAGCAGATGTGATTTTTCGCACCTTGTTTTCGGTGCCGATCGACCACGCCATAGCCAGCAAGGTGTTTGAAAAGTTCCGCAACTACCAGCGCGAACAACCTCTGCTGAACCTTGCAGCTTTCGTTCCGCTGCCCAAATGGATGCCTCGGTTCCACTCCCGGACGACACGGAAAAACGCCGAAGACATTCGTAACCTGATCACTGACCTGACCCATGAGCGGGCAGAGGCGATCAAGGCCGGAACCGCCCCCGATGATCTGGCAACCAAGATCATGACAACCGCTGACCCTGAAACCGGTCAGTATTTCGGGCCCAAAGAAATGGTCGATCAGGTCGCGATCTTCTTTCTGGCAGGCCATGAAACCAGCGCATCGGCCCTGGCGTGGACATTGTACCTGCTGGCGCTTTATCCCGAATGGCAGGAAAGGATTGCTGACGAAGCTGCCGCTCTGGACAACCCGACCTTTGCCTCGGTTTCCAAACTCAAGATCAGTCGCGACGTGTTTCGCGAGGCACTGCGCCTGTACCCACCGGTTCCCATGATGGTGCGAGAGGCCAAGTGCCCACACCAGTTCCGAAACAGGGACGTTCCCAACGGGTCACAAATCGTCATCAGCCCCTGGCATGTGCACCGTCACGAACGGTTATGGGACGATCCTGATGGCTTTGACCCGACCCGCTGGAACAGTGAAAACGGCAAAACATGCCAGCGTAAGGCATATATCCCATTTTCCGCAGGTCCCCGCGTCTGTACCGGGGCCGGGTTTGCAATGGTCGAAGGGCCGCTGATCCTGTCGATGCTGGTGCGGAATTTCAGATTCGAAACAATCAGCGGCAAAACGCCGGTTCCGGTGGCCCATCTGACAGTTCGATCCAGGGATGGCATATGGTTGCGGCTGGTTGAGCGCTAACAAACTACCATCGGTCCTGACTGTGATGTATGCGGGGGAAGACATCGGAATCATCATTGAACGGGAAAACATTATGGCCAAAGCAGAACAGCGCGCGCAGATGATCAACGGCGCAGGCTTTATCGCGGCATTGGATCAAAGCGGCGGTTCGACCCCGAAAGCTCTGGCGTTGTACGGCGTTGACGCGTCGACCTACAGCTCGGACGCTGAGATGTTCGGCGAAATTCAAAAGATGCGCGCGCGGATCATTCTGGCAAATGACTTCACCAAAGACAAAGTCATCGGTGCGATCCTGTTCGAACGCACCCTTGGTGAAGAGATCGAGGGCCGCAAGGTCGCAGATTACCTCTGGTCGGTCAAAGGCATCGTGCCATTCCTGAAAATCGACAAGGGCCTCGAGGATCAGGCCGACGGCGTTCAGTTGATGAAGCCGATCCCCGGTCTGGCCGATACGCTGGCTAAGGCAGAAGGCGTGTTCGGGACCAAAGAACGTTCGGTCATCCATGAGGCCAATGCCGAAGGCATCGCGGCCGTGGTCGCCCAGCAATTCGACGTTGCCCGTGAAGTGACTGACGCCGGAATGGTTCCGATCGTCGAGCCGGAGGTCAACATTCATTCAGAAACCAAGGCCGAGGCCGAGGACATTCTGAAAGCTGAAATCCTAAAGAACCTCGACCAGCTGGACGAGGGTCAGGAGGTCATGCTGAAGCTGACGATCCCGACACAGGCAAACCTGTATGACGAACTGGCCGACCATCCGCGCGTTCTGCGCGTTGTTGCGCTGTCAGGTGGGTATTCGACCGAAGAGGCCTGCGACCTGTTGGGACAGAACGGCAAAATGATTGCGTCTTTCTCGCGCGCACTGACCGAAGGTCTCTCGAAACAGCAATCGGACGCCGAATTCAACACCGCTTTGGGCGGCAATATCGACAAGATATTCAAAGCCTCTGTCTGATCCTCAGACAGGTTTCGTGAAAGAGCGGCGCAACTGTGCCGCTTTTTTTCTGCTGATACAGCCTTCGGCATGGTCATTGACCAGCCCCATGGCCTGCATGAACGCAAACACCGTCGTGGGGCCAACAAATTTCCAGCCCCGTTTCTTGAGGTCCTTCGACATTGCCACCGACTCGGGCGATGTGGATGCCGATTGTGGCGGCGGCGGGGTTTCCGCCTCATACCGCCAGACATAAGCGGCCAGCGATCCTTCCGACGCCACCAGTTCCTGCGCGCGGCGGGCGTTGTTGATCACCGCCTCGATCTTGCCCCGGTGGCGAATGATCCCATCATTTTGCAGCAGACGTTCAACATCGGCTTCAGAGAACTCAGCCATCTTGTTGAAATCAAACCCGCAAAACGCTTCTCGGAAATTCTCGCGCTTGTTCAGGATCGTGCGCCAGCTAAGACCCGACTGAAAGCTTTCCAGGCACAGTTTCTCGAACAGTCGCCGGTCATCCGAGACCGGAAAGCCCCATTCGGTGTCATGATAGTCAAAGAATTCCGGCGCCGCCTGGCACCAGGAACACCGAGGTTGACCGTCAGGTCCCAATACCGTGCTTCCCATGAGTGTACCCCTTTTGTTCCTTGGGGACGTTACACCCAACAGCCAAGATCTGACAAGCGTTAAACCTTGTCTCGGTACCAGTTCAGAATAAACACGCGAATAGCCGAGGCCAATCCGGTTTCCGGGTCGCGGTCAACATCAATTTGCGCAGCCAGTGCATTGATTGGCTGATCTTTTTCTTTCGCAATGTCGCGAAATGCCCGCCAGAATTCGTCTTCAAGCGAGACTGATGTCCGGTGTCCCTTGAGGGTCAATGAACGTTTTACCGGTCGACCGCTCATTCATCCAGCTCGTGATTGTCAAGGTCACGCTTCTGCTTGCCCTGCTGAAGCCTGACGATTGCTTTCTCGGACTTGGTGCGCCCAAAGGCGACGGCATTCTGATCTGCGCGGGCCTTCTTTTCGGCCCGCGCCTTTTCTTTTCGATACCGGTTCAGGTTGACCGGCTTGCCCATCAGTCTTTCGGGCCGATCATCTGTTCGGGGCGCACAACGGCATCAAAGGTTGCCTCGTCCACAAACCCCAGCGCGATGGCTTCTTCCTTGAGGGTTGTGCCGTTCTTATGCGCGGTCTTGGCGACCGTGGTGGCGTTGTCATAGCCGATGGTCGGGGCCAACGCCGTCACCAGCATCAGCGATTCCTTCATCAGCTTGTCGATGCGCGGCTCATTGGCCTTGATGCCCAGCAACATCCGCTCGGTAAAGCTGTCGGCGGCGTCGCCCAGCAACTGGATCGATTGCAACAGGTTGTAGGACATCATCGGGTTATAGACGTTCAGCTCGAAATGGCCCTGACTGCCTGCAAAATTCATCGCGGCGTTGTTGCCCATCACATGCGCCGCAACCTGTGTCAACGCCTCGGCCTGGGTCGGGTTCACCTTGCCGGGCATGATGGACGAGCCGGGCTCGTTCTCGGGCAGGATCAGTTCGCCAAGCCCCGAACGCGGGCCAGAGCCCAGGAAACGGATGTCGTTGGCGATTTTATAGCAGCTGCCCGCGATGGTCGCCAAAGCCCCGGACATAAAGACCATGGCGTCATGGGCGGCCAGCGCTTCGAACTTGTTCGGCGCGGTCACGAAGGGCAGGCCGGTGATCTGCGCCATATGGCCCGCAACCGCTTCGCCCCAACCGTTTTGGGTGTTCAGGCCGGTGCCTACGGCGGTGCCGCCTTGCGCCAGTTCGTAGATGCCGGGCAGCGCTGCGTGAACGCGTGCAATCCCCTGACGAATCTGGTGGGCATAACCGCTGAATTCCTGCCCCAGTGTCAGAGGCGTTGCATCCTGCGTATGAGTCCGGCCGATCTTGATGATGTCCTTGAACTCATCAGCCTTCTGCTCAAGACCAGAGGCCAGTTTTTCAAGCCCAGGCAGAAGGACGTCACGAACACTCATCGCTGTGGCGATGTGCATCGCGGTGGGAAAGGTGTCATTCGACGACTGACCCATGTTGCAGTGATCGTTCGGATGCACGGGGTCTTTTGAACCGATGACACCGCCCAGAATTTCGATGGCGCGGTTCGCGATGACCTCGTTCGAGTTCATGTTCGACTGGGTGCCGGAACCCGTCTGCCAGACGACCAGCGGAAAGTTGTCGTCAAACTTGCCTTCGATCACCTCACCCGCGGCCTGAATGATGGCATCGGCAATCCTGGCATCCAGTTTTCCGGTCGCCTTGTTCTCCATCGCGCAGGCTTGCTTGATCACGCCCAGCGCACGCACAATGGCAATGGGTTGTTTCTCCCAACCGATCGGGAAGTTCATGATCGAACGCTGCGTTTGCGCGCCCCAATACTTGTCGACAGGAACCTCGAGCGGGCCAAAGCTGTCGGATTCGGTGCGGGTCTGAGACATCTGTCACTCCGTCTGGTATGCTGTTGTATGCCGTTTAGCCGCAGCCAAGCTGTGACGCAATCGGCCAGTTGCGCGCACCTTAAACCCAAGGGCGTCAAAGGTATAGGCGCGGGGTGCGTCACTTTTATTGTTATCGTCGGGGAATGTGCCATTGTGCGCGGCCCCCTCTCAGCTACAATAGGTTCGTAGCCGCCTTGGAGGACAAGATGTCTAATTTCCATCGCATTACGCTTGAAAAAGCGATCGTGTTATTTGCTGTCTGTGCTTTGTGGCTGTCTGTTCTGGGCGCATCTGCGCGCGCCGCGGACATTACCCCGTTCCTGGGGGATTATGTGGGCTCGGCAAATGTCGTGGATGCGGACGGAACCTCAACCCCGCGGGATATGAGCGTTTCCATTTTCGAGACCAAAAACGGGTTCAACGTCAGCTGGCAAACCACGACCTACAAGCTGGACGGGCGGGTAAAAGAACAGCAGTTTTCCATCGACTTCGTGCCCTCGGACCGCCCGGATGTATTTTCGGCCGCAATGAAACGCAACGTGTTCGGTCATGAGGTTCCGCTGGATCCGATGAAAGGTGAACCCTTCGTCTGGGGGCGTATCGAAGGCGAAACGCTGACGGTGTTTTCGTTGTTCATTGACGTTGACGGCGGATATGAATTGCAGCAGTTCGACCGAACCCTGGCCGAAGACGGGCTGAACCTGTCATTCTCGCGCTTCATAGACGGTCAGAAATCCCGATCTGTCGAAACATTTCTGATGAAACGCTGAACCCCGCGCAGGGCGGGGCTCAAAGGCTTATTTGCGGAAGCTGTCCAGCGACACGACATCGGCGTCGTGATGCGCCTGTTCTTCCTCTTCGACTTCGATCAAGTCCTCTGCAACATAATCGTCCTCATCTTCGTCGTCCGGGCTTTCGAACCGCAGTCCAAATTCCACCGATGGATCGACAAAGGTCTTGATCGCGCCATAGGGGATGTAAAGCGGTTCCGGCGCGTCTCCGAAATTAAGGGTAATGGCGAATCCGTTCTCTCCGACCTCGAGGTTTTCAAACCAGTGTTGCATGACGATTGTCATTTCTTCCGGATACCGGTCGCGCAGCCAATCGGCGATATCCACGCCATCTTCGCGTGTGTCGAAGGTAATGAAAAAGTGATGCGCTCCGGGCAGACCGGATTTCGATACATCCGTCAGCACAGTCTTGATAAGCCCGCGCATGGCGGTGTGCATCAGGTTGCCATAGTCGATGCCTTGCGACATGTGTCATCCTCAAAAGTGGTTAAGCTCAGCATAGGGGTTTTGTTCGGAAACGAAAGGGCAGGTATGATCGGATTGATCAGATATTATGCGCAACCAGCCCTGCCAGTGACATCAGAACCAACACTGTTCCGATCCCCAATTTTAGTCGAAATATCAATATTCCAGCAATAAAGGTTAACGCAAGCGCCGGGATGTTGAGCGAAGACACTTGGGGCACGGGTATTGCCGCCGGACCCAAATTCATGTCTGGCACCGATTCGAAAAGAACGTTCAGGGCAAACCACACGGAAAGGTTGAGAATCACTCCGACAACAGCGGCGGTAATGCCGTGAAGGGCGGCAGACAGGCGGGGGCGTGTGGCCAGACGGTCAAGGTAAGGGGCCGTCAGGAAAATCCACAGAAAGCAGGGCACAAACGTTGCCCATAGCGCAACAGCGCCCGCAGCAAGCGCCAGTGAGAATCCACCGTTGATCTGTCCCGCCAGCATGGCGACAAACTGTGTAACCAGTATCAATGGCCCAGGGGTGGTTTCTGCCAGCCCCAATCCGTCGATCATCTGGTCTGCACTGATCCAGTGGTACTGATCCACAACCGTTTGCGACATATAGGCCAGAACGGCATAGGCGCCGCCAAAGGTCACAACAGCCAGCCGGGCAAAGAACCATCCCAGATCGCTGAGCAATTGGTGGCCGCTGAGTGTTAACGCGACAAGCGGCCCCAGCCAAAGCGGCAACCAGATCGCTATCGTCCGGGCCGAGCGGGCAAGGTGCGGCGTGTCCTGAGCCGCGGTTTTCCCGATGGGTCCATTATAACGCAAATACCCCCACAGGGCCGCGATCAGAATGATCAGCGGGAAGGGCAGGTTGAACAGAAAGATTGACAGAAACGACAGGCCTGCGATGACACGATGTTCCATATCCGTCAGCGCCTTACCTGACAGCTTGCGCAGGGCTTGCAGGACGATCACGATGACGGTCGCCTTGATGCCGGTAAATGCGGATTGCACCAGTGGAATGTCGCCGTATGCTGAATAAAGCGCGACCAGAACAGTAATGACAAACGCCCCTGGCAAAACGAACAGGCTGCCCGCAATCAACCCGCCCGCGACACCGCGCAAGCGCCAGCCTGCGTAGGTAGCCAATTGCATTGCCTCGGGACCGGGCAGCAACATGCACAAGGAAAGCGCGCGCAGATAGGTCTGTTCATCCAGCCAGGGCCTGCGCTCGACCAGCTCCTGATGCATCAACGAGATCTGGGCAGCCGGGCCCCCAAATGACAACAGGCCGATCCGTCCGAATACCTTGAAAAGGTCCAGTGCCGTAGGTCTCATGCGCCATGACCCGATGGCCAGTCATGCTTTTCATCAAACCCGTCGCGTGCCCAGCGGAACAGGGCATCATAAAGGTGCAACCCGGCTTCAAGCTGAGCATGATCATCGCGATACTGGCGGGACAAACCGACCGAGAACGCCAGCAACCCAGCGGCTTCCGGGGCCAGATCATTCTGGTCGGTATCCGCAGCGCGAATGATCCGGGCCATACGCTCAAGCGCCTCGGTTCGCAGGTGAAATGCCCGGATCATCGTGTCAAATGTGCAGCCGCTGTCCCGATGCGTCCAAAATGTATTCGGAACGTCAAAGGGGGTGGCACCAAAGTGATCAACGACTCCCTGAACTTCTTCCGACGCGACGAAAAGGAACCGTGCATTGCGATCAACAAACCGGCGGATCAGCCAGGGGCAGGCGATACGGTCAATTTTGGGCCTTTGACGCGTAACCCACAATGTGCTGCCGTCAATGCGCGCCGGCAGAATCGACAAGGGGATCAACGGCGCCTCGCGCTGTTCGCGCCACCCTTCAAACCCGCCTTCCAGATGTTCGGCGTTTTTGCCCATCCCGCGCAGCCAGGACGCCACCCCTTGGCTGAGCTTTTTGCCCTTGTGGCAGATTACTACGCAAGGGTCGTCGCCAATCAGACGACTCATCGCGTCGATTTCCGTGTGCGGGCAGCGAATTGACCCCGGAATCAACCGCGGATCGTCGCTGAAATCCGCATCGGTGCGTATATCGATCAGAACCGGCGCCCGAGGCGTTCCGATTAACCGGCTCAATTGGGTTGGTGTGATGGCGTTAAGAGCAGCCATAGCATGTCTCCTTTAGTCATTCGGATCCATGCGAAGCTTGGGCTGACGCCTCACGGGGTGTTCGCAAGCTGACCCCCTGCATCAGTGCTACCGCGCAAGAACGTAGGGGGTCAAGTTTGCGGTTTGAACCGTCAGGCCCAGTCGAGCCTCTGACCGGTCATGCACACCGGAAGGGTGTCGGCAGGAAACTGACCCATCTCTTCAAAAAACGAGATGAAATCGAAATGATTATACGCTTCGACCATCTTATTGTTTTTGAACCGGGCCATGACCTGACCGGTGACCTCCAAAGGGGCACCATTATCGGCCCGGCACGTCTGCACATGCAGGATGGCGGATACCCAATCGCCATTCTCGATGATCTTGGGCAAATCCACCTTGATATCCCCCAGGACATGGCGAAATGCCGTGACGAGATCCCGAAAATCGTCTGCACCCACCTGCATTTCGGGGATCAGCCCCTCGGCCATGGTTTCGGGCGCAAAGAACTGATCGATTGCCTCGGTGTTTCCGTTTTCCCAAACCTCAGAATACCAGGATCTGAGTATCTCTGAATTCGTCATCTCAACGCTCCTGTCCAACTGCGAACACGATGGCAAAAAGGAATGAACAAACTCTGAATCTGCGCAAAGGCGGCATAAATATCAGACATATTGGGGGGGAAGTGCAGGTTTCTGTTGCCAGGTACCTGCGAACCCCGCCTTACGCGGCTAGGCGCAAGGACTTAAGTTTCGGTCTTGTTACTGCTTACGCAGCAACTGCAACCGGAGCACGATTGTCGTTTGCAATTGTACTGTTTTCGCCGGTAACGGTGGCAGACAGCCGAGACAAAGCTTACCCCTTTAGACGTTCGTCGATCCTGTTTCGGCCCCGTGATCCTCAAACGAAGGATTTTGGTGGAGCCGCCGGGTACCGCCCCCGGGTCCGATCCGCTTATTACGAGCGCGTTTATGTCCATAGTCCCGAAGGACACCTCATATATAGGTGAGGAGAGCTGCGGATGCAAACCCGGAATGCACATCTTTGTTAGCTTTAATTACAAAGCGTTATGCAGATCTATTGAAGTTGGCGGCGATCAACCATATCGCCAGCACCAGTTCGATTCCACCAAAGGTTGCTGCCTTCACAAAAGGCGGGTTATCCAGCGCCAGTGACAGGAAGCGGCCCAATGCGGCACCCGCATAGACTATGCCCAGCATTGTGTAGGCCATCGGAGCATTCAGCCAGATGACAGCAATGCCCGAGACCACAAACAGCCCTCCGACCGAAGCGCGCAGCTCGCTCAGACCCATGGTGCTGTTGGTAGGTGCAAGATCCAGCGCGTTGGCGGTATGAACTGGCGCCAGAAAGCCGAACAGGCCAAAACCGATTGTCAGCAACGCGGCAATGACATTCAGGGTCGTGATCATCCGGGCCTCATTGAATTGTAATATCAGCACCTGAGGATAGTGTGTTGCGGCCCAAAGGAAAGCGATTAAACCGCCGACCACAGCCCCAAAAGACCAACTAAAACAAGGCTGAGCGCCCAGATGAGTTCAAGGTTGAACCAGCTGCGGGACAGGAAACGCAGCCCCAGCCAACGATAAACAGCGAAGGCCAGAAACCCTCCGCCCAGAACCATGGCGGCGGTATGCAAGGCCGCGACCCCCAGAACCAGCAGACCGTTTGTTGTCATGATTTTGGAGATCGCCTGATGACCGGCATCCAGTTCATCCAGCTGGCACAGACCAAGATAGATCGGAACCAGCATAAGGGCGGCCCCGTGGGCAAGCGCCACGAGAAACGACCACAGCGCCAGTTTGCTGGGCGGTATGCGCGACAGAAAACGGGGATGACGGCGGGTGATCGCAATGTATAGCCCCATCGCGATGACAATCAACGCAGCCCCGATGCGGATTTCCCGTTGATAGTCGACCAGAACGGCCATCAACGCAAAAGGCAGAAGGACACCCAGCATGGCAATGAAATGTCCACCTGCCAAAGCTGCCAGCGCGCGCCAGAGGGCGGATTGGCGCTGCTCCATCAGGGCCGAGGAAACCGCCAGCGGCCATCCCATCCCGGGGTTCAGCCCGTGATACGCGCCGCTCAGAACAACGGCCAGCCAAAGGCCAGCCGTTGATGTCATCAGAATCTCCAATTCAGACCGAGGGGTAACAGAAACTGTCGGTTGAACAATCTCCACCCTCCAGCCGGATTTGGTGGCTGCGATATCCTTTGGGGAAATCAACCCAGAATTTCGGGTCCAAAACCAGCCCGCCATTCTCACCGACATCCGCCTTGACCATGGCCGCGCCGCCTTCTTCGGGATAGAACTGATCGTCCCACGTGGAATAAAGTGAATTGGTCCAATAAACGCGTTTACCATCGCGGCTGATCTCGACCATTTGTGGCCCATAGCCAAAGGTCTGTCCGTTCGGATGTTTGGTCTTTTTGACAATACCTCCGATTTCAACTTTCCCGGCAAGGGTCGGGTTCATCGGATCGGATACATCATATTGATGCATCTCGCCGGTGCCCCAGCAAGCGACATAAAGGTATTTGTCATCCAGGCTCAGGTCGATATCGGTGACCAGTGGCGGTACAGCGGCAAACCCCTTCAGAAGTTCAGGAAGATCATCTGGATCAGCGGGTTGTGGGTCGATGGTGATCGTTTTCTTGGCTTCGAACGTGCCATCTTCATTGCGCCACCACGTAAAGATTGCGCCTTGCAGGTTGGTGGTATCGACGACAACACCACAGAACCCGTATTGTTTGACCGGGTCATGCGCGGGCCGGATTTCCAGCGCCATCTGGTGGTTTTCGCCCAGATCGATGGTTTGGATATTGGTCCGGTTGCGCAGGTTCCAGAAATGGATGCGGTGACCGTATTTGTTCGAAAGCAGATCCTCGGCCACCAGCCCGTTTTCAAATTGCGGGGGAAGGCCCCATTCGGAACTGACCATGTAATCGCGCGGCAGATTCCACCAGAAATCATAGTGCTTGTCCTGCACGCCGCGCTCGATCTCATAGCGCCCGATGATCTCGAAGGTTTCACAATCCATGATGAAAATACCCGGAGGGCCATCCGTGCCGTCCTCACCGCCGCCGCCCAGCGTGCTCACATAGATGCCTTCCGGCCCGCAATGGATCGTGTGTGGTCGTGAATACCCTGTTTTGTCAAAGACTTCCTCGGGTTCGATGATCTTGTGAATCTTCGCCTCAAGCGGGTTCTTTACATCGATGATGTATATCCGGCTGGAACGGATACCGGGGATGATCAGATAGCGACGTTCCAGAAACGCATGACCGCTGAGCGGTGACAGTGACGACGAACAGGCATTCCAACCAAAATGGTGAAACTCGTCGCCTTTTTCGGGCATGATCACCTGATGCACGATTTTCCCGAAATCGGCCGAGGTTGGATCGACATTCACTACTGCCAGCCCGTCGGGTTGCGAAAAATCGGGGCTGAGCATCAGCGTAAAAGCAAGCGTTTCTGCGGGGCCCTCCATCGCCAGCTTGGCCGAAGGATAAAAGGTTGGGTCCGGTCTTTTGTTCATAACGTCCTCCCGTAAATCATTGTCATTCAATTCTTATTGAGAGTTCCGGTCTTGATGCCGGATGACATTCTGCCTGCTCGACCTCTGCCTTTAAAGTATGTTTCCGTTTAAGCCTTCAGGCCGGTTTACGTTTGCGTTCAGCCACATCGTGGGCCAGCTGCTGTGTGTAATGTTCCAGATCGACCAGCGTGGCGTCGACGGTATCTGCGTCTCTGGCCTCAAGCGCGTCTGCAATTCTGGTGTGCAATGCGATGATTTCTTCGCGCGAACGTGCCGTGAAGGTAATCATGTTCATCAAAGGCTGCATCGCCTCGACCGCGCCAGCCAGTTGATAGGACAGGACCGGGTTGTCGGCCCCGTCCACCAAGGCCCTGTGGAAGGTGACGTCTGATGCACAAAACGCCTCATCCGTCAGACCGGGCTGGGACTGGCGAAAGATTTCCGCCCGCATCGTGGCAAGCTGATCCGCTGTTCGTCTCTGGGCAGACAGGGGGGCACAGGCCCGCTCCAGCGCATAGCGGGCCTCGCAGGCCGTATCAAAGCTGACAGCGTTCATCGACAGCAGCAGGGTCGAGGTCGTGATCTGCTGCGAATAGGCATCTTCGAAACTCAGACGGTTTACGAACGCACCTCCGGTTGCGCCACGCTGTGTGCGGATCAGGGATTGCGCCGCCAGTCGTTTCAAAGCCTCACGCACCGTTGGGCGCGAAACTTGAAATTGCTCGGAAAGTTCCGCTTCCGAGGGCAGGCGTGCATCCACGATCAACTCGCCTGAGACAATCGCGTCCCGGATGGCATGTGCAATCTGGGCAGACAGGTCGGCGGTTTTCCGAGGCGCGGTTTTCATGTTCAGAAGACCCTGAGCAAATTTTTATTTGTCTGACATTTAAAAGTCTGACATTTGAAAAGCAAGAGAGTTGAGTCGGGAGGCCGAAGTGAGTCGTACTTGGCTGCGCAGCGGAATGTGGCTGGGCTTTTATGTCCTGATCCTGTGGGCATGGTGGGTCATGTTCGCGATGGGCCGCGACATGGATCTTGACCTGATCGGTCGTCCGGGGCCCATGGGGCAGGCGATGGCCGCGATGGACCCGCGCATGGACATGTACATGCCCATGGCCGAGTTTGGCACGCTGTTCTGGATGTGGGCGATCATGATGGCCGCCATGATGCTGCCGACGCTTGTGCCAACCCTGCGCAGTTATGACGACCTGATCCGCAGCGCCAATGGCACCCGTGCCGGGTGGCTGGGTGTGCTTGCAGGGTATTCCTTGGTTTGGGTCGGGTTTGCGGCTGTGATCGCGGGAACGCAACTGGCTTTGCTGTTTGGTGGCGTGATCGACATGCTGGGCATTGCCAGATCCGGCTGGGTTGCGGGCGGGTTGATGATAGCGGTTGGCGCGTTTCAGTTCTCGCGCGTCAAAGAGGTCTGCCATGGCGTGTGCCACGCCCCAATGACCTATTTCCTGGGCCATTGGAAAACCGGATTTGCGGGCGGTGTGCGCATGGGGCTGGGCCTTGGTGCCTTCTGCGTCGGATGCTGCTGGGGTTTCATGGCGCTGGGATTTGTGGGCGGCGTCATGAGCCTGTTGTGGATGGGTCTTGCGACCCTGTTCATGGTATTGGAGAAACTTCCCCAGATCGGGCATGCTGTGACCCGGCCAATGGGGTTTGCGCTGATTGCGGGCGGTCTTGTTCTGCTCGTTTATCCAATTAGCTACGGAGGATAAGGCAATGGCTAAGAACAGAAAACCAGACGCCGACCGGTTGCCCGTCAGCCAACGCATCGACAGCCGGATGCCCAATCCCAAACGGCGCGAGATGAGTCCGACGGACTGGGCCATCAAGGGTGAGTTGATCCTGAACTGCTCGTGTGATGTGTTCTGTCCCTGCGTCGTTTCACTGGGCGCGCACCCTCCGACCGAAGGGCATTGCCATGCCTGGATGGGTATAATCGTTGATGAGGGCCATTATGAGGGCGAGGACCTGTCGGGTCTGAATGTCGGCCTGCTTGTGGATATTCCCGGCCGGATGGGTGAAGGCCAGTGGAAAGTGGCGGCTTACGTCGACGAACGCGCCAGCGGCAAAGCCTATAACGGGCTGCTGCAAATCTTCAGCGGGCAGGCGGGCGGTACCACCGGTCTGTTCACCATGCTCGTCAGCGAAATCATCGGAGCCGAACGGGCGCCGGTTCAGATCGAGCGCGACGGCACCAAACGCCGCATCATGATCGGTCGCAAGATTCAGGGTGAGATCGAGATGTTGGCGGGCAAAGACCCCGAGCATCCCGTGATGGTTTCAAACTCAAAATACTGGATGGGACCGGACATCATCGTGGCGCGCGGCACCAAATCGAAAGTGCGCGACTACGGTCGCGTTTGGGATTTTGGTGGCAAGTCCGCTGAGATTTGCCCGATTGATTGGCACGGGCCCAAATGATGATCACAGGCGCGTTTGCGCAAGATGTGGCGCGCCAAAAACACTGGCAAAACTCGCAGTTGGCCGCGTTTCTGCATTAGCTGTCGCATCAGGAACTGACCTGTTTATCGGGCCAATCACCTGTTGCTTAGTCGTAAAAGAGGTCGATGTCACAATGCCTTACGAAAACTATGTGATCCATTTCTTCAACCATCAGACCCACCACCGGGGTCAAATGCGCAAGATGCTGACCGAAGTTGGGTCGCAAGCGCCCGTCAGCGATATCATTTTTATGCCCAAGGAGGTTTGAATGCCGCAGATTTCCGCCTCTCGCCGGTTGCGGCGCACACCGTTTTCAGACGGGGTCGAGGCCGCAGGGGTCAAGGGGTACACGGTTTATAATCGTATGCTGTTGCCCACGGTCTTCGAAAGCGTCGAAGCCGATTACCGGCATCTGAAATCCCATGTGCAGGTCTGGGATGTCGCGTGCGAGCGGCAGATCGAGCTGCGCGGACCGGACGCCGCGCGCCTGATGCAGATGCTGACCCCGCGCGAATTGCGGGGAATGCTGCCGGGGCAATGTTTCTATGTCCCCATCGTGGATGAAACCGGCGGTATGCTGAATGACCCGGTTGCGGTAAAACTGTCCGAAGACCGCTGGTGGATTTCAATCGCTGACAGCGATCTGTTGTTGTGGGTCAAGGGAATCGCCGTTGGATATCGTCTGGATGTGCTGGTGGACGAACCGGATGTGTCACCTCTTGCTGTTCAGGGTCCCAAAGCTGACGATCTGATGGCGCGTGTCTTTGGCGACCGGGTGCGCGACATCCGGTTCTTCAAATTCGATATGTTCCAGTTTGAAGGTCGCGATCTGGCTGTGGCGCGATCCGGTTATTCCAAACAGGGCGGGTTCGAGATTTATGTGGAAGGCAGCGATATCGGCATGCCCCTGTGGAACGCTCTGTTTGCGGCAGGGGAAGATTTGCAGGTGCGCGCCGGATGCCCGAACCTGATCGAACGGATTGAAGGCGGTCTGCTGTCCTATGGCAATGACATGACCGACGACAACACCCCGCATGAGTGCGGTCTGGGCAAGTTCTGCAACACACATACCGCGATTGGCTGTATCGGCAGGGACGCGTTGCTGCGTGTGGCCAAGGAGGGGCCCGTTCAGCAAATCCGCCCCATCGCCATTGCGGGCGATCCGGTGCCTGGCTGCGACCGTCCATGGGACCTTTACGGCGAAGGCAAGCGTGTGGGGCAGGTGACCTCGGCCGCGTGGTCACCCGATTTCAACACCAACGTAGCCATTGGCATGGTACGCCTGAGCCATTGGGATGCGGGAACGGAGCTGGACGTGGAAACGCCAGATGGGATGCGCCGCGCGACCGTGCAGTCGCATTTCTGGATTTAAAGGGGGGTTTTGGGGGCGCTGCCCTCGTCGCTGCGCGACTCCCCCGGGATATTTGGGGCCAGGTGAAGCAGCGGGCCGGTTACAGAAACACGAAAGGAATTGAGAGATGTTCAATGCACTTGTGATGGACAAGGACGAAGAAAGCGGTTTGGCGAGCGCGTCGGTCAGGCAGCTTACGCTGGATGATTTGCCGCATGGCGACGTCACGGTCGCGGTTGAATATTCCACAGTGAACTACAAGGATGGTTTGTGTCTGTCCCCCAAAGGGGGCGGTTTGGTGCGGGCGTATCCGCATGTTCCCGGAATTGATTATGCCGGTACCGTCGAGGCATCGACCGATGCGCGTTACAAGCCGGGTGACAAGGTTGTTCTGACCGGGTGGCGGGTAGGCGAGGCGCATTGGGGTGGATATTCGCAGAAAGCCAGTGCCAAGGCGGACTGGCTTGTGCCTCTGCCGGATGGGCTCGATGCCCGGCAGGCGATGGCCGTAGGCACCGCCGGGTTTACCGCGATGCTGGCCGTGATGGCGCTGGAGGATCACGGGCTGACCCCCGATCGCGGCCCGGTTCTGGTAACCGGGGCGGCCGGTGGTGTTGGGTCGGTGGCGACAGCCATTCTGGGCCATCTCGGGTATGAGGTGGCCGCCGTGACCGGGCGACCTGAAACCGGCGATTATCTGAAATCGCTGGGCGCAACGACAATAGTGCCCCGCGATGAGCTGAATGAGACAACCAAGCGCCCACTGGAAAGTGAAACCTGGGCGGGCTGCGTGGATGCCGTGGGCGGTGCGATGCTGGCGCGTGTGCTTGGGCAAATGAAATACGGCTGTTCGGTTGCGGCCGTGGGTCTTGCGGGCGGCGCGGCGCTTCCTGCAACGGTGATTCCCTTCCTGCTGCGCGGCGTGAACCTTCTTGGCATCGACAGTGTGATGCAGCCCTATGAAAACCGGGTTCGTGCCTGGAAAAGGATTGCAACCGACCTGCCGATGGACAAGCTTGAGTCGATGGTACAACCAGCGGCCTTGTCCGACCTTCCGCAACTGGGTGCCGATATCCTGAAAGGGCAGGTCAAAGGGCGCGTTGTTGTCGATGTGAATGCCTGAGCGCAGTTGACAGCCTAAACCCGATACGATGCCGTGTCGGGTTTTGCGCAGGCGGTTTGGTACAAAATGATCGCAACACCTCTGGCCATTGGTACAAAACCGCCTCATGATTGCTATACATCCCAAATGTGATGGCGTAAGACCCATCCAAAGAGTACCTGAATACGGGGAGTGAGCAGCATGTCTGACGACTTCGAACTGGACACCGATGACCTGAAACGCCGTATGGATGGCGCAATGGCCAATCTGAGAACCGAATTTGCCTCGCTGAGAACCGGGCGCGCCTCGGCTTCGATGCTGGAACCTGTCATGGTCGACGCGTATGGCTCGATGACACCGATCAACCAGGTGGGCACCGTCAACGTGCCTGAGCCCCGCATGGTCACTATAAATGTGTGGGATAAGTCATTGGTCGGGAAGGTTGAAAAGGCCATTCGTGAAAGCGGCCTTGGCATCAACCCGCAGCTGAACGGCACCATCATCATGCTGCCGATTCCTGAGTTGAACGAAGAGCGTCGCCGTGAACTGGGCAAGGTCGCTGGCCAATATGCGGAAAGTGCCCGGATCGCGATCCGCAATGTGCGCCGGGATGGCATGGATCAGATCAAGAAGGCAAAAGCGGATGGTATGTCTGAAGACGACCAGAAGCTTTGGGAAAGCGAAGTGCAGGATCTCACGGATGCGATGATCAAGGCGGTCGATGCGGCGCTTGAAACCAAGCAAACTGAAATCATGCAGGTCTGATCTGGTCTGATGCCGAAAGATCCCCAAACCGATCCGGTCTGCGGCCCGCGCCACGTCGCTATCATCATGGATGGCAATGGCCGTTGGGCGCAGGCGCGTGGTCGCCCCAGGTTGTTTGGGCACCATGCCGGTGCGCGGCGTGTTCGCGAGGTTGTCGAGGCCTGCCCGCATCTGGGGATCAAGTATCTGACAGTGTTTGCATTCTCGACCGAGAACTGGAAGCGAACGCAGGTTGAGGTGGCCGGGTTGATGAGCCTGTTTCGGCGCTACATCATCAAGGAGACACGGACCCTGGCGGACAATGGCATCCGGGTTCGGTTCATAGGTGATCGGGTAAGGTTGGATTCGAAACTGACCGAATTGATGGATTCACTGGAAGAGGAAACCAAGGACAACGACCTTGTTCATCTGACGGTCGCCCTGAACTATGGCGGTCGGGACGAGGTGGCGCGCGCCACCAAACGTCTCGCGCGGGATGTGGCCGACGGGCGGCTTAGACCCGAGGATGTGGATGAAGAAACGTTACCTAAGTATCTGGATACACGCGTTCTTCCGGATCCTGACCTTGTCATTCGCACCAGTGGAGAAGCACGGATTTCGAACTTTCTGCTGTGGCAGTCCGCCTATTCCGAGTACGAATTCATAGATACGCTGTGGCCGGATTTCACCGCCGCAGAACTCGAGAGGCTTTGTCGCAACTATGGGGCCAGAGAGCGTCGGTACGGGGCGGTTCTGGCATGAGTGATGGCCGGTGGTCTGATCTGACGAGCCGGGTCCTTTCTGCCGCCGTTCTGGTTGCGATAGGGGCCATCGAAGTCTGGCTTGGCGGTCTCTGGTTCGAGGTCTTCATTGCGGCTGCTTGTGGCCTGATGACCTGGGAACTGGTTCGGATGATCGACCCTGAAAGCCAGGGTGTGGCCGTCCAGTTGGGCGTTCTGACTGCGATTGCGGTTATCCTCAGCTACCACCTGCCGGCGCTATACACGCTCCCGGTCGTGCTTGCGCCAGCTTTGGTGGGCATGGGACAGATCAGCCGTTCGAAACCCCTGTACGGCTTGTTCGCGGTCTGGATTGTTGCGGCTGGTCTGGGTTTCATATCCATTCGCGAAAACTCGGGTTTTGGCTGGATGGTCTGGCTGATCGCGGTGGTGGTTGCCACCGATGTGGCGGGCTATTTTGTGGGTAAAATGGTCGGTGGACCCAAGTTCTGGCCAAAGGTCAGCCCTAAGAAAACATGGTCGGGAACGGCAGGCGGATGGGCTGCTGCGGCCTGTGTCGGTATCGCCTTTGCAAGCCACGCGGGTTTCGGCTTTGCCTTTGTTGTTGTTTCCGTTCTCGCATCAATGGCCAGTCAGGCGGGTGACATAATCGAAAGCGCGATCAAACGTAAATTCGGGGTCAAGGACAGTTCAAATCTGATCCCCGGCCATGGCGGCTTTCTGGATCGGTTCGACGGCATGATGGGGGCTGCGGTGTTTGTTCTGATCGCAGGGCTTCTGTACACGCCGGGTGAGATGTAATGCGACGGATTTCCGTTCTTGGGGCCACGGGGTCGATCGGGCAAAACACGCTTGATCTGATTTCGCGTAAACCCGAAGACTATGATGTGGTGGCCCTTACCGGCGGCGCAAATATTCGACAACTTGCTGATGACGCTCGTCGGTTGCGTGCCGATTTGGCTGTCACGGCACATGAAGACAGGTTGGAGGACCTGCGCGCCGCACTGGCCGGAAGTGGGGTCGAAGCGGCGGCCGGGCCGCGTGCGATCGCCGAGGCCGCAGCGCGCCCGGCGGATTGGGTCATGTCAGCCATCGTCGGAGCAGCGGGCCTTGCGCCTGGGATCGAAGCCCTGAAACAAGGAACAACACTGGCCTTGGCCAACAAGGAAACATTGGTCTGCGCAGGATCGTTGGTTCTGGACACTGCAAAAAACCATGACGCGCGTTTGCTTCCTGTCGACAGTGAACATTCGGCGGTGTTTCAGGCATTGGTTGGTGAAGATATCAACGCTGTCGAGAGGGTGATTATCACCGCAAGTGGCGGAGCGTTCCGCGATTGGCCGCTGAAAGATCTGGCAAACGCCACCGTCGAACAAGCGTCCAGCCATCCGAATTGGGATATGGGCCAGCGGATCACGATCGACAGTGCCTCGATGTTCAACAAGGCGCTGGAACTCATAGAAACAAAAGAATATTTCGGAGTTTCCCCGGATCAGATCGAAGTTTTGGTTCATCCCGAATCCATTGTCCATGCAATGGTCGGGTTTCGGGATGGCGCGATGATGGCACATATGGGCGCCCCCGATATGCGCCACGCCATTGGGTATGCGTTGCACTGGCCCGACAGGCAGGAGCTGCCGGTTCAGCGGCTGGACCTCGCAAAGCTGGGACAGCTGCGCTTTAACGAACCGGATCTGACACGCTATCCAGCCCTGAAACTCGCCTGGGACGTGATGCAGCGTGGTGGGCTGGCTGGCGCAGTATTCAATGCCGCCAAGGAACGCGCGCTGGATCACTTCATTGCGGGCCGGATCGGCTTTCTTGATATGGCGGATACCGTTTCTGCCGTATTGGACAGGTTTGACGCAACGGGTGGCCTTATTGATGCCCCGATGACACTTGATAACGTGCAGCAAACCGACCATCTGGCACGTCAGTGGGTCGATAACACTGTGATGGAACGAGCAGGATAGAAATTTGGACGTACTTTCGCTGATCCCGCAATTCGGCAATCTGCTGTGGACGATTGTTGCCTTTGTTATTGCGCTGTCGGTCATTGTGGCCGTGCATGAATATGGCCATTACATTGTGGGCCGGTGGTCTGGTATCCATGCCGAAGTCTTTTCGCTCGGGTTTGGACCGGTGCTCTGGAGCCGCAAGGATAAGCGCGGAACCAAGTGGCAGATCGCAGCGTTGCCTTTTGGTGGATACGTGAAATTTCTGGGCGATGCCAATGCGGCCTCGGGCAAGGATGAAGAGGCGATGGAAGACATCGCGACCCAAAATCCTGAGGAGTTGCGCCGCACCATGCACGGCGCCCCGCTATGGGCACGGGCAGCAACTGTCGCGGCTGGCCCGGTCTTTAATTTCGCCATGTCCATTCTGGTTTTTGGCCTGATCTTCTGGTCACAGGGCGTGTCGCGTGAACCCCTGACCGTTGGCGCGTTGCAGCCTTTGCCAGGCACCGTGCAGGAATTGCGCGAGGGAGATGTGATTACGGCTATCGCCGGTCGTCCGACACCGGACTATGACGAAGAAGTCGCATGGAAGGAGTTCATCGATCAGCTGCCTGTTCAACCGGTTCTGGATTATTCCGTGATCCGCGATGGCCAACCCCTTGAGGTTCAGGCCCCCTGGATGCTTCCGCCGCTGATCCGTCAGGTTGCTCCGCGTAGCGCGGCTATGGATATCCAACTGAAGCAAGGGGATGTCATCACCTCGGTCAATGGTGAACCGATCTTTGCCTTCGAACAGCTAAAGGATCATGTCGAAGGATCGGACGGCCGCGTCTTGCTGCTTGAAGTCTGGCGGGATGGGTCCGAGTTGGAATTTGCCCTGGCGCCCCGGCGCACGGATGAACCGCAGCCTGATGGTGGTTTTGTCACCCATTGGCGCATCGGAATCGTCGGCGGCATGATGCTTGAGCCTGCAACCGTACCGGCTGGTCTTTTCGATTCCCTAAAGGGCGGTGTCATCCAGACTGGACGCATCATCGAAGGGTCCTTATCCGGCATGTGGCACATGGTGACGGGTGCAATCAGCACCTGCAACATCTCGGGGCCAATCGGAATTGCCGAAACCTCGGGGGCGATGGCCAGCCAGGGGGCACAGAATTTTATCTTCTTCATTGCTGTCCTGTCGACGGCGGTCGGGTTGTTGAACCTGTTTCCCATTCCGGCGCTGGATGGCGGACATCTCGTCTTCTACGCCTACGAGGCCATTGCCGGGAAACCGCCCAGCGACCGGGCGATGCGCATACTCATGGGCATTGGAATTTCGATCATTCTGACCCTGATGCTGTTTTCGGTCAGCAACGACCTGTTCTGCTGAATGTGGCGGCTGGAGCAGATTCCAGCCGCATTACCGCCATATTTCAGCGCTACAATATTCCCGTCTAAAGGGAACAGTCATGTCCAAAACGCTGAAAAAATCGTATCAAAGCTTTAGCTTCCTCTTCATGTTGAATTGGGATGTTATGTTGAGTTTTGCCGTTACAGCGTTGGCGATGGCTGGGGCCGCCTATCTGGCGGGAATGTGATTCTCGGGAAAATCGTAGGTCTGTTGTCGCGAAGCCGTCTGCCTAACTGCTTCGATATCGCCTTTTGACAAGCTCATTCAATCCCGTTACTCAGCATTAAAGTCTCAAAATTCTGGGTAGAGCATAAAATGACTGACAGGCGAGACGCAGGCACATCCTGCGGGGGGCATATGCCGACAAACAATATTTTGTGGCAGGCGCTAACGGTTTTTTTCCTTTTTGTTGCGGTAAGTTTACTGGCGTTTCCGCATGCGGCATCGGCGCAAAACTACACAATCAACTCGTTCGATGTTGAGGGGAACCGCCGGATCGAAACCGGAACAATTATCGCTCGGACCGGAATCGAACCGGGCCAGACTGTAACTGCCGGGCAGCTTAATGATGCCTATCAGCGTTTGCTTGACAGTGGTGTATTTGAGACAGTTGAACTGACGCCGCGCGGCACGACTCTGGTCATTCAGGTCCAGGAATATCCAACGATCAACCAGATTAGCATCGAAGGGAACGCTCGCGTCAAAGACGACGTTCTTCTGGACGTGATCTCGTCGCAACCCCGCCGGGTCTTTACGCCACAGGCGGCCGAAGCAGACGCCGACACCATTGCCGAAGTGTATTCGGCCCAGGGTCGCGTCGCGGCAACCGTTATTCCTCGCATTATCCGTCGCAGCGACAACCGGGTTGATCTGGTCTTTGAAGTGGCAGAAGGCACGACCATTGAGGTCGAGCGCGTCAGCTTTGTCGGCAACCGCGCCTATTCGGACCGGAGGCTACGCCGGGTTCTGGAAACCAAACAGGCAACCTTCCTGCGGACGTTCTTCCGCAACGACACATTTATCGGCGACCGCATTGAATTCGACAAACAGGTCATTCGCGATTTCTACCTGTCGCGGGGCTATATCGATTTCCGTGTGAACAGCGCCAACGTCGAATTCACCCGCGAACGGGATGCGTTCTTTCTGGTGATGAACGTCACCGAAGGCCAAAAGTTCTCGTTTGGAAAGATCACGACGGTTAGTGAAATCGCCGGCGTTGATGCAGCGCCTTATCAGGATGTGCTGAAAATCAAACCGGGCGTGACGTATACGCCGACGCTGGTGGAAAACTCGATCGCGCGGCAAGAACGCCTTGGGTTGAAACAGGGTGTCGATTTCCTGCGGGTTGAACCGCGTGTGACGCGCAATGACCGTGATCTTACCCTGGACATTGAATTTGTTCTGACGAAAGGTCCGCGGATTTTTGTTGAACGGATCGATATCGAAGGCAACACCACCACGCTGGACCGTGTGATCCGCCGCCAGTTTGACACTGTAGAAGGTGACCCCTTCAACCCGCGTGAAATCCGTCAGGCCGCGGAACGCATCAATGCGCTTGGGTTCTTTGCAGTTGCGGAGGTCGAGCCTCGGGAAGGGTCGTCACCCAGCCAGGTCATTCTGGATGTGGATGTCGAGGAACAGCCTACAGGTTCGCTGAGCCTTGGCGGCAGCTACTCGGTCACAGACGGCTTCGGGATTGCAATCGGCCTGAACGAGGCAAATTTCCTGGGACGCGGTCAGAATCTTGGTGTTTCGATCTCGACAGCACAGGATTCAGAACAGTACACGATTAACTTCACCGAACCCTATTTGCTGGGCCGAAAGCTGCGTTTCGATCTTGGACTGGGACTGTCGGCGACCAATTCCGGCTTTGCCAGCTACGACACGAGCTCGTTGTTCTTCACACCTCAGCTGACCTATGCAATCGGTGAACTGTCCGCTCTTCGTCTGCGCTATGGCTGGGACCGCAGCGAGATGACGCAACAAAGCAATCAGACCAATGGCGCAGTGATCGCATCCGAGATCGCGCAAGGCAAACGGACGTCCAGTTCACTGGGACTGTCCTACATTTATGACAGCCGGATTGGTGGTCTGGACCCGAATTCTGGTGTTCTGTTCGAGGTGGGCGTCGACGCGGCAGGCCTTGGTGGTGATAACAAGTATTTCAAAACCACTGCGCGCGGTATCGCCCAAACGCGGGTCTGGAATGAAGAAGTGGTACTACGGGCCACATTGGAGCTGGGTGCGTTGAATTGGAGTGGAAATGACTTCAGCCGCACCGTCGACCGTTTTGTGTTGGGGCCTCGTACTTTCCGCGGTTTTGAGCCTGCGGGTCTTGGCCCGCGTGATTTGTCCAATGGTCAGGACGATGCCATCGGCGGCAACTATTACTGGGTCGCGCGTTTTGAAACCGATTTCCCCTTGGGTCTGCCCGAGGAACTGGGCCTGCGGGGCGGTCTGTTCTATGACGTTGGAAACCTTTACAACATCAACGATGTGAACACCGCAGGGGCAAATATCGTTGGCGCAGACGGGTCCATTCGTCACGTTATCGGTATCTCGGTCTTGTGGGAAACGCCGTTTGGACCTTTGCAGTTCAACTTCTCGAAGGCTCTGAAAAAGGAAACGTTCGACAAGGAACAGAACTTTGACCTGACCATTCAGGCCCGGTTCTGATCTGCGATGACGAACAGGTTCTTTACCTTGATACAGGGCCCGCTTTGGGCCCTGTGTGCATTTATGATGCTGTTTCAGGCCCCTTCGGCTGATGCGCAGCAGCTAGGTGTTCCGCAAGCCAGCGTGGTTACGTTGTCCGGTGAGCAGCTGTTCAAGAATTCCGCATTTGGGCAACGTGTGTTGCGCGAGATCGAAAAAGAAAGCGCAATGCTTGCGGAAGAAAATGAACGGATTGTCGCGGAACTCAGCCGAGAAGAAAAAGACCTGACCGAAAAGCGTGCGACCATGCCAGCGGAGGAGTTTCGCCCGCTGGCCGAAGCGTTCGATGTCAAGGTTCAGTCCCATCGAGACGGACAAAGGGCAAAGCTGGACGCGCTGGCACGTCGTAGCGAGGAAGCGCAGCAAACGTTTTTTGAAATTGTTCGCCCGATCCTTGTTGATTTGCTACGCGAATTCGGGGCCAGCGTGATCATCGAACGCTCCAATGTCGTTGTAAGCACGTCAGATATCACCGAGGCCGCGATAATCCGCGTGAACACGGCAATTGGCGATGGCAGCGGGTTGCAAAAGGACACAAGCGAATAGGTTCGCTTGCCCTTGCGAGGCTGTATTGCTAACCACGCTGAAAAAGAAACATTCAGAACGGGATACCTGAATCATGACAACGGAACCCAAAAGCGCCGATATTCAGTTGATCCAAAGGATCCTGCCGCATCGTTATCCGTTTTTGCTGGTCGACAAGGTGGTGGACATCTCTGGCTATCAATCAGCCCGAGGTATCAAGAACGTCACCATGAACGAGCCGCATTTCCAGGGCCACTTCCCGGGAACACCGATCATGCCGGGTGTTACCATCGTCGAGGCGATGGCGCAGACAGCAGGCGTAATGCTGGGCGTGGGTATGGATGTCATCGACACCGAGTTGCTGATCTATTTCATGAGCATCGACAAATGCAAATTCCGCAGGAAAGTTGTTCCTGGCGACGTCCTGGAAATGCATGTCGAAACGGTTCGCGGCAAGAAAGGTGGCAAGCTTTTCAAATTCAACGGCCGCGCAACTGTTGATGGTGAAGTGGCCGCCGAGGCAGAATTCTCGGCCTATGTCGATTGGGATATGGAAAAAACAACATGAGCCGTATCCACCCCAGCGCAATTATCGAAGACGGGGCGCAGATCGGGCAGGATTGCGTCATCGGTCCTTTTAGCTATGTGGGCGCCAATGTAAAACTGGCTGATCGGGTCGAACTGAAGTCTCATGTCGTTGTGACCGGTGACACATCGATTGGCGAAGACACCGTGATCTTTAATTTTTCGGTGATCGGTGAGATTCCGCAGGACCTGAAATTTGGCGGTGAAAACACGCGCCTTGAAATCGGTCAGCGCAACCGCATTCGCGAGCACGTGACGATCAATACCGGGACCGAAGGTGGCGGCGGTGTAACCCGGATCGGGGATGATTGCCTGCTGATGGCAGGTGTTCATGTGGCCCATGACGTGCAGATCGGCAACCGGGTTATCATGGTGAACCACGCAGGGGCAGCTGGTCACTGCATCGTCGAGGATGATGTGATCGTCGGTGGCATTTCGGGCCTGCACCAGTGGGTGCGTGTTGGTCGCGGGGCGATCATCGGTGCGCTCACCATGGTGCCAAAGGACGTCATTCCCTACGGTTTGGTACAAGCCTCCCGGGGTGAGCTTGAAGGTCTGAACCTCGTGGGTCTCAAGCGTAAAGGTGTTTCGCGCGAAGACATCTCGGCGTTGCGTGCCGCGTTCAAGGAGCTGTCTGAAGGCGATGGAACATTCATGGATCGCGCCTACCGTCTTGGTCAGGGTAACGACAGCGACTATGTGCAGCGGATCGTTGATTTTGTCACCGGACACAGCGATCGGTCGTTCCTGACACCGAGGAAATAGGAACATGCTTGCGTTGATTGCGGGAACCGGGGCACTGCCGACCGAATTGGTTGCCCAACTGGCGGAACGTCCGCTGATCTGCGCGATGGAAGGGTTCCTGCCGGATGATCTGGTCGCAGATATCGTGTTTCCGCTTGAACAGCTTGGCAGTTTTATTGCCGGGCTTCAGGCGAAGGGCGTGACCGAGATTTGTATGGCCGGCGCAGTTCGGCGCCCGAAGGTTGATCCTAAACGTATTGACGCGGCGACGATGCCATTGGTTCCGGTGATCCAGCAGGCCATGCTGTCGGGTGATGACGGAGCATTGCGGGCTGTCATTGGCCTGTTGGAAGGCGCAGGATTGCGGGTGTGCGCCGCGCATGAAATCGCCCCTGGCCTGTTGCCGCCTTTGGGCTGTCTGACTGATGTGCACCCATCCGAGAGTGATATGGCAGATGCAGACCGCGCTGCCGGAATTCTGCGGGCCATGGGGGCTGTGGATATTGGTCAGGCCTGTGCAG
This sequence comes from Ruegeria sp. AE4, assembly GCF_056542185.1. Classification (NCBI taxonomy): domain Bacteria; kingdom Pseudomonadati; phylum Pseudomonadota; class Alphaproteobacteria; order Rhodobacterales; family Roseobacteraceae; genus Ruegeria; species Ruegeria sp. AE4. The sequence goes on along the minus strand of NZ_JBQFZK010000001.1, from coordinate 562,945 downwards.
TCTCAAAAGGGCAGGTGTTGGCAATCGAAGGCATCTTTGGAACCGCCTGGATGCTTCAATCCCTGACGCAACGCCCGGACGCGGGGGGCGGCATACTGTTCAAAGGCCCAAAGCCCGATCAAGATCGGCGTGCTGATCTGCCGGCCATCGGGCCAGATACCGTCACGGATGCGGTCGCGGCAGGCTTGTCTGGCATCGTTCTGGAAAAGGGCGGTGTGTTGGTTTTGGACAAAGAACAGGTCATCGCCGAATGTAACCGCCTTGGGCTGTTCCTGTATATTCGCGAGCGGGCGGTCTGATGCGCGTCTTTCTGGTCGCCGGTGAACCTTCGGGCGACCGGCTGGGCGGCGCGTTGATGGAGGGGCTGAAAACACTGATCCCCGATATTGAATTCGACGGCGTGGGCGGACCATTGATGGCGGCTCAGGGGCTGACCAGCCGGTTTCCGATGTCGGAACTTTCGGTGATGGGTTTGATCGAGGTTCTGCCGAAGTTTTTCCACCTCAAGCGTCGAATCTCGGAGACCGCGCAAGCAGTGTTGGACACGCGGCCGGACGTTCTGATCACCATCGACAGCCCCGATTTCAGCCTGCGTGTCGCCAAAATCGTCAAAGTCGCCAGTGATATCCGCACCGTGCATTACGTCGCGCCCAGTGTCTGGGCCTGGCGTCCGGGGCGAGCGGACAAAATGGCAAAGGTCATCGACCATGTGCTGGCACTGCTTCCGTTTGAGCCGCCATACATGGAGCGGGCAGGGATGGAGTGCGACTTTGTCGGCCACCCTGTTGCCAGCGAACCGACGGCAACACAGGCCGAGATTGCGGCCTTCCGGAGCAGGTACGACCTAGGGGATGCACCTGTCCTGCTGGCTCTGCCCGGATCGCGCCGGGGTGAGATCGAACGTCTGGCAGACACGTTCGGTGAGGCATTGCGGCTGTTTTTGACGGACCATCCCAGTTATCGTGTCGTGGTTCCAACCGTGGGTGCGACAACTGACCTGGTCAACGCTCTGACGCAAAGCTGGCCGGGCGCACCAATAGTGCTCGACCCGCGACAAATGGGGGCCGGGCAAGCCACGGTCGAAAAACGCGCGGCTTTTGGCACGGCATGTATCGCGCTGGCCGCTTCGGGTACGGTTTCTTTGGAACTGGCGGCGCAGAATACACCTATGGTGATCGCCTACAAACTCAATTGGCTGACCCAGAAAATGGCCGAACGCATGGTCAAGCTGGACACTGTTACATTGGTCAATCTGGTATCTGAAACACGCGCCGTGCCTGAATGCCTGCTGAACGATTGCCAGCCAGACAAGATCGCCAAAGCCCTGCATGATGTGACCAATGCCCCTGACGCTCAGCAACTCGCGATGAACCTGACAATGGAACGGTTGGGGCGCGGAGGAGAAGCTCCGGGGTTGCGGGCGGCACGAGCTGTGCTGGACAGAATGCAGATTAAGAATGCTTGATCACACGCTGTTCGCCGCTTCAGCCGGGGTTGCCATGATATCCACCAATCTGGACAATCTGGCCGTCCTACTGGGTTTGATATTGGTGATCGAGCAACGCCGCGCCATCATTGGCTTTGCCGTCGCGCAGACAATTGTTCTGACATTGGCCATGACCGTCGCATTGGGTGTTGACCAGAGCGGCGCACCGTTTTGGATCGGGTTTCTGGGTCTTGTACCACTGGCCTTTGGTTTGCGCGGAATCTGGCGGCAGTTTTTCGGGGCCAATTCTGAAGGAACCGAGGTAAAAGGGGCCGTAACATCGGTGGTTTCCCTGTTCCTGAGCCTGTCGATTGACAGTTTCGCGGTCATGACACCGCTATTGGCGGAGTCTGCCCCTTCATACCGTGTTGCCGCCTTGATCGGCGCAGCACTGGCCGCTTCAGTTCTGGTCGTAGTTGCCGCCTGGGGCGCACCTCGGGCCAAAAGCCTTGGGCCACGCGTCGCCCGTATGGATCGGATCGCCCCATATATCATGGTCTGCGTCGGGCTTTACATCCTCTTCAATTCGCCCACGGATGCCCTGTAACAGGCCTGTTTCGGCATTCCGTCTCGGGTTTGTTATCCGAGACCGTCTGTTGCAGCGGTGCGGACTTAAGATATCCTCGCTGAAAAGGAGATTTCATCATGACCCGCATCCCCCCTTTGTCAGACCCTGAGATGGCAGACGAGACACGCGCGTCACATGCGGCTTTGGGTGCTTATGGCCCGTTCGACAATTGGGCCCGGGTTGCCGCACATTGTCCACCGGTTCTGGAACATGTCGCGGGCATGTTGACGGCGTTGCGGGAACAGCAAACCTTGCCGCGTCGTGCGCTGGAACTGGCCATGGTGACGGTTTCCAAATTGAACGCCTGTGACTACTGCGTCTCGCATCATACTCCGCTGTTGACGGTTGCAGGTCTCAGCCCCGAAGGCGCGGCGCGCCTGCCAGATGTCGACAACCACCCCGAACTGGACGCGTGCGACAAGGCAGTCGTGCGATACGCCGAGGCGGTGACGACACGATCAGGCCGCATGCGCGACGCCGAGGTTTCCGGCCTGCGGGACTGGTTCAGCGATGCCCAGATTGTCGAGTTAACCTGGCGCATCGCATTGTGCGGTGCATTCAACCGGTTCAACGATGCGCTTCAGATCCAGATCGAACCCGTGGTTGAACCCGTTTCAGCCTAGTATCCGCGCCAGATCCAGCCACCGCCAAAGATGCGGCTGCCTTCTGAGGCATAGAAGACGCAGGCCTGACCGGGCGAGATGCCTTCTTCGGGTGTCAGCAATTCCACCTCAGCAGCGGTGTCGGACAGCGGTCGAATAATGGCCTCGCGCGGGGGGCGGGTCGAACGGACCTTGACTGACAGGTGCCATTCTTCGCGCGATGTGAAGGCTTCATCGCCCAGCCAGTTGATCTCACGCACGGGAACGACACGCGTTGCCAGCATCTCTTTGGGGCCGACAACGACCTGTTTTTTGTCCACGTCCAGCTTGACCACATAAAGCGGCTCGCTCAGGCCGCCGATGCCCAAGCCGCGCCTTTGGCCGATCGTGTATTGGATCACCCCGTTGTGCTGCGCCAGAACGCGGCCATCGGCATGAACAATCTCACCCGGTTCCGCAGCACCGGGGCGCAGCTTTTCAATGACGTTGGCATAGTTGCCGTCGGGCACAAAGCAGATGTCCTGACTGTCGGGTTTGTCCGCCACAGACAACCCATATTGAGCCGCCATTTCGCGGGTCGCGTCTTTTGACGGCAAATGACCCAACGGGAAGCGCAGGAAATCAAGCTGTTCGGGCGTTGTCGAGAACAGGAAATAGGATTGATCCCGGTTAGCGTCTTCGGCGCTGTGCAGTTCCGGGCCGTTTGGCCCCATCTTGCGTTGGATATAGTGCCCGGTGGCCATACAGTCGGCCTCAAGATCCTTGGCGGTTTCCAGAAGGTCCTTGAATTTTACGCGCTCGTTGCAGCGAATGCAGGGGACGGGTGTTGCGCCTGCCAGATAGCTTTCCGCAAATTCATCGATCACCGCGTCCTTGAAGATGTTTTCATAGTCCAGAACATAATGGGGAAATCCACGCTCTTCCGCTACGCGGCGCGCATCGTGGATATCGATCCCGGCACAGCACGCCCCTTTCTTGGCCAGAGCCGCGCCATGGTCATAGAGTTGCAGTGTCACCCCCACCACATCATAGCCCTGATCGGCCAAGTAGGCCGCGACGACAGAGCTATCGACGCCCCCTGACATGGCCACAACCACCCGCGTTTCCGACGGCGGTTTGGCAAAGCCAAGCGAGTTCAGCGGGGTCTCGGTGTCGAGGGCCATTGGCGGTTCCTGTCCGGGTTAAGAAAGACCGGCAGAATATAGGAAAATTCTACACACTCTCAAGGGGCGGTTTCATACGACCTTAAGTAGGCTGGCGCCAGCTTTGATGCAGCAAAAAGGGTAAAGCGATGTATTTGCACAAAGTGGAAGGGCCAAGGTTTGTTTCTCTGCCGGATGGATCCATACTGACGCGCGCCGATCTGCCGCCGACAAGCACAAGGCGGTGGGTAGCCTCCCGCAAGATTCTGGTCGTGCGTGGGGTACTTTACGGGCTGATCAGCCTGTCTGAGGCAAAACAGAAATACGGCATCAGCGACGAAGAATTCAACGGCTGGGTTTCTCTGGTCGCGGAACACGGTGTCGAGGCTTTAAAAGCCACGGCCTTAAAAAAGTATCGACAACCTATAGGTGAGCGGGAATAAATGATTCAACGGTAACGTCAGATTAACCATTCTTGGTCAGGTTTAATTTTAATTGGAATTATTGACCCGAATTGGAGCAGTGAAAATGCGTATACTTCTTGTCGAGGATGATCCGACCACGTCCAAAAGCATCGAACTGATGCTGACGCATGCGAACCTTAACGTCTATGCAACGGATCTTGGCGAAGAAGGTATCGATCTGGCAAAGCTCTACGATTACGACCTGATCTTGCTGGACCTGAACCTGCCAGACATGAACGGGCATGAAGTGTTGCGCCAGTTGCGGATTGCCAGGGTGGAAACACCGATCCTGATCCTATCGGGTGCAGATGATACGGACAGCAAGATCAAAGGCTTCGGGTTTGGCGCGGATGACTACCTGACCAAGCCCTTCCACCGTGAAGAACTGGTGGCTCGTATCCATGCCATCATCCGCCGGTCGAAAGGGCATTCGCAGTCCATCATCCACACAGGTCGCGTGGCCGTTAACCTGGACGCCAAAACCGTCGAGGTGGACGGAAAAACCGTGCACCTGACAGGAAAAGAGTACCAGATGCTGGAATTGCTCAGCTTGCGCAAGGGTACGACTCTGACCAAGGAAATGTTTCTGAACCACCTATATGGCGGCATGGACGAACCCGAGCTGAAGATCATCGACGTCTTCATCTGCAAACTGCGCAAAAAGCTCAGCAACGCAACTGGTGGTGAGAATTATATCGAAACCGTTTGGGGGCGGGGCTACGTGTTGCGCGACCCGCAAAGCAACACTCTGGACGAGACGCGAATGGCGGTCGGCCTCTGATTTGAACCGTTTGTGTCGCTGGTAGTCCAGGGCGGCACATTGCACTCACGGCTCAGCACATCTGGACCTGGCCATGGCCTCGCCCTATCACTGAGGTCCAAGAACGCGTGACAGGGCGAGGCCATGAGCAATTCCATTCCCATATCAGACCTGACGGATGATGAGGCGCGTGCCGAACTGGCGCGGTTGGCGGACATCCTGTCGCGAGCCAACACTCTGTATCACGCAGAAGATGCGCCCGAGTTGTCGGATGCGGATTATGATGCCCTCAAACGCAGAAACGCCGAGATCGAGGCGCGTTTCCCCCACCTGAAACGTGCTGACAGCCCGACAGAGCAAGTCGGGGCCAAACCGGCGGACGGGTTTTCAAAAGTTACTCATGCCGTCCGAATGATGTCACTGGGAAATGCGTTCGACGATGGGGACATTACCGATTTCGACACCTCGATTCGCAAATATCTGGGCCTTGATGCAGGTGCGCCATTGGCTTTCACAGCTGAACCCAAGATTGACGGCCTGTCTTTGTCCTTGCGATATGAGAACGGACAGCTGGTTCAGGCCGCGACGCGGGGTGACGGTGAAGTTGGCGAGAACGTGACGGCCAACGCCTGCACAGTCCCCGATATCCCACAGCTGATCGAGAACGCGCCCCAAATTCTTGAGGTCCGGGGCGAGATTTACATGTCTCATTCCGATTTTGAAGCGTTGAATGAGCGGCAGGCTGAACGGGGGGGCAAACCCTTTGCCAACCCGCGCAATGCAGCGGCAGGGTCACTGCGCCAGCTGGATTCGGAAATTACCCGTTCCCGCCCATTGCGCTTCTTCGCCTATGCATGGGGTGAACTGTCAGAGCCTTTGGCAGATACTCAGATTGGAGCAATTGAGCGTCTTGCGACCCTTGGCTTTCCCACGAATTCCTTGACGCGCCTATGTGCCACGACTGAGGACATGATCGCTCATTACCGGGATATCGAAGCGCAGCGTGGGACTTTGGGGTATGACATCGATGGGGTCGTCTACAAGGTAAACGATCTGTCTTTGCAGGCACGTCTGGGTTTCCGCTCAACGACGCCAAGATGGGCAATTGCGCATAAGTTCCCAGCCGAACTGGCCTGGACCAGATTGGAGGCGATCGACATTCAGGTTGGTCGTACAGGGGCGCTCAGCCCCGTGGCACGGTTGCATCCTGTAACGGTTGGCGGGGTGGTCGTCTCCAATGCCACTTTGCACAACGAGGATTACATCGCCGGGCGCGACGCCAAAGGCGGCACGATCCGTGATGGAAAAGATATCCGAGTGGGCGATTGGGTTCAGGTCTATCGCGCGGGCGACGTGATCCCCAAACTGTCGGATGTCGACTTGTCCAAACGCCCCGCCGATGCACGCCCCTTTGCCTTTCCGACACATTGCCCCGAATGCGAGAGCGATGCGATCCGCGAAGAAGGCGACGCGGTTCGACGGTGCACCGGCGGCCTGATCTGTCCTGCGCAGGCCGTTGAAAAGCTGAAACATTTCGTGTCGCGCAAAGCCTTTGATATAGAAGGGCTGGGTGCAAAACAGATTGAAATGTTCTATGGTGATCCAACCCTTCCGATCAATGCGCCAGCTGATATCTTCACGCTGGAACAGCGGGACTCAGCTAGTCTGACGCGGTTGAAAAACCGGGACGGGTGGGGCGAAACATCCGCCAGGAACCTGTTCGAAGCCATTGATGAAAAACGGAAGATTCCCTTTGCGCGCTTGTTGTTCGCACTGGGCATTCGACATGTTGGTGAAGTGGGCGCGCGTGATCTGGCACTTTTTTACCGCGACTGGGATGCAATGGCGCTGGCGTTGGACACTGCACGCCCGGCTGCGCTGGCCCAAAGGCGGGCGGATGAGGCGGAAGATGCCGAGCGTGCGGCGGCCCAGCTTGAAGGGCGTCGCGCGCGCGTGAAAGAAGTGCGGGACGCAGCCATCGCGGATGCCAATGTCGGTGCCGATGCCAATGCCGCCTGGACAGAGCTGATCGGCATCGACGGTATTGGCGCAACGCTTGGACTTTCGCTGTCGGACGCATTTGCCAATGAAGAGGAACGACGGGCTTTCGACACGCTGCGCAGCGAATTGACGGTTATCGCCCCCGACGCGCCAGCCTCGGACAGTCCGGTCGCGGGTAAAACCGTAGTGTTCACCGGAACGCTGGAAAAGATGACCCGCGCCGAAGCCAAAGCGCGGGCCGAGGCGTTGGGCGCTAAGGTTTCCGGCTCTGTCAGCAAGAAAACCGATATTCTGGTCGCAGGTCCCGGGGCCGGGTCAAAGGCGAAAAAGGCAGCGGAACTTGGGATCGAAACTTTGGACGAGGATGGCTGGCTTCAGCTGATAGAAGGCGCATGAGCGGACGGCCCGAACAGCTTTTCCCGCTATTTGCGGGGCTGGAAACGTTGGATGGTGTCGGCCCCAAGACCGCACAGGCAATGGCGCAGACCGGGGTGGAATCCCCGCGCGATGTTCTGTTCAGCCTGCCTTATGCCGTGGTGGATCGGCGCAGGCGGGATACAATTCAAGGGGTGGACCTGCCGGCCACTCTGACTGTCGAAGTGACAGTTGGCCCGCACAGGCCGCCCCGCAACAAGGGGGGGGCCTACCGCGTTCATGTCGAAGACAGTCAGGCCGATTTCCAGCTGGTCTTTTTCCACGCACGTGGTGAGTATCTGAAGAAAGCGTTGCCACAAGGATCACGCCGCGTGGTTTCCGGCAAGTTGGAACTGTTCGACGGTATGGCGCAGATGGTGCACCCAGACCACATGCTGCCCGTTGAACAGGCCGGAGATATCCCGGAATTCGAACCGGTTTACCACCTGACGCAAGGGCTGACGCAGAAAACAGCGTTCAAGGCCAGCCGCAGCGCATTGGCACGCGCACCCAAGCTAGAGGAATGGATCGATCCGGCGCAGGTGTCACAGCAAAACTGGCCGAGCTGGTCGGCGGCCGTTCACGCCGGTCACAATCCGCGCGGCGCGGATGATGTAGCGCCGTTTGCCCCTGCGCGTCAGAGGTTGGCGTATGACGAGTTGTTTGCGCATCAGCTGACGCTCGCTCTGGCCCGGCAACGAGAGCACAAGTCGCGGGGGATCGTCAGCGTGGGAACCGGGGTACTGCAATCGAAAGTGCTGGCAAGCCTTCAATATCGCCCGACTGGCGCACAAACGCGCGCCATTGATGAGATTTCGGCTGATATGGCGTCTGACGCCCGAATGAACCGGCTGTTACAGGGCGACGTCGGCGCCGGTAAGACGCTGGTGGCCTTCATGGCCCTTCTGATCGCGGTTGAGGCAGGCGGGCAGGGCGTGATGATGGCCCCGACCGAAATTCTGGCGCGCCAGCATCTGGAAGGATTGCGCCCCCTGGCGGAGCAAACCGGAGTGGTTCTGGAACTGCTCACCGGGCGTGACAAGGGCGCGGAGCGGCGTGCCAAGCTTGAGGCGCTTAAACAAGGCGATATTCACATTCTGGTTGGCACACATGCAGTGTTTCAAAGCGATGTTGAATTCAAGGCGCTGAGATTGGCCATCGTCGACGAACAGCACCGGTTTGGCGTGCGGCAGAGGATGGAGTTGTCGGAAAAAGGCAAGGGGGCCGATGTTCTGGTGATGACTGCCACCCCCATCCCGCGCAGTCTGGCGCTGGCGCAATATGGCGACATGGATGTTTCGGTGCTGGATGAAAAGCCTCCGGGGCGAAAACCGATCAAAACGGCAATTGTCAGCACACAGCGTATGGACGAAGTCATCGCCCACCTGCGGCGCGCGATTGATGAGGGGCGACAGTGTTACTGGGTGTGTCCTCTGGTCGACGAATCCGAAGTTTCAGACCTTACAGCGGCCGAGGAACGCTTCAAACGCCTGCGGGCCATTTTGGGTGAGGGCGTTGTGGGGCTGGTTCATGGTCAGATGCCACCAGCCGACAAAGACGCCGCAATGAGCGCATTTCAGAACGGGCAAACAAAGGTCCTTGTTGCCACGACGGTGATCGAGGTCGGCGTGAACGTACCCAACGCAACGATCATGGTCATTGAACGGGCCGAGATCTTTGGGCTCGCGCAATTGCACCAGTTGCGGGGGCGCGTTGGGCGCGGGGATGCGGAATCCACCTGTTTGCTGATGTATCAACCACCGCTCAGCGACGGAGGGCGCAAGCGGCTGGAGGTTCTGCGCGAGACAGAGGATGGCTTCCGAATCTCGGAAACTGACCTTAAGATGCGAGGCGCGGGCGATCTGATTGGTACTGCGCAATCCGGGTTGCCAAAATTCCATATCGCGGACCTGGAACGTCAGGCAGGATTGATGGCAGTCGCCCAATCCGATGCGCGGGCGTTGCTGACGACCGATCCCAAGCTGACCTCGGACAGGGGACAGGCCGCGCGTGTTCTGCTTTGGCTGATGAAACAGGATCAGGCGATCCGTTTGATTTCAGTGGGTTAGCTTTAGCGTCCCCTAAAGTTCACAAATGTTCTCAAAAAGTTCTTTACCTGCGCTTGGAAATATGAGAACAAAAGGTCAACAAAGGATTAAAACTCTGACCGGAGGTGACCCTATGCTGACCCAGATCAAGACCGCTTTCAGCCGCGCGCAATCGACTATCCTGCAGGATGCCGTTGGCGTGTTGTCTTTGGTCGTGATGCTGATGGTGGCCCTTCACCTGCCGGTTGGTTTCTAAGCCTTTCTGCCTGCGATCTCGTGCCGAAAAATCCGCGCTGTCATCCCCATTTCAGTCAAGGGTGACCTGCCTGTCCCAAACCCCTTGAGGGGCCATGCCTCGGCCCCGCGCGGTACACCGGACCCCACACGAGACACGCAATACCTGCCGCCGCCCTTTCGCCCGGAAAGCGCGGCGGCTTTTTTTACAATTGGCCGGTTTTGAAGATCTCCAACAGCGCGGACAGGACTGAGTTGGCAGCAACCGAGGCTAAAATCATCCCCATGACACGGCTGATGATTGCCGCGCCTGAATGACCGATCAGCCGAATGATGGGCTCGGCCAAAAGCATCAGTACAAACGCAACCAGCAATACGGAAAGCATGACAAGCGCTGTGATACCCTGATCCGCGATGCTGTAACGGTGGTTGTCAGTTAGGATAACAATTGCCAGCATTGCGCCGGGGGATGCCAGTGAAGGCACGGCAAGCGGGAAAATCGCCGGGTTCTGCTGGTGGTACGCGTCTTCACGATCTTCTTCGGCTTGCCGTTGTTCGACCTCTTGTTTGCTTTCACCAAAGATCATCGTCAGGGCAAACAGAAACAGGATAATGCCGCCAGCGACCTGAAAAGAATTCAACCCGATATCCAGCGCTTCGATCAGCACCTGACCAAATACAAGGAAGAACAGCAATACGGCAGCACTTATCACGGCTGCTAACATCGCTGTCCGCCGCCGGCCTGCCGCGTCCAATCCGGCAGTAACTGCAATGAAAACGGGAATTGTTCCAATCGGGTCGATAACGACCCAAAGCGTCACGAAATGCTCGAGCAAATTATTCAAACCCATCCCTCCTGAAATCTGGGCAGAGGGTAAACGGGTTTACGCCAAATAGCTATAATCAGGCGCAGTTGGCCTGTTCAGCCTGCGCCATGGCCTCAGCCGTGGCATCCAGAACCAGCAGGATCGACGCGTGGCGGTTTTTATAATCCCGTGCGGGCATAAGCACCTCAAGCCCATCAAACGGCACCTCAGGTGCAGGGCCGCCAGTCTTGAGCATGGCCGCCAACTGATCGCGCGCAGCTTCGACCTGCGCCCGCGACGCGCCAATTATTGCTTCCCCAACGACCGAGGCGGACGCTTGCCCCAAAGCGCAGGCTTTGACGTCCTGACCAAAGGCACTGATCTGACCATCGCGAACCTTGATGTCCACAGTTACTGTCGATCCGCATAAAGGTGAGCGTTTCTTGACGGTTGCATCGGGATCTTCCAGTCGCTCAAGATGCGGAATATCCGCAGCCAGCGCCAGAATGCGCCCAGAGTACAGCTTAATCAGGTCGTTCTCGCCGCTCATGGCTTTCCCTCGTCGTGTGTTACCCATACATAGTGGCGAGCCCACCGGATGCAAAAGGTTTTTGAGATGTCTGACCCAGTCGTGTTTGATCCCTCTACTTTGAGATTTAATGAGGCGGGTCTGATCCCGGCGATTGCGCAGGATGAAACATCAGGCGAGGTTCTGATGATGGCCTGGATGAATGTACAGGCGGTTGAAAAGACCCTCGAAACCGGGCGGGTGACCTATTGGTCACGCTCGCGGCAGGCTTTCTGGATCAAGGGCGAAACCTCGGGCCATGTGCAGGAATTGGTGGATTTCCGGATCGATTGCGACCGGGACTGTCTACTGGTTCTCGTCCGTCAAACCGGAGCAGCCTGTCATACCAACCGACGAACCTGTTTTTTTACCGCCGTTCGGGATGGGGACGAAACTGAACTGATGGCGCCAATGGAATAGGGGTCAAAGCCCAACCATTCGGCGTATGTCATCTGGGCTGGCCCCTTCGGCCCGGTACTTTGCAATTGCGCGGGCATCGTCACGTTTGGCCAGCCGTTTGCCTGCATCATCGCGGATCAGATCATGATGGAAATACTCGGGTTTCGGTAGGTTCAACAACGCCTGCAAAAGAACGTGGATGCGGGTTGCTTCGAACAAGTCCCGCCCTCGAACCACCTGTGTTACGCCCTGAGCAGCATCGTCAAGCACAACGGACAAGTGATACGACGTCCCCATGTCGCGGCGGGACAGAACTACATCACCTATGGTGGTAACCACCTCATCAGGCGTGAAAGTGATAATGCCGGTTTCGCCGCCCGGACCCGATCCCAACTCAAGAAATTGGTACCTGTCCGGGTTGCGGACCGCCTGACACGCCTTGACCACATCCAATCGCAAGGGGTCCTGAGTTGGACGAGGAAGGTTCGATAAATCTTTGCCAGCAAACCTTTTTCGACAGGTCCCGGGATAAACAAGCCCGTCGGGTCCAAGCATGGGTGCGCCTTCCTGCGGCGCACTGGCTGCTGCTGCGATATCTTTGCGATTACACGTGCATGGATACAAAAGCCCCTGCGCCCATAGCTGGTCCAACGCCTTATGGTAAACGTCCATACGATCCGATTGGCGCATTACGGGTTCTGGCCATGTCAGCCCCAGCCATCTGAGGTCGCTGTATATCTGATCCTCCCATAGCTGTCGTGAGCGGGATCGATCGATATCCTCAATTCGCAGCAAGAACCGGCCGCTTTCAGATGCGGCCCTATCGCTGGCAACCAACGCAGAATACGCGTGCCCAAGGTGAAGGGGGCCTGTTGGGGATGGCGCAAAGCGCGTTACAAGAGTCACGCTTTTTCTAATACATACACGTCAGAGTTAAGGTTGATACCAGGCAGGTGGGGACCGTGTTCACGAAATAACAAACGTGCTGCCCCCATGTCGACCCAATCCGTCAGACGGCAAGTGAATTTATGGTCCGCCAACGCATGATCGTTCAGCGAAAAGCCAAGCAAACCACCCTTGGGCAGTGCGTGCATCAACAAATCCAGTGTCTCGGGCGGGGCAGCACCTTTTCCGATCACTCCTATGGCTGTGATCATCGTGTACTCCCCACGCTTCAACGGCGCGGGTTTGGCGATATCGAATCCGGTCAATGCTCGGTAAACGCCTTTGCTGGCGGCTTCCTGAAGCATGTTCTCTGTTGGATCCATCCCATCGATGACCTCAAAGCCAACTGCGCGCAGGGCAAGCCCTGACAACCCGGTGCCGCAGCCGTAGTCCAGAATAGGTGTCTGAGGCTTCGGTGCGAAAGACCACAAAGCCGCTGCTACACGGCCCGGCGTGGCGTAACCGTGTTCACCAACTTCCTTTTCATAGGTTGCAGCCCAGTTCTGATAGTGCGCTTCAGTCGCTTCAGGCGTGCCGAGATTGTATGTGCTGTTCAGAAACGTGTCGTTCATTCCAGCATGCTAGGCTGAGACCGCATTACGCGTCCAGTCAGCAATGCTCCAACCAGGTACTCCATTCGGCTTTGGCCCGGTCGGTATAGGCCTTGTACCGGTCTTTACGACCCCGACGCCCGCCTTTCAGACCATCCACGGGGCGAAACAGGCCGAAATTCACGTTCATCGGCTGAAAGGTCTTGGCCTCGGCACCGCCCGTAATGTGGTGAATCAAAGCACCCATTGCACTGTCTTGCGGAACGGTTGGCAGGTCACGCCCCAAAATCTGAGCGGCGGCCAGCCGACCGGCCAGCAACCCCATCGCGGCGCTTTCTACATAGCCTTCGACACCCGTGATCTGTCCAGCAAACCGAATGTTGGGTTTGGATTTCAACCGCATTTGCGAATCCAAAAGCGTGGGAGAGTTGATGAACGTATTGCGGTGAATGCCGCCCAACCGGGCAAAGCTGGCATTTTCCAAGCCAGGGATCATACGGAACACGTCGGTCTGGGCGCCGTATTTCATCTTTGTCTGGAAACCCACGATGTTGAACAAGGTGCCCAATGCGTTATCGCGGCGCAACTGCACCACTGCATGTGGTTTCACGTCGGGCTCATGCGGGTTGGTCAGCCCGACCGGTTTCATCGGACCATGGCGCAGCGTTTCGCGACCGCGTTCGGCCATAACCTCGATTGGTAGACAGCCGTCGAAGTAACCTGCTGTCTCTCCTTCGTGAAATACGGTTTTATCTGCTGCCAGAAGCGCGTCTATGAAGGCTTCGTACTGGTCCCGGTCCATCGGACAGTTCAGATAGGCTGTGCGTTCTTCTTCGGTCTCGCCCTTGTCGTAGCGTGATTGCATCCACGCTTTGCTCATGTCGATGCTCTCGGCATAGACGATCGGTGCGATGGCGTCGAAAAAGGCAAGTGCGTCAGACCCTGTCTCGGCCTGGATGGACTGACCCAGCGTGGGTGACGTCAGGGGACCGGTCGCAAAGATCCACTGGCCTTCGTCGGGCAGGGTCGTCACTTCTTCGTCGGTTACCGTCACACGCGGGTGGGTGCGAAGTTTTGCGGTCACACTTTCTGCAAACGGGTCACGATCCACAGCCAGCGCGCCACCGGCTGGCAGGCGGTGTTCATCGGCCGTTGTCATGATCAACCCATTGGCGGCGCGCATTTCCCAATGCAGCAGGCCCACGGCATTCTGCTCATCATCATCCGAGCGGAACGAGTTCGAACACACCATTTCCGCCAGATTGCCGGTCTGATGTGCAAAGGTGCCGATGGTCGGACGCATTTCGTGGATCACAACACCCACACCCATTTCAGCAGCTTGCCAGGCCGCTTCTGACCCGGCCATGCCGCCGCCTACAATATGCAAAACTTGTGTCATGCGATGCCACATAGGGCAGACCACAATCGGGCGCAACTGAGGCGAAGCGGTTTCGCGAATTTTATCGAAGGGGTCTTGGGGCCGCCGCTGCGGGATTGTCAGCGCTGGTGAGAGAGACCAGCTGGAGGGACCTTCCGCCCACGGCGACCCAAAAGTGTCCTGAGGCCTTGGCCTCGACCCAGCTTTGCCACAGTGTCGCCCTTTTGAAAAGTGCAAAATTCAAAACAGTGGCGAAAAATGTGCAAAACAATTGCATTATTGGGACCAATTTGGGGGGCGTTTTTCGATAAAGGCTGAAATGCCTTCTTCTGTATCCCGGTACAGCATGTTTTGCGCCATTACGTCGCCGGTATAGGCATAGGCCTGATCCAGCGGCATCAGAAGCTGTTGATAAAACGCCTCTTTACCGATTTTGACAGCGGCTCCTAGCTTGGAGGCAACCTGTTCTGCAAGCGCATTGGCTTCGTGTTTAAGATGCGTCATGGGGACAACGCGGTTGACCAAACCCAAATCGGCAGCACGTTCAGCTGATATGAACTCTCCTGTTGTCAGCATTTCAAATGCCTGCTTTTTGGGGATATTGCGGCTGAGGGCCACCATTGGGGTGGAGCAGAATAAGCCGATATTAACGCCGTTCACTCCAAACCGCGTGTCTTCGGCGGCGACGGCCATGTCACAGGTGGCCACCAACTGACACCCGGCGGCGGTTGCAATGCCGTGGACCTGTGCGATGACGGGCTGGGGCAGGGACTGGATTGACATCATCACCTTCGCGCAGCGAGAAAACAGGTCATTGAAATAAGCTTTGCCGCCATCTTCGGACTGGCGTCCGGCCGTCATCTGTTTCAGATCGTGGCCAGCGCAAAATGCCTTGCCCTGACCCGCCAGGATCACTGCCCGGATCGACGTGTCTTTACGCAACGTGTCCAGTTCAGCCTGAAGCGCCGACAGCATCTCGTCACTCAGCGCGTTCAGCCGCTCTGGGGCGTTCATTGTAAGCCGCGCAACAGCGCCGGTGTCGTTACGTTCCAGAATTGCCATCTTGCCCTCCGATCCCATGTTGGGCCAACTCTAGGTCGGTATGAGCAGGAGGGAAAGCATGGCGTTGGCAATGAACCGGGACGAACTGTCACAATACCTTAAGCAGGTTTTCCCGCAGGTGCACAAAGACTTTGTCGTCGAGGACCTGACCGAAGATACAATCACTATGCGCCTTGTTGTGCAGGATCAGCATTTGCGGCCGGGGGGCACGGTTTCGGGGCCATCCATGTTTGGGTTGGCCGATGTTTGTGTATACGCAATGGTTCTGGCGCGAAAAGGGCGTCAATCCCTGGCGGTCACAACGAACAGTTCCCTGGATTTTTTGCGCAAACCAGAAGGCAACACGGACATGATCGCCAAATGTCGCCTGCTGAAACTGGGCCGGACTTTGGCCGTCGGTGACGTGCTTATGTATTCCGATGGCGCAGAAGACCCAGTTGCCAGAGCGACGATGACCTATTCCCTGCCACCAGCAGGGTCTGCAGCCGCGAAATTCGGATAAAAAAAGACCGGGGACAAGCCCCGGCCCAGGAAGAGGTCCCAATAATGGGACTGGGGATCAGTTAAATCTGCCAAAAATGGCGCTTTACTTCGCGGCGCGCATCATGACGGGTCAGACCGACGTCTTTCAGCAAGCGGTCATCCAGATAACTAAGATTGACGCGGCTGCGGCGACGACGCTCCCATTGAGTGACCGCTGCCGCAAACCGCACGGCCAGTGCAGCGGCCAGAGGCAGCCGGGGGCTGTCGGTCAGCAGCAGAAGGGCGGGGGTGTGCATTGTGCGTGTCATCTCGGAATTCCTTTCAAATTGTATTGACACAAATTAGCTGTACTTGATACACATGACTGATACATTCGAAATTGTGTCAAAAGCAAAGGAAGAATTGTAATGGATACAATTTGGCCAGAGGCGCTGCCGAAATCCAAAGGACCGAAATACACTCTGGTTGCTGACACAATTCGAAAAGCCATAGATAACAAATCTTTGGAAGTCGGTGTCAAACTCCCTCCGGTGCGCGAACTGGCGTATCGCCTGCAAATAACACCTGGTACAGTCGCGCGCGCCTATACAATCCTGACAGATGAGGGGTTGTTACAAGCCGAAGTCGGACGTGGTACATTTGTTGCGCCGCCGAAATCGCCCATTCTTGACGACGTTTGGGCGCGGCAACTGCATCTTCGCGACGACAAGTACAATGCCAATGTAAGCCTGTTCAGCCCTAGGTTGGCGGATATGGGGCAGGTGTCCCTGATCCGTGAATGTCTGAAAAAAGTGTCGCAAGCCGATCCGGGTTTGTTTCTGAATTACCCGACGCGCGATGCGTACCAGCCCGTGCGACAGGCGGTTGTGGACTGGTTGTCAGATCTTCCGCTGGGTGCACTGACCCATGATGATATTGTGTTGACACATGGTGGCCAGAACGGGCTTTGCGTTGTGTTTCAGACGATCCTGCGCGGGCCCAAACCTGTCGTGCTGGTCGAGGACCTGTCTTATGCCGGGTTCCGTCGCGCAGGCGAACTGATGCGCGCGGAAGTGGTCGGTGTGAAGATGGACAAATGGGGTGTCGATCCCGCAGCGTTGGAGCATGTTCTGCGCCAGACCACAGCGCAGGCCGTCTGTGTGTCGCCAGAAGTTCAGAACCCAACGGGCGCGCACACACCGTTGGAGCGGAGGAAAGAGATCGTTGAGATTGCCCGTCGCTTTGATTTGCAGATCATTGAAGATGACTGCTATCGCATGGGCGATGCCCGAGAGCCCAGCTTTCGGGCGCTGGCGCCTGAACGGGGATGGCACGTGTCATCAATCTCGAAGATTCTGACACCGGCATTGCGTGTGGGTTTTGCTATCGCCCCCAGAGAAAGAAGTGTGGATTTGCGCCGGTCCGCTGAATACGGATATTTCGGATTAGCCCAACCCTTGGCGGAATTAACCCGTCATTTGCTGTCCGATCCGCGCACGCGCCAGATCGCCAAGGATGTGCGCACGCGGATGGGGGATTATCTACGCGTCGCCGTCAATACCCTGGGTGGGTTTGATCTGAACTGGGGCCCGGACGTTCCCTTTGTCTGGCTGAGCCTTCCGTCTGGCTGGCGGTCGGCTGCATTCAGTCGCGCGGCCGAGAGGGAAGGGATACAGCTCCGATCCGCCGACGAATTCGCGCTGCGCGATGGGCGCGCGCCGAACGCGGTACGTATTGCCATGAATGGCCATGTGTCGCTGGAACGGTTCGAGGACGCGATGCAACGCCTGCGCATACTATTGGACAATCCGCCTGAACAAATCAGCGTTTGAGGGTGGGGTAAAATAATACCTATTTTTTAAGTTCTTGTTTTTACATACATAAATAAGACAAGTGTTGCTTGACCTGCGTGCAGGCACCTCATAAAACCCGTCCATCGAATTCGGGCCGCTCCGCTGGGGCGGTCTTTCACATCAAACAGGACTATCCTGCCATGAAAACCTTTTCTGCAACACCTGCAGACATCGACAAGAAGTGGATCCTGATCGACGCCGAAGGCGTTGTTCTGGGCCGTCTTGCTTCGATCGTCGCCATGCGCCTGCGTGGCAAGCACAAAGCGTCGTTCACCCCGAACATGGACATGGGCGACAACGTCATCGTGATCAACGCTGACAAAATCCAGATGACCGGCAAGAAGCGCGAAGAAAACTTCTACTGGCACACTGGCCACCCGGGCGGCATCAAGTCGCGCACCAAACAGCAGATTTTGGAAGGTGCGCACCCCGAGCGCGTGGTCTTCCAGGCCGTCAAGCGCATGCTGCCAGGCAACCGCCTGTCGCGCCAGCAGATGACCAACCTGCGTATCTATGCCGGTGCCGAGCACCCGCACGAGGCCCAGGCCCCCGAAGTTCTGGACGTCAAGTCCATGAACAAGAAAAACACCCGGAGCTAATGACCGATGGTTGATCAGATCAATACTCTCGAAGAGCTGAGCGCCGTCGCAGGCGTTGAAACCGTGGCCGAAGAAGTCATCGTGCGTGAACCCGTACGTGACGAGCTGGGCCGCTCCTATGCCACTGGCAAGCGTAAAGACGCTGTTGCCCGCGTTTGGATCAAGCCGGGTTCCGGCAAGGTCACCGTGAACGGCAAAGATCAGGACGTCTATTTTGCACGCCCCGTTCTGCAGCTGATCCTGCGCCAGCCGTTCCAGGTTGCCGGCGTAGAAGGTGAATTCGACGTTGTTGCAACCGTCAAAGGCGGTGGCCTGACCGGTCAGGCCGGTGCGGTTAAGCACGGCATCTCGAAAGCGCTGCAACTCTATGATCCGAACCTGCGTGGCGCACTGAAAGCCGCTGGCTTCCTGACCCGCGACAGCCGCGTTGTGGAACGTAAGAAATTCGGTAAGCGCAAAGCCCGCCGTTCGTTCCAGTTCTCGAAGCGTTAATTCGCCGGGAATACCAAAAAGAAAGGGCTCGCACTTGCGAGCCCTTTTGCTTTGCGCGGGTCAGGGATTCATTCTTCGTGAACGAGTTTCCACGCACCGTTTTCAACAACGTTGACGAACACAGTATCCGCGCCCTGATGATCCTCAGGACCATAGGTGATGTGGTTGCCAACCAGATCGTCCTGATAATCCAGCGTTTCCATCGCTGCGATGAAACTGTCCTGCGTCAGATCAGGGCCTGCGGCCTCCAACGCCTTAACCATCATTTCAGCCGCCGAATAACCCAGCATGGCAAATCCGACCGGATCTTCGCCTGTGGCTGCCTTGTATTCCTCGATAAATGCGGCCGGGGCAGGTTGATCCGCACGCGCCCAAAGATCCTGCCACGAAGCTGCCGCGTAGAATCCATCAGTCACGCCACCGGGCACCTGCGCCACGACCGTTAGGAAACTGGCCGAGGTGCCGAGAAATTTCATATCAGTCAGGCCCATTTTCTTTGCGGTGCCCACGACGGTGATTGCCTGCCGCACCCCAAGCGCCATGGTGACGATATCGCAACCCTCTTCCTTGAGCTTGCTCAGCGATCCGACAAAGTCCGTTTCATCCGGTTTATGGGTGGTTTCTGATCCAAAAGTGATCCCGGCCTCTTCGGCTCCGGCCTTGCTGCCTTCTAGAATTTCCTCACCAAAATCTGTCGGCAGGTACATGGTGCAGACCGTCTTTGAGCCAAACTCGCCTGCCAGATAGTTCACGCCAACGCGCGCCTGATCGAAATAGGTCGAGAAGGAGGTGAACTTGTTCCGCATGGGTTCCTGCAACATCTGACGCGCAGCTGTAAGAGGCGCTACGTTGGGAATGCCTTTGGGATCCAACAGCTTGAACCCTGCCATGTTCATCGGCGTGCCAAGCGATTGCAGCATGGCGAATACTTTGTCGCGATTCAGCAGTTTGTTATAGCCCTGCATGGCTCGCGGCATCTGATAGCCGTTGTCTTCGACCACGTAACGAATTTTGCGCCCGTGCACGCCGCCAGCCGCATTCACCCGATCAAAGACAACATTTGCACCTTTGGTTGCCGGAACACCCACTGCGGCGAAAATCCCGCTCAGGTCGTTAACCGAACCAATGACAATCTCATCATCGGTCACGCCCTGTGTTTGCGCCCAACCAAGTGTTGCCGATGCTGTCAGCAGTGATGCAGCCGCCAGCCTGTTGAGTAATTTCTTCATCTCTTTCCTCCCGTTAATCTTTTGGTCAAGTGTACATATCTTCGATCAGATGCCCGTGTTTCTTTTCAACCAATCCGCGTTTCAGCTTCATCGTGGCTGTAAGCTCGTCGTCTTCAGCGGTCAGCAGGACGTCAATCAGACGGAAATCCTTGATCTGCTCGACCCGCGCAAATTCTGCATTAACAGCGGCAATTTCCGAACTGATCAACTGCCTGATTTCCGGTGCTGCGCATAGCGAGGCAAAATTCGAGAAGGGGATTTTATGGCCCTGCGCGTATTTTTCGACATTTTCCTGATCAATCATGATCAGTGCCGTCAGAAATTTACGCCTGTCCCCGATGATGATTGCGTCCGCGACATAATGACTGAACTTAAGGCGGCTTTCGATCTCGGCTGGGGTGATGTTCTTACCACCTGCGGTGATGATAATGTCCTTCAGGCGGCCCGTGATGGTGACATAGCCATCCTTATCTAATGTCCCCATATCTCCGGTACGCAGCCAGCCGTCGGCGGTAAAGGTTTCTGCCGTTTTCGCGTTGTTGCGCCAGTATCCCTGAAAAATGTTCAGGCCCTTCAGTTGGATTTCGCCATCGCCCGAGATACGGATGTCGCACCCTTCGACGGCTTTGCCTATGGTTCCGATCTTATTACTGTCTGTGGTGTTGAGTGTGGCAAGGCCCGAAGTTTCGGTCATCCCGAA
This sequence comes from Ruegeria sp. AE4, assembly GCF_056542185.1. Lineage (NCBI taxonomy): Bacteria > Pseudomonadati > Pseudomonadota > Alphaproteobacteria > Rhodobacterales > Roseobacteraceae > Ruegeria > Ruegeria sp. AE4. The sequence continues at coordinate 542,182 of NZ_JBQFZK010000001.1, read as the reverse complement.
CCCTTCCACCAACGGCACGCCGATGGACCAGTACCATTTCAGCAGATCAGTCGAGATTGGGGCGGCACCTGTTCCGCCTCGTCGCAGTTTGTCCAGACCCAGCATCCGGCGCAGGTTTTTCAAAACCAGCTGATCCCAGAACCAGAATCTGGTGGCGACGCCGGATGGAACTGGTTGGCCTGCGCTCAGATATCCGGCACGGCGCGCACCAGCTTTCAATGCCAAACCGAATGCCAGCCGCCCCAAAGGCGTGGCTTCCTGTGTTAGGATCTGGACATGTGAGTAGATCTTTTCCCAAACCCTTGGCACCGCTGTGAAGGTTGTCGGCGAAACCTCCTGAAGGTTTGCAAAAACAGTTTCAGGGCTTTCGGCAAAATTGACAGTGCAGCGGGCCGCCAATGGAAAATAGACCGAGACATTACGTTCCAGAATGTGACACAGAGGCAGGAAACACAGCTGTTCATCGCTGGGCAGCGCTGGCAGCGCCCGTGCCGCGGATTCGATGGCCGCCAGAATATTTTCATGGCTAAGCATTGCGCCTTTCGGCTGACCCGTTGTTCCCGACGTATAGACCAGCAAGGCAGTGTCCTGCGGTTTGGCCAATGCAATTTCCGCTTCGAAGCGCCCGGGCTCGGCCAACTCGGCCTTGTGGCCCAAGGCGAACAGCTCGTCGATCATCATGCAGCGCGGATGGTTCAGGTCATGCAATCCTTCGTCCTCAAGGATGATTACCTTGATCAGATCGGGAACCTCGGTCTCAATTCCCAGAAACTTGTCCAGATGTTCTTCATCCTCGACAATCAGAAACCGGCTGCCGCTGTCGTTGATCAGATACTGCAACTGACTGGCGGAATCCGTGGTGTAGACGCCGGAAGCGATACCGCCAACGCCCTGAATACCCATGTCGAGCCAGGCCCATTCCTTGCGATCTTCGGACAGGATTGAAACCACATCGCCGCGTTCCAGTCCCAGCTTGCGCAAGGCCAGCCCGATCCATTTGGCATGCTGCCAGTAATCGGCCCAGGAATAGGATTTCCAGATACCCAGGTCCTTTTCGCGATGCGCCGTTCGGCTGCCCAGTTCGGCACATCGGCTTTGGAACAACTCGGCAATGGTGATGCAGCCATCAACTCGTACCGGGCGCTGTCCTGCTGTTGCGTTGAACTGAACGCCGTTTATCACGACCTGAGGGGGGAGGGGCGTGGCGTCCATCCGTTTTACCTCCACGTCTTTTTCCGCTTCCAGCGGCGGCTTTCGCGCGCGCCTTCTTCTTGTTTTCCAAGATAGAAGCTTTGAATATCCTCGGATCGCAAAAGCGCATCCGCGGCCCCGTCCATGACGATGCGACCCACCTCCATGACATAGCCGTGATGCGCCAGTTCCAGCGCCGCATTGGCATTCTGTTCAACCAGCAACATCGTCATATTCTGTTCTTCGTTCAGACGTTTGAGAATGCCAAAGATCTCTTGCACCAGCAGAGGGGACAGGCCCAATGACGGCTCATCCAGCAACATGATACGAGGTCTGGCCATCAATCCGCGCCCTATGGCCAGCATCTGTTGCTGCCCACCCGAAAGGGTTCCGGCCTCTTGCGACCGACGGCTTTTCAGAACCGGAAAATAACGAAAGACCAGCTCACGATCCTGTTCGATCTGGTCTTTGTCTTTGCGGGTGTAGGCGCCGAGGCTCAGGTTATCATCAACCGTCAGAAGTGGAAAAACTTCGCGCCCTTCCGGGATGTGAACCACCCCGCGCTGGACAACCTTGTGCGGTTCCCAGCCCTGAATGTCACCGCCGTCAAAGGTGATCGTTCCCTTTTCCGGGTCCATCACGCCAGAGATGGTTTTCATCAAGGTGGTCTTGCCCGCGCCGTTTGCGCCAAGGATCGACACGATTTTTCCTTCGTGAACATCCAGCGAAACGCCCCGAATGGCCATGATTGGGCCATAGAAACTTTCGATATTGCGGACTTGCAAGATCGGAGCGTTCATGAGGCTTTCCCCAGATAGGCCTCGATCACGGCCGGGTGCGATTGCACGTCTGCCGGTGGCCCGAGGGCCAGCTTTGCCCCATCTGCCATGGCCAGGACCCGGTCGGACACGCCCGATACCAATCCCATGTCGTGTTCGACCATCAGCACGGTAATGCCCATTTGCCGCCGGATATCGTCGATCCACCAACGCATATCGGTCGTCTCTTCCACTGACAGTCCCGAGGCCGGTTCATCCAGCAGCAGCAACTTGGGATCGGTCGCCAGGGCACGTGCAACTTCGACCACTTTGCGCACGCCGTAAGGCAGCCCTGAAATCATCTTGTCGCGATAGGCCTGCAAGTCGAGGAAATCGATGATTTTTTCAACTTTTTCCCGGTTCTCCAGCTCTTGCCGTCGAACTGCAGGGGTGAACAAAAGTTCCGAAATCAGGTTCGTAGTCCGATGCCTGTGTCGTCCGACCAAAAGGTTTTGCAGGACAGTTGCGTGTTCGAAGAGCTCGATGTTCTGGAAGGTTCTCGCCACACCAAAGGCCGCCACGCCAGACGGTTTGACCTGAAGCAGATCGTGACCATCAAACCTAATCGACCCTGAAAACGGTTCGTAAAAGCGCGAGATCAGGTTGAAGACCGTCGATTTGCCCGCGCCATTCGGCCCGACTATGGCAAAAACTTCGCCCTTCTGAACCTCGAAGGACAAATTGTCCACGGCCGTCAGACCACCAAATTTCAGGGTAACGTTTTCAAATTCCAGCAAGCTCATCTCAGACGCTCCGTCTTGAGATAGGATTTCTGCCGTTTGAACATGTCCTTGCGATAGAAAGGAAACAGTTCGAACCAGGTGCGGATTTTTAGCCAGCGGCCATAGATGCCCATGGGTTCGAAAAGGATGAAGCCGATCAGGATCATGCCAAAGATGCCGAACTCCAGCCCCGGAATGGCAACGGTGTTTCCACCGATAATCGCGCCGACATATTCCTTTGAAATCGATAGAAACTGCGGCAAGAACCCGATGACGATTGCACCCAGAAACGCGCCATGGATCGAGCCCAGCCCGCCAATAACAATCATCATCAGCAATTGGATCGAGATCAGGACGCTGAAGGTTTCATTGTTAAACGCACCAGCAAACAGACCCATCAACGCGCCGGCCCAACCTGTAACCGCACAGGACAGGGCGAATGAAATCATCTTTGTTCGCGCGATATCTATACCCATCGCCTGCGCCGAAACCTCGGAGTCGCGCACGGCGATGAAGCTGCGACCCAATGGGGCCCGCAGCAGGTTTATATATCCCAACGTGACCAGAACGGTGACGAACAGAACCAGCCAGTAAAAAAGATCAGGCGTCCCCCAGCGGTCAACCGTAAGGCCAAAGATCTCGACCCCGCCGATATATTTACCAGCGACACCACCAGTGATCGGCTCGGACAGAACGATGATGTCATCCATCAGGATGGACAGCGCCATGGTAAAGATCGCCAGGTAGATACCGTGAAGCCGCAGCGCAGGGACTGCGACGGTCACGCCCGCGATCCCGGTCAGAATTCCGGCCAGCGGAAACGCGACTAGAAAAGGAACGCCTGCCTCAATCAGGGCCACGTTGGCGTAACAGCCAAAGGCCAGAAAGGCCGCATGGCCCAGGCTGACTTGCCCTGTATGTCCGGTCAGGATCATCAGACCCAGACCGGCGATGGCCCAGATCAGAACGTTTGTCAGTTCACCCAGATAGAAATCGTCCAGTGCGAAAGGCGCGGCCGCGACGACAAACAGTAGAAGCAGATAAAGGCGCAGCTGGAACCCGTCTTTCCAGGGGCGGATATCCTGCATGTAGTCGGTTTTGAAAACGATCCGCATGGCTCAGACCTTCTTGACCCGGACCTGACTGAACAGCCCGTTTGGTCGGAAGATCAGGACGGCAAGCAGCAAAGCGTATGGCGCGACCTGGCTGTAACCTGCCGCAATGTACCGGCTGGCGAAGGGTTCGATAACACCGACAATCAGCCCTCCGGCCAATGCACCCGGCAAACTGCCGAACCCGCCGATAACGGCGGCGGCAAACGCCTTGATACCCAGCAATCCGGTTGTCGGATCCACAGCACCTTTTGTAGCAAAGAGAATTCCGGCAATTCCCGCAACGCCTCCGGCCAAAGCCCAGACCCATCCTTGAACACGCCTGACGGGAATGCCCATGTAATAAGCTGCCAGCTGGTTTTGCGAGGCGCCCTGCATCGCCAGCCCCAGTTTGGTGCGGCTGAAGAAAACATAGAGCGACCATGTCAGCAGCACCGTGACAATGATTATCGCGACATCTTCCATCCCCAGTACAAGACCGCCCATACGCACTTCTTTGCCCGCAAGCGGGTTTTGCAGCGTTTGCGGCTCGTGCCCCCAGATCAGACCGGCAATGAAACGGATCACAAAGCCCAAAGCAATGGTCAGTATGACAACGGCGGTCTGGCTTTCACCAAACAGGCGGCGAATGATCAGGCGATCCAGAAGATAACCAAGCGCCCCCATGATTCCCAATGAAACAGGCAGAGCGAGCCAGAACGGCAACCCCATATATTCGGTATTTGTCAGGCCGATGGTCACAAATGCGCCCAGCATCATGAAATCGCCCTGCGCAAAGTTCACCGCTTCGGTCGCCTTGTAGATCAGTACAAAGCCAAGCGCGATCAGGCCGTAGACACACCCGTTCGCCAGCCCGCTAATCAGCAGCTGCGCATTATCCACACTGTCCTCCCTCCACCGGTTTTCCAGCGTCTTCTTCCGCCCGCGTGTATCCTCCGGCAACGCAGGTGAGTTCTACTATGGGGTGATAATCACCTTTCCGTCACTCTTTTTCAGCGCATCGGCAAGATTCGACACAAGATTTTCGAGTGTAAGGTGTTCGGAAACATCCGTTTTCCAGCGACCATTGGCAAAGCGGGCCTGAACTTCGGCCACAACCCGTATTTGGTCAGCGGGCGGTGTCGACATCATCCATTGCGTCAGCCAGAAACCTTCGATCCGTTTGCCCATGAAAATCAGCTGGCCGGTCTGGGAAAGCGTTGGCGCTTCGGTCGAAAGTTTGCCGTAGCTGACCCAGCGCGCCCGGTTGGGCATGGCGCAGAACAGTTTCTCGGACAGTTGATCCGTCACCGCATCAAGGAAGACCCGCGGCTTCAGCGTGGCGCTTATCGCGGCAAACTTCTCGACGATTTCAGGATCGGACGTCACAAGCACTTCGGCAGCTCCAAGACTTTTCAGCGTGTCGACTGTCTCGGCCCGGCGCACCAGCGCGATGGGTTTCAACCCCAGATCACGCCCGAGGCTGCACATCAGTTTTCCCAATTGGCTGGACGCAGCGGATATCACAAATGCATCGCCGTCTTCCCTTGCCATGTCCACCATCGCCATCGCGGTGAGAGGGTTGACGATTTGCGCGGCGCCGTCATCATCTGAAATATCCGGACGCAAGGGAATACACATTTGCATCTGCGTCACGATGTATTCCGCCCAGGCGCCGGAACCTGCGGCCACGAAAGCGACGCGCTGTCCCTTCAGCGCCTCGGCACCTTTTCCGGTTGCAACGACGTCGCCACAGCCTTCGAAGCCGGCCGCGGCACCTTTGACGCGCGGCTGGCCGTATTCACCCTTGATGAAGTGGAGGTCGGACGGATTGACCGACGACGCGCGCAGGCGGATCAAAACCTGACCGGGGCCGGGATTGGGAACGGGCAGTTCCGCGGGTTCAAGCCAATCAGCCGCATTCTCGATGACTGGTCCGGTCGAAGTGGCCGAGTACCCGCCGTGTTTCAGGATGGCAGCTTTCATTGTTTGGGGCAGGTCAGTCATGGGATCGTCCTCAAGATGGCTTGTTCAATGTGCACACCCCCTTAAACAGGAGATTGCCAACGGGCGACCTCGGGGTGAGGATGTGTTGTCGGGGCAGCCAATCAAAAGCCGAACACTGGGTCAATTCAGAGAAACGATAACGTAAGGGCACGACTGGAAAATTGGCGTGCGGGGTAGGGGCCGGAAACTGGCAACCGGCCCCTTCTTTGTTACTGCTGCGTCAACAGCGCGGTCAGTTCCTGAATCTTCAAGGCGATGGTTTCAGGCGACTCTTTAATGTCATTTACAATCTTGATCGCCTGTTCTTTCAGATCCGTGGCCAATGTGCTGTCCTGAATCGAGCTCATGATACCTTCATAGTCGAAATTGGTGGGGTCCAGCTTGCCTTCCTGAATCCAGGAGCTCAGCAATTCCTGTCCCTGACCCGCCAGCGCCGCCACCTGATCACCGGCTTGCTGTGCTGCCTCGGATGCTTGTTCCGCAACAGACGAAGCTGCCTCACTGGCTTGGTCGGCAACCGACGATGCGGCTTCCTGCGCCTGTTCGGTCAAGGATGAAGCTGCCTCGCTGGCCTGTTCTGTTGCACCTTCCAGCGCATCAGACGCAGCTTCCTGAGCGGTTGACGCGGCATCAGCCACTGCATCGCCCGCCTCCTGCGCTGCGGATTGCACTTGTTCAGCCGGAGTTTGTTCGGACTGGTTGAGATAGTAGTAACCACCAACACCGACAGCGGCGATGATGATCAGGATAAGAATACGCGACATGTGTGTCTCCTTTGGAAAATGTGTCGCCGGGATGCGTTAAATGTAGCGGAGATACAAAGGGGAATTCCTGTGAATTCTCAGCAGAATACAGGTTTGGGCCGTGCTACGCTGATTGCACCCGATTTCACGGCAAGAACACGCCGGGTGACCTAGGCCACTACAGTTTCTGACAGCGGATCACTTGCAATTTGTTGAGAACACAGATCAGACCGGAAGACGTTTTCTGACAGCCTTCGATATTGGGAATGTGGCGGAGAGACAGGGATTCGAACCCTGGGTGGGCTTGCACCCACAACGGTTTTCGAGACCGCCCCGTTCGACCACTCCGGCACCTCTCCGCGGGGGTCTGTGAGGGGGGGATTTAGTCAGGAACGAACGGGGGCGCAAGCAGAAAATTCCGGAAATCGTGATTGCCGGGATTTTCCGTTGCCTGCCAGCGCAAAACACCTACTCTGAAAGGTATGACACAGTTTGCACACCGCATCGCCTTTTGGTTTCTCGCCCCGTTTCTGGCACTTGTTCTGGTTCCTTTGGAGCTTTCTGCGGCGAACCGGGATCGGATTGAGGCTTTTTTGACGACGACCGGTTTTGACGTAGCTCTTGAAAGCATCGCCCTGAGCTCACGGTCCGCGCCGCAGATGTTGGGTGTTGACCCAGAGGGTTTCGGCTCGGACTGGACCCGTTTGACGGACGAGGTTTTTGAAGTCGGTGCAATGCACGACACCGCAGTTTCCATTCTGGAACAGACCCTAAGTGACGAGGCCCTGGCACACGCTGTCGAGTTTTACGCGTCTAACCTTGGTCAACGTCTGGTCGTGGCCGAAAATGCCTCACACATGCAAGAAGACGATGACGTCAAGCAATTGGCAGGCCAAAGGATCATTTCTGATCTGATCAAGAACGGGTCGAAACGGGTCGAAAGTTTTAAACGCATGAACGCCGCGATCGATTCCACAGGTACGGCGTTGCGTGCCTTGCAGGAAATTCAGGTGCGCTTCCTGCTGGCGGCCAGCGCATCGGGAGTCATCGAGCTACAGCTGGACGGGGATGAACTGCGTGAATTGATGAAGCAAAATGAACCGGCAATGCGTCAGTCACTGCAATTGTCCAATCTGGCGGGCGCTGCTTACACCTATCAGGGTTTTTCCGACGCTGATGTCGATACATATGTTGACGCGCTGGAACAGCCGCTGATGCAGGAAGTCTACGAGCTGTTGAACGCCATCCAATATGAGATCATGGCCATGAGGTTCGAGGTTCTGGCCGCGCGGATGGCCGAATTGCACCCGGCACAGGACATTTGATGCAGCGCGCTATTCTGGCATTTGTGGTCGCCTTGTGTTGGGCACTGCCGCTTTATGCCGATGGAAAAGTCGATCGATTGGCAAAAGCCATGCGTCTGACACAGGTGATGGAAATCCTTGTTCACGAGGGGCAGGGCCACCGCGAGACTCTTGACGATACTTTTTTGGACAACAAGGGTGGCGCTTTTTTCGAGTCGCAGGTCAATCGTATCTACGATCCCCTTTGGATGCGGGAACATCTGACGGACGCCTTCAAAGAAGGTATGTCCGATGTTCAGCTTGATCAGGCCATCTTGTTTTTTGAAAGCGATCTTGGCCAGACCATCGTAACACTGGAAAACTCGGCCCGGCGCGCCATGTCGGATCAGGCAATCGAAGACATGGCCCGAGAATCCTACAAATCCGCAGAACGCAGCACCGCTCAGTTTGCTTTGGTCAAGGAATATATCGAGGCAAATAACCTGATTGAAAAGAATGTTCAGGGGGCATTGACGTCAGACTACAGCTTCTTTCGGGGTCTTGATGTTGATGCGCGGACCGACGATCAGGAACTGCTGGCCGAGCTTTTGTTGCAGAAGGACAGTCGGAGCGAGGACACCGAAGAGTGGCTTTTCTCGTTTCTTCTTATGGCCTACCGCCCGTTGGATGAGGCTCAGATGCGCGAAAATATCGCGTTTTCAAGAACCGAAACGGGACGGGCCCTGAATGACGCCGTGTTTGACGGCTTTGACCGCATGTTCAATGATATTTCCTATCGCCTGGGGCAGGCGGTTGCACAGGCGCTGAGGGCGTCCGATCTTTAACGCCGCTTTGGTGTTGACTTTTACCTGCATTCTATGGATAAGCGCGCATCCCGGCCGGTTTTCCGCGCCGGGTATCGTTATTATTTGGCCTGCATGACGTTGTCAGGGGTCATTCACACAGCCCGAAAAGGGCGCGCTGTTCGAGGTGGCATTCAAGTTTCTTGGGGCCAAAACACCCGCAAAGGGGACCACAGAACGCGGGTTAGAAAAGGAAAAACGCATGTTTGCGGTCCTCAAGACTGGCGGCAAGCAGTACAAGGTTCAGGCGGGCGATATCCTCCGCGTTGAAAAGCTGGCTGCCGACGCAGGTGAAAAAGTTCAATTCAACGATGTTCTGATGCTGGGCGGTGACGCTCCGGTTGTTGGCGCACCTTTCGTTGCAGGCGCAGGCGTTCAGGCCGAAGTGATCGAACAGATCAAAGGTGACAAGGTCATCAAGTTCGTCAAACGCCGTCGTAAGCACAGCTCGAAGCGTACCGTTGGCCACCGTCAGAAACTGACACTGGTCAAAATCACCGACATTCTGGCGTCGGGCGCCGACAAATCGGGCATCAAAGCTGCAACCGGTTCCGCTCCGGCTGGCGAAGCGGCACCCGCTGCAAAGCCTGCCAAGAAAGCCGAAGCCAAGGCTGAAGCACCCGCTGCTGCCGCTGCTGACGATCTGACCCAACTGAACGGTGTCGGCCCTGCCGCCGCCAAGAAGCTGGTTGAGGCCGGTATCGAGAGCTTTGCCGCTCTGGCCGCCTTGTCGGATGAGCAGATTGCTGCTATCGAAACGGTCAAAGTGAAACCCGAATGGGTTGAGCAAGCCAAAGAATTGGCTAAAGGCTAAGGAGAGAGAGAATGGCACATAAAAAAGCTGGCGGTTCCTCCCGTAACGGTCGCGACTCAGCTGGTCGTCGCCTTGGCGTAAAACTGTATGGTGGCCAGGCCGCTATCGCAGGCAACATCATCGTGCGTCAGCGCGGCACCAAGTTCTGGCCGGGCGAAGGCGTAGGCATTGGCAAAGATCACACCATCTTTGCAACTGTCGATGGCGCCGTGAAGTTCCACAAGGGACTAAAAAACCGCACCTTTATTTCGGTCCTGCCAGTGGCGGAGGCCGCAGAGTAAGCCGAGACCCAGAAGGTTTAAGAAAAATTCATGGGGGACCGGCACAAAGTGCCGGTCCCCTTTCTCGTTTTAACGCAGTCGTGATCGAAAGAACCAATGACAGTCGCAACCACCAGTTTCCTGATATTTGCCGCCTCTCAGGTCGGCACGCCAGGGCCGGCCAACATGGTCCTGCTGGGAACTGGTGCGCGCTATGGGTTTCGGGCCGCATTGCCTTTTGTGGCCGGTGTCGTGCTTGGTAAGCAGCTGATTATCTGGCCCGTGGGCTTTGGTCTGCTGGAACTGGCGGAACAGGTTCCGACGGTCTTTGCGGCGCTGAAATATGCTTCGGCTGCATATATTTGCTGGCTGGCGTGGAAGATCGCGAATTTGCGACTGTCGCGCGAAACTGCGGTTGGTGATGTTCCGGGATTCTGGGCAGGGTTGATCGTGCATCCGCTGAATCCAAAAGCCTGGGCCATGATTGTTGCAGGTTTTACGGGCTTTGTCGCGGCGGGGACGTCCAGCTTTGATGCAACGCTCACGATCGCTCTTAGTTTGTTGATCTGCCAGATTGTTTTGCACCCGATCTGGACTTTTGCGGGGGATAGAATCGCGCATGCGGTTGAAGGTCGCCCGGCGGAAAAATATCTGATGTGGACGTTGGCGGGTCTTACGGTCGCGTCCGTACTATTCGTGTTGTTCGGAGGAGGAACACACCAATGAAGCTTGAGACAATAATAAATCAGCCGGTCATTGAAACCGAGCGGTTCGATCTGCGCCCCCTGCGCCGGTCGGACATGGGCCTTATCGAGCATTATGCAGGTGATGAGCGCGTGGCGCGGATGACCACCAGTATCGCACATCCACTGGCCCCCGGATCGATCGAAGCCTTTGTAACCCGTTCGATGGCCGACAACCGGGATGAAGACGTCTGGGTCATGGATGCCACCAAGGACGGAGGTCCGGAACTGATCGGTGTGATTTCGCTGAAACGACTTGACCGGAATCAGTCCGAAGTCGGCTATTGGGTCGCGCCGATCTATTGGAACACGGGCATTGCCTCGATGGCTGTCGAAGCACTTGTTAACGCCAACCCGCTGGAGAACGCGACGATGTTCGCCAGTGTGTTTCAGGATAATCCGGCCTCGGCCCGGGTCCTGACCCATTGTGGGTTCCAGTATCTGGGCGATGCGGAAAGCTATTCGGTGGCACGCGATGCGAATGTGCCCACCTGGACTTACAGTAAAAAACTCTGACTTGTGGCCGATGGGGCCTTTGCAGTAGGGGACACACATGAAATTTCTCGATCTCGCAAAGGTCTACATCCGGTCCGGGGCCGGCGGTAGCGGCTGCGTCAGCTTCAGACGCGAAAAGTTTATAGAATACGGCGGCCCCGATGGCGGGGACGGCGGCAAAGGCGGGTCTGTCTGGGCCGAAGTTGTGGATGGGCTAAACACCCTGATCGACTTCCGCTATCAGCAGCACTTCTTCGCCAAAAACGGGCAACCGGGCCGGGGGCAGCAACGCACCGGCAAGGATGGGGACGATATCGTTCTGCGTGTGCCGGTTGGCACTGAAATCCTGGACGAAGACGAAGAAACCGTCATCTGCGACCTGACCGAAGTCGGGCAACGTGTTCTGCTGGCCAAGGGCGGCAATGGCGGGTTTGGCAACCTGCATTTCAAATCTGCCACAAATCAGGCCCCGCGCCGCGCCAATTCGGGGCAGGCGGGGATTGACCGCACAATCTGGCTGCGGCTCAAGCTGATCGCCGATGTGGGTCTTTTGGGTATGCCGAATGCAGGCAAGTCGACCTTTCTGGCGGCCACGTCGAATGCGCGGCCCAAGATTGCCGACTATCCGTTTACCACGCTGCACCCCAATCTTGGCGTTGTCGGCGTGGACAACGTCGAATTTGTTGTGGCCGATATCCCGGGCCTGATCGAAGGTGCTCATGAAGGCCGTGGCATTGGTGACCGTTTTCTGGGTCACGTGGAACGCTGTGCCGTGTTGTTGCATCTGGTCGACGGCACCTCTGCGACGGTCGCCGATGATTACCGCACGATCATTCACGAGTTGGAAGCCTATGGCGGCGAGCTGGCTGAAAAGCCCCGGATCACTGTTCTGAACAAGATCGACGCGCTGGATGACGAAGAACGTGCCCTTGCCGTCGCAGAGCTTGAGGAGGCCGTGGGCGGCCCCGTCATGACGATGTCCGGTGTGGCGCATCTGGGTGTAACCGAAGTTCTGCGGGCGCTGCGCAGCCAGATTGACGACAACCGTGTGCGTCAGAAACCCGCTGAGGAGGCACAGCCTTGGCAACCCTGACCTCGGCACGCCGTCTGGTGGTAAAAATCGGGTCGGCTTTGCTGGTTGATCGCGACACTGGCCTGCTGCGGTCTGACTGGCTGCTGTCGTTGGCGCAAGATGTTTCCTGGCTCAAGGGGCAGGGGAAAGATGTGATCCTTGTTTCATCCGGTTCGATTGCACTTGGCCGCGGAGTATTGGGCCTGCCGATGGCGGCACTGCCTTTGGAACAGTCGCAGGCTGCTGCTGCGGTTGGGCAAATCCGGCTTGCACGCGCCTACGAAGAGGCGTTGGCACCCCATGGGATCACTACAGCGCAGGTTCTGGTGACGCTTGAAGACAGCGAAGATCGCCGCAGGTATCTGAACTCGCGCGCGACCTTGGAAACTCTGCTGGGGTTAGGCGTCGTACCGATCGTCAATGAAAACGACACGGTTGCAACGGACGAAATCCGTTATGGCGACAATGACCGCCTGGCCGCGCAAATCGCCGTGACAGTAGGGGCCGACCAACTGATTCTGCTGTCGGATGTGGATGGTTTCTATTCCGGTAATCCAAAAGAAGATTCCTCCGCGACGCGCTTCGAGACAATCGACAGGATCACACCCGAGATTGAAGCCATGGCTGGTGATGCGGGATCGGGCCTATCCAAAGGTGGGATGAAGACAAAGCTGTTGGCGGCCAAGATGGCAACCGCTGGTGGTTGCGCCATGGCAATTACTGAAGGGTCGGTTCTGAACCCTTTGAAAATGCTAGAAAACGGTGCCAATTCCACATGGTTTACTGCGACATTGGATCCACATGCAGCCCGCAAACGCTGGATTTCGGCAATGAAACCTCGGGGTGAGATCACAGTGGACGAGGGGGCGGCCAAGGCACTGGCCAATGGCAAAAGCCTGCTCCCTGCCGGGATTGTGGAAGTGACCGGAGATTTCGGTCGCGGCGATCCTGTCGCCGTCCTTGATCTGGAATCCCGCCGTCTGGCTCAGGGGATAAGCCGGTATACGGCGCAGGAAGCCGATGCGATCAAGGGGCGTAAGTCTTCTGAGATTGAAGCGACGCTGGGCTATCCCGGCCGCGCAGCCCTCATCCACCGGGACGACCTCGCCCTTTAACTTTCAATAAGATGATCTGAAAGGCACGCGATATGAAAGACTTCGACAGCATTCCTGCTCTGATGGAAGATCTTGGGAAACGTGCCAAAGCCGCTTCGCGTGAACTGGCTTTCGCAACAGCTGAAAGAAAGCACGCAGCGCTGATTGCAGCCGCAGATGCGGTTTGGGCCAATCGGGCACGGATCATCGAAGCCAATCAAAAAGATCTGGAATTCGGCCGCGACAAGGGTCTGAGCCCCGCAATGATGGATCGCCTGATGCTTGATGAGGCGCGTGTTCAGGGCATGGTGGACGGGCTGAGAACCGTCGCGGAGCAGGCCGACCCGGTGGGTGAGGTTCTGTCTGAGTGGAATATGCCCACGGGCCTTAACATCCAGCGCGTCCGGACACCGTTGGGGGTTATTGGCGTGATCTACGAAAGCCGACCCAACGTGACTGCGGATGCCGGGGCGCTGTGCCTGAAATCGGGCAATGCGGTAATCCTGCGTGGCGGATCCGAAAGCTTTCATTCCTCAACCGCGATCCATGCCTGTCTGGTCGAAGGGCTGAAGGCCGCGAACCTGCCTGAAGACGCCATTCAACTTGTGCCCACACGCGACCGCGCCGCGGTGCAGGAGCTGCTGACGCTGACCGACTATGTCGACGTCATCGTTCCACGCGGAGGCAAGGGACTGGTGGGCCTTGTACAACGAGAGGCCCGTGTGCCGGTCTTTGCCCATCTCGAAGGCATCGTGCACATTTACATCGACAAGGCTGCTGATCCGCAGAAAACGCTGGAAGTGGTACTGAATGCCAAGACTCGCCGCACTGGTATTTGCGGAGCCGCTGAATGCTTGCTGGTTCATCAGGATATCGCCGACACACTGGGGCGTGACGTGGTTGCGGCACTGGTCCAGTCAGGCGTCGAGGTTCACGCCGACGGTGTCCTCGCTGGGGAGGGTACAGTTGCTGCTACGGCGGAAGACTGGGGAAAAGAGTTCCTCGACAGCGTGATCGCGGCGAAGCCCGTTGCCGATATTGATGCCGCGATTGCTCATATTCAGCAATACGGCTCGAACCACACCGATTGCATCATGACCGAGGATGACGCAGCAGCGGCCCGTTTCTTTGAGCGTCTGGACAGCGCAATCCTGATGCACAATGCCTCGACTCAGTTTGCGGATGGTGGCGAGTTTGGCATGGGGGCAGAAATCGGAATCGCGACGGGCAAGATGCACGCGCGCGGACCGGTTGGGGCGGCGCAATTGACCAGTTTCAAATATCTCGTGCGCGGGAACGGAACGATCCGGGCTTAAAACCGAAGTGACACGCGGGTTGCCGAGGTTTCAACGGCAATCCGCCGACCCATCGCAGCTGCCGTTTCAGGCAGCAACGCGAACTGAACGTGCGCGGGCGTGATCTTGGTGGGAAACCGACCTGTCACGACGTTCTTCCAAAGATCACCATCGACATTCAACCGGTCTGCAACCCCGGTCACTATCCAATTGTTGCCCTGATTGACGATTTCGACTGCGCCGCCCAGCGGCATGGCACTTTCGCAGCACATAAGCGCCAGAAAGGCCAGTTTGACCTGATTACGCGGCACTGGCCCGGTCAGGTTCCAGTTGACCCGTATCCGCCCGGCACGCTCGATATCTTTCAGCAGTTCGGTTACTTCGGTCCGACCAAGCGGCTGATCACTGGCCGAGCCAAAGGCAACGCGGAAAAAGCGAATACGTGCCCCGGCACTTCCGACACTGCCCGAGATCAGTTCCATCTCGGGGCCCTGTACGGCGCCCACCATATCCAACAGCTCAAGCCCGTTGGTGATCGCCCCGATCGGGCTGATCAGATCATGGCAAATCCGCGAACCGATCAATTCGGCCAGGTTGACGTTGCTCTCGCCCATGCGTACCTCCGACTGTATCTGCCGCACGTCCCGGAGGCCCCTATGACAGACATGAATGCTATACTTGCACCGGGCATGTTTGTCCGCCACCCGGATTTTCCCGAATGGGGCGTCGGACAGGTTCAGTCCAACATTGCAGGCAAGATCACCGTAAACTTTCGCGAGCAGGGAAAAGTGGTGATCGACGGAACGCGCATCGCCCTGATGCCGGTCTTTGATCTGTGAAAGTGGTTTAGGAAAGGTTAACAACGCTGACCGAAGCGGGGCTTGTTGCCTTTGGCTGAAAAACTGCGGTATCAGCAGCCAAAAGAACACGGATCGCCCCATATGCCGGATACTGGCCCTTCTTTCACTGTAAAACTGGCCGAGACCGAAGCCGACCTGCAAGCAGCTCAACGCCTGCGCTATGATGTCTTCGTGCGTGAGTTGGGGGGCGGCGGAGAGATGGTCGATCACGATGCTGGCCTCGAGAAAGACCGTTTCGACCCGTATTTCGATCATATGTTGGCCTATGATGATCACACCGGCGAAATTATTGGCGTCTACAGGATGTTACCGGACGAACGTGCCGCGGAACTGGGGCAATTCTATTCTGAAGACGAGTATGACCTGACCGTACTCAAGAACAGTGGGCGCAAACTGCTGGAGTTGGGACGGTCGTGCCTGCACCCCGACTACCGTGGGGGTACGGCAATGTACCACCTGTGGAACGGTTTGGCCGCTTATGTAGCGGAACGTGACATTGAGGTGCTGTTCGGCGTTGCGAGTTTTCACGGAACAGACGTGACCACATTGGCACAGCCCTTGTCGATGCTTCACCACAACCATCTGGCTCCGCCAGAGTTGCGCGTACGGGCGCAGCCCGATGTTTTTCAGTCGATGGACCTTGTGAAACCAGAAGCTTTGGACCGCCGCGCCGCCATGGTTCAGGTGCCAGCATTGATCAAAGCCTACCTGCGCTTGGGTGGTTTCGTGGGCGAGGGCGCCTTTATCGACCACACCTTCAACACAACGGATGTTTGCCTGATCCTCGACACGACGCGCATGAATGAACGGCAGCGTCGAATTTATGGCGGGGCGTGACGCTGTGAATGACCCGCTCTGGAATAGTGAAGACGCGCCCGATCCGATCGAGCTGGGCGTTACCGGATGGGTTCTGGTCATTCTGCGCGGAGTCCCGCTGGCGGCCCTTGTCTTTGGTGGCCTGATCATCCTTCTGGCCGTTCGTCTGATCGAGTATCCGATTTTCGGCGTCCGGCGACCTGTGACGCCGTTCATCACACAGTTTGTCTGCCGCAACGCGTTTCGAATTCTTGGCATCGGGTTCCGCACATCAGGCGCGCTGATGAAAGAGAGGGGGGCGGTGGTGGCAAACCACACGTCCTGGCTGGATATCTTTGCTCTGAACGCGCGCAAGCGGGTCTATTTTGTCTCCAAGGCAGAAGTTGCCAAATGGCCCGGTATCGGCTGGCTGGCCCGTGCGACCGGGACGCTGTTCATCGAACGGGATCGCAAGAAAGCCAAGGAACAAACCAAGCTGTTTGAAACCCGCCTGAAAGTGGGTCACAAACTGTTGTTTTTCCCCGAAGGCACCTCAACCGACGGGCTTCGCATTTTACCTTTCAAAACAACGCTTTTCGCCGCGTTCTTTGCAGATGAGTTGCGTGATTTCATGTATATCCAACCCGTTTCTGTGGTGTTTCACGCGCCCAAAGGCCAGCCAAAACGCTTTTATGGCTGGTGGGGGGATATGGAGTTCGGGCCGCATTTGCTGAAGACCCTTGGCGCACGTCGGCAAGGAACTGTTGAACTAATATATCATGCGCCAGCGCGGGTCAGCGACTTTGAAAACCGCAAGGCTCTGGCCGCCCATTGTGAAGACGCCGTCAGGCATGCGCACGCATTGGCGCAGCTTGAAAAATAGGGGCGATTGGCCCTTGCGTAGCGCGCAAACCTGCCTTATACGCGCGCCATTCAAACCCGCAGGCGGGGTTTGGCCTTTTTGAGGGAGACATCCTCATCAAGACCGCCGGTTGGAGCGTCCGCTTCTTTCACCCCCGCCCAGGCGTAAACCGGAAAAGGAAAATTGCATGGCTCTTCCCGAGTTCACCATGCGTCAGCTGCTGGAAGCTGGCGTTCACTTTGGTCACCAGACACAGCGTTGGAACCCCCGTATGGGCCCGTTCATCTACGGCTCGCGCAATGGCATCCACATCATGGACCTGACCCAGACCGTTCCGATGCTGGATCAGGCTCTGCAGGCTGTTCGTGACACCGTCGCAAAAGGTGGCCGCATTCTGTTCGTTGGTACCAAGCGCCAGGCAGCTGGCCCGATCGCTGAAGCGGCTGAAAAGTCGGCTCAGTACTACATGAACCACCGCTGGCTGGGCGGCACGCTGACCAACTGGAAAACCGTTTCCCAGTCGATCAACCGTCTGAACCAGATCGACGAAGCCATGGAATCGGGCGCAGAAGGCCTGACCAAGAAAGAGCGTCTGGGCATGGAACGTGACCAAGGCAAACTTCAGGCGTCGCTGGGTGGTATCCGCGAAATGGGCGGCGTTCCGGACCTGCTGTTCGTCATCGACGTCAAGAAAGAAGCACTGGCCATCGCAGAAGCCAACAAACTGGGTATCCCGGTTGTGGCTGTAGTCGACACCAACTGCTCGCCCGATGGCGTTGACTACATCATTCCCGGCAACGACGACGCGGCACGCGCAATCGCTCTGTACTGTGATCTGGCCGCACGCGCCGCTCTGGACGGTATGACCGCGCAGATGGGCGCAGCAGGCGTTGATCTGGGCGCATTCGAAGAAGCTCCGGTTGAAGAAGCTCTTGCGGAAGAAGCCGCAGAAGCCCCTGCCGAAGCGTAAGCTGCCCGTCACGTAAATGACATATGGGGCAGGGTATGACCTGCCCCAATTCCGTTTGAATTGAGGAGAGCCAAAAGATGGCAATCACAGCAGCAATGGTTAAAGAACTGCGCGACTCGACCGGCGCAGGCATGATGGACGCAAAAAAAGCGCTGACCGAAACCGGCGGCAACATGGACGACGCCGTTGACTGGCTGCGTACCAAAGGCCTAGCCAAAGCGGCCAAGAAATCAGGCCGTACCGCAGCAGAAGGTCTGGTTGCTGTTCACGTCAACGGTGGCAACGGTGTTGCTGTCGAAGTGAACTCGGAAACCGATTTCGTTGCGAAAAACGCTGAATTCCAGGAAATGGTCAGCAAAATTGCAAACGCGGCTGAAGGTGTGGACAACATCGAAGCGCTACTGACCGCTGATCTGGGCGGCAAAAGCGTTGCCGACACCCTGACCGACAAGATCGCCACTATTGGCGAAAATATGTCAGTGCGCCGCATGGCCAAACTGTCGGGCGACACTGTTGTGTCTTATGTGCACAACGCTGCGACCAACGGCATGGGCAAAATCGGTGTGCTGGTTGCACTGTCGGGTGGTGATGAAGCTATCGGCAAGCAGGTTGCGATGCACATCGCCGCTGTGAACCCGGCCGCCCTGTCTGAGGCCGACATGGACCCGGCAATTGTCGAGAAAGAAAAGCAGGTTCAGATGGACATCGCCCGCGAATCCGGCAAGCCGGAGCAGGTGATCGAAAAGATGATCGAAGGTCGCATGAAGAAATTCGTCGCCGAATCGACATTGCTGAGCCAGCAATTCGTTGTGAACCCTGATCTGACCGTTGAAGCCGCTGCAAAAGAAGCCGGCGCAACCATCACCGGCTTTGTTCGCCTGGAAGTCGGCGAAGGCATCGTTGTGGAAAAAGAAGACTTCGCTGCCGAAGTCGCAAAAGCCGCTCAGGGCTAAAGAAAGGCTCCGACAGGGGCCTTGCTGAACAAAGTGAAAGGGTTACGCGTCGCGTAGCCCTTTTTTGTTGGTGGCACATCAGAGAATTGGCAAAGAAGTGAAGGATTGGAGGGCCCCGCATGATGGGGATGGTCGAGGCCCCCCAAAATTCCGACACAGGTACGCGGACGAATAGGCGCCCCCTTGTCAGAGTGATTGGAGAGCTTTGAAATCGCAAAGATCCAACCGAATGTTCCCTGGCTAAAGCCACCACTCACGGAACACTCTCACTTTGCAACTTTTAGGTTAGATTTGAAAAGTAGTGATTTCCTTACCTAGGGTAAACTGACGCGGGATGGCGTCATAAAAACACTCCTAAACTTCCATAATGAACATCTGATTATGCAAAGATGCCTTCAAAACAGCCTGAGCCGTCGTTTCAACCGACAACGCCTCACGGGCGAGTCGAAGATGCTTTTCGACAGTTGCCGCTGTCAGGCCCATCAGCAAGGCTATGTCCTGCGTGGTTTTTCCGTCACCAACCCATTGCAACGCCTCGCGCTGACGCTTTGTCAGGGCCCGGTTCGGTGGGTTGAAAGGCAATGTCAGGATCTTCAGATGCGCAACGTTGTTCATCAAAAGAATGTCTTCACCATGCTCTTGCCAGATCGCGTCAATGTCTTCCTGGCTCATCCCTTCCTTGGCGGATAGGGAAATCGCCCCTTTCGAGCGCACAGAGACCGAGTTGAAACTGATGGTGTAACCAGAAACGACGCCCATGGACTTGTTGAACTCGAAAACCTCACGCTCTTTATCGGTCATCGACCCGCGAGAATGCATGTCCAGCAACATTTTCCAGCTGGCGGCACCTTCATTGTCCAGCGCCCATTTCAACATGGGGGCGTGAAAATACAAACCGTCCTTGATGAAGCCATCCACATAGGCACGGTTATGGTTAGTCAGAATGACAAAGTCCTCTGGATCACCCAATGAGGTTGCCGTCCTGTATTGCGTGTGGCCGTAGATAAGGCGATCGAACCCGAATTCCGCCATCTGTCGGCAATGCGCATCCCACAGGTCTTCCAGGGTCTTGGCATAGCTGACAAACCGCAGATAATCCCTGAGGGTCATGCCGTGCCACCTGCTTTCAAATGCGCGGCCAGCGCGTCCAGAGCAAGAACATAGCTTTGGGCACCAAAGCCACAGATCTGACCCAGAGCAACAGGCGCGATATAGGACTTGTGACGGAATGCTTCCCTTGCATGGATGTTTGACAGGTGAACTTCGACAACCGGCAGTTCAACTGACGCGATGGCATCCATCAACGCAACCGACGTGTGTGTGAACGCCCCCGCATTGATCACAAGGCCATCCTGCACACCGCGTGCGCCGTGGATCGCATCAATTAACACACCCTCATGGTTGGATTGCAGATGCGAGACTTCAAGGCCAATGGACGCGCCATGGCGCTGGCACTCCTCCTCGATCATCTTCAGAGTGGTGCTGCCGTAAACCTCGGGCTGCCGTGTGCCAAGCAGGTTGAGGTTTGGGCCATTCAATACCAAAACGTTGTGCATGTCTTCACGATCCCCATTAATGGTACATAGACGCCTAAAGGTTGGGTTGTCTACCTGCCTTTGCCGGATCGAGTACAGTCGAAAAACCGGTGTGCGAAGCGGGTCGCTATTTTGTTCAGGGCTTCAACTTTCCGCCATGGTGACAACGATTTTTCCCAGAACGGAACGTTGTGACAATTGTTCAAGCGCCTCGTGCGCGCGGGCAAGCGGGAACCGCGCGCTAATTCGCGGTTTGATTTTGCCGGCTGTGTAAAGATCGAACAGGTTCTTGACGTTGTCAGCATGGCCGATTGGGTCGCGGAAAACTGACGCGCCCCAAAACACACCAACGATCTGACATCCTTTCAAAAGGGCCAAATTCAAGGGAATCCGCGGAATGCCCGCTGGAAAACCGACGACAAGGTAACGACCTTTCCAGGCCATGCTGCGCAGGGACGGTTCGGCCAGCGTACCGCCAACAGCGTCGTAGACGATGTCTACGCCGTCAAGACCGGCAAGTTTCTTAACTTCGGCTGAGAAGGCTTTTTGCGCATCCTTGTCCATGTCGCGCGGGTAAATCACCACGTCATCGGCACCAATCTGGCTACAGAATTCGGCCTTTTCAGGTGATGAAACGGCTGCGATCACCCTGGCACCCATGGCTTTGCCCAGTTCAATGGCGGCTGACCCCACACCTCCGGCGGCACCCAGTACCAACAGGGTTTCACCGGGTTGAATCTCCGCCCGATCCTTCAACGCGTGGTAGGACGTGCCGTAGGTGAAAATGAAACAGGCGGCATCTTCATAGGGCATCGCATCAGGAATTCGGATTGCAGTGTCCGCCATGAGCGTGACATGGGTCGAAAACCCACCATGCCCGGTAAGGGCCAAAACACGGTCGCCTGGCTTCAATCCATTGACGCCTTCGCCCACAGCCAGAACTTCACCCGCAATTTCACCGCCCGGAGCAAAGGGCCGTGGCGGCTTCATCTGGTACAGATCGCGGATAATCAACGTGTCCGGAAAATTCACGCCCGCTGCTTTCACACTGATCAAAAGCTGACCTTTGCCCGGCTGCGGATCTGGTAGGGTCGTAAGCTCCAGGGTTTCGGGACCGCCCGGTGCGACGCTGAGTAATGCTTGCATACCGCCTCTGATCTGCCTGTACTTTGTGTCGAGGAAGTTTTGGTGCAGCATGGTTTTTTGTCAACGCTACGGTCCAACGCCTGCCGCGACGGCAAGAGGAACGCAATTTGTATCAGGATGAACTGGCGACAAAGAAACTGAGGAGCACAAAATGACCCCCGACACCCTCTTTTCGCTTCACGGCAAAACCGCTTTGGTAACAGGTGGGGCGACAGGTATTGGCCGCATGGCAGCCGAGGCGCTGGTTCAGGCAGGCGCGCGCGTGCTCATTGCCTCAAGAAAAGGAGACGCCTGTGCCACGGTCGCTGCAGAACTGAACGCGCTGGACGCGCCGGGCAGCGCCGAAGGCTTTGCCGGTGACATTGGCAGCGCAGCCGGTATAGGCAAGCTGGTCTCTGACATTCAGGAGCGTACGGACAAACTGGACATCCTGATGAACAACTCGGGGGTGTCCTGGGGTGCTCCCATGGGGCAGTTTCCCTACGATGCATGGGAAAAGGTCATGTCTGTCAACGTGACAGGGATATTCGAACTGACCCAGAGGCTTTTGCCAATGCTAATGAAATCAGGCACCGCCGAAAACCCGGCGCGCATTGTCAATGTGGGGTCAGTCATGGGTGAAGTCCCAATGGGCGATGGGGCCTACAGCTATTCGGCCTCAAAGGCTGCTGTTTTGCACCTGACCAAGGTCTTGGCCAAGGAACTTTCACCGCACCACATCACGGTTAACGCACTCGCTCCGGGGCCGTTTGTGTCGCGCATGACTGCCTTTGCGACAGCCGATGAGGATACCAGAGAACGGGTTGGCAAGTCTGTACCTCTGGGTCGCGTCGGACGGGACGAGGATATTGCAGGCTGTATGTTGTTCCTGTGCGGTCGCGGCGGCAGCTATGTGACAGGCGCAGTGATCCCGGTTTCGGGTGGGATCAACGTGGTGACCGCCGGAAACATCTTTGCCGAGGCCCTGTGACGGGAAGACAGCCAATGAAAACCGAAATCAATCTGGATCTGGCGGCGGTAGATGCGTATCTGAGCGCGCATCTTTCCGGCTACAACGGGCCATTGGATGCGAGGAAATTTGATGTCGGGCAATCCAACCCGACGTTTGAGTTACGCACACCAGAGAAAGCCTATGTGCTGCGCCGAAAGCCCGCCGGCGTATTGCTGAAATCGGCACATGCCGTTGATCGCGAATTTCGGGTTCAAAGCGCCCTTGCCGGGAGCGAGGTTCCGGTGCCCAAGATGTATCTGCTGTGTGAAGACGACAACGTCATCGGCTCGGCCTTCTATGTGATGGAACGCTTGCAGGGCAGGGTGTTTCCGGACCCAACGCTGCCCAAAGAAAGCAACGAAACCCGCGCCGCCATCATTGACGAAATGAACAGGGTTCTTGCCCAATTGCACATGGTGGATATCGATGCCGTTGGCCTGTCTGACTATGGGCCGATTGGCAACTATTACGAGCGTCAGATCGCGCGCTGGACCAAGCAATACCGCGCGTCCGAGACCTCGGCCATTGCGGATATGGATGCGCTGGCTTCAGCGCTCGAGACCTCGGTACCGGCCGATGACGGGCAGCGCACGCTGGTGCATGGGGATTACCGCATCGACAACCTGATGTTTGCGCCGAACCGGGCGGAATGTATCGGGGTGCTGGATTGGGAACTGTCGACGATCGGTCACCCTTATGCGGATCTGGCCGCAGTAATCATGCAATGGCAGTTGCCGCCGGGAAAACAGGGCCGGGGGCTGGCGGGTGTGGATCGATACAGCCTGGGCCTGCCCAGCGATGAGGCATTCATTGCCCAATACTGCAAACGTCGAGGCCTGGATGGCATAGACAATTTCGGCTTTTATCTCGGCTTCAATTTCTTTCGCATGGCAGGCATCCTACAGGGTGTCTACAAACGCGCGCTGGATGGGAATGCGTCAGACCCCGACCGAGCAAAGGCTTTTGGCGCATATGTTCCTATATTCGCCCAGCACGGCCTGAAAGCACTTGAGTCCACATTAGAGTGACGACCTATCAAGCTGTTTTTATGTCACTATCTTGCCTTGAAAGTTCAACCTCAAGATTTGGCAGACTGTTCTTTCCAAAAAACAGCTCAGCCCCGGTGAACATGCTGGGAACCCCAAACACACCTCGCCGAACCGACGACTTGGTCATCTCTTTCAGTTTCAGTTTAACGTCGGGGCTCGCCATGGCTTCGCGAATTTTGCGAACGGGCAAGTCGTTTTCATGCAGGATATCCGTTAGGACACCGATCTCGTCCGCCTTCTGACCATGTACCCATATCGCATCAAAAACCGCGTTTATATATCTGACTTCCCAAGGTTTTCCATTGGCAAAACACGCGCCGCGCATGGCAAGTTTTGTGTTGATCGGAAAATGCGGGCTCATATGAAAGCTCAACCCACGACGGCGGGCAAACCGGTGCAGATCATGCGTCAAATAGGCTGTCTTTTGGCGGTTTTCGGAATACGCCTGAAATGGGCTTTGGTTATGCGTCGCCTTGAACACCGCAGGCAGCAGGACAGGAACATAAGTAATGCTTGCGTCATAGCGCTCGGCAAGATCGGGGAGCATCTTATGGGCGAGAAACGCGTTCGGGCTGCAAAAATCGTAAATGAAGTCTATGGTCTGCGTCATGGGGTTCCTCCCTTTCGGTTCCTTGAAATCTTGTTCATTGAACTTCAGGCGAATCTGCGTCGAAATCAGTCTAACATTCCATTGTGAGGCACGCTGATGAAGCCCGTTCACGAATTTCTCTGCAACACGCAACTTTTTGCTGCTATTTCAGGTCACAAGCTCAAACAGTCGCAGTTTAGTACCTCACGGAAGTTCCCAAATGTCCCACAGGCAATCCATGTTTGATCAAACCCGGCTGGATCGGCTTAGCCATTGGATGGAAAACTATGTTGAGCAGCGCAAATATGCCGGATCATCCTTTTTGCTGCGCCACAAAGGGAGTGAGGCCTTTTTTCATGCCTGTGGTGTCAGCAGCCTCGAGACTGGCCGGCAATTCCAACGCGACACGCTGGTGCGCATTTATTCCATGACCAAACCGATCACATCGGTCGCGTTGATGACATTGGTCGAACGCGGGCTTGTTCACCTGAACGCGCCTGTGTCTGAGTTTCTACCTGAATTCAAAGATATGCAGGCGCTGGTCCCGGGGGCGGAGAAACTGGATCAGACCGAGGCTGCACCGCCTCCAACGCTACATCAGTTACTGACGCATACCAGTGGGCTAAGCTACCCGTTCAACCCCGGGCTTTTGCCCCAAGCGATGGATGAACAGGACCTTATTTTCAAACCCAATCAGGGGCTTCTGGAACATCTTGTGCGCGATCTGGCAGGGCTGCCACTGGCGTTCCAACCCGGTGCTCGCTGGGAATACTCGGTCGGGATTGACGTGCTGGGTCGTGTGATCGAGTTGGTCTCGGGCCAGTCATTGGAGCAGTTCTTTCGAAGCGAAATCCTTGAGCCGCTGGACATGCGCGAAACAGGTTTTTCCGTACCCGCTGGGGCAGGGGATCGTTTCGCATCGCTTTACACCCCATTGGCTGGCGACGCGATGGCGCTGAATTCCGCGGATCACGGTAGCGAAAGCCTTAGACTGTTCGATTCCCACATAGAATCCCCGTTCGAAAACACGACGACCTTTTCCGGCGGTGGCGGTCTGATTTCGACAATCGATGATTATGCCAAATTCGCGGACATGCTTCGAAATCGGGGGGCCGGGAACGGGTACCGCATACTTGGCCCGAAAACCGTCGATTTCATGATGCGCAATCACCTTCCCGGGGACATTGCTTCAATGGGTCCGCAGAGTTTCGCAGAGCAACCGATGGAAGGAATGGGCTTTGGGCTAGCCGGTGCGGTTGTTCTGAATCCCGGTCTGGTAAGGGTTCCCGGCTCTATCGGGGATTTCAGCTGGGGTGGAATGGCGTCGACCTATTTCTGGATTGACTGGCAGAATGACCTGACGGCGATTTTCTTTACCCAACTGTCCCCCTCAAGTTCGTACCCATCCCGCGCCGAACTCAAGGCACTGGTTCATGCGGCCATGATTGAATGATTTCCTCTGTACTGATACCCGGTGCCGGACGACACAACTTGCGAGCAGACGATGACCGAAGCGGAACGTATCTTACTGGATCTTCTGGATATTGAACGGCTTGAGATCGATCTGTTTCGCGGGACAGGGTCGGGCGGTGAAACCCCCACACGCATCTTTGGCGGACAGGTCATCGCGCAAGCGCTCGCTGCGGCGTATCGGACTGTTGAAGAACGGTTGTGCCATTCGCTACACGCCTATTTCATTCGCCCGGGAGATCCAGAGAAACCCGTTATTTATCAAGTTGATCGCGCGCGAGACGGAGGTTCGTTCACAACCCGCCGTGTGGTTGCGATTCAGCATGGAAAGCAAATCCTGAACATGTCGGCATCCTTTCATGTCCGGGACGAAGGTTGGGACCATCAGCATCCGATGCCCGTCGTGAACGCACCGGAAGCGTACCCGTCCCGATCTGAATTGCGTAAAACATACGTTGAACGTGTTCCCGAAAGGTTGAGGGGCGAATTGCTGCGCGAGCGCCCGATAGAGGTTCGGGAAGTCGATCACCTGGATCCATTCACACCGAAAGTCTCTGACGATCGAAACCAGACTTGGTTCCGTATGCCTGCAGCCGCTTCCGTTGACGCCAGAACGCAGCACTTACTGCTGGCTTATGCGTCTGACATGAACCTGATGTCCTCTGGATTGCGGCCACACGGTCTGAGCTGGTTTAGCGGAGAGTTCAACGGCGCAAGTCTGGACCACGCGCTATGGTTTCACGCACCGGTAAATTTTCAGAACTGGCATCTGTACGTAATGGACTCGCCGTGGACGGGGCAGGGACGCAGTTTTAACCGTGGATCGATCTATTCCGAGGACGGTACCCTTGTTGCATCTGTCGCACAGGAAGGATTGATGCGCAGAATTCGCGCACGACCTTAAGTATTGCCAATAAACCTTTGATTTAACTTCTGCATTCCGCTAAGCCACCGATCGTAATCAGCCGCTTTGAATTGCAAATAATCAGCGACTTGTGGATGAGGCAGAATCAAAAACCGTTCATTTCGAATAGCTTGCACACAGGATTCAGCCACATCTCTGGGCTCAAGCATCCCATCAATCGAAGCTACTGAGATTTCATGGCCTTCGGTCATTTTCGAACGTACCGCCTGCGGACACAGGACCGAGACTTTCAATCCTTCAGCGCCATATGTCAGCGAAAGCCATTCGGCAAATCCTACAGCCGCGTGTTTGGTGACCCCATATGGGGCTGCACCAGGTTGGTTCAGCAAACCTGCCGCAGACGCAGTTATCATTATATATCCGCCGCCGCGACGAACCATGCGTGGAACCAGATGGCGAGCAGTCCAGACATGGGACATGACATTGATCTTCCAGATCCGATCCCAATCTTCGTCCGCAACATCGAGACCGCCAAGCGTCAGAATTCCGGCATTTGCGCAAAACAGGTCAATTGGACCGACAGTTTCTTCAACAAAATCAATCAGAGCCTTGATCTGCGCTTCGCTGGAAACGTCGCAGGGATACGCCTGACCACCAATTTGCTCTGCGACCAAATTTGCGCCAGCGATGTCGACATCCGAGCAGATTACACGTGCACCTTCTTGGGAAAACCGTTCTGCAAGACCACGACCAATACCTTGGGCAGCGCCGGTGACAACGACAGTTTTGTTCTTAAGCTCCATGCGTATTCCGGACAGGTTCGTTACAGTGTTTTCAATGTGTTGGCTTGCCTTCCGTATTACAAGTATTACGTTTTTACCATAATACCGATTACACGCTAATTGAAAGTAGCGGAGATATACTCAGATTCCACTGCAATCAGTCATCAGACCAATGCGATCAACACAGGTCTGATGCGATTTATCCCAACGCGTAACCTGCACCGCGGACTGTTCGAACCGGATCATCCCCGCCGTGTTGCGTTAAGGCTTTGCGCAGTCGTCCAATGTGAACATCAACGGTACGCGTATCGACATAGATGTCGCGTCCCCAGACCCGATCCAGCAATTGTTCACGGCTCCAGACCCTGCCCGGCTTTTCCATGAACGTGCTAAGAAGCCGGAATTCGGTTGGACCAAGTTTCAAGGGCTTGCTGTCACGGCTGACCTTGTGGGTTTCCGAATCCAGAATGATGTCATCGTACTCCAGTCGCAAGCCAACAGTTGCAGGTCGGACGCGGCGCAGTTGTGTTCGGACACGCGCCATCAGTTCGACGATCGAATATGGTTTGACCACATAATCGTCGGCACCAGTTTCCAGCCCGCGAACCTTGTCTACCTCTTCTGATCTGGCCGACAGCATTATTATCGGGATCGAACGTGTGTCCGGACGGCTTTTGAGCCGGCGGCAAACCTCAATCCCGCTTAGGTTGGGCATCATCCAGTCCAGAACAATGATATCCGGGCAGTCTTCGTCGACCAGCAGCATAGCTTCGTCACCGTTGGCCGCCTTTGAGACGCGAAAACCTTCGGCTTCAAGGTTGTAGGCCAGCACCTCGCGTTGGGCCAACTCATCCTCGACCACCAGAACCGTCGGTTGATCTGCGGACATCTCAAGCCTCTCCTACGCTGTTTGCGACGTTATATCGGCCTTGGGCCGAGCCTCGGTCGGGCGGTCGCCTGTAACCAGATACACCACCTGCTCGGCAATCGAGGTTACATGGTCGCCCATACGCTCGATGTTCTTGGCGATGAAATGCAGGTGCATACAGGCCGAAATATTGCGCGGATCCTCGGCCATAAAGGTCAGGAATTCGCGGAACAGGCCGTTATACATCTGGTCGACCTCTTCATCGCGGTTGATGACGTCGGTGGCCAGTTCCGCGTCGCGCTGAATATAGGCGTCCAACGCGTCGCGCAGCATACGTTCAACTTCGCGCGCCATGCGGCGTAAGGCA
The DNA here is from genome assembly GCF_056542185.1 of Ruegeria sp. AE4. Taxonomy (NCBI): domain Bacteria; kingdom Pseudomonadati; phylum Pseudomonadota; class Alphaproteobacteria; order Rhodobacterales; family Roseobacteraceae; genus Ruegeria; species Ruegeria sp. AE4. The sequence continues at coordinate 513,589 of NZ_JBQFZK010000001.1, read as the reverse complement.
GCTGCGCTGCCGCTGATCTCGCCCGCATTGGCCAGAACGGTCGTACGCTTGGCGATGTTCTTCGCGTAATCGCCAATCCGCTCAAGATTGCCGGATACTTTCAGGACCGAAAGAACCAGTCGCAGGTCACTGGCCGTGGGCGCGCGCAACGCAATCAGACGCGCGGTTTCCTCGTCGATCAGGTCTTCCAACGCGTCGATGGCCTTGTCACCTTGTCGTACTTCCTGGGCCAGCTCAACGTCACGGCTTTCAAGCGAGCGCGCCGCGCCCATGATAGCGGCCTCAACCAGACCGCCCATCTTCATGATATGCGCCTGGATTGTTTCGAGGTCGCGGTCAAAAGCAGATGCAATATGTTGTTCGCTCATTGTTTGATACCTGTGCTTAGCCGATACGGCCTGTAATGTAGCTTTCCGTGCGCGGATCGACCGGATTGGTAAAAATCTGACCGGTTTCACCGAATTCCACCAGATTACCCAGGTGGAAAAAGGCCGTTTTCTGACTGACGCGCGCGGCCTGCTGCATCGAGTGGGTGACGATCACAACCGAATATCGGGAACGCAATTCGTCGATCAACTCTTCGACCTGTGCGGTTGCAATCGGGTCCAGCGCCGAGCACGGCTCGTCCATCAACAGGACTTCCGGTTCAGTTGCCACGGCGCGCGCGATACACAAACGTTGCTGTTGCCCCCCTGACAAACCCGTGCCAGGCGAATCCAGACGGTCCTTGACCTCATCCCAGATTGCGCCTCGACGCAGTGATTTCTCAACGATCTCATCCAGTTCCGCCTTATTCTTGGCCAAGCCGTGGATACGCGGACCATAGGCCACGTTGTCGTAGATCGACTTGGGGAACGGGTTCGGTTTTTGGAACACCATGCCGACTTTGGCGCGCAACTGAACGGGGTCGACCCGCTTGTCATAAATGTCTTCGCCGTCCAACAGGATATCACCTTCGACACGGCAGATATCGATGGTGTCGTTCATCCGGTTCAGACACCGCAGGAAGGTCGATTTTCCACAACCCGAAGGACCGATAAAGGCCGTGACGGTCTTGTCTTCGATCTCAACACTCACGTCCTTGATGGCGTGGGTATCACCGTAGTATACCTGAACCTTCTTCGCGTTGATCTTGATGTCTTTGGAGTCCACGGTTCTCTCCACTCGTGTCATGTCGTTCATTATTGCCCCCAATTACCAGCGGCGTTCAAAGCGGCGGCGCAGGATGATAGCGATGATATTCATGGTCAGCAGGAACATCAAAAGGATGATGATTCCGCCCCAGGCCTTTTCGTAGAACCCGACATCAGCGCGTGCGGCCCAAGTGTAAATCTGGGCGGGCATTGCCGAGTTCGGCTCGGTAAAGCCGGCAAGGAACCCGTCGGGATATCCCCGCGCCACAAAGCCTACCATGCCGATCAGCAACAACGGCGCGGTTTCACCCAAGGCTTGTGCCAGACCGATGATGGTGCCGGTCAGAATGCCCGGCGCGGCCAAAGGCAGCACGTGGTGGAACACAGCCTGCATTTTCGAGGCCCCTACCCCCAACGCTGCATCACGGATCGACGGCGGAACCGCTTTCAGCGAGGCGCGGGTCGAGATGATGATCGTCGGCAATGTCATGAGGGTCAGAACCAGACCACCAACCAGCGGCGCCGATTGTGGCAGGTGCATGAACTGGATGAACACGGCCAGACCCAGAATACCGAACACAATCGACGGCACGGCTGCAAGGTTCGAGATGTTCACTTCAATCAGGTCGGTGAACCTGTTCTGTGGAGCGAACTCTTCAAGATAAATCGACGCTGCCACACCAATAGGCAGTGACAGGCCCAAAACCACCAGCATCATGAAAAACGACCCAATGACCGAGGCGCCGATGCCGGCACCGCCCGGGTTGTCAACGCCAGAATCCGCACCGGTGATGAACGGCCAGTTGAAAGCCTGCTTGATGATGCCCGCCTGTTCCAGCGCATCAACCAGATCCAGATCGCTAAGCTGCAGAAACCGGCTGTCCTGCAAGGTGTCACGGGACACGCGGCCTTTGAAATACCCGTCGACCCGGCTGGAGGCGGCCAGATCAAACTTGACCGGATCACCCAGCTTGCCGGGGTTATCGGCATAGTAAGTTCGGATTGTACCGCCGATTTTACCAAGAAGACGTTCGATCGCCGCTTCGTCGAAATCAACGCTGATCCCTTGGTCTTCCAGTTCCTTGCTCAACTGAGCGATGAACAGGTTGGAATAGGCCTTAGTCTTGAACAACGTACTTTCCGCCTCGTCTCGCTGCGCAGCGGACAAGGTGAAATCCACGCTGACAACAGTGCGCTGAAAGGCCGGAATACCCTGCGACAGGATCGAGGCGAACAGAACGATCAGGAAGAACAGGCCCGTTGCAATCGCGACAATCCCGTAGGCCCGAAATCGTTTCTCTGCATTTGCGCGTTTTTTGGTATGTGCATCCGCTACAGTCAGCGAGACAGAGCGATGACCTGTTTCAGGACTTTGCATACTGGCGTCGGTCATTCGTATTGCTCCCGATACTTACGCACGATGTAGAGGGCAAAGATGTTCAGCCCAAGCGTGAGGGTGAAAAGGGTCATGCCCAGTGCAAAGGCCACAAGCGCCTCGGGCGATGCGAAATCCGCGTCTCCGGTTAGCTGGCTCACGATTTTTGCGGTTACCGTCGTCATGGCTTCAAACGGGTTCAGGCTCAGCCGTGCTGCCGCCCCTGCCCCAAGGACCACGATCATAGTCTCACCGATGGCGCGCGATGCGGCCAGCAGGATCGCCCCCACGATACCCGGAAGCGCAGCTGGCAGAACGACCTGACGGATGGTTTCCGATTGCGTTGCGCCCAATCCGTAAGAACCGTCACGCATGGCCTGCGGCACCGCATTGATGATGTCATCGGACAAAGAGGACACAAACGGGATCAGCATGATGCCCATGACCAACCCAGCGGTCATGACTGCCGTGCCAGCTTTCATCCAGCCAAGCCCCTCATCCCCGAACAGGCCAAGCAAAAGCGGACCAACGGTCAGCAGCGCAAAAAGGCCGTAAACGATGGTCGGGATACCGGCCAGAATCTCGAGCAGCGGTTTTGCTACGGCGCGGACACGGGGGGAGGCGTATTCGCTGAGGTAAATCGCGGCGAACAACCCGATCGGGACGGCCACCAGCAGCGCAACGATAGAGATATAGAATGTCCCCCACAACAAGGGAATAATACCAAGCTCAGACGACCCGCCGCGTCCCGAAAAACTGGGGGCCCATGTCGTGCCGAAAAAGAAATCGGTAGCAGGGTAGAGCTTGAAGAATTCCCAAGTATTGAAAACCAGAGACAGGACGATCCCGACAGTGGTCAGAATTGCGATGGATGCGGCCGCCAGCAACAGAAAACGCACGCCCTGCTCGACCACATTACGCGCGCGGTATTCTGCGTGAGTTTGAAACCAGCTGGCTGCAGCACCGGCGAGTGCCGTCAGTATGACGGCGACAGTCATGACCGAATAGCCGGTCGCATTCATGATCCGATAACTTTGCGCCGCGCGCAGCACAGGTTGCGTGATATCCGACGTCACCACCTGCCCGGCATCCTTCAGACGCTGGGTCATGTCGATTACATCCGCGCGCGCGTTGCGCGCCAGTTCCTCGGGTATCTGCCCGGCGGCAACCGCGTTATCCAGACCGTACGCGGTGCGACGGACCTCGGCCATGACCAGATTTAGGGACGAGCCGTCTTGGATGGCGGAACCCGAGATCGTTTCAGAAACCTGAGAGTTCACGTAAAGCGGTTGTACCAGCAACCAGAGGATCATAAGGCCAAATGCGGGTACGATCGTCTTGAGAGCGACATTTGCGCCATAATACGACGGCAGCGAGTGCAAAGCCCGGGTATCTCCTGTGGCGCTTTGCAGGGCGCGTGTGCGCCCCAACACGTAACCGACTGAAGCAATCGCAAGCACGATCAGAACGAGCCATACTATCGGCATGAAACCCCCATTTGGTCTTGGCCGGGAAAGCTGAAAAATGTGGGGGCGACATAAATGCCGCCCCCGGTATTTCGAACCAAAGGCGGGATTAGCTGCCCGAACCCATGGTGACTTCGTTGGCGATTGCATCCTGAGTTTTTGCCAGCTCAGGGTCCGCAACCAGACCATAGTTTGCCAGAGGACCCGAAGCGCCTGCGATTTCGTCGTGGGTAAAGAACTGGGCATATTCTTTCAGGCCGGGGATCACGCCGATATGGGCTTTCTTCACGTAGAAGAACAGCGGGCGCGAAACCGGATATTCACCGGTCGAGATGGTTTCGGTCGAAGGAGCGATACCCGACATGGTGGCCACTTTCAGCTTGTCGGTGTTGTTCTCGTAGAACGCCAGGCCGAAGATGCCGATGCCATTGGGGTTGGTGTCGATACGCGCCAGCGTTTCGGTGTAGTCACCATCGATGTCGACCGCCTTGCCGTCGGTACGTACAGCCAGACATGCATCTTCTGCGTCGTCTTCGCTCATACCGCCAGCAATCATGGCTTCCATCGCGCCGGTTGCTTCACACCCGATCAGCAGAACTTTTTCTTCGAACACTTCACGGGTGCCGTGCTTTGTACCCGGAATAAAGCCCGCGATTTCTACATCAGGCAGTTCGGGGTTGAATTCAGCCCAGGTGGTGTAAGGGTTATCAACCACTTCGCCGTCTTTCAAAACTTTTGCGCCCAAAGCGTTAAAGATGTCAGCAGGTTCAAAAGCGGTGAAGGCAGGACCGGTCTGCTGGCTTGCAAAAACGATGCCATCATAACCGATGCGGACTTCCATGATGTCAGTCACACCGTTTTCGGCGCAGGCTTTGATTTCTTTTTCACGGATCGCGCGTGATGCGTTTGCAATGTCGATGGTGTTTTCACCAACACCCTCACAGAAACGCTTTAAACCGGCTGACGAACCGCCCGATTCAACAACCGGGGTCGGGAAGTCGGTGTTCTCACCAAACAGTTCCGCAACGATCGAGGCATATGGAAGAACGGTCGACGAACCGGCAACCTGAACGTTGTCACGGGCAGCAGCGGTGGTTGCCGAGACGGTGGCGATTGCCAGCGCAGAAGCCGACAGTTTTACAAAGGACATTTCAGTCTCCTTGAAAAGGTATGATTGATCACCCCCATGATGATCCTGCGTGCACCCCTAGGGGCCGTGCGTAAGCCTTTTGTGACAAGTGTGTAACGCTTTTATGACAACCTTCGATTATCCGGAGATTTCGGGTCAAAAATTGTAACGAGGCAGATTTTGAAGGGCGGCAATGCGGGAAGGGCTACCGTGGTAAGATGACCGTAAAGACGGACCCTTTTCCCAACTCACTTTCCACGCGCAACCGTCCACGGTGGCGATTGACGATGTGCTTGACGATAGCCAGCCCCAGCCCCGTTCCACCCAACTGCCGGGATCTGTGATTGTCGGCGCGATAGAATCGCTCGGTCAGACGTGGCAGATGCACGGAATCAATTCCTGGCCCCTTGTCGATGACCTTCACCCGCACCCCAGGCCCACGCATGGCCGAGTCACGCTCTGATGACAGAACGCTGACTGTGACGCTACCACCGCTGGCACCGTATTTTATTCCGTTTTCGATCAGGTTGGTGAATACCTGCCGTAACTGATCGCTGTCTCCGGTCACGGAAAGCGGGCCGTCCTGTGCGTCAAGCGTCAGCGTCACGCCCGCCTCTTCCGCCAGGGGGCGCAACGAGTTCAGGGTGGATTGCAGCAGCCCTGTCAGCTCCAGCTGTTGATTTGGTCGAACTCTTTCTTCGCTTTCCACGCGGTTCAGGGACAAAAGATCGCCAACCAGCCGGTTCATCCTGTTGGCTTCATCGGCCATGATTTGCAAGAACCGGTCACGTGCAGCCGGATCGTTGCGCGCAGGGCCACGCAAGGTTTCAATGAAGCCCATCAGTGCCGTCAAAGGCGTCCGCAATTCGTGACTGACATTGGCAACAAAGTCGCGGCGCATCTGACTTGCCTGTTCCAGATGCGTGACATCTTGAAAAGTGGCCAGAACGGCCCCGCCCGACACGGCTCCGACCCCGTTCATATACCGGCATTGCACATCAAATGTCGTGTCCTGTGCACCATCATTGGAAAGATGACGTGCCGTCTTGGTTCCCTTCGATTGAAGGCTTTGTTCAATTGCTTCAAGAACCTGTGGCTGCCGCAGGATGGTCGCAAAATGCCGCCCCACGATATTCTGCCCCAAAAGGGTTTTCGCATCCGTATTGGCGGCAACGATCCGTTCGGTCTGATCCACCATCAGCGCGGGCATAGGGATGGCCTGGACAAATCCATCAAGAAGGTCATCTGACATGCTTCAAACCCCGATCAATCCACGCGCCTTATTGAGCAGCTCTCAGGGTGTCACGAAACCTGCGCATGTTTTCCTGATAGTGCAGCGCGCTTAGGGTAATCCGTTTTGCTGCGACCTCGTCCAGCTGGCGCACCACTTTGCCCGGAGCCCCCATCACAAGGGAATTATCCGGAATCTCCTTGCCTTCCGTGATCAGGGCCCCTGCCCCGATCAGGCAATTCCGGCCGATCCGGGCACCATTCAGAACAATCGCGCCCATTCCGATCAGAGTATTTTCTCCGATCGTACACCCGTGCAGCATCACTTTGTGTCCGATGGTGCAATTCGGACCAATCGACAAAGGATACCCGGCATCGATATGCATGACGCAGTTTTCCTGAACGTTGCTACCTGCACCAACGCGGATTTCCTCGTGATCTGCGCGTATCGTGCAGCCGAACCAAACCGAGGCGCCCTGTTCCAGCACGACCTTGCCGATTAGGTTGGCATCGGGCGCAACCCACGTGTCCTCGTGAAAATCCGGCATGTGCTCACCTAAAGCGTAGATCGTCATGACAGCCCCTCGAATTCGTTTTGAAGTTTGCGCACGTGCTGTTGCAGATTTGGCTGTTGAATACGGCGCATCCGTTCGGCGCTGACGATGGTCTTCAGCTTCTTTTCGGTCGCCTCAAGATCGTCATTGATCAGGACATAATCGTAATAGCCCCAGTGGCTGATCTCGTCCCAGCTTTTGAGCATCCGCCTTGCGATAACTTCATCGCTATCCTGTCCACGCGATTCCAGACGGCGGCGCAGTTCAGGGATCGACGGCGGCAGGATGAAGATCGACAGCGCGTGTTTACCCAAGTCCGAATTGCGGATCTGAACCTCACCTTGCCAGTCCACGTCGAACAGAACGTCCTTGCCCGCGTGAATCGAGCTACGCACCGGATCAGCGGGTGAGCCGTAGAAATTGCCGAAAACATGCGCATGTTCCAGCATCTGGCCATTGGAGACCTTCTGCTTGAACTCGTCCTCTGAAAGAAAATAGTAATCCCGCCCATGTTCTTCTCCCGGACGCGGGGCGCGGGTTGTGGCCGAGACCGAAAACTCAAGGTCCTTGTCCCAGTCCATCAGCCGCTTTGCCAGGGTGGATTTGCCTGCCCCGGACGGGGAAGACAGGATGATTAAAAGGCCTCGGCGATCCGCCATATCAGTCGTTCCCATCATTATTCTACGTTTTGCACTTGTTCGCGCATCTGATCGATCACCGCCTTCAGTTCCAGCCCGACAGCCGTCAGTTCCGTACTCTGAGCCTTGGAACACAGCGTGTTGGTTTCGCGGTTGAATTCCTGCATCAGGAAATCAAGTTTGCGTCCGACAGCCCCTTCCTGCCCAAGCAGCTCTCTTGCTGCGACGACATGTGCAGACAGGCGGTCAATCTCTTCGGTAATGTCGGCTTTAACCGCGATCAATGCCAGTTCCTGCGCGACGCGATCCGGGTCCGCGCCCTGCGCGTTGTCCAGTACGTGCGCCAGATTGTCCCGCAATGTCGCGGCCATCTTGTCCTTACGATGCACGGCCAGATCAGCTGCCCGAGCTGTCAGCGCCGCAACTTGGTCCAGCTGTGTGTTCAGCACAGTAGCCAACGCCTCGCCCTCGGCCCGGCGCATATCGACAAAAGCGGCCAACAGGTCGTTGAAATCTTCGGTCAGGCGCGCAACCAGCGGAGCGGGATCATCCGCATCTGCGGTTGCATCCAACATGCCTTTCAGTGCCAATAGGTCCGAGGCGCGCGCCGGCTCCAGAGCAATACCGCGCGCAGCTGCCATCTTGTGTGTTTGTTCCAAAGCGCTCAGGGCCGCGGCCATAGCGACCTCGTTCAATGCCAGTTCCGAGGCAGAGTCCTCGCGGGTCAGACGCATTGAAAGGGTCACATTCCCTCGGCTCAGGGATTTTGACAGCGCGGCCCGAAGGGCCACCTCAAGCCCGGTCAGCCAATCAGGGACGCGCAGGCGCATATCAAGGCCTTTGCCGTTAACACTGCGCAACTCCCACGTCCAGCTGTGCGGTCCGTATTCCCCCTTCCCCGAGGCAAACCCGGTCATGGATCTGATCATGCCTGTCCTTTCCTGTGACCTCACCCATTTGGATGTGTGCCGCACCTAATGCGATTGGCCGGTGCAGAGCAAGAGTTTGCTGAGGCCGCATTTGTTTGGCGTAAGTTAACCATTCGTTAAAGAATTGCTCCAAAATTGAATAAACCCGAGTCAAACTACCCCTGGTAATGGCTTGCAGGCCACAAATGCTCCGGTTGTGTTGCATTTAATGAAAATGGCGGCCAATTGACGTAAGGGTGAAGAAAATGAAAACCTTTTTCGGGACTGGTTCCGGGTCAGAATTTGGAAAGATCGTCGCAATGGATCGCTTTGACAGTGGGCGCAGCCTTACGCCGATCCGCCAGGCCGAGGCGTATTGGACTGCATTGCTGAGCGGTGACGGTGTTCCGATGCGGTCTCAGGTCGACCCGCGTGGACTGGAAAACATACTTGAATATACTTTCATTCTTGAACGGATCGCGCCCGGACTGGCCCGGTTTCGTCTTGCCGGAAGCCACTTGAACGCGCTTGCGGGTATGGAGGTTCGCGGCATGCCTGTGACGGCCTTTTTCCAACCTGATGACCGCGCCAGTCTTAAGGACGTTCTGGAGCAGGTATTCGCAGCACCCGCCGTTGCCGAACTGGGGCTGGATTCGAGCGGGATACTGGGACGTACCCGGATGCAGGCCTGCATGATCCTTTTGCCGCTCAAAAGCGATCTGGGCGACGTCAGCCGGGTTCTGGGCGTCATGGTTGCGGATGGTGCGATTGGTAAAACCCCACGCAGATTTTCGATTACGGATACGCGGATCAAATCGTTTTCGGAAGTTCAGGCACCAGTTCCTGCTGTGCCTCATACCGTTGACGGTTTTGCCGAAGACCAAACGGATTTCAAACGCGCGGCCAAACACCTTCGTCTGGTCGTGTCGCGCGATGACTGAACCAGATTGAACACCCGGAACAAAAAAACAGCGGACCGTTGGCCCGCTGTTTTTCTTTCTTTTCTAACGCTTAACTTGCGGCGCGTTTCGATCCATTACGGCGCAGGTTGGTCAATTCTTCCGCCACAAGGAACGCCAGTTCCAGTGACTGAGACGCGTTCAGGCGTGGGTCGCAGGCGGTGTGGTAACGATCCGACAGATCCTCTTCGGTCACGGCCCGCACACCACCGGTGCATTCGGTAACGTCGAGACCGGTCATCTCGAAATGGACACCGCCAGGGATCGTGCCCTCGGATTGATGCACACCAAAGAAATCGCGCACCTCACGCAGGACAGAATCGAACGGGCGGGTTTTGTAGCCCGTGGCCGATTTGATCGTATTGCCGTGCATCGGGTCGCACACCCAAGTAACCTTGGCGCCTTCTTCCTTCACGGCCTTGACCAGACGCGGAAGGTGTTCACCCGCCTTGCCTGCACCAAAGCGCGCGATCAGGGTCAGACGGCCCTCTTCATTTTCAGGGTTCAGCTTCGACATGAGAACCTTGAGATCTTCTGCCGTCGTCGTCGGACCACATTTCAATCCGATCGGGTTCAGAACGCCACGACAGAACTCGACATGTGCGCCGTCAGGTTGGCGTGTACGGTCGCCGATCCAGATCATGTGGCCAGACCCGGCCAGCCAGTTGCCCGAGGTCGAATCCAGACGGGTCAGCGCCTCTTCATATTCCAGTAACAGACCTTCGTGACTGGTGTAGAATTCAACGGTCGAGAATTCGTGCGTCGTGTCTGCCGTGATACCAGCCGCTTCCATGAAGTCGATGGTGTCCTGAATGCGGTCCGCAACTTCGGAATACTTCTGAACGTCCTGTTCGTCGGTAAAGCCCAGCGTCCACGAATGAACACGGCTCATGTCGGCGAAGCCACCGGTTGAGAAGGCACGCAGCAGGTTCAACGTGGCCGCCGCCTGCGTGTAGGCCTGCAACATCTTTCCGGGATTCGGAATCCGCGCTTCGGGCGTGAACGCCAGTTCGTTTATGATGTCACCCCGGTAGCTGGGCAGTTCTACACCATTCACAACCTCTGTCGGGGCGCTGCGCGGCTTTGCAAATTGACCGGCCATGCGACCGACCTTTACCACCGGCACCTTGGCACCGTAGGTCAGAACCATCGCCATTTGCAGCATCACCTTGAAGGTGTCACGGATCGCATCGGCGCTGAATTGTTCAAAGCTTTCAGCACAATCCCCGCCCTGAAGCAGGAAGGCCTCGCCGCGACCGGCGGCACCAAGATGTTGCTTGAGGCGCCGCGCTTCACCCGCAAAGACCAGCGGGGGATACTGCGAAAGCTGGGCCTCGACCTTGGCCAATGCGGCCGCGTCGGTATAGTCTGGCATCTGAACCCGGGGCTTGTTGCGCCAGTTCGACTTTTGCCATTCGGTCATAGCTTTGATCTCCGCTGAAGTGTTCAGGTCGCCTCTATACAAAAAGCAATGAAGAGTGACCATATCCCATTTGCGCCTCTTGACGCCGCAAACAAGCTTTGATCATGGTGACTGCCAAATACGCCGCAGGATACCTGGTTTTCCCGCGCAGAATTAAGGACATTTTGTCATGCAAGTGCAACGCCAAGCAGTCACGGTCGAAAATGCTGGGGCCATGCCCCGTCATTTCGTTTTTGTCCTTTTGGACAAGTTTTCGCTGCTGTCTTTTGCATCGGCACTCGACAGCCTGCGCATCGCAAACCGCATGGCGGACAAACAGCTTTATACATGGACTCTTTCAGGTGAAGGCGGAGATTCGATTTCATGTTCGGCCGGAACCGAATTCAAGCTCGATCGTGACCTGGACGAACTGCAACGCGACGATGTCGTTCTGATTTGTGGGGGCGTTGACGTGCAGGCTGCCACAACTAAACGCATTCTGAACTGGTTGCGGCGCGAGGCACGGCGCGGACTGCGGATCGGCGGTCTGTGCACGGCTGCTTATACCTTGGCCAAGGCCGGTCTGCTGGACAACAAGCGGGCGACCATACATTGGGAAAACTCCGACAGTTTCATCGAAGAATTCGATGAGGTCGAGTTGACGAAAGCAGTCTTTCAGATTGACGGCAGTCGTATGACGACGGCTGGCGGGACTTCATCCATTGATCTGATGCTCAAGTTGATTGCAGACGATTTCGGCGAAGACCTGGCAAATGCGGTGGCGGATCAGATGATCTATTCGTCTATCCGGACAGATCAGGACACGCAGCGCCTGTCTACACCGACACGTATTGGCGTACGTCACCCCAAGTTGAGTCAGGTCATCCTGATGATGGAAAAGAACATAGAAGAGCCGATCTCACCTTCGATTCTGGCCAAAGAAGTCGGCATGTCGACCCGCCAGCTTGAGCGCCTGTTCCGGCGTTATCTCAGCCGCTCGCCCAAGCGGTACTATATGGAACTTCGCTTGCACAAGGCGCGGAACCTGCTGATGCAAACGGATATGAGCGTCATCAACGTAGCGCTGGCCTGTGGGTTCGCTTCGCCCAGCCATTTCTCAAAATGCTACCGCGCGCATTACAACACCACACCCTATCGCGAACGCGGAGCGCAAAGCGGGCGGCTATCGGTGTAAGGTCACTCCGCCGGAGATATTCTGTAAACTGCCCCCTTTCCAACCGAAATAAACCAGATCGACCCGTCTGGCGCTTCGACGATATCGCGGACGCGCTCGGTTTCAGGGCTTCTGATCTGTTCGGCTTCATGCAATGGATCGCCCTGAAGTCGGGCGATATAGTCAAATTTCAAAGATCCTACGAAAACATCACCTGCCCATTGCGGCCAGAGCTTGCCGGAATAAACCAGCAGGCCAGACGGCGCGATGGAAGGATCCCAGTAGTGAGCTGGCTGTTCCAGCCCCTCTTTGGCTGTACCTTCTCCGATTTTTTCACCCGAATAATGCGTACCATAGGAGATGAGAGGCCAACCATAATTCCGGCCTGCGCGGGGTTGGTTGATTTCATCTCCACCCCGCGCCCCGTGTTCCGAGATCCAAAGTCGGCCAAGCGCGTCCAAATCCGCGCCCTGCGGATTTCGATGACCGTATGACCATATCTCGGGTTCGATATTCAATTGCCCGACAAAGGGGTTATCCGCCGGAACTGTCCCATCGCGGTTGATACGGATGACCGAGCCCATGGGATTGGACCGATCCTGTGCATTCTCCGCCTGCCCCCGGTCACCGAGGGTCACGAACAATGTCCCGTCCAGCGCTTCGACCACACGACTGCCAAAATGCCGCCCGCCCGTACCACCGGGCGATGCCTCGAAAATTACTCGGATGTTCTGAAGGTTTTTGCCAGTCTCGGGCAGGTGCGCAACCGCAACCGCAGTCCCTGCACCGTCGCCCTGAGGTTTTGCGAAGGTCAGAAAGACCTCTCGGCTTTGATTGAAATTGCGCGAAATCGTGACGTCCAGCAATCCGCCCTGCCCCAGAGCCGCAACCTTTGGAACGCCTGAAACATCCCCAACTTGTCCATTTCGCACATACAGCAACCTTCCATCCCGTTCCGTGACGAGGAAGCTTTCATCGGGCAAAATGCCAACCGCCCATGGGGTCTCTAGCCCGCCGATCATTTCTTCCAGTTCGATCATTCCGGTGGAAACCGACAACGTCTGGGCTGCGGCATTCAAGGCGCAGAGTGAGAAAGACAGAATCATCGCCGTCCTGAACATTCTGATCCCTTTCGATAACAATCAGGAGTGAGTCCCAACAAAACAGATAGATTTTCAACCGAAAAAGACACGTTTGCGTTAGGACTTTTCTTTTCCGAACAGCTTGCCTAGGGTCGTCGCCAGAACGAATACGTTCACAACTGGGAGTAACCATATGAAAAAGCTGCTTACTGCAACTGCAGCAACTGCATTGCTGGCCGGCACAGCCATGGCCGAAGATGTCAAACTGGGGATTTTGATCGGCTTTACCGGCCCGATTGAATCGCTGGCCCCTGCCATGGGGTCGGGTGCTGAGCTGGCAATCGCCGAAGTCAACGAATCCGGCAAGTTCATGAACGGCGCCAGCGTGGCTGGTGTACGTGCCGATACCGGCTGTATCGACAATGGTCTGTCCACCTCGAACGGCGAGCGTATGATCGCAGACGGCGTTGCAGGCATCATCGGTGGCGACTGTTCGGGTGTAACCGGCGCGATTCTGCAAAACGTTGCCATTCCAAACGGCATGGTCATGATCTCGCCTTCGGCGACCTCGCCCGGCCTGTCGACCATGGAGGACAACGGCCTGTTCTTCCGCACCGCACCGTCGGATGCGCGCGAAGGTCAGGTTATGGCTGATATCCTCAAGGATCGCGGCATCAACTCGATCGCGCTGACCTATACCAACAACGACTATGGCAAAGGTCTGGCCGATGCGATCCAGACGTCCTTCGAAGCGGTTGGCGGTGAAGTGACCATCGTTACGGCGCATGAAGACGGCAAGGCCGACTATTCGGCTGAAGTTGGCGCGCTGGCTTCGGCCGGTGGAGACATTCTGGTTGTCGCGGGTTATCTGGACCAGGGTGGTCTGGGCATCATCCAGTCGTCGCTGGACAGCGGTGCGTTTGACACCTTTGGTCTGCCCGGTGGCATGATCGGTGACTCGCTGCCCGCAAATGTCGGCCCCGACCTGAACGGCTCGTTCGGTCAGATTGCCGGGTCCGGTGGAGAAGGTGCCGAAAAGTACTTTGCACTGGCCGAAGCAGCCGGGTTTGACGGGTCGTCGCCCTATTCGCCCGAATCCTATGACGCGGCAGCGCTGTTCATGTTCGCCATGCAAGCCGCCGGTTCGACCAACCCGGCAGATTACGCGGGCAAAGTTATGGACGTCGCCAATGCGCCGGGTGAAAAGATCTATCCGGGTGAACTGGCCAAAGGTCTGGAACTGCTGGCCGCCGGTCAGGACATCGACTATGTCGGCGCGTCCGGTGTCGAGTTGATCGGCCCCGGCGAAAGCGCAGGGTCGTACCGCGAGATCGAAGTGACCGACGGCGAAAACAAGACCGTCAACTTCCGTTGATCCCGCATATCAAGCTATAAAATCAGACAGCCCGGGCCTTGTGTCCGGGCTGTTTCAATGACAAAAGGCTGCACCTCGTTTCACGGGGACAAGGCAAGGGGATACCATGATCGTCGTCGAGGACGTGCATAAGCATTTCGGCGGGTTTCACGCGGTGGACGGGGCGTCGCTGGAAATCCAAAAAGGGTCGATCACCGGCCTGATCGGGCCCAACGGGGCCGGAAAAACCACTCTGTTCAACGTGATCGCCGGTGTTTTGCCTCCGACCAGCGGAAAGGTGGTTATGGATGGTGAAGATATCACTGGCCTGCCTCCGCATGAGCTGTTTCACAAAGGTTTGCTGCGCACGTTCCAGATCGCGCATGAATTCTCGTCGATGACCTGCCGCGAAAACCTGATGATGGTGCCCGGTGCGCAATCGGGTGAGGCGCTGTGGAATACCTGGTTCGGACGCAAGCGCATCGCTGATGAAGAGCGCGCGTTGAAAGCCAAGGCAGACGAGGTGCTGGAGTTTTTGACCATCGAACATCTGGCCGATCACAAGGCCGGTCAGGTTTCGGGCGGTCAAAAGAAACTGCTGGAACTTGGTCGTACCATGATGGTGGACGCCAAGATCGTATTTCTGGACGAGGTCGGAGCAGGCGTGAACCGCACCCTGCTGATGACCATCGCTGATACGATCCTGCGCCTGAACAAAGAGCGTGGTTATACGTTTGTTGTCATCGAGCACGACATGGATTTCATCGGCAAGATCTGCGACCCGGTCATCTGCATGGCCGAGGGTAAGGTTTTGGCCGAGGGTACTCTGGATGAGATCAAGGCAAACGAGCACGTGATCGAAGCCTATCTTGGCACCGGCCTCAAAAACAAAGACAAGCTGGAGGCCCAGACATGACCGCTGGCATGAGCGACAACCCCTATCAGGACGACAAGGGCAACAAGGACGCATCGATTACCAACACGCAAGGTATCGGAACAATGACGCCTGCCCATCGTAAAAGCGGGACGACTCATCGCGTTGAAGGCGGCCCGTTTCTGATCGGCGACACCATGACCGGCGGTTATGGCAAAGGCCCGGATATCCTGCATGACTGCACCATTGCCGTGGACAAGGGTGAGATCGCCGTTATCGTCGGCCCCAACGGTGCGGGCAAGTCAACGGCGATGAAGGCCGTGTTTGGGATGCTGGATGTGCGCGCCGGCTCTGTACGTCTAGACGGCGAGGATATCACCAGCCTCACCCCACAAGATCGCGTGATCCGCGGTATGGGCTTTGTTCCTCAGACATCGAACATTTTCACCTCGATGACTGTCGAGGAAAATCTGGAAATGGGTGCCTTTATCCGTCACGACGATTTCTCGGACACGATGGAGCAGGTCTATGATCTGTTCCCAATTCTGCGTGACAAACGCAACCAACCTGCCGGCGAACTGTCTGGCGGTCAGCGCCAACAGGTTGCCGTGGGTCGCGCGCTGATGACGCAACCCAAGGTCCTGATGCTGGACGAGCCCACCGCAGGTGTCTCACCCATCGTGATGGATGAGCTTTTTGACCGCATCATCGAGGTCGCACGCACCGGCCTGCCGATCCTGATGGTTGAACAAAACGCCCGCCAGGCACTGGAGATTGCCGATAAGGGATATGTGCTGGTTCAGGGGCGAAACGCCTATACCGGTACGGGCAAGGAATTGCTGGCTGATCCGGAAGTGAGAAAGAGTTTCTTGGGCGGTTGAGGATGAGACGGCGCACAAACTCCCATTTGGTGCGCACCGTCCTCCTCATTCTAGCAGTGGGTTCGCAGAAACACGTTGCTTCAAGGAAAACAGTGTAGAAAATCACTGCATAACTAAGTGCAACCGCCTTCCTAATTCTCACCCCGCCGGATTGCTACAATATCCGGAGTCATTCGCGGCATGTGGACCTTTGACCGACATGTCATAGTGCAGGTTATCGAAATCCACCACAAAGGTCACCACGTCCTGATCCATGATATGCAGGAAGGTGAGCGAGTTCAGACCGGGAATAATCTGCGCCTCGCCCTTGATGTTTTCGGCCACGATGAACCCCTTGTCCGTCTCACCCGACCGCGCCAGAGTCACCGATCCCCCGTTTTTGTCGGAGAGGCAATTGACGACAAAATCCGCGCCATTCAGCGGGTCGTCGATTGCAGCTTGTACGAATGTGGGCATCAACAGGCCAGCCGTGATCAGCGCGGTAAATCTCATGAGTTTCTTCCTTCGGTTACTTATGCCTGCCCTCGCGCGCTATTACGCTCGCGAGATCAGCCTTATATTTCGGTACTGGCTGCGCTCGACAATCACATCTTCCGCAGCTCAACGAAGTGAACTTAGGAAAAACCCTTTCGTATCATAGACCTGAACCAGCTATTTCACCGGAACTTGAGGCCAGGTGAGGTGGTGTGCGCTCAGCTTGAGACAAAAACAATCTGGGGCCCTAGATTGGCAGACAAAACGGCCCGGCGCGGGTCACTTTGAACCTGAATCGCTCACCCCATGCCTGATTGTGTTTTCAATATGTCAGGATAATGGTGCGTTGAATTTGAGGACGTTAAACATGACTGTTATTTACTTGTTTTAATGGCTCTTTCACGAGACCAAATCGGTTATTTTCACGCGTTACTCAAAGGGCAAAAAACACGCTTAAGTTCAATTTGTGACATAATGGAGCTTTAGGCGGGCCATCCACGCCGGTCGGGCCATATTACTGAACCAATGGCTCGACAGTTCGAAGGCGAATGCAAAATCGAAGACAAGGACCCGCAGACTATGAAACTCTGGATCGCTTTGCCGCTTGCCCTATTTTCGGCCACTCAGGCAGTAGCCGAAGAACGCCACCTATTGTGCACCTCCGACCGCGACGGCAGCGAAATCCGCCTTAGCCGTGCCGCGGACGGTGACAAAGGTAGCATTGAAACCCCAATAGCCGCAGGCGATGCTGTGATCCTCAAAGGCGTGGGCAGCATGACGTTCATGTATATCGAAGGTCAGAACGTGATGACGCTGGTGGTTCAACTTGACGACATGTCCTATGATCTGTCTGTCAAAGGTCCCCATGCCGACGAGGATTTCGGCAAATGCCAAGACGTTCAGGCGTGACTTTGCATCCAAGCAATACTGCCGGGTGGCCACGCTGACCTCAAAAGTCGCGCGGCTTCACCTGCGGGTTTGGTTCTCGGAATCTCACAAGCCTTTCTGGTTCCGCGTTATCCAGGCAAAAAACGTTCGTCCAATTCGTTGAAAACCATAGCCGTGTGTTGAATTACCAATGGTACACATGCCATAAAGCCGCACCCGGACAGTGAGAAGAATTCATGGATTTACTGAACGCGTTGGTCACACTGGCCAACTTTGTCATCGTGCCTGCGATTGCCTATGGCAGCCAGCTGGCATTGGGAGCGCTAGGCGTGACCCTGATCTACGGCATCCTGCGGTTTTCGAACTTTGCCCATGGTGACACCATGGCCTTTGGGGCGATGATCGCTGTGCTTGTCACTTGGGGCTTACAGGCCGCTGGTGTCAGCTTTGGGCCGTTGCCGACTGCCCTGCTCGCCCTGCCCTTTGCCATCCTTGGCTGCATCCTGCTGGTGTTGGTCACGGACAGGCTGGTCTACCGCTTTTACCGCGAACAAAAGGCCAAGCCGGTTATCCTTGTGATCGTATCAATGGGTGTAATGTTCATCATGAACGGTTTGGTGCGCTTTATCATCGGGCCGGATGACCAAAAGTTTTCGGACGGTGCAAGATTCCTGATATCCGCGCGGGATTTCAAATCCATGACGGGCCTTCAGGAGGGGCTGGCTATCAAGACCTCGCAAGGGATTACACTGATAGTGGCCGTTATTGCCGTGGCCTTGTTGTTCTGGTTCCTCAATAAAACACGAACCGGGAAATCGATGCGCGCCTATTCCGACAACGAGGATCTGGCGCTTTTGTCCGGCATCAACCCTGAACGTGTTGTGATGATCACCTGGATCATCGTAGCCGCCTTGGCGACCACAGCGGGTGTTCTATACGGGTTGGACAAAAGCTTTAAACCCTTCGTCTATTTCCAGCTTCTGCTGCCGATTTTCGCTTCGGCCATCGTGGGTGGCCTTGGTAACCCACTGGGCGCAATTGCAGGCGGGTTCATCATCGCGTTTTCCGAGGTGACGATCACCTATGCCTGGAAAAAAGTTCTGACCTATGTGGCCCCCGAAAACCTGGAGCCGTCCGGATTGGTCCAGCTCCTGTCCACCGATTACAAATTCGCTGTCAGCTTTGTCATCCTGCTGATCGTGCTTCTGTTTAAGCCCACGGGCCTGTTCAAGGGAAAAGCAGTATGACCGAATCTGTCAAAAACACTCTGCTTTTCATTGCTGTTGGCAGTCTCATTTTGCTGACCGGTTTCACGCAAAGCTGGAACACTGCCGTTCTGATCCTGAACATGGGGCTGATCTCTGCCATCATGGCGATCGGTGTGAACCTGCAATGGGGCTTTGCGGGCCTGTTTAACGTAGGGGTCATGGGCTTCGTCGCGCTGGGCGGTCTGGCCGTGGTTCTGGTTTCGACAGAGCCTACTCCGGGTGCTTGGGGCGCCGGCGGTTTTGGTATCGTTCTGTCCTTGCTACTGGGGGCTGCCACCGTTGTTGCAGCCGTACTGGTGGCAACAAGACTGCCCAAAGGCCGGGTGCAGACGCTCACAATAATCACTGTCCTTATCGTCGGCTTCTTCCTCTACCGGGCCGTGTTCGACCCCAATGTTGCCGCGGTCGAGGCCATTGACCCGGCGATTGCCGGAAACATCGGTGGACTGAACCTGCCCGTTCTGCTGGCCTGGCCTGCCGGAGGTCTGCTGGCTGCCGGGGCGGCGTGGCTGATTGGCAAAACCGCGCTAGGGCTGCGGTCAGATTATTTGGCGATTGCCACGCTGGGTATCGCCGAGATTATCATCGCCGTCATGAAGAACGAGGACTGGCTGGCCCGCGGCGTGAAGAACGTCTATGGCATCCCGCGTCCCTCCCCGGTTGTCGGGTATGAAGTTGACTTGCAGCAAGATCCGGCTTTTCTTGCCCGCGCCGAATGGCTGGGGCTGGATCCGGTCACTGCATCCACCCTCTCGGTGAAGCTTGGGTATTCTCTGCTGTTCATGCTGGTTCTTCTGGTGCTGCTCTGGATGGCGCAAATGGCGCTGAAAAGCCCGTGGGGCCGTATGATGCGCGCAATCCGCGACAATGAAGTTGCAGCCGAAGCGATGGGCAAGGACGTCACCCGTCGCCACTTGCAGATTTTCGTATTAGGGTCGGCCATTTGCGGCATCGCAGGCGCGATGATGACCACTCTGGACGGACAGCTGACGCCGGGCACCTACAATCCGCTGCGCTTTACCTTCTTGGTTTGGGTCATGGTGATCGTTGGCGGTTCGGGCAACAACTTCGGAGCCGTTTTGGGTGCGTTCCTGATATGGTTCTTGTGGGTTCAGGTCGAACCGATTGGCTTGTGGTTGATGAGTGTTATCACTGCAGGCTTGCCGGATGGCAGCGCGCTGAAGGCACATCTTATTGATAGTGCCGCACATATGCGCCTTTTCACGATGGGCCTGATCCTTTTGATTGTTCTCAGATTCAGCCCAAGGGGTCTGATCCCCGAGAAATAGGTCCGCGCCACGTTCCAATGTGCAAAACCGCGCCACTTATCTGGCGCGGTTTCTTGATTCTTAAGGTTTTTCTGAATAAACGAACCCACCACAGTGTTTTCGATTTGCGGCAGGTTGCTGGCACTCACCCTCGCCAATGCCGTTTCAATCGATCAACAAGACGAGTAGATAAGAGTAGAAAATGAAAGCACCACATCTGAAATCACTCATTCTGTTTACGGCTATTGCGGTCGCGGTATCCGCTTGTGTCCCCAGCCCCGAAGATCTTGAGACGACGCCCATCAAGGTTCAGACACCTAAAGGTGTCGTGACCTGTCAGCTCTATCGTCAGGATCGTGTGACCTGGGACCGTGCAATCGACTTCCCAGCCACGAAGATGTCTGTTCCCGAGGCTGACGCCTATTGTCGCCAGGAAGGCCAACGCCGACTGAAGTAAACGCTGTAGCGCCCACCAAGGACGCTACGTTTTTACCTGTTGCGAAACAATCCGCCGAGGATACCGCGCACGATCCGGCGCCCGGTTGTGCCCTTAAGCTCTTTGATCACCGCTTCGGTCATTGCCGTGGCAAACGTGTCCTGCTTGCGCTCAACACGGGAGGAGGACCGGCCGACCCGGCTGCCCGAATATCTGCGGGCCGAAGAATATTCGCGTTCGATCGGCGATTGCGCTTCAAGAACTTCGTCGGATTCGGCCAGTTCTGCGGCATTGGCCGCAGCTTGGGCCCGAGCCTGAAGAATCTCGAAGGCAGATTTTCGATCTACGCTCTTGTCGTATTTTCCTGCCATCGCCGAGGCGGCAAGGATATCCCGACGTTCGGCATCTGAAATTGGCCCCAGCTGAGATCCCGGCGGACGAATAAGCGTACGCTCGACCACGCCCGGAACACCTTTCTTTTGCAGCATTGAGGTGACAGCTTCGCCAACGCCGACTTCGCGAATTGCCGTTTCCGTGTCAAAAGTCGGGTTCTCGCGATAGGTTTCAGCGGCCAGCCGCAGGTTCTTTCGGTCCCGCGCCGTGAATGCCCTTAATGCGTGCTGAATACGGTTGCCCAGCTGTCCAAGAATATCTTCCGGGATATCGGCGGGGCTCTGAGTAATGAAGTATACACCCACACCCTTTGAACGGATCAGGCGGGCGACCTGTTCGACCTTGTCCACCAGAACCTTTGGCGCATCGTCGAACAACAGATGGGCTTCGTCAAAAAAGAACACCAGCTTTGGTTTTTCGGGGTCTCCGACCTCTGGCAGCTCTTCGAACAGTTCACTCAACAGCCACAACAGGAACGTTGCATATAGCCGTGGGGCTGCCATCAGCTGGTCTGATGCCAGAATGTTCACTATTCCGTGCCCGTTTTCGTCAGTTCGCATCAAATCGGCCAAATCCAGCGCCGGTTCGCCAAACAGTTTTGTTCCGCCCTGATTCTCGAGAACCAGCAGACGTCGCTGAATCGCCCCGATTGATGACGTGGATACATTGCCGTATCGCAATGACAGTTGCGCCCGATTCTCTCCGATCCAGACCAGCAGCGCCTGTAGGTCCTTAAGGTCCAGCAACGGCATCCCTTCTTCGTCGGCCACGCGGAATGCGATATTCAGGATACCTTCCTGCGCCTCGCTCAACTCCAGTAACCGCGACAGCAACAGCGGACCCATTTCCGTCACCGTCGTGCGCACTGGATGGCCCTGTTCACCGAATAAATCCCAGAATGTCACCGGGCAGGCAGAATAGGCAAATTCCTCGAACCCGATCCGACTGGCCCGGTCCTGAAAGGCCTGATGCAGTTTGTGGGCCTCGCTTCCGGGAAGGGCCAGACCAGACAGATCCCCTTTCACATCCGTGAGGAATACCGGGACACCCGCCTGAGAAAAACCTTCTGCAAGAATCTGCAACGTCACGGTTTTGCCGGTACCGGTTGCCCCGGCAATCAACCCGTGGCGGTTGGCATATTTCAACGCCAGTTCCTGCGGCTGGCCATAGTTTTCACCGCCACCGCCCAAAAAGATATTCGTGCCCATTAACATTGCCTTATTGTTCACCGATCTGCCGCCAGCATACAAAGTTAACCTTTGACTGCGATAGTCAATTTGCCTTGCATTGCGGGGCAGACTTCCTCCCTGTCGACTGGCCGTGCCTGCTGGCACGGCCTTTTTGGTTTGGCCATCGGATTATTATTCTGGCGCATAGATTAAAAAATGAGGATAGCTGTTGACCCGTGTGCGCCCCTTCCGTAGGGTTTGCGCATAAATAAGTCGGCCAGTCCGACGGGGAGAAACTTATGGGGAAGGGAGCTGGTCGAACAGCTCCCTTTTTCTAATCTCCGAAGGTGCGGTTCCAGGCCTCAGGCAAGAATCCGTTCACGTTCGCAAAGGCCGTTCTGTTAGTGCCTGACACTGGTTCAGAAGAGTGTTAAACGAAGCAAAAAGATCAATCATCAACCCGAGGCATTCATGTTCAAGAAAATCCTCTCGTTCAACACGGTCGCCGCTGTTCTGCTATCCGGCGCAGCGTATGCACAAGACACAACCACAACCGCGCCAGACGCCGGTCTGGACCTTGGTCAGGAAGGCCCCCGGGTCGGAGAACAGTTCGTAAAGGAAGAATTCGGCGATTGGGACGTATCCTGTATCAAGGCACAGGAAGGCGAGGATCCTTGCGCCATCGTTCAGGTTCTGGAGGGTAAAAATGGTGATCCGATCGCAGAAGTATCCATCGGGAAACTGCCAGAAGGTGGTGCCGCCGTTGCTTGGGCAAATGTGATCGTACCCCTCGAAACTCTGCTGCAAGCGCAACTGGCCCTGTCAATCGATGGCGCGCCGCGTAAATTGTACAACTACCACCAATGCGTTCCCGTGGGCTGCATCGCGCAACTAGGTCTTAGCCAAGGGGATATCGACGCGATGAAAGCTGGTACCAAAGCGACGTTTTCACTGGTTCCCGCCCGTTTCCCGGATCAGGTTCTTGAAATGGACATGTCGCTCTCCGGCTTCACATCGGGCTTTGACGCTCTGAACGTCAACACAAACTAAGAAAAAACATCCGTGGAAGCCGCCGTTTTATTAACGGCGGCTTTTTCACTAAACCCGCTTCAGGGCCAGTACCGCATTCAACCCACCAAAGGCGAATGCGTTGCTAAGCGCGACGTTGACCTTTGCTTCGCGTGCTTCGTTCGGGACCACGTCCAACGCGCATTCCGGGTCCGGTTCCTCATATCCAATCGTCGGTGCAATGACACCGTCCCGCAGTGCCATGATGCAGGCCAGCAGCTCAACAGCTCCGGTCCCGCCTATCAGGTGGCCGTGCATGGACTTCGTGGACGATATCATCAGATCGTCTGCGTGCGGCCCAAACACGTCGGCCACGGCTGCGCATTCGGTTTTGTCATTTGCAGCCGTTCCCGTGCCATGCGCGTTGATATAACCCACATCTTTTGCGTTCAGCTTCGCATCGGCCAAGGCACCGGCCATGGCACGCGCGGCCCCTTGTTTGCTGGGCATCACAATGTCCGAGGCATCCGATGACATGGCAAAGCCGACAACTTCGCACAGTATTTCGGCCCCTCGGGCGCGGGCGTGTTCGTATTCCTCAAAGACAAAGACGCCAGCCCCTTCACCCTGCACCATTCCGTTGCGGTTGGCACTGAACGGGCGGCACGCGTCTTTCGACATCACGCGCAGACCTTCCCAGGCTTTTACACCGCCGAAACACAACATCGATTCGGACCCGCCCGTAACCATGACCGGAGCCGCGCCGCTGCGCACCATCTGAAAGGCCTGAGCCATCGCATGGTTTGATGACGCACATGCTGTCGACACGGTGAAACTGGGGCCCTTCAGGTTATGTTCCATTGAAACATGACTGGCGGCTGCATTGTTCATGAGCTTTGGAACGACAAAGGGGTGTACCCTGTTCTTCCCATCCTCATAAACAGAACGGTAATTGTCATCCCAAGTCGAAACACCACCACCCGCGGTTCCCAGAACAACACCTGATCTTGCTGCCAACTCGCCGTGAAACTCGATGCCCGACTGCTCAATCGCCTCTTTGGCTGCCGTCAGGGTGAATTGCGTGAAGCGGTCGTACAGCGACATCTGCTGTCGGTTGAACCGCCCTTCCGCCTCGAAACCCCGGACCTGTCCGCCGATCTTGATGGCCAACCGATCAACATCCCGGAATTCAAGTTCCGAAATACCACAACGACCTTCGCGCATTGCTTCCAGCGTGTCAGGGACCGAATGGCCCAGCGAATTGATCGTACCTGCTCCGGTAATGACAACGCGTTTCATGAGCGTGTGTCAGACCTTTTCCGACACAAGCTTTTCGATCCCAGAGATGATCGCGGCCACATTGGAGATATCGAAGTCATTGGCCTCGGGCTCGTTGGCATTGAAAGGAATCGAAATGTCGAACTCTTCCTCGATGGCAAATATGCTTTCGACCAGCCCGAGGCTGTCGATACCCAGATCTTCCAGCGTGCTTTCGGGCGTTACATCCGATGGCTCCAGAACGGCCTGCTCTGCAATGATCGCGATGACGCGGTCGCTGATGCTCATGTCGATCCCCTGATTATCAGTTTGAGGTTGATTTAATCGCTCGGGGTCTGTTTGAAAACAGCCTTTTTCAATGCCTCGACGTCGCGTGCCATACGGGGCAAACGCCGTTGTGCCTTGTAGATGTCCGTATGCGTTTCCATTTTGACGCCGGGATACCCCATGATCACGCGACCAGCGGGTACGTTGGACAGTATCTTAGTGCCGCCACCGGCAATAACCCCATCCCCGATGAAAATGTTGTCGACAACGCCGGTCTGACCGCCCAGAACCACGTTGTTTCCGATCTCAACCGAACCCGACACACCAGTCTGACCGCACAACAGGCAGTCCTGACCGACTCGGGTGTTGTGCCCGACATGGACCAGGTTATCCAACTTGGAACCGTGGCCAATATACGTATTTCGGATCGTGCCATTGTCGATTGTGCAATTCGCGCCAATTTCGACATCGTCACCGATTTCCACAGCACCCAGCGAGTGAATGCGCAGCCAGCTCTGAGCTTTGGCCTCACCCTGATCGCCCATTGTCTTGCGTACATTTTCGACGCCCGAGACTTCGGGGGTAACAAAACTGAACCCGTCCCCTCCGATCCGGGCACCGGGTTGCGCAATAAAACGATCTCCGATCTGCGCCCGTGCGCCAATGCTGACCATTTCGCGCAACACTGCCTGGTCGCCCAATATGGCGTCCATTCCCACGGTGCAATGTGCCCCTATGACAGAGCCTGCGCCGATCCGGGCGCGCGCTCCTACAACAACCAACGGTCCAATCGCCACGTCAGAACTGATTTCAGCTGTTGGATCGATCACGGCCGAGGGGTGAATCCCCGGCTCAACTCCTTGCCCACGGTCCAGCATGGAAGTGATGCCAGCCATCGCCATACGGGGACGTTTTACAAAAATCGCCGCACGCAATCCCATCGCCTGCCAGTCGGCCCCTTCCCATAGGACGGCCGCACGAGCGGCTCCGTTGGTAAGCGCCTCGGCGTATTTCGGAGACATAGCCATCGCCAGATCTGTCGGGCCTGCATCGCCCGGTTCGGCGGCGCGCACAATCGTCAGGCCGCCGTCACCCTGACATTCGGCCCCCAGAGACTCGGCAATCTGTTGTACGGTAAACTGCATGGCGGGCTTCCTTTTGGCAGGATTTGCCCTGTGCTTACCCCTGAACATCCGGCAGGGCCACCCCTGCCTTTTGCAAGGCTTCCCAAATCTTGCCGTCCCGCCCATAGACATCGCGGCGATAATGCACTTCACCTTTGGGCCCGATATAGGCCGTGCGGTAAATCAGATGCACCGGAACTTTCTGTTCCAAATTAACTTTGGTCTCTTTTCCGGTGTTCAGAACGCGATGGAAGAATGCCTTTGGATCTTCCTCTTGTTTGGCCAGCAGGGCGTATGCAAATTCAAAGGGCTGGGCCAAGCGGATACACCCATGTGAAAAGGCCCGAACTTCGCGCGAGAACAGGTTTTTCTGTGGAGTATCATGCAGATAGATGTTGTGCTTATTGGGGAACATGAACTTCACCAGACCCAGCGCATTGCTTTGGCTGGGCGGTTGACGCATTGCGAAGGGAAAATTGCTGGTCGTGAACTGGGTAAAGTCCACCGCACCCCGATCGACCTGCCTGCCGCTTCTGTCAGTTATCAGAATATGGCCCACGGAATTCGGGTTTGATTGCAGTTTCGGAAGGTATTCCTTGGTCACGATCGAGCGGGGAACATGCCAGCTTGGGTTGATCACCATATGCTCCATCTCATCCGAAAATTCCGGACTTCTTCGATCATGCACATTTTTACCGATGACTGCGCGGGTTTCAAAAGTGACTTGCCCTTCGTCCACGATCTTGGCCGTGAAGTCCGCTTGGTTCACAAGGATATGACGCGTGCCGCGTTCCCGAGGCAGCCAGCGTTCGCGTTCCAACGCAACGTAAACGGCTTTCAACCGGTCTGTGGCTGGACGGTTAATTTCAGCAATCGTCCCCTTGCCCGCCACACCATCGGTTTCAAGCCCATGCGCGGATTGGAAGGCACGAACGCCTTCAAGCAACGCGCTGTCGAAAGACGGGCTGGCGGACGGTTTCATGTAACCCATCACCACCAGACGGTCGCGCAGCTTGACAACATTCGGTCCCGTGTCGCCGTATTCCAGTTTGCTTTCGGGAACTGTTGGCCCCCATCCCCCTTGAAATACCAGCTTTTCCAAGGACAGCTTCTGCTTCATCAATGCGCGGTATTGATGTGATTGCGGCGCCAAGACTGTAAAGTAGGCCGCGCCCAGAGTGCTTATTCCCAGCAAATGCTCAACAGTGCTGCGTCGTTCTACGGACCGAACCAGCCCATCATCCACACTGCCGGGCCGGATTGCGCCCGCATAAAGCGCGTCGGCATATTCGACAAAGATACGGCTAAGTTCTGCTTCAACCGCACCGAGATCGCGCACCGAACGGGCCTTTTCCATCTTCTCCATCACGGCGGCAACAGTCGGCTCGGCCTGTGGAAGGCCGTGCAGATGCGCATTCGTAAGCGCATTGATCAGCGCCGCCCGGCGTTGAGTGTGTTCAGGCGTATCGCCGACCCAAAGCGGCAAAAACCCGTTTGCCCGGTAGAACTCAACCAGTTGCGGCGCCTGCTGAGTATGTTCAGCCATCGCCATCTGAAACGCAGTTCCTGGCGTAGCTTCAGACGACACATTGGCGACGGATGCGGTAGCCACGAAACACGCGGCAAACAGGATGCTGGTACTGGTGCGGAGAACAGAAAACATAGGATGGCCTTGGAATTCAATAGTTTGAACTGGTGATTTATACGTCGATCAACTATGCAGTCGTGCCAGAACGCTTGTCCACTCACGATATCCTTACCAAATCGCTTCTTCGTGGGCCTGATGCGCGTTTGCATCGGCTGCGCGGCCCAAAGCCCACAACTGCGAAATATTTGTGATGCTCTGTGGCAAATGCGCAAAAAACTGCCGAAAATTCCCCCTTGAAAAGGTAAAAATGAAACACTTCTTGGCCCTCGATTCCGATTGTGCCATAAATCCCGCATCTGGGATGGGAATAATTAAGACAGTGCACGTAACATCGTGTGCAGGCAGGAACAGTACGGGACGAAACCAAAATGACAGAGAGCAGTTCCTCGGGCTTGACCCGGCGTGCCCTATTGGGAGCGTTTGCAGCAACGGCAGTCGTAGCAGCACCCACCTACTCCAACGCAGCAGGCTTTTTACGCGGTGGCGGCGATATTCGTCGCATTCGTATGTATTCCGGTCGCACTGGCGAACGGTTGGATATGATCTATTGGGTCGATGGTAAGTATATCAAGGACGCTGTCAAAGAAGTGAACAACTTCATGCGTGATTGGCGCACAGATCAGGTAAAATCCATCGATTTACGCACGATTGATATCATGGCGGCATCACACAGCTTGCTGGATGTCAACGAACCCTATATGCTGTTGTCCGGCTACCGCTCTCCTCAGACCAACGCAATGCTGCGTTCCCGGTCCCGCCGTGTGGCGCGCAACTCGCTTCACATGGAAGGGCAAGCAGCTGATTTGCGCCTTGCCTCCCGCTCGGTATCGCAGATGGCCAAGGCGGCGATGTCGTGCCGCGCAGGCGGTGTTGGTCAGTATTATGGATCGAACTTCGTACACATGGATTGCGGCGTAGTTCGCACCTGGCGCGGGTAACACCTTGACGCTCCTCCCGGTTTGTTCAGAACTTTAGCTGACTGTTTATTCCGGTCGGTTTTATAGTTTTCGTGGCGATTGGCGGCAGAGCCGCCAAGTCTGCTAATTTGAATTTCTCGGTACCTGGCAGGGTATCCCTCTCTCAAGCACTACAACTCGGCTATGGTTATTAGCTTGCGGGCCGTTGTGATGACTGCACGATCAACGCGCAAAGCGAGCTAATTCACAAGCCTACAGTTCTGGGCTCCCGACTTCGATCCAATTTTGAATATTGGGTGGCGCACCTGAGAGGATTCGAACCTCTGGCCTCTGCCTTCGGAGGGCAGCGCTCTATCCAGCTGAGCTACAGGTGCCTTGGCCGTTAGCTAACCTTGTTCCAATCCGGGTGCAACTGCAAATCGCGATTGCCGCACCCCAATCAAGACCAAAATCAGGCAAACAGATCATGCGCCAATTCAAGCGCTTCGATCAGCGTGTCAACTTCATCGGTAGTGTTATAGAGACCAAAGCTGGCGCGGCACGTTGCCGTCACCCCCAGGTGGTCCATCAGTGGCCCGGCACAGTGGTGACCGGCACGAACCGCAACACCCTTCTTGTCGAGAATGGTTGAGACGTCGTGTGCATGGCCAGCACCGTCCAGCGTAAAGCTGAAAATCGCGGCCTTGTCCGGGCGAGTGCCCTGAACCTGCAACCAGTTCAGCCCTGTCAGACGTTGCATCGCGTAATCGCGCAAGCTGGATTCATGGGCAGCGATGTTTTCCATCCCCAAGTCCATCATATACTCCAGCGCTACGCCAAGACCGATGGTCTGAACGATCCCCGGCGTGCCGGCCTCGAACTTCATAGGCGGGTCATTATAGATGACTTGATCCTTACTGACCTCTTTGATCATGTCGCCGCCACCGATAAAGGGGCGCATTTCGGCCATGCGGTCGGATTTGATGAAAATCGCACCCGACCCTGACGGACCATAAAGCTTGTGGCCAGTGATCGCGTAGAAATCGCACCCGATCTCTTCGACATTTACCGGCATGTGAACGGCACCCTGACTGCCATCAACCAGAACCGGGACGCCCTTGGCGTGGGCACCGTCAGTTATGGCTTTCACATCCACGACCGTACCCAGCACGTTCGAGCAGTGTGTCACAGCAACCAGCTTGGTTTTCGGCCCGATTGCATCGATTACCGCCTGAGGGTCAAGCCCGCCCTCTGCGTCGACATCGACCCATTTCAGCACGATGCCCTGTCGTTCGCGTAGGAAATGCCAGGGTACGATGTTTGCATGATGCTCCATCACACTCAGAACGATCTCATCCCCCGCTTTAAGTCGCGGCATAGCCCAGCCATAGGCGATCAGGTTGATCCCTTCGGTGGTACCAGAGTTCAGGACGATCTCATTCTCGTTCGATGCCCCCAGAAACCGCGCGGTCGTGCCACGAACGGCCTCGTATTTCTCTGTCGCAAGATTGGACAGAAAATGCAGGCCACGATGGACGTTCGAATACTCCTCGGCATAGGCCCGCGTCACCGCGTCAATGACCACCTGAGGTTTCTGAGCCGAAGCACCATTGTCGAGATACGTCAAAGGCTTGCCATTCACCTGACGCGACAGGATCGGAAAGTCAGAGCGGATTTTCTGCACATCATACATAAGAGAGGTATTCCTAGACGGGCCCGGTTGGGCTTAGAAACAGAACGAAAGGGATGGCGACAAAAGCTGACAACACAATTACCGCAAAGGATTTCCAGAGAGACCCGAACTGATGCGCTTCATTCAGAAAATGAAGCGTGACGTAAAGGCTCAGGATTGCTGTCGCCAACAATGTCATCATCATCAGAAACGGTAAGGTCAGGCTCAAGATCAGCGTCACCACCAAGGCGGCAATTTGCAGGAACTGCAGCCAGATCGTCAAAACCATCAGATCATCGAACCTCGCCAGACCTCCCAGCATTCGCCCGACCAGCAGGAATGCGACGATGCTCAGCATCATGGCCCCGGCCGAGCGCACCAAAACGATGGGAAAACTCTCGAGCGCAGGAGAGGGTTGACCCGCCGCCATTGTTATCGACAAATCTATTCCCAATTGGACAGCGCAGTTCAAAACGACCGCCAGCGCAAATGCCAGCCAAAGCACTTCTCGCCCCAGTTTGAGCGCCATCAGCCGTCGCGCCGCTTCGGCCGGGTTCTTGATCGTCAAGACCGCCAGATTTCCCAGGAAACTCGAATTCATGCGACGGACCTTTGCACTTGTCTGAGACCGGATACCCAGAACCAAACAAAAACAGCAACCCAGACGAAACCCACAAACGTCAAGGTAGGCCCTGGCCCGATGAATCCGGCGACAAGGCCGTTCAGCAGAACCAGCGGTGCAGAGGACAACAGCGCCCAGAACAGCGCCAGACGCGCACCATAAGCGCTTCCCTGCCCGCCAAACAGGCGCGCCGCCCAATGAGACACCAGTGCCAGCGTGTAAAAGACCAAGGGCAGAATGAACACTGATCCAAGCAGAGCACCACCCAATAGCATGTTCAGTTCAACGCCTTCCAGATGCGCTTTGCGCGCAAGGCCAGGCATCTGGGCGATGAATGCCACCACACAAAACGCCATGACAAAGATCAGCGCCCGGTCTTCTCGTTGCCCCATATCCAGAAGCCTGCGCACCACGCGCCCCGGCCCCCGGTATGTTGCCAGGATATCCGACGAAAGGGCCATCAGCTTCGGCGCGCCAGCCACCCTTCCAGACGGCTTACGATTTCATCTGCCAAAGCGTTGTCTTCGATCTCGTCCACTGCTTCTGCCAGGAATGCCAGCGTCAACATGTTGGTCGCGTCCTTGACCGGAACACCCCGTGACCGAAGATAGAACAGCGCCGTTTCGTCAATCGCGCCCGAGGTTGAGCCGTGGGAACACGCCACATCATCGGCGTAGATCTCAAGTTCGGGTTTGGCGAGGAACTGGCTGTCATCATCCAAAAGCAGAGATTGGCTGATTTGGTACCCATCGGTTTTCTGGGCCCCTTCCTTTACAAGGATCTTGCCCTGAAACACTCCGGTCGCACCGTTGCGCAGCACTTTCTTAAAGACCTGACGGCTTTCGCAATTCACCGCGTCATGGGTGATGAACACCGTGTCATCATGGTGGAAATCACCATCCCCAACACAGGCCCCGGCCACATGCGCCACAGCATTGTCGCCGGTCAGTTCAACAACCTGTTCGTTACGGGTCAGCACCCCATTCGCTGTCAAGGTGAAGGACTTGTAGACCGACTCTGCCCCCAAACGCGTGAACATATGGGTCGCGGCGCGACGTTCATGGTCCCTGCCTTGTGCCCGCACATGATGCAGCGTCCCCTTGTCGGCGATTTCAATCTCCATGCATTTGTTGAAACGCGACGCCGCCGGACCGGATTCAAGAATTGTCACCTCGGCCCCGCTTTCCACACGAATAACGTGATGCAGGATCGCGTCGGATGTCGGTGAGGCATGACGATAGATCAGGTTGATCGGTTTAGAGGGTTTGCCCGTAACGTGAATGGCGACACCGTCCGACGCAAAGGCCGTGTTCAATGCAGCCAACGGACGTTGAACCGGGGACTGGCCACGCGCTTCCAGAACGCCATACAGGTCTTTTGCCCAATGAATGTCTTTGCAGCAGATGTCTTCAATCCGGTCGATCTTGACACCGTCCAGCGACAGCTCATCGGATTCCTCGGCGCTGAACACCCCGTCGACAAAGACTATTTTCAAACGGTCGAGGTCGTTGAAAAGTACCGGTTCATCATTGACAAACACCGCCGCAGGCAAAGCCTCGGCAGAAATCAGACTGTCGGGCTGGGTGTATTTCCAATACTCATCCCGGCGCCCCGGCAGCCCGGATTCCAGAACACGCGCCAGAGCGTCTTCGCGTGCACCGCGGGTGCAGCCCGCGTCAGGCATGGTCAGCGCAGCCAGACGCGCCTCGGTTGCGGTTTGTTTCGCTTGCGGCAAAGCCATCAGTTCACCTCGGCCAGAATGTCGGCATAACCGTTGTTTTCAACCTCAAGCGCCAGATCCGGGCCTCCGGTTTTGACAATGCGGCCATCGGCCATGATGTGCACGACGTCAGGTTTGATGTGATCCAGCAGGCGCTGGTAATGGGTGATGACCAGGAACCCACGGCCTTCGTCCCGCAGGGCATTCACACCTTCGGCGACCAGCTTCATCGCATCCACATCAAGGCCCGAGTCGGTTTCGTCCATGATGCACATCTTCGGTTCAAGCATAGCCATCTGCAGGATTTCGTTACGCTTTTTCTCACCGCCCGAAAAACCAACATTGACCGGGCGCTTAAGCATATCCGCGTCGATCTTTAGCGTCTTGGCCTTGGCACGCACTTCTTTCAGGAAGTCTGCGGCAGACAGTTCCTCTTCTCCACGGGCCTTGCGCTGCGCGTTTACTGCGGTGCGCAGGAACGTCATGTTGCCAACTCCGGGGATTTCAACCGGGTATTGGAAGGCAAGGAAAACACCTGCTGCTGCGCGTTCCTCCGGTTCCATCTCCAGCAGGTCCTGACCGTCCAGAGTGGCCGAACCTTCGGTTACTTCGTACCCGTCGCGCCCCGACAGAACATAGCTGAGGGTCGATTTGCCCGACCCGTTCGGCCCCATGATCGCGTGTACCTTGCCAGCCTCGACCGTCAGGTTCACACCTTTTAGGATCTGCTTGTCTTCTTCTTCAAGCTGTACGTGCAGGTTTTTGATTTCCAGCATTTTTTGTCCTTTTGCGTATCGCAAGGGGCCCTTGGCCCCGTATTGTTCTAGCCCAGTAATCTGCGGATCAGTCTGGCGATGATCCAACCCAGGATCGCCCCGCCACCTACTGCCCAAACCGGGTTGATGAATTCCATGTAATGGGTGTTGACGTAGGCCACGCCAAGCAGACCGCCCAGAACCGGCAATGTGTACCCAAGCCAGGTCAGCACATCATCCTTACGGATGCGGGTTCCGGGTGACCGCGTCATTACCCAACCGAACCTTCAAGTGAGATGGCCACCAACTGCTGTGCTTCCATCGCAAACTCCATTGGAAGCGCCTGAAGCACATCTTTGCAGAATCCGTTGACCACCAGCGCTACGGCTTCTTCTTCGTCCATGCCGCGCTGACGGCAGTAGAACAGCTGATCGTCATCCACTTTTGACGTCGTCGCCTCGTGCTCAACGCGGCTCGAGTTGTTCTTGACCTCGATATAGGGAACCGTATGTGCACCGCATTTGTCGCCGATCAGCAGACTGTCACACTGCGTGTAGTTCCGGCTGTCCTTGGCTTTCGGGTGCATCGACACTAGCCCACGATAGGTGTTCTGGGCCTTGCCCGCGCTGATGCCCTTGGACACGATGCGCGACTTGGTATTCCTGCCCAGATGAATCATCTTGGTGCCGGTGTCGGCCTGCTGATAATTGTTGGCTATCGCGATAGAATAGAACTCCCCCTGGCTTTCATTGCCGCGCAGGATGCAGGACGGGTATTTCCATGTCACGGCCGATCCGGTTTCCACCTGTGTCCACATCACCTTGGACCGGTCACCCCGGCAGTCGGCGCGTTTGGTCACGAAGTTATAGATACCACCCTTGCCGTTTTCATCCCCCGGAAACCAGTTCTGAACGGTCGAGTATTTCACCTCAGCATCTTCTTCGACGATGATCTCGACCACAGCGGCATGCAGTTGCGCCGTGTCGCGCTGGGGTGCGGTACAGCCTTCCAGATATGAGACGTACGAGCCCTTATCAGCAATGATCAGGGTGCGTTCGAACTGGCCCGTGTTCTCGGCGTTGATCCGGAAATAGGTGCTTAGTTCCATCGGGCAGCGAACCCCCGGCGGGATGTAGACGAACGAACCATCCGAGAATACGGCCGAGTTCAGTGTCGCATAGAAGTTGTCCGATACGGGAACCACGGTTCCCAGGTACTTCTTGACCAATTCGGGATGCTCTTTGATCGCCTCAGAGATCGAGCAGAAGATCACGCCTGCCTTTTTCAGTTCGGCCTGAAAAGTCGTGCCCACGGAAACCGAGTCAAACACTGCATCGACTGCCACCTTGCGGCCTTCGGCAGGTGCATCCTCAGCCCCTTCAACACCAGCCAGAATCATCTGTTCTTTCAGAGGGATACCAAGCTTCTCGTAAGTGGCGAGCAGCTTTGGATCAACCTCATCCAAAGATTTGGGTTTCTCTTCCATCGATTTGGGGCGGGCATAGTAATACTGGTTTTGAAAATCGATTGGCGGATAGTGAACCATCGCCCATTTGGGTTCTTCCATTTTGGTCCAACGCTCGAACGCGGCCAGACGCCATTCGGTCATCCACTCGGGCTCATCGTTTTTCCCCGAGATCAGACGGACGATATCCGGGTTCACGCCTTTGGGCGCGTATTCCATCTCGATATCGGTATCCCAGCCATATTTGTATGTGCCGACCTCGCGAACCGCGTCCACGGTTTCCTGATCGACACCTTCTTTTACCTGGGTCTGGTCCAAAGCGGCCATGACTTACCCTCCGTCAGATCACGCAGCCCGCGCGCGATGCTTTTTCTCTTTTTCAAGCCACGTTTCGGCGAAACGCAGCACATCTTCTTCAGTCGTCTCTGGCCCCAGCGATACGCGGATTGCGCATGACGCCACCGTCTCATCAAATCCCATTGCCGTCAGAACCCGACTGGTTTTGACCTTGCCGCTGGAACAGGCGGATCCCGCACTGATGGCAAAGCCAGACAAATCCATCTGCATCACCTGCGTTTCGCCTTTCCAGCCGGGCGTCGCGAAACACAGGGTATTCGGGAGTCGCTCCTGATCTTTCCCGACAAAAATAGTAGATATTGCACCAGCCTCAAGGGCGTTATCTAGAATATTTCTAAGTTCTCTGACTTTTTCCCATACTCCATCCGCCAGATCGCGCTGAGCAGCCTCGGCAGCCGCGCCAAATCCGGCAATGCCCACCACATTTTCAGTACCAGATCTTCGGCCCATTTCCTGTCCGCCACCGCTGGCCAAAGGTTCGATATCGATACCTTGCCGCAGGATCAAAGCGCCAACACCTTTTGGCCCGCCAATCTTATGCGCCGACAGGATCGCCATATCAGCGCCGCTCCAGGCGAAGGAAAATGGAATGCGTCCGACAACCTGCGTAATATCCAGCAACAGCCAGTCCGCGCGCCGCGCGCCATAGGGCCACTGGTTCTCAACTTTCTGTGGCGGCTGCGTGATGACTCCGGTTTCGGAGTTCGCAAGCCCCATCGCCAATATGTGCCCAGGGCCAAAGGGATGCTCGCTACAATGGGTCAGATCGAAATGCGACCACAGCGCATCGTGGGCAGTGCTGTCGACAAAGACGTCGCAGCCTTCGGGGCGATTTTGCAGAACCCGCGCCGCTTCAGTTGCGCCAGAGGTAAATATGACCTCTTGCGGACGGCAACCGACGGCCTCGGCGACCTGCGCCCGCGCGCGTTCGACCAGCGCTTTTGCGGCACGTCCTTCCGCATGAACAGATGACGGGTTCCCGACCACATCCATCGCCGCGATCATTGCCTCGCGCGCTTCGCGTCGCAGCGGCGTAGTCGCGTTATGATCCAGATAAACACGTTTCATGAATACATCTTTTCCTGCACAGAACTCATATGCATGTTCGACTTACCCAGCTCATTCATCGACGACGGAAAACAGGCTTGGAACTGCCGGGCAAGGCGCAAGGTCGTTTCTGATCACATCCGACAGGCGCGTCTGGTGCAGGAAGACATAAACATGCGCGCTCAGGCTTTCCCACAAGCGGTTCGTCAGGGATTGCGCCCTGCTACCCGATGACGCACCGGATGCTCCGGCCCCTTTTTGCAGCGCATCAACTGTCTCATCCACAGCGGCCAGAACCTCGACCACGCGAATCTCGGACGCGGGGCGTGCAAGACGATACCCCCCTCCGGGCCCACGGACAGAAGCAACCAGTTCCGCGCGACGCAGCTTGACGAAAAGCTGCTCAAGATACGGCAGAGAAATGTCCTGCCGTTCCGAGATTTCGCCCAGGGTTACCAGCCGGTCTGTTGGCTGAAGCGCAATATCCGCCAAAGCGACCATCGCGTAACGCCCTTTGGTCGAAAGCTTCATGCCCTGCCCCCTTTTAGCCGGATCTGCGCGAAATCATTGACGCCGACGCTGCCAGTGCGTATCTCCGACTGACAGCGCGATTGCGCCAAGCAATGTAATTAGAACCGTTCTAAGGTGTCCGACGATTATAGTCAAGTATATCCGGATACCCGCACGAAAATGACAGGACCAAAGCACACATGCCCGAGGTGATTTTTCCCGGACCCGAAGGCCGCCTGGAAGGCCGTTACCACCCGCAAAAGGAAAAAGACGCACCGATCGCTATCGTGCTTCACCCGCATCCTCAGTTCGGCGGGACCATGAACAACAAGGTGGTCTATAACCTGCACTATGCCTTTTACAACATGGGCTTCACAGTGCTGCGCTTTAACTTCCGCGGCGTCGGTCGCAGCCAGGGCGAATATGATCAAGGTGTTGGCGAGCTGAGCGATGCGGCATCTGCGCTGGATTACCTTCAATCCATGAACAACAACTCGAAACACTGTTGGGTTGCGGGCTTTTCGTTTGGGGCGTGGATTGGAATGCAGTTGCTGATGCGCCGCCCCGAAATCACGGGTTTCATCAGCGTGTCGCCGCCTGCAAACATGTATGACTTTTCCTTCCTTGCGCCCTGCCCGTCTTCGGGCCTGATCATCAACGGATCGGCTGACCGTGTGGCACCACCAGCGGATACCACCGCGCTGGTCAACAAATTGCACGAGCAAAAAGGGATCACGATCACCCATAACGAGGTTGAGGGCGCGGATCATTTCTTCCAGGATCGCCACATGGACACGCTGATCACAGATGTCAGCGACTATGTGAAACGTCGGCTGACCGA
The DNA here is from genome assembly GCF_056542185.1 of Ruegeria sp. AE4. NCBI lineage: Bacteria > Pseudomonadati > Pseudomonadota > Alphaproteobacteria > Rhodobacterales > Roseobacteraceae > Ruegeria > Ruegeria sp. AE4. Next base: position 476,324 of record NZ_JBQFZK010000001.1, on the reverse strand, counting down.
GAACACCCGCTAATGTCCGACACCATCACATCGCTCGCGGCCAAACTGGCCGAAGATACGATGAAGGTCATGGACGAAACCGGCGAAGACCGGTTCTTTGTGGAAGTGGGTGAAGTTCTTGGTGCGGCGTCTCAATCTCTGGAAGAGGCTTTCCTGACGGAAATCCGCGTGCGACTGGCTGAACGCAAGGCCAGACAATTCGTGATCAAGCGCCTCGCTTCGCATCGCGCGAAACTCAAGGCGATTGAAAAGCAATGACCGATCGCCTGGTTGCGCAGGTCGCATTTCTGAAACGGGCCGACAATCTGAAACTGGTCGAGCGGGCAAATGTCCTGCTTGACCAGTCAAGGCCCGAAAACTCCGCCGAACACAGCTGGCACTTGGCTTTGTGGGCAATGGTCATGGCGCCACTGGCCGGGCCGGACATCTCGGTCGACCGGGTCATCCGCATGTTGCTGCTGCATGATCTGGTCGAGATCGTGACAGGTGATCACCCGATTCACCTCAACACGGATTGGGATACCGTGGCCGAGGCTGAACAGGCCGCAGCACAGGAATTGTTTGGCCTGTTGCCCGACGAACAGGCACAGGAATTTCTTTTTCTCTGGCACGAGTTCGAGGCGGACCAGACCCCGGATGCCCGGTTCGCCAAGATTCTGGATCGCTGCCAGCCGCTGTTTCAGGTTCTGTGCGCCACTGACCCGCGACAGGATCATGTGGAAATTGCGCGGTCGAACCTGGCGGGTGGGCGCGCAGCTTACCTGGCCCATGCCTTTCCACTGGCCCACCAGCATGCCACAAACCTCTTGACCAAGTCCGACCCTCAGGATGACGCATTCACGAAAAGATTGGCGTTTCTCACAGAAGCGGACCAGTTGAAATCCGTTCTGCGCGCGTCACGCCTGATGGCCAGTGACCGGTTCGAAAACTCGGCGGAACATTCGTGGCATGTCATGCTCTACGCCTGGGTATTGTCGGAATACGCGCATTCGGATGTTCAAGTGGACCGAATCCTCCAGATGTTGCTTTTGCACGATGTTGTCGAAATCGACGCGGGCGACCACCCGATCCACGGACTTGTCGACCACGCGGAACAAGAAGCCAAGGAACAGGCCGCCGCCAAACGACTGTTTGGCCTTCTGCCTGACTGTCAACACAGGTCATTTACTGAACTATGGCGCGAGTTTGAGGCGGCTGAAACCCCGGAAGCCAGATTTGCAAAGGCTGTTGACCGGTTTCAAACACCCATAGCAAATCTGGAAACAGGTGGCGGATCATGGGTCGAATACAAAGTAAAATTCGATCAGATTGTAACACGTGTCCGACCAGCTATTGCAGCGGGAGCACCTCAGCTGTGGGACTGGCTGCAACCGCAACTGGTTGTGCATTTTGAACATGTCGAAACACCCGATCCTCAAACATAAAAAAGGAGCCTGAAGGCTCCTTTTTTCTTGCTTGGTTTCTAGCGGCGTTCAAAAAACACTACTACCATCAAACTGTTGAACCACGTTGGCTGCATTCACTTCGACGGACCCCCCGTCAGCAAGCCACCCAATCGCCACTATCAGACCCGAAGCAAATATGATTGATTTCGCAAATAACGTCATCGCTCAAAACTCATTAACAAAAATAAAAAATATAGGGCGAATATTACATTCATTCGATTGAAAAAACAGTCAGGTATACCTGACCCAAGGTAATCTTGTAGACTGCATGGCGGTCGACGTATTTCACTCACGAAGATCGCCACCAAGCCGCCCGACCCACCCTTTTCGAGGTACTCAAATGCCCCAAGCCTATCTGTATCTGTTACTGGCAGTGCTGGCGGAAACCATTGGCACGACGGCCTTGCAAGCCAGCCAGCAGTTTTCGCGGTTCTGGCCATCAGTGATCGTTGTCGTTGGGTACGCGTTTGCGTTTTACCTCATGGCGCTAACGCTGAAATTCATGCCTGTCGGTATTGTTTATGCAATCTGGTCCGGTCTCGGTATATTCCTGATCGCCGTGATCGGATTCATCGTGTTCGGCCAAAGGCTGGACTGGCCTGCGATCCTGGGGTTGACGTTGATATTGTCCGGAATCCTGATCATTCACCTCTTTTCAAAGACTGCCGGGCACTGAAGGCCGGTTAGGGCTGGTATATTTTGCCGCGCCGCGTTATGCGCGCGGCAACTTCCCGTTCAAAGGCTGACCTCTCATGGACCTGCGCAACATCGCAATCATCGCTCACGTGGACCACGGCAAAACGACCCTGGTGGACGAGCTGCTTAAACAATCCGGTGCATTCCGGGAAAATCAGGCCGTCGCGGAACGCGCCATGGACAGTAACGACCTGGAGCGTGAACGCGGCATCACCATCCTGGCCAAGGCCACCTCGGTTGAGTGGAAAGACACACGCATCAATATTGTCGACACCCCTGGCCACGCCGATTTCGGCGGCGAGGTCGAGCGCATCCTCAGCATGGTCGACGGTGTTGTTCTTTTGGTGGACGCCGCAGAAGGCCCAATGCCCCAGACCAAGTTTGTAACGTCCAAGGCACTGGCGCTGGGCCTACGCCCGATCGTGGTTCTGAACAAGGTCGACAAGCCGGATGCCGAACCGGATCGCGCGCTGGACGAATGCTTTGACCTGTTCGCCAATCTCGGCGCGGATGACGACCAGTTGGATTTTCCTTCAATGTACGCCTCGGGCCGTTCGGGCTGGGCGGATATGGAGTTGGACGGTCCCCGCAAAGACTTGAGCGCGCTATTCGACCTGATCGTCGATCATGTCCCTGCCCCGAAGCAGGTCGATCACAAAAATGAACCCTTCCGGATGCTGGCCACGACACTGGGCAGCGACCCTTTCATCGGTCGTATCCTGACCGGTCGTGTGGAAAGCGGTACGCTGAAGGCTGGCGACAGCCTCAAGGCGCTCAGCCGCGATGGTTCGGTCATCGAAAACTTCCGCGCCACGAAAATCCTGGCGTTTCGGGGACTGGCCCAGCAGCCCATTGATGTGGCCGAAGCAGGCGACATCGTGACCATCGCTGGCATGAGCAAAGCCACCGTAGCGGATTCACTGGTTGCCCCTCAGGTCACTGAGGCCCTGCCCGCGCAGCCCATCGATCCACCGACCATTACCGTGACCTTCGGTATCAATGATTCTCCGCTAGCAGGCCGTGACGGCAAAAAAGTTCAATCACGCGTCATTCGAGACCGCCTGATGAAGGAAGCCGAGTCGAACGTCGCCATCCGTGTCACCGACACCCCCGGCGGCGAGGCGTTCGAAGTTGCGGGCCGCGGAGAGCTGCAAATGGGCGTTCTGATCGAGAACATGCGCCGAGAAGGCTTTGAGCTTAGCATCTCGCGCCCGCAGGTTCTGTTCCGTGAGGAAGGTGGGCAGCGGCTTGAGCCCATCGAAGAAGTCACTATCGACGTGGATGACGAATATTCTGGTTCCGTTATCGAAAAGATCACCGGCGCCCGCAAAGGTGAACTGGTCGAGATGCGCCCGGCTGGTACCGGCAAGACGCGGATCATCGCCCATGTCCCGTCCCGTGGTCTGATTGGTTACCACGGCGAATTTCTGACCGACACGCGCGGTACCGGTGTACTGAACCGTGTGTTCCACGATTGGGCGCCACATAAGGGGCAAATTCCGGGCCGTCGCGCAGGCGTTCTGATCTCGATGGAGAAAGGTCAGGCTGTGGCTTATGCGCTGTGGAACCTGGAAGAACGTGGCCGTATGTTTGTTGGTCCGCAAACAGACGTATATCAGGGTATGGTGATCGGCGAACACTCGCGAGACAACGATCTGGAAGTGAACCCGCTCAAAGGCAAGAAGTTGACAAACGTGCGCGCCAGTGGATCCGACGACGCGGTCCGCCTGACGCCGCATATTCAGTTCTCACTGGAAGAGGCAATTGCCTATATCGACGATGATGAACTGGTGGAAGTTACACCAAACGCGGTGCGCCTGCGGAAGCGTTTTCTTGACCCGCACGAGCGTAAGCGGATGGCCAAATCTGCCTAGAACACCCTCAGGTTGCAAACTGACCAAACGGAAACAATGGCAATAGTGTGGCATATTTGCTTCCAATACGACAAAAGACGAAATCAGAAAAACCGGGCTCACTGCCCGGTTTTTATTTGAAAACTAACACCTTTCTCCGCATGGTTGAAAATTTCCGCCCCGGGCCTCACCAACAAGATATTGTAGGCGCCCTCGAATTATGGTCAAAACACGTCAGAAGTGTGACGTCCTTCACAAACACCGATATGGGAATGGTGCATAGAAGGACGTAGTTTAGTTATCGAGTTCCAAGGAGTTCAAAATGGGTAATAGAGCTCGCAAGTTTCCACTGTTTTTTATTGCGACAACTTTTCTGCTTTCACCTGCCGGTGAAACCTTTGCCGCTGGGACATGTACGGTTGCAACAGCACGGCAATCCGCTGCGTCCGCGCAGGTTTTGTGCGAATGCGATGCTGTGACATCCGGCATGATCCGCTACATTCAACGCCGTCATGACTTCGATCAGATTCTGGCGCGCGTCGGTGCAGAATGCGCCCCGCTGGCAGGTCTGCTAAGTGACTTCCCGACCGCATCGATCGGTGTCTCAGACCAGAGATCCGGCGACGGACCTTCCCAGGAAAATGGCACGCCCCCCAATGGTGGCGGCGGTAACCCAACCGGTGGCGAAGAACCTGGTGGTGAAGAACCCGGTGGTGAAGAGCCCGGTGGCGAAGAACCCGGTGGTGAAGAACCCGGTGGCGAAGAGCCCGGTGGAGAAGAACCCGGTGGCGAAGAGCCCGGTGGTGAAGAACCCGGTGGTGAAGAGCCCGGTGGTGAAGAACCCGGTGGTGAAGAGCCCGGTGGTGAAGAACCCGGTGGCGAAGAACCCGGTGGCGAAGAACCCGGTGGCGAAGAACCCGGTGGAGAAGAACCCGGTGGGGAAGAACCCGGTGGTGAAGAGCCCGGTGGTGAAGAGCACGAAGAAGACTGATAAAGACGAAACCGAATACCAGCGAACCGGCCCTAGGAACGCGGAGCATATTCGATAGAAAAAACTCTGCTGGTCGAGGCTTCGGGGCTGGAATACGTCGATACGCAAAACGTTCGGATTAATCCGTCCAAGCGTAAGGTCAAAGACTACACTCTTGGGCGCAGACCAAATCTGCGTCCAAGGGTAAGATTTTGGGTAGGTAAATATACCGCTGAGGTCAGCTGCGCCCGTAAACGCCGACCCATTGACTGGGCCGCTTCGGATCTTGCATGCGCAGGAACAAATAGCGCGTAGCTGTCCAGGGTTTGATCCGGTTTGTGAGATTGTCCAAGATCAGGTCGCCCTGCGCCGAGCGGTAGACCAGAACCGCATGAGGCGTCCGGCGTGTGTCCAGAACGGTCGCAATCAAAAGCTTACTTGGATCAACCCCGGCATGGATCAGATCCCTTTTCTTCAACAATGCAAAGTCTTCACAATCACCGCCTCTGGGTGTTGGCAAGGCCCATCGCTCACGCGTTTTGTACTGGGACTGATCCGTAACTTCCCGGGTCGACGCGTTTACGCGGCGATTCACTTGATTTACCACCGTCAGCTCTTGGTGGCTGGACAACGTGACCGAGCGTTTTGCAGTGCAAGCCCAGTTATATTGGTTGCATAGGTTGATTGCGCCTGAGGGCGGAGGTGAAGACGCAACGATTGGGATAAAGACGCCGTCGGATGCCTGCGCGACAGGTGCCGAGGCGATTACGCCGATACACACGGTGCAGATACCCAATGCGCGCGCCGCAACCGATGCAGGCACGGAAACACACCTCTTGGTTAAATTCGCTAATGAAATCATGCGAGTTCCCCGATCCGATGTTCTTCGAATGATTACATGGCCACCTGCACCACATTCTGTTTCTTGAAACTATCTGTGATCAGGTGTTACGCGCAATCTTTTGAGACCTTGCAAAGGAAACAGGGCAGAAATTCGTCCGAGAATCTGACAATTTCACGTAAGAATTTTGTTGGCGGGGCCACAATTCTGCCAGGACCCATTCGACAGAACAGGAGCATCAAAGGGTAAGTGATTGAATTAAAACAATTAAACAAAAAACAGCCCGCTGTCGCGGGCTAATCAGTATCAACCAAACATGACATAAGCCGAATCTTGCTTATTCACTGCCGGTTTTCTTGGAAATATCAGCGCCTTGGACGCAAGGCCCATATGTCACTCGGTGATTTCCACCACAACCAGTTCACGCTCACTTGCGCCGCGCGCGTGATTCAGGGCCTGCTGGTACTCATCCGAGTTATAGCATTCAACCGCAGCCTCCAGCGTTGGGAAGCGCGCCACTACGTTTCGTGGACGTTCCTTACCTTCCAGCTGAACGTACCGTGCAGCACGGGCGATAAACTCGCCCCCGTGCTTGGCGATGGCCGGTCCGGCCAGTTCCGCGTATTTGCCGTAAGCCTCAGTGTTCGTCACCGTGACATGCGCAATCCAAAGAGCAGCCATATTAACCTCCCAAAACCTGTTGTGCGGCCTTGATTGCCGCATCTGCATTTGATGCATCCTTGCCGCCGCCCTGGGCCATATCAGGACGACCGCCGCCGCCTTTTCCGCCCAACTCGATTACCGCAGCTTTGACAAGATCCACCGCCGAAATCTGTCCGGTCAGGTCTTCTGTCACACCAGCCGCAACGGCCGCCTTGCCGCCCGTATCCGCAATCAGCAACACCGCACCCGATCCAAGGCGGCTTTTGTGTTCGTCGATCAACGCAGGGAGGTCCTTACCTGAAACACCGCTAAGGGCTTGCGCCAGGAATTTCACACCATTTACATCCCGCGCCTCGGCACCACCGCCGTGACCGGCCCCACCAGCCATAGCCAGATCCCGGCGCAACTGAGCCACTTCGTTCTGCAAAGCCTTGCGTTCGTCCAGAAGGCTTTTCACGCGCGCCACAACGTCGTCCGGTTGCGCCTTCAGTTCTGATGCGACCTGAGCCAGACGTTGATCCTGTGCCGAAAGATAGCGGAAGGCTTCATCCCCGGTCAGCGCTTCGATCCGGCGCACACCTGCACTGCTGGCGCTGTCACCCAACACAACAAAGGTGCCGATATCACCTGTCTGGCGCACATGTGTACCGCCACAGAGTTCTATCGACCACGTATCGCCGTCATGGCCTTTGCCTGTTGGTGCCTTGCCCATGGAGACGACACGAACCTCGTCACCATATTTCTCGCCGAACAGGGCCTGCGCGCCCAATGCGCGCGCGTCGTCGGGTGTCATGACCCGGGTTTCAACAGTCGAATTCTGGCGGATGAAATCGTTCACCTCACGTTCGACTTTCTGGATTTCCTCCAGGCTCAGCGCTTTGGAATGACTGAAGTCGAACCGCAGACGATCCGCTGCGTTCAGCGAACCGCGTTGTGCTACGTGGTCACCTAGCGTTTCGCGCAGGGCTTCATGCAGCAGGTGCGTGGCCGAGTGATTGGCGCGAATGGCGGAACGGCGGGCGTGATCAACCTCAAGCTCTACCGCGTCGCCCTTGCAAACAACGCCGCTTTGAACCGCCACCTTATGAGCATAGACCTTGCCGTCGGCAAACTTCCTCGTGTCCTCCACGCGGCTCAGGTGATCGCGATCCTCCAGCCTACGCAACGCGCCAGTATCGCCGACCTGACCGCCGGCCTCCCCGTAGAACGGGGTCTGGTTCACGACGACCCAACCGCTGCTGCCCGCGTCGATCTTGTCGACCATTGCGCCATCAACAACCAAAGCGGCAACCTGCGCTTCGGCTTTCTCGGTATCGTAGCCCAGAAAATCCGTCGCACCGGCGGTATCCAGCACATCAAACCATACAACCTGATCCGCTGCTTCACCTGACCCGGCCCATGCAGCACGTGCCTTGGCCTTCTGTTCAGCCATCGCGGTGTCAAAACCGTCCGTGTCGACGCTCAGGCCCTTTTCACGCAGCGCATCCTGCGTAAGATCCAGTGGGAAGCCATACGTGTCGTAAAGCTTAAAGGCCGCTTCACCTGACAGGGGTGCCCCCTCAGAAAGCCCTGAAACCTCATCATCCAGCAACTTCAGACCACGGTCCAGTGTCTGCTTGAACCGGGTTTCTTCCAGCAGCAGCGTCTCTTCGATAAGCGGTTGCGCCTGTTTCAGTTCAGAATAATGCCCGCCCATCTGCTGCACCAGCGTAGGTACCAGGCGATGCATGACAGGATCCTTGGCGCCCAGCAGGTGCGCATGGCGCATGGCGCGGCGCATGATCCGGCGCAGAACATATCCCCGGCCGTCATTGCTGGGCATCACACCGTCTGCAATCAGGAACGAGGTCGACCGCAGGTGATCCGCGATCACCCTGTGATGCACGTTCTGGTCGCCATACGGGTCGACACCGGTCGCATCTGCCGAAGCCTCGATCAAGGTTTTGAACAAGTCGGTGTCGTAATTGTCATGGCTGCCCTGCAACAGCGCCCCAATCCGTTCAAGCCCCATACCTGTGTCGATGGACTGCATGTCAAGCTCGACCATCGAGCCATCTTCGAACTGCTCGTTTTGCATGAAAACGACGTTCCAGATTTCGATGAACCGGTCGCCATCTTCCTCGGGTGATCCCGGAGGGCCGCCCCAGATGTGATCGCCGTGATCATAGAAGATCTCGGTACACGGGCCGCAAGGTCCGGTCGGACCCATCTGCCAGAAATTGTCATTGGTGGCGATGCGAATGATCCGGTCCTCGGGCACACCGACCTTTTTCCAGATTTCAAAGGCTTCATCATCGGTATGATAGACGGTGGTCAACAGGCGGGTCTTGTCGATACCGAATTCCCTGGTGATCAGCTCCCAGGCAAATGGGATCGCTTCATGTTTGAAATAATCCCCGAATGAGAAGTTTCCCAGCATCTCAAAAAACGTATGGTGACGCGCCGTATAGCCAACATTGTCGAGGTCGTTGTGCTTGCCACCCGCACGCACACATTTCTGCGCCGTGGTGGCGCGTTTGTAATCGCGGGTTTCCAGACCGGTAAACAGGTTCTTGAACTGCACCATGCCTGAGTTCACGAACATCAGTGTCGGGTCATTGCGCGGCACCAGCGGGCTGGACGCGACGACCTCATGCCCTTGTTTTTCAAAGTAGTTCAGAAAAGTCGATCGGATGTCGTTCAGGGTTGGCATAGGGCTCTCTCGGCGCACATATATCTTGGTCTCCGTTGGTTTAGCCCCCTGTCAGGTGAGTGTCCACAGCAGAGGCACACAGGAACGAAACAAGGCGACCCGATCAGGCCGCCTTGTTTCAAGTGATACAGTCTTTGCGCAGATGTCAGGGGTTACCCACCTCAGGACATCAGGCCTCCAGAATATCGTCATCCTCGGCAACGCCTGGCGACATATCGAATTCCAGTCCATGCGCTGCGCGGATCTTGTCTTCGATGTCCAGCGCCACCCGGCTGTTTTCCCGCAGGTATTGTTTGGCGTTCTCACGCCCCTGCCCGATCCGCTCATCACCATAGCTGAACCAGGACCCGGACTTTTCGACAACACCAGCTTTAACACCTAAATCCAGCAATTCGCCCATCTTCGAGATGCCTTCGCCATACATGATATCGAACTCGACCTGCTTGAACGGCGGTGCGACCTTGTTCTTCACAACTTTGACGCGGGTCTGGTTCCCGACCACTTCATCCCGGTCCTTGATTGCGCCAATCCGGCGGATATCCAGCCGAACCGAGCTGTAGAATTTCAGCGCATTGCCACCGGTTGTGGTTTCCGGGCTGCCGAACATCACGCCGATCTTCATCCGGATCTGGTTGATGAAGATGACCATGCAGTTCGAGCGGCTGATCGAGCCTGTCAATTTGCGCATTGCCTGGCTCATCAGCCGGGCCTGTACACCCACGCTGCTGTCGCCCATGTCCCCTTCGAGTTCCGATTTCGGCGTCAGGGCAGCGACCGAGTCGACAACAACCATATTGACTGCGCCCGAGCGCACCAGAGTATCTGTGATTTCAAGCGCCTGCTCACCGGTGTCAGGCTGCGAGATCAGAAGCTCATCCAGATCAACACCCAGCTTGCGGGCATATTGCGGGTCCAGAGCGTGTTCCGCATCTACGAACGCGCAAACTCCGCCCCGCTTTTGCTGCTCAGCAATGCAATGAAGGGTCAAAGTGGTTTTACCCGAGCTCTCAGGCCCGTAAATCTCAACGATACGCCCCATCGGCAGCCCGCCGATACCCAGCGCGATATCCAGACCCAGCGACCCGGTCGAGCTCGCCTCGATGTCCTGCCGGGCATCTTCTCCCAGCTTCATGATCGACCCCTTGCCGAACTGCCGTTCGATCTGGGCCAGCGCACTGTCGAGCGCCTTTTGCTTGTCTGCGTTTTTCTTGTCGCTCATTGTCAGAAGATCCGCCATTGTCCTGTCGCCTTCCCTTTTGTCACACCCTTAATCGGGCGGCAATCGCTGCTTTGTTCGCCTCTTGTTCCTTATGAGATCAAAAAGAGAACATTTCAACTAAAACTTACAGAAATCAGTCTTCTGCAATTGTGTTAAAGAGTCGTTTACGACAATCTGCACAAGTAACATGGCAACCTTGGGAACCGATAAATGCTTGTTTTTTATAAAGAACGACTTGCTTTTCTTTCAGTCCCCAAGACCGGAAGCACGGCTTATCACACGGCGTTGCGTGACCGGGCCGATCTCATCGTGACACATCCGCCAGAGCTGAAACACGCCCCGGTGCGTCGGTATGACCGGTTTTTCCAGACCATGTTTCGAAAACTGTTTGATACCGAGATGGAAATTATGGCCGTTGTGCGCGAGCCGTTGGATTGGCTGGGCAGCTGGTACCGGTTTCGCAGTCGTGAAGACTTGATAGGTCAACCGCGCTCGACACGTGACATGAGTTTTGACGCATTCGTGCAAGCCTATTTGCTGGACACACGTCCCGAGTTCGCCAATGTCGGCAGCCAGGCGCAATTTTTCCGTACCCGCAACGACAGTTCTGGCGCTCGTCATATCTTCAAATACGAACATCAGGACAAGGTGTTGGACTTTCTGCAAACACGTCTGGACATGCAGATCGACCTGAAGCGCGAAAACGTATCGCCTCCGGGAGATTTGCATCTGTCACCTGCGACCGAACAGAAGTTTCGAAATGCCTTACCGGAAGAATTTGCGCTGCACAAAGCCGCATTATGATCCATCAATTGAGTTGTTGAAACACAGCCTCTGTCAATTGGTTGAGGGAAAACGGTTTGGGCAGGAAGGTTGAGTTGGCAATATCCGGACCGGTATCACCGAAAACGCCTTCGGTATACCCGGACACGAAGATCACACGCGCGTCCGGGCGCGTCTCCATGGCCTTGCGCACCCAAGTGGGCCCGTCCATTCCTGGCATGACAACATCTGTGACGAATACATCAACACTTAACGCGGAATCTTCAAGCAGTCGAAGCGCCTCTTCCGCCGAGTCCGCCTCGAGCACGGTGTAACCTTTCAGCCGCAGGGCGCGAGTCGCAAAGGCGCGAACAGGCGCCTCATCCTCGACCAGCAGCACCACGCCTTCGCCCTGCCTGGCGCTCTGGGCTTCGGGCTGGACTGGCGATTCAGTTTCGACCTCGGACGTCGTCGCGCAAACCGGAAGAAAGACAGTGAACTCGGTGCCCCGTCCAATTGCGCTGTCGACAAAGATAAACCCACCGGTTTGCTTTACGATCCCGTAGGCCGTTGACAACCCCAACCCGGTGCCCTCACCAGTTCGTTTCGTGGTGTAGAAGGGTTCGAAAATCTTCTGCAGCTTATCAGCTGGGATACCAACACCGCCATCCACAACCTTGACTGTCACATAGTCGCCCGGTTGTACGGTTGCCCTGTCCCGCATGAGAGGCTGCAAAAGGGTCAACACACTGGTTTCAATGCGAATTTCACCACCGTCCGGCATGGCATCTCGTGCGTTAACGACAAGGTTCATCAGCACCTGCTCAAGTTGACGCTTGTCCGCCCGCACGGGTTTGAGCACCGGATCGTGGCTCAGCGTCAATTGCACCTTCTCGCCAACCAAACGGTTCAGCAAGTGAATAAGATCCGATATCGTGTCACGCAGATCCAACACTTCGGGCCTGAGGGTCTGTTTTCGCGAAAACGCCAAAAGCTGACTGACCAGCGCGGCGGCCCGGTTGGCATTCTGATTGATCTGCACCAAATCCCCGTAATCCGGGTCATTCTGGTCATGGCGCAACAGCAGCAGATCGCAGTGACCGGAAATGGCCGTCAGCAGGTTGTTGAAATCATGTGCAACACCTCCGGCCAATTGCCCTACGGCCTGCATCTTCTGGCCCTGAACGAATTGAGCTTCGAGCGTCTTCAGTTCAGTCGCATCGTTCAGAACCGCGATCAGGCATATCTTTCCATCGACAAACACACGGCTCAGGGTGACTTGAACAAAGATTTCCTTGTCGTCCCTAATGAACTGCAAAAACTCTGATCGCTGCGTTTCTTCATGCGCCTCGGTTCGTTTCAACCAATCCAGCACAGGGCCCCCCACGCCCCGCATGATGTCGCTGATGTTACTGCCTTCAAGCTGCTTCTTTCCCAACAGTTTCGCCGCCAGCCGATTACTGTCCAGAATGATGCCGTCCTCGGAAAGTCTGAGGATTGGAACCGGAAGGTCAGAGAAGGACATGACCGCATCCTGTACGGGCATCTGCGTAATCGGTAACAAACAAAGGCTTCGTTCCGACCCGGATTGAGAAAATTCGGACACGGCTGCCAGAACATGACCATCGCGGGTCCTGACTGCGTTGACAGCCCCGGTCCGCGGTTCGGCTTCGCTGAAAATATCCTGCGCCCTGGCAGGGTGCGCACCAAACAAACGCTCGGCCGTGGCATTGACACGCAATACGTCACCTGCGCGTCCAAGGGTTACGACCGGCAAGCCAAGGGTTTGCCAGCTATCCTGTTGAACACAGCTAAAGTTCCAGTAGAACAGTCCCGGCCGCAATCGGTGCACGGAAACCGAAATAGTCCGATCGCCACCGGGAAACTCGCTCTGGGCGCTTCCTGTGGATTGCGCCCGCGATTGTAGGCTCAACAAGATCGCCGAAGGGTTAGCAAACCTGGAGCGCAAACAGCGGGCAAGGTTTTCGCCTCGTATGGCCCCCAGCTTTTTGTCCGCCAGGACGTTCGCGGCCAATATGTCACCATACCCGTTTGAGATCACGACCGGAGCATCCTCGCGCTCTGCGAAAGCGGCCAAAAGGGCTGATATCTGTTGCAAATGCCTGTTCGCAATCGCCCCCTTGATCCCAAACAAGAGCGCCACAACCAAAAGGGAAATGCCTGTTGCCAGCAAACCTTTCGTCCAATCCGACGGCAGAAACCCAACCGCAGGTGCCAAGCTGATCAACAGCGCCACAAACATCAACGCCCCGATCCGAAACACCGATGGAGTATTGGCGGCTGAAGGGGCTGGAACAAATTCAGTGATGTCAGGCATAAACGGCTCGGGCACAGGTTTTTGCGGTAATAACAGGTAGAGTTGGTTAACACTCGCCTAACGGCGCTAAAAAACAAATCAGCTACCCTGGGTTGTATTTACCGAAAGATCAGCGCGTCAAGTGTGACGTAAAGAACCCGTCGGACCCGCGTGTTACCTGCCATGCCTGCCGGAAGGTTTCACGCCAGCCCGCATGTTGCGCCAGAAACCTGTCGACAACCGCATCGTTCTCGTCGGCAAGAACCGAGCATGTCGCATATGCCAGCACTCCACCTGCTTGGACCAATGGCGTGATATCTGCGAGAATTTCAGCCTGAATGACCGTGAGTTCTTGCAAACGTTCTTCAGTCAACGCCCATTTGCCTGCCGGTGCGCGCCGCCACGAACCGCTGCCAGAACACGGGGCGTCAGCCAAAATGACGTCAAAAGGCCCGTGACCAGCAAGTTCCGCGCTGTTCAGGATGGTTATTCTGGCCCCTGCCCGTTCTGCCCGAGCCGGAACATCCTTCATTCGGCGCGCGTTCACATCATGAGCGTAAACCTCGACACCCTTGTTGGCCGCAATCGCAAGCGACTTGCCACCGCCCCCGGCGCAATAGTCCAAAACGCGCATTCCAGGGCGCAGATCCAAGGAAGCAACAACCGCCTGACTTGCCGCATCCTGAAGCTCGACCAAACCCTGAGCGTATGCCTGGCTTTGCGCAACCCGACGCGCGCCCTCTGTCACCTCCAGAGCAGTTTCACAAATCGGCGTTGGACGGGCTGAAATACCGTCGGTCGCCAAAGCATCAATCGCCCGGGTTACATCCGTTTTCAACAAGTTGACCCGCAGAAAAACCGGGGCGCGTTCCTGCAATGCCAATGCGCAAGGAACGGCGGCATCGTTCAAGGATGAGACGAGCTTTGGCCACAGCCATTCGGGAAAATCATATCTCTCGGCTTCGGATGCAAAATCCCTTGATACTTCGTCATTTTGAAGGGCTTCGGGCGCGTGGCGGTCGCCGGTAAACAACTCAACCGGATCTTCACCCGATGCGCGAATGGCGCCGATCATCAGGCCGCGACCAGCTCCGGAACCACCCAACGCAGCAAACGAGCGTTTGCACCGCAAAGTGTCAAACACATGATCGCGAATAGCTGCCCGATCCTTGGAGCCCGCAAACCTGCTGCGCCGCGCCCAGCCGGTCAGCGCCTTTTCAACCGGGGCCCCGGCGAGAATTTCATCCAGAATTTCAATCGAGGCCTGAACGCGGGCAGCAGGTGTCATCACGGATTACCTTGGCTGAAAAAGGCCGTGACAGGCCAATCCAAAATCACTACGGCACCCCGTGCTAGGGTGCCGTATGTCATGCGCAACGGCTTACATCACCCGGTAGTTCGGGCTTTCACGTGTGATCTGAACATCGTGTACGTGGCTCTCTTTCAGACCTGCGCCCGTGATCTTCACGAATTGGCAGTTTCTGCGCATCTCTTCGACAGTCGCGCAGCCGGTGTATCCCATCGCAGCGCGCAAACCACCAACAAGCTGGTGGATCACTGCACTGGCTGATCCTTTGTAAGGAACCTGCCCTTCGATCCCTTCGGGTACCAGCTTGTCATTTGCCGCGTCCTTCTGGAAATACCGATCCGCCGATCCGCGCGCCATCGCGCCAAGACTGCCCATACCGCGATAGGATTTGAACGACCGGCCCTGATACAGAATGACCTCACCCGGGCTTTCGTCTGTGCCCGCGATCATCGAACCCACCATGGCGCACGACGCACCGGCGGCAATTGCCTTGGCAAAATCGCCCGAAAACTTGATGCCACCATCCGCAATGACCGGAACATCCCCCGCCGCGGCGGCACAATCACTGATCGCGGTCAACTGAGGGACACCAACGCCCGCCACCATGCGTGTTGTACAGATCGAGCCGGGGCCAATACCCACCTTGATGGCGTCAGCACCTGCGTCGATCAGCGCCTTGGTCGCCTCGCCTGTAGCAACGTTTCCGGCAATGATCTGAACCTCGTTCGACAGGGTTTTGACCCGTCTCACCGCATCCAGCACGCCCTGAGAGTGACCATGCGCCGTATCGACCACAATGATATCAACGCCCGAAGCTACCAGCTGCTCGGACCGCTCAAAACCCGCGTCTCCAACCGAAGTCGCGGCAGCCACTCGCAGGCGGCCAAGCCGGTCTTTGCACGCTGTTGGGTTCAGAACCGCCTGCTCGGTGTCTTTCAACGTTAGCAGACCTGTAAGTTTACCCGTGCCATCAACCACAAGCAATTTTTCGATACGACGGGCCCGCATCAGGCTTTTAGCCTCTTCCAGATCGGCGGGTTCTTTCAGCATTGCCAGGTTTTCCGAGGTCATCATCGCCTTGATCGGTGTGTTGTCGGAATTGGCAAAGCGCATATCCCTGTTGGTCACGATACCAACAACGCGGCCATCCGCGTCAACTACCGGGAAACCGGTAAAATTATAGCGCTCGACCAGAGCCTTCGCATCGGCCAGGGTTTGATCCGCGCGCAAGGTAACAGGGTTGTAGACGATACCCGACTCGAACCGTTTGACGCGGCGAACTTCGCGAGACTGCTCTTCTACGGAAAGGTTCTTGTGGATGACCCCGATACCGCCTGCCTGTGCCATGGCAATGGCCATGCGCGCCTCGGTCACCGTGTCCATGGCCGAGCTCAGCAGCGGGATGTTCATGGTAATCTCACGCGTGACACGCGTGGTGGTGTCCGCTGTTGCCGGCAGCACTGAAGATGCGGCCGGAACCAGAAGAACGTCGTCAAAGGTGAGTGCCTCACGAATCTGCATCTGAATACCCCATGCAAAAGCCCGTTTGGCGGTGACCCTATTGCATGGATTGAACCAAAGGAAAAGCCCTTGAGGGCAACTCTGTGGCTCTAGTTGACTATACAGCCGAAGAAAACGACGCATGCCGTGCAAATCGTGCCGCTGATAGCCCTTTCCCTTTGCGCTCAAACCCATATCTTGCCGGGAAAACGCGCGAACACAAAAAGGCATGTCACTCATGACCAACGACCCACTTGTCGTCTTTACCCCGTCCGGCAAACGCGGGCATTTTCCTGTCGGCACGCCCATTCTGACCGCAGCCCGCCAATTGGGAGTGGATCTGGATTCGGTCTGCGGGGGCCGTGGTATCTGTTCAAAGTGTCAGATCACCCCAAGCTATGGCGAATTTCCCAAGCACGGCGTCACGGTGGCCCAGGATGCGCTGAGCGAATGGAACGCGGTCGAGCAACGTTATGACGACAAGCGCGGCCTGAAACCCGGTCGTCGTCTGGGCTGTCAGGCCTCGGTTCAGGGCGATGTCGTGATCGACGTGCCGCCGGAAAGCCAGGTGCATCGTCAGGTCGTTCGCAAGGCCGCCACTGCACGCGCCATCACCATGGATCCGGCAACGCGTCTGTATTTCGTGGTGGTGGAAGAGCCCGACATGCATTCGCCAACCGGCGATCTGGAGCGCCTTGAACGTGCGCTGCGCGAGCAATGGAAAATTGACGCGGCCACGGCGGACCTATCGCTTCTGTCCAAGCTGCAGCCGGTTCTGCGCAAAGGCAAATGGGAAGTCACTGTGGCAGTTCACAAAGGCCACAAGGACAGCGTCGCACGCATTGTCGAAATCTGGCCCGGCCTGCACGAAGGCGGGATGTATGGGCTGGCCATCGACCTCGGCTCAACTACGATTGCGGCTCATCTGACCGACCTGGAAACCGGCGAAGTCAAAGCGTCATCGGGTCTGATGAACCCGCAAATCCGCTTTGGCGAAGACCTGATGAGCCGTGTTTCATATTCCATGATGAACCCCGGCGGGGATCGGGAAATGACAAAAGCCGTGCGCGAGGCGATCAATGATCTGACCACCTCAATCGCCGAAGAAGCTGGCATTGACACCGCGCTGATCGTTGAAACGGTGTTTGTCTGCAACCCGGTCATGCACCATCTGCTGCTGGGTCTGGATCCCGTCGAGCTGGGTCAGGCGCCCTTTGCCCTGGCCACGTCCGAGTCGATGTCCCTGCCCGCACGCGAGATGGAACTGACCACCATGAACCCCCGCGCGCAGGTCTACATCTTGCCTTGCATCGCGGGCCATGTAGGCGCGGATTGTGCGGCGGTTGCCCTGTCCGAAGAACCCGGCAAATCCGAGGATTTGGTTCTGATCGTCGATGTGGGCACCAATGCCGAAATCCTGCTGGGCAACACCAGCCGCGTTCTGGCCTGTTCCTCACCTACCGGGCCTGCGTTTGAAGGCGCTCAGATCAGTTCTGGCCAGCGCGCTGCACCCGGTGCGATCGAGCGGATCGAAATAGATCCCCTTACCAAGGAACCCCGCTTTCGCATCATCGGGTCCGAGAAATGGTCGGACGAAGACGGCTTTGACCTTGATGTCGCCACCACTGGTATCACCGGCATCTGCGGCTCGGGCATTATCGAAGCTGTGGCCGAGATGCGTATGGCCGGTCTTCTGGACGAAAGCGGCCTGATCGGATCGGCCGAGCAGACTGGAACGGCCCGCTGCATTCCTGAAGGCCGCACACATGCTTACCTGATTCACGATGCCAGCGCCGAAGGTGGCCCCCGCATCACCGTCACGCAGGGCGACATCCGCGCCATCCAGCTGGCAAAATCCGCGCTATATGCCGGTGCGCGTCTGCTGATGGACGAGATGGAAGTTGACAAGGTGGATCGTGTGGTTCTGGCCGGTGCCTTTGGCGCTCATATCTCGACCAAACACGCCATGGTTCTGGGCATGATCCCTGATGCACCGCTGGACAAGGTCACCAGCGCGGGTAATGCCGCTGGTACAGGCGCGCGGATTGCGCTGTGCAATATCGGATCACGCGCTGAAATCGAACGCGTCGTGCGCGAGATCACCAAGATCGAAACCGCAATTGAGCCGAAGTTCCAGGATCATTTCGTGGCCGCCAACGCGATCCCGCACAAAACCGATCCATTCCCGGAACTGGCGCAGGTTGTCACGCTGCCCAATCCAAGCTTCAACACGGGCGGAGAAAGCGAAACAGGCGGTGGACGCCGTCGCAGACGTCGCGGTTAAACCAGCATTGGAACGACTCGCAGGTACGCCTCGGGTCGTTCCCCAAACTGGTTTCAGGTTGCGCGTCGCACCTCGCCCAGCGACGAAACGCCCATCTGCGCCATGGCAATACTCATTTCATCACTCAGCACAGACCACAGCTGCTCAAGCCCTTCTTCCCCTTCTGCCGCGATTGCAAATTGCAGGATGCGGCCGAAGAAGGCAAAATCTGCCCCGTTTGCCAACGCTTTCAAAACATCCTCGCCCGAGCGCAAACCGCTGTCGTAAAACAGCGGGTAATCCAGGCCGACGGCGTTCCGAATTTCTGGCAATACGGCAATCGGCGCTGGCGCACTGTCCAACTGGCGCCCACCGTGGCTTGAGACCTGAATGGCATCGACACCTGCCGACCTGAGGCTCAGCGCGTCCTCTGCATCCAGAACGCCCTTGACCACCAGTTTCCCGGCCCACTGGTCGCGCAGACGGGCCAAAGTCTCCCAGGTCGCCCTGGCCCGGCTTTCCCGGCGATCAAAATCATATCCGTCCATCAGGAAATTCGCCATTTCGGGCTTGCCCCGCAGCAGCGTCGACAGCGACCACCGCGGATGAAGCGCAAAATCAAGCACCTGTTTCGGACCCATTTTGAACGGCATCCTGAACCCATGGCGCAATTCGCGCGGGCGACGTCCCACTTCGGGTACGTCAACCGTCAGTACCAGCGTTTCGTACCCCGCAGCCTTTGCGCGCTCGACCAGCTTGAACGTGCCACTGCCATCGCCGCTGAAATACAGCTGAAACCAGGCATGTCCTTCTGCCTCGACAATCAGGTCTTCCAACGGGGTCGATGCGACGGTTGAGACCCCAAGCGGCACCTCGTACCGCGCCGCAAGACGTGCCAGCATCAGATCTGCACCGGGGGCCGACAGATTGCACATACCCATCGGTGCGATGCCAAACGGGCGTTGGGTCGAACCGCCAAAGACGGAACAAGCCAGCGACCTTTCACTGACATCTTTCAGAATCCGAGGGCGAAGGATCAGCGCATCCAGTGCAGCCCTGTTTCGGGCTGCGCCAACCTCGGCCCCGGCAGACCCATCGATATAGTCAAACACCATCCACGGCAGACGCCGCCGCGCCAGGCGGCGGGCGTCTTCGGAACTGTGGATAGCGCTGGATAACATCAGGCCTGTACGGCCTTCATGAACCGGTCGCGGATCACCACCGGATCCATCGTGATAACAGGCATCTTGGCATTTCCGCTTTCGCACTTAGCCACGATGATGGTCATCTGTTTCGAATCCAGCGCTTCTTGCAGCACGCGGCCGGTGTCTTCGGCCTGACATTCGATTACGCGCTCGCATCCTGCGGCTTCCGCCATTTTCGCCAGAGAGGTCTTCTGCCCGGCATACGTCGGCTGATCCCCAGTGGACCCGTACGACCCATTATCGACGATCAACAGGATATAGTTGTCCGCCACGTTGTTGGCGATGGTCGGCAAGGTACCCAGATTGGTCAGAACCGACCCGTCCCCATCGATCACGATAACCGGCTTGGGCTGCGACAAGGCCAGACCCAGACCGATGGATGAGGCCAGCCCCATCGTGCCCAGCATATAGAAATTGGTAGGCTGGTCGTCGATGGCATGCAGTTCCTGACTTGGAATGCCGATGTTACAAACAACAAGCTGATCGCGCAGGATCGGAGCGATTTCTTTCAGAATCTCAGAACGGATCATTGGTCGCCATAGCCTCCCCAGAAACTGGCATCGGTCAGAATGGCGACCGGTTTATTGCACATAAAGGTGTATTTGAGGATCGTGTCGAGCTCCTCAACATCTGACTGATGGTGGAAATGATAAGTCGGGATATTCAGCTGAGCCAGCAGCGCTTTGGTATGCACGGCCATTTCAACCTGGCAGGCAACCGGTTCGCGCAGCTCTCCGCGATAGGAAATCAGCATGGGCAAAGGCATTCGGTAAAACTGGATCAGTGTCGCCAGCGTGTTGATCGTCACACCGATTGCGGTGTTTTGCATGATGATCGCGGAACGCTTGCCGCCCATCCATGCCCCGGCGCACAGGCCCATCCCCTCGTCTTCCTTGTTGGACGGGATGTGATAGATGTCCTCTCGCTGGTCGATTTCAGCGATGACGCCTGCCAGTTGCTTGCAGGGGACGGTGGTGACGAACGAGATATCGTTGGCCACCAGATCGTCGGTTATCTTCTTGTCTATGTTCATGGTCGGGCTGTTGGTCCTGTTGGGGCGCTTGGCGCGATTAAGGAAATCAGGTTCTGCGATGCACATGTACAGCGCAGGGGGCATGACGAACAACGCGTGACGCTGTCGATCCCAGAAAGTAGTCGCTTAGATCCGGTTTATGCGAACCTATGACAATGCAGTCCACATTGTTGCTGGTCGCGTAGTCAATGATGGTGCGGGCGGTGTGCCCTTTGATGATTTCGGCTTTCACACCATCCAGCCCGTCAACTTTTTGCAACAAGGCCTGCCTCGCGCGCTCGAACCCTTCGGCTACTGCGGATTTGTCCAGATAGGCGCTGACCGATCCCTGTGGCATTTCGTAGACATGCAAGCCGATGACCTCGGCCCCGTTTTCGGACAAGGCACGCGCAATCTCCAGCGTATGCTGTGAAATGCCGTGATCCAAAGCCATCGGGACCAGAATTTTCTTGTACATGGTGGCCTCCAGTTCTGTCAGGTTTATCCCCAGGGTCTCAGGATAATCTTTGGTGCGGCTACAGAGCCAGAGCGGATATCGCGAAACGCCTGCGCGCCATCAGCCAGTGCTCGCTCATCAACCCAATTCAGTGCGCCAAGACGGCCGTCAAAGATCGCCTGGGCCGTGTCGCGGAAATCCTGCGCGGTGTAGGTGTAGGTTCCGATAAAGGTGATCTCCTGCAAGGTCATGCGACGCACGTCCAGACCTCCGGCATCTTCACCCAATCCGACATGCGCGATCACGCCACCCGGCGCGGCCAGGGTCGAAGCGACCGACCGTGTCGCGGCATATCCAACAGCATCAATGACCAACGGGAAAGACCCATTGGGCGCATCCACGAGCGCAAAACTTTCGATTTCCGCCAGATAAGCCCGGCGCAACGCGTTTGGTTCCGCGATTGTAACGTCTTCAATGCCCTGTGCCCGCAGGGCCAAGGCTGCCGCAAGGCCAATGGCCCCCCCGCCGATCACCAAGGCGCGGCGGTCCATCGCAGAATGCAGAGCCTCGATTCCCAATCTGACTGCGTGCCAGCTTACCGCCAGAGGTTCAGCCAGCGCAGCCTTGGCGAAAGAGACATCCTCGGGCACGTCGACAAGATTGCTGCCGGGCATCGAGACGTATTGCGCGAAAGCGCCTTCGCGCGGTGGCATCGAGATGATCTGACGATCCGGGCACAGATTCTCGCGACCCGTCCGACATGCCGCGCATTGGCCACAGGTTACCAGCGGGTTGATCGTCACCCGGTCACCGGCGCGGATACCATCAGCTATGACACCGGCTGCCTCGTGCCCGAGGATCAGGGGCGCTGGGCGACGTGCATCATGGCCCAGATAGGCGTGCATGTCCGATCCGCAGATGCCAACCGCCTCGACCCGGATCAGGTGTTCCGATGCGCCCGGTTCGGCATTCGGCACATCGTCAAACACCATGTGTTCAACACCTTTGTAAACCAGAGCCTTCATTTGGCAGTAAACCCTCCGTCAACCATCAGAACCTGTCCCGTGACATAGTCAGACGCCCGAGAGCATAAGAACAGGATCGGCCCGTCGATATCCTGCATCCGCCCATTGCGTCCGATACAGGTTTGCGCGGCGTTCCGTTCTGCGCGCTTGGGGTCCTCGAACACGGCCTGAGTCAGTTCGGTGGGAAAGAACCCCGGGCCGATGGCGTTGGCGTTTATGCCAAAGGGCGACCACGCCTCGGCCATGGCGCGTGTCAACTGCCCGATCCCCGCCTTGGACGCGCCATAGGCGATACCACCTGGAAAAGCGCGCGTTGTTTGTAGCGAGGCGAAATTGACAATACGCCCCCACCCCTTTTCCTTCATCGCCGGAACCATCGCCTGGCTGAGGAAGAACGGCGCGCTCAGGTTCAGGGCAAGCGTGGCATCCCACCCCTCAGGAGTAACATCAGCAGCAGCCTCACGCGTATTCACCCCAGCCGCATGGACCAGAATGTCGGGGGGGCCAAACTTGGAAGTGACGGCCTGTGTCAACGCATCTACCCCAGCGCGATCTGCAACGTCTGCAACAACCGCTGCAGCGCGCGTGCCAATCTCGGCCCGCATCTCCGCCAACGCATCACTGCGCCGGGCAACGCCGATAACACGGGCACCTGCTGCGGCAAGAGTCCGTGCCACTTGCCGCCCAAGTCCCGAGCTGGCACCGGTGATACACGCCACCCGGCCAGTCAGGTCAAACAATGAGCGCGGGTCATCCATCGGCAGTCAAGTCGAACTGCTCGTCCGGGAAGTACTTCGCAAGACGCACATCTGCTGCACGGGCGTGACCCTCCATTCCTTCTAACCGCGATATCCGCGCGGTCGCTTCGGCAATGGGCTTCGACCCTTCGCGCGTAGCCCGCTGCCACGTCACTATCTTCATGTATTTGTGGACACTCAGCCCGCCAGTATAGCTGGCCGCGCCCGAGGTTGGCAGAACATGGTTCGTACCGGTCGCCTTATCTCCGTATGACACGGTTGTTTCCTCGCCCAGAAACAGCGATCCATAACAGGTCAGTCGTTCCAGCCACCAATCTAGATCCTCAGCCTGAACCGTCAGATGCTCAGGTGCATATTCGTCGGAACAGGCGGCCATCTCTTCGCGGTTGGAACAGACGATAACCTCAGCATAATCGCGCCATGCGGCCGAGGCGTTCTCGCGGTTCAGTTCCGGCAGATCGGCGATGAGCGCAGGTACCAGTTCCATCACCTTTTGCGCAAGGTCGCGATCATCGGTGACCAGCCAGACCGGCGAGTTGTATCCGTGCTCGGCCTGACTGACCAAATCGGTGGCGACGACATGCGCATCGGCAGACTGATCGGCAAGGATCAAACTGTCGGTCGGACCTGCGATCATGTCGATACCAACCTTGCCGTACAGGATGCGCTTGGCTTCGGCCACGAACTGATTGCCGGGGCCCACAAGGATGTTGGCGCGCGGCAAACCGAACAGACCGTAAGTCATGGCGGCAACACCCTGCACGCCCCCCATGGCCAGAATGCTGTCGGACCCGCAGATATGCGCCGCATAAACGATGGCAGGCGCAACCCCTTCGCCAGGGCGCGGAGGCGAGCACGCTGTGATGTGGCGACATCCCGCAACTTTCGCGGTGGTCACTGTCATAATCGCACTGGCGATGTGGCTGTATCGCCCCCCTGGCACGTAACACCCTGCAGCATCCACTGGAATTGCCTTCTGCCCGGCGACGAAACCCGGAACGATCTCGGTCTGAACGTCAGATACGGTCGCTTTCTGCGTTTCGGCAAAGCGCCGCACATTGTCATGGGCGAAACGGATGTCGGCCTTCAGCTTTTCGGACACTTTTGCACAGGCGGCCTCAATCTCAGCCGGGGTCAGCAAGACATTCCCTTCGTACTTGTCGAACTTGGCGGCGTATTCTCTTGCCTTTGCATCACCGCCCGCCTCGATATCGGTCAGAATTGTCTTCACCGTATCATGCACCTCTGAGGCGTGTGATTGAGCCGTTAAAGTTGCCTTTTTCAGATATTCACGAGGCATGTTCAGCAGGTCCTATTGGTAGATTTCAGGTAGCAATGTTGTCGACACGGCTGGCACGTAGGCGATCAGGATCACTACGATCAGCATGGTCAATACGAAAGGCACGGCTCGGGCGGCAATCTTCAGAATGGATTCACCGGTAATGCCAGATACGACAAACAGGTTCAGCCCCAGCGGCGGGGTGATAAAACCCACTCCCAGCGCGGTGATCATCATGATGCAGAACTGGATCTCATTCATGCCGATATTGTCCGCCAGTGGTTTCAGGATAGGTGCCAGGATGACGATATTCGGCGTCGTCTCCATGACGCAGCCCGCTGCGATCAGGATGCCGATCATCAACAGGATCAGCAGAGATGGGTCGTCTGTCAGCGAGGTCACCGAAGTGACAAACCCCTGAGGAACACCCATGATCGCCAGCGCCTCGGCCAGCGGAGCCGAAAAGGCGATGATCGGCAGGATCACCCCGTTCACCTTTGCAGAGCTGACCAGCATCGACGGAAAATCCGCCAATGTCAGCGTACGCAGGATGAAGCCCATGATGATGGTGACGACAACAGCCGTGGCACCAGCCTCAGTCGGCGTAAGTCGGCCCGAAAAGATGCCATAAAAGATAATCCCCGGCACGATAAAGGCATACCAGCCAGACCTGAGCGCCTTGCCCAGATTGGCCAACCACTCCCCCATGGTCATCATGCCGCCGCCTTCGTATGCATAAAGGCGGTTCATGATGATGTTGGTGATCAGGATCGACACCAGGATAGCCAGACCCGGGATCAGGGCGGCCAGAAAAAGCGTCGATGCGGAAATACCCAGCACAAGGCCGATGATGATATAGGCGATCGAGGGCGGTATCAGAATGCCGGTGCAGGCACCGGCCGCGACCAGAGCACAGGCGTAGGGGCGCGGATACCCGCTTTCCACCAACCGGTTGATGGTCATCCTGCCAACCGCAGCAGCCCCGGCGGCGTCTGATCCCGAAATCGCGGCAAACATTCCGCAGACCAGCACCGTGGCCGATCCGAAGCCGCCCTTGGCGAAGCATGT
This sequence comes from Ruegeria sp. AE4, assembly GCF_056542185.1. NCBI lineage: Bacteria > Pseudomonadati > Pseudomonadota > Alphaproteobacteria > Rhodobacterales > Roseobacteraceae > Ruegeria > Ruegeria sp. AE4. Next base: position 450,990 of record NZ_JBQFZK010000001.1, on the reverse strand, counting down.
CAAAGCCTCGGCAACATCCAGAAACTTGCGTGACAACCCCGTCCGAACCAGAACATCCCCGGTCAGGATAAACAGGGGCACGGCAGTCAGGGCAAAAGCATCGATGCCGGTAAACAGGCTCTCTCCGACAAGGCTGAGAGGAAGGTCACCGGACATGATCAGCATTACGATCGCAGCCGTTCCAATGGCCGCCCAAACCGGTACGGCCAAAGCGATCAGGGCAACAAACAGGATCACCGGCAGATAAAAATCCCAGCCCAGTTCAACAGTTTGATTGAGGGAGTTCCAAAGCATCCGGTCTCTCCTCAGTCAAACAGTTTGTCGCCTTCGAAGACGGGCGTGCCGTCGCGAAGGCATTTCAGATCGCGCAACAGGGATTGGATCAGCCGCCAGATCATCAGGGCAAACCCGGTCGGCACGGCCATCAGGAACCAAACCTTGGAAATCCGCAATCCGTCCGTAACGGAACCAAACTTGGCCGAAACGTGCACGGCTTCATACGACCAGTAGAGTGCGATGATCGCCACCAGGAACATCACCAGATCGCCGAAGATATAAAGCAGTGCCTTGGGGCGCGGCCCGACATAGTGCATGATCACATCGATCCGGATATGAGCGCGCTCTTTCACCGCGGCAGCAGCACCGATCCAAGCCAGATAGATAAAGGAATACCGCACGATTTCCTCGCCCCAGATCGAGGAATAGGCGAATATCTCGCGCCGCAGCACCTCGATGGCCATGGTGATCACCAGCATCACGTAGAACACCAGCAGCAACCAGCGTTCTGCGTTTCGGTCAATGTTCTGAAGAACGGTCATCTGATCCTCCGGCGATGGGACAGCCCAGTCCGTACCTGCCTTGACGGGCCACTGTCGGCCGCGCGGTACAAGAATCGTGGACGCCGACAGGCGCCCACGGGTTTCACCTTAGGCGTCGTGGACGTAGTATTTGCCCTGCGTACCGGCCGCTTCGACCAGCTTCTCAAAGTTGTCCATCGAACCGGCCAGTTCCGTCTTGAAAGGATCCCATTCCGAACGCTGATACCCACCGGCATCCTGCCATTCCGCCAACTGATCATCGCTGAGTGAATGGAATTCAACACCTGCCTTGTTCAGCTCGGACATGGCGTAAGCACGCGCCGATGGAACCTTGGACAAGTTCTGATGGCCAGTCATCTCGGCACCCCACATAATGCCTTCCTGCACGTCAGCAGGCATCGAGTTGAACCACTCCAGATTACAGGAATAAACCTGACTGTCCGGAACGGCCTGCGTGAAGGTCACATGGCTGAGGATGTCCTTGAAACCAAAGACATACAGTGCGCCAACTGACGGGTCGAGCGCGTCGGCAACACCCTGCTTGATCGCCGAAGGTGTTTCACCCCATGCCACAGGCGTCGGGTTGGCACCAACCATGCGATAGTATTGTTGCAGCATCTTCGAACCGGGAACGCGGAACTTGATCCCGCCCATGTCCCCCGGTGTTATGACCGCATTGCCACCCTGCCGGACTGCGACAACACGCGGATCGATGTTCACGTAGAACAGGGCCTTGAAGCCTGCCGCCTCGACCTTGGGGTGGACTTCGCTTTTCCACGTGTCCGAATGGACAAGGTTGGTGAAGCGCTGGTTCGACCCGCACAGATACGGCATGTTGATCAGGTCGACCGTGGACGCAAAAGGCGCAAAATTCGACAGCGAGTGCTGCGCGGCCTGAATGGTTCCACCCTGTACTTTCTGCACCAGCGCACCGCCCGCGCCAAGCTGACCACCGGGGGCCAATTTGACATAGACCTTGCCGTTGGTAGCATTCTGGATGTTTTCCTTCAGATCCAGCTGCATGATCGGATAGCTGCGCGACGCACCCAGCACATAGGCTGTGGCCACCGTCATAACGTGGTCTGCGGCCTTTTCGCGCTCACTTTCTTCTTTTGCGGTTTGCGCGGCAGCCTCGGAAGACCACAAAACACCCCCTGCCCCGGCAACCAATGCGGCCGTGAACGCGCCACTTGCGCTCAGCTTCAGAAAGTTGCGACGTTCTGTTGACGTCAGTTCAATCTCGTCGTTGTTCATGAATTGCCCTCCCAAGCAAAAGTTTAGCTGCCGTCTGTTGCGTTTCGGTCAGCTTCCTTTTTCAGAATCGCGACAACGAACAAAATCGACGCCGCGAACAGAACCAACATCTCTCCTACGTCACCAAGAAACGCGCGGCCTGCGAAAGCACCCAAAGCAACGTTGGCGAAATAGATCGCGAAAACGACGACAGATGCAGCAAGGACCATTTCCGGGACTCCCGTTCAGAATCGGCTCAACACCTTTGTAAGCGCTTACATCAATATTGCAAGCGCTTACATTGGTGCTTTCATCATTTGAAAAATGCGATTAACTTAAGCCAACTGGAATTGAGAGTTCGAGAATGTCAAAACATCGGTCTGCTCCGACACTGGATGACGTTGCCAAGGCCGCGGGTGTTTCGACCGCGACAGTGTCCCGGTGTCTGAACAACCCGCAACAAGTTGTTGAAGCAACGCGCAAGCGTGTCCTGTCGACGGTCGAGGAATTGGGGTACACGCCAAATTTCGCGGCCCGCGTGATGGCGGCCAAGCGGTCATTTACCATTGGCGCCATCATCCCCACCATGGAAAACGCGATATTCGCAAGGGGGTTGCAGGCGTTTCAGGAAGAGATACATCAGCGTGGTTACACGCTGCTGGTCTCCAGTTCAGCCTATGAGCCCGAAGCGGAAAAGGATCAGATCCGAACCCTGGTCGCACGGGGTGCGGATGGGCTGTTATTGATCGGTCATGACAGGGACGCAGATATTTACGATTATCTGGACAGACGGAAAGTGCCCGCGCTGGTTGCCTGGTCCTTTCTGCCGGATAAACCTGTGCCGTCAGTTGGGTTCGACAACCGCAAGGCCATGAAAGCGCTGGCAGACCAGATCATCAGACAGGGACATACGCGTCTTGCGACGATATCGGGTATCAGTTCGGGTAATGACCGGGCGCGGCTCAGGATCGCTGGGATAAAAAGCGCCATGGCTGAACACGGCCTGCAGCCGGATGACCTAATGGTGATCGAAACCACATATGAGTTCGAGAATGGCGCGACGGCATTCAGGGATCTCATGGCGACTGACATGCCGCCGACCGCAGTTTTGTGCGGAAACGATGTTCTGGCAGTCGGCGCATTGAGGCAGGCGCAGAAAATGGGGCTCCGAGTGCCCGAAGACGTGTCGATTACAGGCTTTGACGACATCGAAATCGCGCGCATTGTCAGCCCTGCCCTGACAACGGTTCACGTGCCCCACCGTGAAATGGGTCAAAAGGCTGCGCAGGAGTTGATACGAATGATCGAAACGAACTCTGCGGGCCAGTCTTTGGAGCTTTCGACCCATTTGGTCACCCGAGACTCCTTGCTTGACCGCATTCCTTAAGGCTCAGAAAGTTCGGCGATTCATTGCATGTAAAAGGCGCACCGGTCTACGATTCAGTGTGACGTTCCGCTTTCATTGACCTGAATCAAAGCACGCAATGCGACCACATAGTGAAGTACGAATATATCATCGGGCCCGACGCTCACTTGCCTGACCCCAAGCAAATTTTCCGGTGATCAGTGATTCAGTGGTGTGAAAGTTCGCTCCGTGGGCGCGGCGAACGTGCGGCGCGCTCTCCTGCCGACTACCCTCTGGCTACTCGGCACTTACCGCATGCCAGTAAATGCAAATGATCAAGGCGACGGGACCAAGCACGGAAACGTCGATGCCAACTTAAGACACGCGATGTAATCCAATTGGCGGATAGATGATGTCCATCGTTGAACAAAAGACACCAAAGCTGCGGCGGGCGCTGACGACCCCGCTGCTCACGCTCTATGGGCTTGGAGTTACTGTTGGAGCCGGAATTTACGTGCTTGTTGGTGCGACGGCCGGGATTGCGGGCCCGTATGCCGCTGTTTCGTTCCTGATTGCTGCACTTGTTGTTGCGCTGACTGCCCTGTCTTACGCAGAATTGGCAACCCGATATCCAGTGAGTGCAGGTGAAGCCGCTTATGTCGAAGCAGGGTTTCAGAAAAGCTGGATGGCCGTTCTGGTTGGTCTCGCGGTGGCCGCCTCGGGCATCATCTCGGCCTCGGCCGTGGCTATCGGGGCCGCGTCGTACCTTCAAACGCTTACAGGTTTAGGCATTTCAAGTCAGACAATCGGTGTAGTTCTGATCATGGGGCTGATCGCCCTATGGGGGATCACGCAGTCGGTAATGGTGGCGGCAGTCATTACCATCATAGAGATCAGCGGGCTACTTGTCGTTATTGGTTGGGGCCTGTCCCTTCCTGAGCCTCAGGGCTATGCGCTCACCCAGATGGTTCCCGGGCTGGACCCAAACGCCTGGAGAGGGATTTTGGCCGCTTCGCTTCTGGCGTTTTTCGCCTTCGTGGGTTTCGAGGACATGGCAAATGTCGCTGAAGAAGTTAAAGACCCCGCCGGAACAATCCCGAAAGCGATCCTGTTGACGCTTGTTCTGGCCACGGTCTTGTATCTTGGTACGTCCATGACTGTTCTGTATGTGGTGCCGATCGATGTCCTTTCGACGTCCGCCGCACCGCTGGCCCTGATTTTTACGGACGCGCCCGAGGTTATCCAGCAGGGGTTTTCGACCATTGCCATCGTAGCCACGATCAATGGTGTTCTGATCCAGATGATCATGGCATCCCGCGTGATTTACGGGCTCGCGGATCGGGATCATTTGCCTAAGTTTCTGGCTACGGTATCTCAGGTCACTCAGACGCCAACGGTAGCGACAATCATGGTCACGGCGATAATCCTGTTGCTGACCCAAACGCTTCCAATCGCCATTCTGGCCGAGCGCACGTCGCAAATTGTTCTGGGGGTCTTTGTGCTGGTCAATCTTTCACTGATCCTTTTGAAGACCCGGGCTGAAACCGATGAACCGCAGTTCCGCGTGCCACTTGTTGTTCCCCTCTTTGGGGTGGTGACCAGTTTGTTGCTTTTTGCGTCCGCGTTTCTGTAAGCCTGTATCATTGGGTCAAGGAAATCCTGCGATGCGATTTACGTGAACATGACCACTGACCAGCCTTCTACAGGAGCGCCGCTTTCTGCATGGTGGCAAAGAACCTTTGTTGATCTGGCGCGACAGATGCGATGGTCCTACCTGCCACCGCTCATGGTCTACTTTGCCGCCGGGGTTTCTGGCCTGACATCGGTCGTCGGCGCTTTTTTTCTTAAGGACTATCTTAACCTATCCGCTTCCTTTGTAGCCGGGTTGGCGTTTTGGGCCGGGCTTCCCTGGATCTTGAAAATGCCACTGGGTCATATCGTTGATCTGTTTTGGCGGTGGAAGTCATTGCTGATCCTATTGGGGGCAACCCTGATCACCTTGTCCCTGCTCACCATGTACGGGCTTGTGGCCTTTCCCGGACATATGGTTGATGTCATACCGCTGGAACACTGGTATATCATTGCCCTGCTCTTGGCGCCTTCCGGCTATGCCATTCAGGATGTCGTCGCCGACGCGATGACGGTCGAGGCCGTTCCAAAGATCAATCCCCACGGGCAGCCGTTTTCGCCCGAGGAAACCCGTGCGCAGCATACAACAATGCAAACACTGGGCAGGATCGCCATTTTCTCGGGATTCGCAGCCGTAGCCGCGGTCAATATCTGGGTGTTCTCGGGAACCGAGGGCATGCAGAAATCAGACCGTCTTGCATTGTATGGCAACGTCTATCTGATCGCGCTTGTCATTCCCCTGTTGTCCGTCAGCGGTGTGGTTTTGCACGGTTTGATACAGCGTCAACATCTTCGCCTAGGTCATCCCCCGCATACCCCTGACGAAACCACCGAGGTCAAATGGCCAATCCTGCTGGGCGGTCTCGCCTTTGTTGTACTGAGTATCGTGTTGGGAACATCGAATTTCCAACTCGCCCAGGAAACTATTTTTGTAGTCTCACTGAGTGTGATCTTGTACCTGATGTCGCGCTTGGTGAAGGAACTGAACCCAAATCAGGCAAAGGCTCTGATTGGTACGGCGATAATCATTTTCGTGTTTCGTGCGGTTCCTTTGCCCGGGCCGGGGCTGACCTGGTTCGAAATCGACGAGTTGGGGTTTGACGAGCAGTTCCTGGCAATCCTGGCGCTTCTGACGTCCCTGCTTGCACTGGTCGGGCTCATCGTTCTGAGACCGTTTATGGCCAACCGCTCGATTGCGCAGGTCGTTATCATTCTGACCATCGCGTCGGGGGTCCTCGCCCTGCCCAACCTTGCGCTGTATTACGGCGTGCATGAATGGACATCTGCGCATACCGGCGGGATCGTAGACGCGAGGTTCATTGCAATCCTCGACACCGCAGTTGAATCCCCGCTGGGTCAAATCGCGATGGTTCCGATGCTGGCCTGGATCGCACGTAATGCTCCTGTGCATCTGAAGGCAACTTTCTTTGCCGTCATGGCGTCATTCACCAACATGGCCTTGTCGGCCAGCAGTTTGGCAACGAAATACATGAACCAGATTTTCGTGGTGTCGCGCGCGGTAACCGACCCGGAAACCGGTGTCGTCACATCGATTGCCGATTACGGCCAACTTGGACACCTGTTGATCGCCGTGGCCCTGATTTCTGTGATCATTCCGTTGACGGTCGTATTCTTTGTTCAAAAATCGCCTTTCCAGACCAGTGATTGATCACTGGCTGACAGTTTCATTCAGCAAGGTTTTCAGGTGCAAAACCGGAACCCCGATGTTTGAACCCCCGAACTCTGGCAGGATCGCGGCGTTAATCGCGACCACCTCTCCCTTGCGGTTCAGGGCCGGCCCTCCGCTTCCTCCTGACGTTGTTTCTGCGTCGTAAACGACTGCACCCGGGCTTGTCTGCGCCACGATTCCTCGGCTGGCGAGAGGTTGAACCTGGTTTTGCGCAGATAACCGTGCGGCGATCGTCCAGAAATTGACGGACCCGTCTTTCTCGAGCGTTTTCAGAAATTCCGGCCCCGCCTGCGCAATTAACGCTTTCAGGCCAGTAGGATACCCCAGAAGAAAGACTTCGTCACCGCTGCGAGGAAGGTCATCGGCCAGTCGTAATCCCAGCCCCTCGATACGGTTTGGATCAACCGACAAAAGTGCCAGATCAGCGGTTTCACTGAACCGGTCCAAAGTGGCCTCGATCGGATCGGCCTGACCTGGCAGATAGGCCAGCAACCGCAGCATCTCGGCCTCAAGACCTGCGTTTTTCAGCGCCTGAGCCTTGTCGCCGGATGTCCAGGGCAAGGCAACGTGGCGGTTGGTGGCCAACAGCGGCGTACCCTCCAGCAGAAACCCGGTGCCGGTGAACTGGAACTCCGCGGGCTCACCTGTTGCGTCCGGTTCGATCCAGGGTTGACCGAAGGGTGTTTGCAACTTCTCTCCGTTCGGGCCCAACACATGGCGCAGCAGTTTACCGCTTTCGATATGACGTAATCCGTAGGCGCCCTGAATGAAAGCCACGGATTGAGTAGAGGCGGTGATAACCCGCGTGGACGCCCCCGCGCGCTGTTCAAGGGTACCCAACCGCTGCTCGGTTGATATCAGTTGGTTCTGAAAGGCATCCCTCAACGCCACAAGGTCTTCTGGGGTCAGCACATCTTCCCGCGTCTGGCTAAGCATGGCCGACACCGCTTCGATCTTGCGGGCTTCCTGTTGCAGGCTGTCGGCCAGTCTACGGTCGTTTTGATAAAGCAGGAACAGCAGACCTGCGATCAGCGCAATCGCTGCAACCACCGTAATCCTGAAGAACATAGTGGTTTGAGAAACAAGCCTTCGCCCACTCTCACGCAGCGCACCCGACATTCTTTGGGCAAAGGGCCGGCGACTTGACCGCGCATAAGCATAGGCGTCACTCAGGATATCCTCGACCGTGTGACGAATGGGAAACCTCTGAGTACAAATGCGGTATCGGGAGATCGGGCCCAATTCGCCAAATTCGATCACGTCGCCGTGTTTCAGCGTTGCCGACACAATCTTGTGGCCATTGACCCAGATGTCTTGCCCTGCCAGCGCGTTGAGCACATAGCCCCCCTCGAACCACTGAAGCGTTGCGATGTCTTCGTCATGGGGTGGTGTGTTGTCTTTCAGGCGCAGACCTAGCGCACGGCCTTCGCCAACAGAAACAGTCAATGCGCTGTCAACAAGCCAGGAAACCGTTCCACGGGACGGGCCGGTCAGGCTCTCCAGAAAGGCATGAACATCACCTGCGCAAGGCTCTTGGGGTGTACTCGTGCCGGTCTGATCAATTTCCCGCATAGTTGGGCTCTGCTCAACAGTGATGGGGTCACTCTATCATAAGACGCCCGGAATCCTACCAATCGCGAGAGGGATGCCCAAAACCGGAAATATCCACTGGCACAAGTCAATTTGGTGGAACGTCCCGATACGACCCCCATGCCTGCCGGAGCAGGCCTTCACCGGAAATCGCCGTCTGACCTGAAAGTTCTGGAGCGGGTAGCGGGAATCGAACCCGCGCGTTCAGCTTGGGAAGCTGACAGGCTACCATTACATCATACCCGCCGCACCCCTGAGATATAACCAGAGTTCCCTGACACGCAAGCCGGATCGTTTCAGGTTGCCCGGAAAAAGTCACTCGGTCCGCGCACGAAGACTGTCGATCAGCGAGTCATCTACATCCAAAGCCTGGATGGCCGCCTCAAGCGTGCGGCTGTCCAGATGTTGCGGGTTCAGATCGACCCCGGCTGAAAAGGCTTTGACAATGGCCTTCATGGCGCTGATGCGCGCGTATCTTTTGTTATTGGCCGGTATCACGTGCCACGGTGCCAGATCGGTCGACGTCCGGGCCAGCATTTCATCCACGGCGATCTCGGTATCATCCCATTTCTCGCGATTCCTGAAATCCTCGTATGTCAATTTCCAGCGCTTCAACGGGTTTCTTAGTCGTTCAGTAAACCGCTGCATCTGTTCATCTTCAGAGATGTGGAAGAACAGCTTGACGATCCGGGCACCATCGTCGACCAGCATGCGTTCGAAATCGTTGATTTCCTGATAAGCAGCGCGCCAGCGTGTTTCCGGGGTCAGGTTCTCGATCCTCTCGACCAACACGCGCCCGTACCAGCTGCGGTCGAAAGCGGATATCGCTCCGGACGGTGGCAAACGTTCCCAAAACCGCAGCAGGTAATGCCGGTTGAGGTAGTAGTTCCGGGGCGCCCCAATTGGCCAGACCTTAAAGCTGCGCGGGTCCAGAGCCTGGCTGATCCTGCGAATGGTTCCCCCCTTGCCTGCCGCATCCCAACCCTCGAACACCAGCACACCCTTGAGCCCGTGAAACAGATACGCTTGTTGAATCCTAGCCAGCTTGGCCTGAAGATCAATCAGTTGCTCGAAATACTCCTTTTTGCCCAACCGCTTGGTCAGATCCGCTTCTGAGAGTTTCGGGGGGTGATGTTTACGCATGGTGCCACCTGATCGTTGCGTCCCGGATCAGGATATCCTGAACCCTTGCGCAAAATCGACATTGATCAGAGTCAAACGAAAAAGGCCGGGCACAGTGCCCGGCCTTAGCTGTCTTTGTTGATGTAATCAGGCGCGGCGACGACGGCCACCGCCGCGACGACCACCGGCTGCGCCACCGGCCTCGTCAGGTGATTTGTTGAACCTGATCCACTCCCCACCATGCGGGTCGTTGTTGGTCAGCAGGTTGGCGGCGCGGATGGCCTCCATCTCCTTACCGGCGCGCGGCTTTGTGGAGCCCAAGCCGAACATCTGAACGAACGCCTCGTCATCCATGCCTTCGGGCAGGATGATGCCAGCTGCGGCAACGGCTTCTTTTTTCTCGGCAATTTTTGCCTGCGTCACTGGCAGAGCCACCGGGTTCATGATCGCCGAGGTCATGCCGGCACCCATTGCCATCGGCAGGAAGGCATTGTTGATGCCGTGGCGGTTCGGCAGACCGAACGAGATGTTGGACGCGCCACAGGTGGTGTTAACGCCCAGCTCCTCGCGCAGGCGACGGACCAGAGCAAACACCTGCTGACCGGCAGTTGCCATCGCACCGATCGGCATGACCAGCGGATCAACAACGATGTCGTGCGCAGGGATGCCGAAATCAGCGGCACGTTCAACGATCTTTTTGGCCACTTCGAAACGGACATCGGGGTCTTCCGAGATGCCTGTGTCGTCGTTCGAGATTGCCACAACAGGAACATTGTATTTTTTGACCAGCGGCAGAACCAGTTCCAGACGCTCTTCCTCACCTGTGACCGAGTTCAGCAGAGGGCGACCTTCCGCCGCCTCAAGACCCGCTTCCAGAGCACCGGGAACCGACGAGTCGATACACAGCGGAACTTCAACCAGCCCCTGCACCAGCTCAACGATCTTGCGCATAAGCGGCGGTTCGGTCTCGTTCGGGTTTGGGTTCGAGTTGTAGACGACGCCCGCATTGATATCCAGAACGGTTGCGCCCGCCATCACCTGTGCCAGCGCATCTTTCTCGACGGTCGAGAAATCGCCTGCTTCCAGTTCGGCCGCCAGCTTTTTCCGACCGGTCGGGTTGATCCGCTCGCCGATCACGCAGAACGGTTCGTCAAAGCCCAGAACGGCGGTTTTTGTTTTTGATTCTACGACTGTACGGGTCATGTCCGTTCCTTAGGAGTTTGCAGGCTGCGCCGAGGCGCCGCCATTATTGATCGCCCAGTTGGCGTTGGTTTTGATCCCGCCCAGCGGGAAGAAGTGCACGTTGGTGATGTTGAAATCCGGGTTGGCCGCCTTGTGGTTGGCCAATTCAGTCACAACATCATTCGGCTCATAGGGCAGCAGAAGCTTCGACACATCCATGGCGCGCTTTTGCAGAACTTTCAGCGACGGGCCGACGCCGCAGGCAATTGCGAACTTGATCAGGGTCTGCAGTTTGGCCGGACCGGCGATACCGATGTGGATGGGCAGGTCGATACCCGCCTCTTTCAGACTATCTGCCCAGGCGATGATCGGTTTGGCATCGAAGGCAAACTGGGTTGCCAGCGCCATCTCGGCATCCGTGGTCTCGTTGAATTTCTGTTTCCAGCGCAGGGCGTCATCGACATTCTTGGTGGACCCATCGGGATCGATGTCCTTGTTCCCCTCGGGGTGACCGGCAACATGAAGACGTGTGAACCCTGCCTTGTCGAACAGACCGGTTTCCATCAGCTGCATGGAACTGTCGAAATCGCCATGCGGCTTTGTCACGCCACCGGCCAGCAACAGCGCCTGTTCGACGCCCGCCTCGCCCTGGTACATTGAGATCCAGTTTTCCAACGTCGCCGCATCCTTGATGATCCGCGCCGGGAAGTGGGGCATGACAGGATAGCCTTCGGCTGCAATCCGCTTGGCTGTCTTGACCATATCTTCAATCGGGGTGCCTTCGATATGGGCAATGTAGACGCGTGTGCCTTCGGGCAGCAGCGCGCGGAAATCCTCGACCTTTTCGGCGGTCCGCGGCATGACCTCGATCGAATAGCCTTGCAGGAAGGCTTCGACGGTCGGGTTCACAGGGCTGTTTTCGACCACATCACGTTTCTTGAAGTTCAGCAAAGCCATTGAGGCCTCCCATTAAGATCCGGGCTTATGCCCAACCGTCATTTGCGATCAGCGCTTTAATGCGGTCCTGATCGTATTCCTTTTCCAGACGCAGGGCCTCGGCCTCGGCTACTTCTGCCGGGTCGCCATCAACCGCAAAAGGCTCGGCCTTGCGCCATTCGGCCAGATAGGCATCACTGTCCTTGGCGTTTACCTTCATGGCGGCGCGGTCGATGGCTTGCTCGAACCGTTCTTCCAATTGCCGCTTCGCGCCGCGACGGCCTTTGCCGACGATGACCTGAGCGGGAATGTCGCGCCAGTACACGATGGTGACGTCAGGCATTACTGTGATTCCTCCTAACCCGATGGGCCGGTTCTAAACTTCAATGTGGGGATGGGTCGGTCGGTTTTCGACACCCGGCGCTTTTCAAGCGACGTTTTCGCCCACGGTGGCGTGGCGGGGTTTTAACCCGTCTCGCGACGAAAACGCATACCAAAATTCTCATTGTCACTATGAGAGCGCTGCATAATGAACAAAAAGCCCCGGACGGCATGACCCGCCCGAGGCTTGATTCAGCGCGTCTTGCCAGGGTTAACCGACCAGCCCGCCGTCTAGACGAGTAACCGCAATGATGGCTGAACGTGGAACCGAGTTACCACCGTCGGGCCAGTGGCTGTTGCCGTCTTCACCGGGGTGCTGAATACCAACAAACATGGTGCGGCGATCCGGCGACCAGCTGAGCCCAGTGATCTCACACTCGTTCGGTCCAACCAGAAAACGACGGATTTCACCGGTAACCGGGTCGCCTGCCAGCATCTGGTTGTTCCCCTGCCCTTCGAAGTCGCCCTCGTTGCTGTATTTGCCGTCGGTCTGGATCCACAGCAGGCCGTTGCTGTCAAACTTCAGCCCATCGGGCGAGTTGAACATGTTGTCGGCGTTGACATTATCCGAGCCGCCATAAGCATCCTGATGCACGGTCGGGTTTCCGGCCAGTACATACAGGTCCCATTCAAACCCCGATGCGCCATGATCACCGCCTTCAGGACGCCAGCGCACGATCTGACCGTATTTGTTCGCATCGCGCGGATTCGGCCCGTTGACCGAAGTGTCGTCGCCACCGGCATTCGGTTTCACACCGCGGTTCTTGTTGTTGGTCAGGCAGCAATAGACCTCGGGCGCGTTCGGATTGGCCGCAACCCATTCCGGGCGGTCCATAGTGGTCGCGCCCACGGCCGACGCTGCCTGTCGCGTATGGATGCAGATTTCGGCCTGCGACGTCATACCAGTTGTTTCGGGGGTCAGGTCCAGCCACTCACCAGTCCCGTCGTCGTTGAACTTTGCAACCGACAACGTACCGTTCTCAAGCAGCGCATTCGTATCCACACCAGCGGCATAAACACCTTCCGAGACGAAGCGATACAGGAACTCGCCCCGTTCATCATCGCCCATGTAGACGACGACGCGACCGTCATTGTTCACAATGGCCTCGGCGTTTTCATGCTTGAACCGACCAAGCGCGGTCAGCTTGCGAGGCGTCGAGGCCGGATCGGTTGGGTCGATTTCGACAACATAGCCTGCGCGGTTCGGCTCGTTGGGGTTTTTCGAGACATCGAAACGCTCGTCAATTCCGGCCCATCCGTATCCCCAGTCTTTGGACGAAACGCCATAGCGCTGAAGTTCGGCGCTGACTTCATGGTTTTCGTCTTCAGCCGAGAAGTAGCCGTTGAAATTCTCTTCACAGGCCAAATACGTCCCCCATGGGGTCATGCCGTTGCCACAGTTGTTCCAGGTGCCCTTAGAGGTGGTGCCTGTCGGATCAGCGGCAGTTTTCAACAGATCATGGCCCGCGGCAGGGCCCGTCAGTGACATGTCTGTCTGCGGCGTGATGCGGCGGTTATACGGGCTATCCTTAACAATGCCCCACTTGCCATCGGTAGCTGCAATCTCGACCACCGTCACACCATGCGCCATCATGCCTTTGGCAACATCGTCATCCGAGGCGGCCTTGGCGTCCGGGTTGTTTCCCCAAAGGATATCGCGATTGGTGTATTCGTTGTTTACGACCAGCAGAACGTGACCCTCGTGCAGAAACACATCCTGACCGTCGGTGTTATCACCGAATGCACGTTCCTGACTGGCGGCAGTTCCACGGGTGGCCGGATCGAATTCGGGCGCATCAGACCAAAGCGGATCACCCCAGCGCACCATCACCTCGGCCTGGTAGCCCGGCGGCACGATGACGTCATCGGCAGTTGACGCCGGAATCGCCTCGAACGCAAAGCGATCTGCGGCTGCGCGCACACCAGTCGGAAGCAGCGCCCCACCCAAGGCCGTGAAACTTCCCATCGCCAATACGCCGCCCAGAAATCCACGACGTGATAAGGCACGCTCGACGACGCGGTCAAACTCACATTCCTCTGGGCGCGGATTCACCACTTCATCGAATTCGTCAAAGGTCAGGACACGTTCATCTTTCATGGCAGGCTCCGTCTGCGGCTAATTGCGATCAAGAATCCCTCAAGCGGGATCAAAGTTCAAATCGCACCTCAGTATGAACGGCGTGTGACATCCAGACTAAATTCGAAATGGAAATCGCTTGCACGTCGGCGATGCGCCGCCTAGGGTCAAATCAACTCGAAAATCGGAGGGCGTTACGATGGCGCCCAAGCGTCCCAAAGGTGCGGGCGCGTTCCCGCAAGCGGTCGAAAGCCCCGCGCCGGCAAGACCCGATCCGGATGCCCTGTATGCGGCTCTGGATTTGGGAACAAATAGTTGCCGCATGTTGATAGCCCAGCCCAAGGGCAGCGGGTTTCATGTGGTTGACAGCTTCTCCAAGTCCGTGCAGCTGGGCGCGGGTCTGGAACGCACCGGACGTCTGTCGCGGGCGTCGATGGCACGCACCGTTCAGGCGCTGCGAATCTGTCAACAGAAGCTCAAACGGAACAAAGTGAAACGGATGCGTCTGATCGCGACCGAGGCCTGCCGCCGCGCCAAGAATTCCCGCGAATTCATCCGGCAGGTCAAACGCGAAACCGGGCTGACGCTTGAAATCATCCAACCCGAAGAAGAAGCCCGTTTGGCGGTGATTTCCTGCGCCCCGCTGGTGTCCACCAAGACCGAACAGCTGTTGGTTGTCGATATTGGCGGCGGTTCGACCGAGCTGGTCTGGATCGACATTTCGTCCGTCCCTCGCCGTGACCGCCCGGCTGCGATCATGCGTTTGCATAACGGATTTCACACGGTCGACAGCCCTTTTCCGGCTGCAAAAGTCGTGGACTGGATCAGCGTGCCGCTGGGTGTTGCCACGTTGCGGGATCAGTTCAATGACGTCGAAAACGACGCCGCGCGGTTTGCGTTAATGAGCTGGTTTTTCGAAGAAAACCTGGCCGATTTCGCACCTTACAAAGATGAACAAACCCGTGAAGGTTTTCAGATCGTCGGCACCAGCGGAACTGTCACTACGGTTGCGGCATCGCATCTTGGCCTGAAGCGTTATGACCGGACCAAAGTTGACGGGCTGCGTATGACCAGTGACCAGATTGACAAAGTGATACGCGGGTATTTAGAACTCGGCCCTCATGGGCGCCGCCGGGATCCTCGGATTGGGGAAGACCGGCAGGCCCTGATCATGTCCGGCTCGGCCATTTTGCAGGCATTGTTGCGCTGTTGGCCCACTGATCGCCTTTCCGTGGCAGATCGGGGCCTGCGCGAGGGCCTGCTTTATGCGCAGATGAGCGCGGACGGGGTACTGGAAGACGGACCGTTCTGATGGCGAAGACACCAACTGGCAAAAACAACTCGGGGCGCGGGCAACGTGACCTGAAGGTAAAGGTAAAAACCGCACGTGGTCGCAAGCTGAGTTCGACCCGCTGGCTCGAACGGCAATTGAACGACCCCTATGTCAAGCGCGCCCAGACCGAAGGATACCGTGGGCGGGCCGCGTATAAGATCATGGAACTTGACGACAAGTTCCGCTTTCTCGTACCCGGAGCACGGGTTGTTGATCTGGGATGCGCACCCGGTGGCTGGTGCCAGGTTGCAGTCAAACGGGTAAACGCGCTTGGTGAAAAATCGGGGAAACGGATCGGAACGGTGCTGGGCATCGACTTGCAGGAAGTGGAACCGGTTGCGGGTGCCGATACCCATGTGCTGGACTTCATGGAGGATGACGCCGACCAGAAGGTCAAGGACTGGCTGGGTGGCAAGGCGGATGTTGTAATGTCGGACATGGCCGCAGCGTCCTCGGGTCACAAGCAGACCGACCATCTGCGGATCATCGCGCTGTGTGAAACTGCGGCCCATTTCGCCTTTGACGTGCTGGAAGAAGGTGGCACATTTGTAGCCAAGGTTCTTGCTGGCGGCGCCGAGGGCGATTTGCAAAAACTTCTGAAGCAGAAATTTCAGAAAGTGGCGCATGTGAAACCGCCCGCATCCCGTTCAGACAGCTCCGAGAAATTCGTTATAGCAACCGGGTTTCGCGGCTGAACTTAATCTTCCAAACGGATACGGTTTCCGGTCAGACGTTGTTCACGCAACGACGTGGCCGCCATACCCTGCAACATCAGAGTATCCCCGTGCGAAACATATACAGGCTCGCGATTGCGCAGCTCTTCAATGCGCTGCGCCAGTGTAGCAGGGTTCGGCCCGGTTGCTTTCTGTCTTGTTGACTCAGTGGACATACATCACCTCAAAACAACAGTTCTGAAATGCCGTTAGCGTAAAATCTTGCCGTGAAGATGGAACAAATCGGGCAAGCCTGTGCCGGATCAGGGGCCCAGTTGTTGCAGCAATTGCAGCAAGGCCGGGTCATCGGGCAACCTGCCCAAGGCTTCTCGCAGGGCGATACGTGCGGCTTCCGGGCCGCGATTTATCTGTGCCAGCTGTACCACCATGGGCCACGCTTCGGCACGTTGAGGGTCCAGCGCTACAACCTCGCGAAAGGCCCGTTCGGCAGCCGGGGCGTTGCGCAGCGTCAAGGCCATCCCCCCCAGAACCAGATGCGTTTCCGGGGCATCCAGCCTGTTCGAGATCGCCGCCTGCCACGCGGCCATCCCCTGCCCGGCCAGACCCTGTTGCTGAGGTGTCAGAGCTTGAGGAGGGATACTCAGATACTCCTTGGCGGCGGCAATGCGAACGTTGCGAAAAGGATCAGACAAAAGGGGCTCTAACCTTTGGGCACGATCCGTTGGGCTCGCCTGACGCTGCAAGGCTGCTGCATTTGCGCGTATCAGCGGATCGTCTTCCTGCAACAGTGGCGCTGTGTGCGCGGCAACTTCGGGCGAGCCGAAGGGTTGCAGCAGATACGCCGCTGTTGCGCGCACGATAGCGGGTTGCGAGGGGTCCATTGCGACAGCAATTAAACCCTCTGGCGTTTTCAACTGACCATCGGCAGCAGCTTTGAATACCGTACCAAAATGTGCGCCCCGATTGGCTGTGTCAGGAAACCACCCTTTGATCCGGCTGGCAGCCCAGACCTGATCCTTATTCTGGTGGCAATCAGTGCAGGCATCAGCCCCTAATCCCAAATCCGGTCGCGGCACGCGAAAGCTGTGATCCCGGCGACCGTCCACTCCCATATAAGTGCGTTCGATCATGTGGCAGCTTTTGCACTGGGCACCCGCGCTATCCATAACGTGATGATGGTGACTGGGGGTATCGTATTCCTGTTTCGCTAGCGTCGGGAATTCAGGGTTTGCGGCCGTGGAATGACATTGCGTGCAAATACCGTTGCCTTCGGCCTTCAACTGCGCGCTGTGTGGCTCGTGGCAGTTCATACACCCGACCCCTCGGGCATACATCTTGGATTGCAGGAACGAGCCGTAAACGTAGACCTCATCAAGTATCTGCCCGTCCGGATGATAGGAACCGGGCCGCAACACAGCCAGGTTATAGGCATCATGATACGGGGTTCCCGGCAAAGGACTTCCGTTGCCATGCGCCTCGCGCCGCGAATGACATCCGGCACATTGCTGGATCCCGGCCTCGGTCTGGCCCTTGCCCCAGCTCATCGAGAAGCCTCTATCACTCAGCCCCTCGGCAACGCCCTGCCCTTTGGTCCAATCGATATGTGCCGATCCCGGTCCATGGCAGGCTTCGCAGCCAACACCAATCTCGGCCAGTCGGGAAGAGTATGTTCTGGATTGCGCGTCGTAGTTCTTTTCAAACCCTGTGGCGTGACATTCGGCGCAGCGCGCGTTCCAGTTCTTGTAAGGGCCCGTCCAGTGCAGCCCGTCTTCTGGCGGCAGATCCTGATCGGGGTATAAGTGATACCAGCGCTTCTGCTCGGTATCCCAGACCACATCAAAACTTTGCAACCGCCCCGGTTCGGTTTCAAACAGAAATTGTTGCAGAGGCGTGATCCCGACAACGGAATGCACATCATATGCCGTCGTCGCACCGTCTTTTTCAGTTACACGAGCTGTGAACCTGTCTGCCTGTTTAGTAAATTCAACCGTCATCCCGTTCTGCACGAACCGGGTTCCATCGAAATCGGCGACCAGATGGCCGTCGCCAACTTCCGTCCAGGCCAAGGCATGATGAGACGAAGCCCATGCCTCGGCCTCGCGTTGATGGCAGTCCGAACATTGATCCGACCCGACATATTCCAGTGACTGCGCCTGCCCTTCACTTGCGAGGGTTAAGCAAGCCGCCAGAATGGCAAATCTCATGCCATATCTCCTTCAGCGGCGTTCCGAAGGTCGATTAATGCGCCGTTGTATTCAGCGCCAAGGATCAGCATCGCAGAACACAGATACAGGAAGATCAGCGCAGCCATTGCCCCGGCCAAACCCGCATATGTGGCACTGTAGGTGGCGAACTGGCTGATATAGACTGAAAATGCCCATCCGCCAGCTGCCCACAAAACCAATGTCAGTATGACGCCGGGCAGGATCTGGGTCAGGCTGTGCCTGCGGGTTGGCAGGATTAGATGAGCCAGCAGGACGGTGCCTGCCGGAACGGCCACGGTAAACGTCCACCGCAGGCGATCTACGGACAGCCAGTCCGCTACCGGAGCTTCGGTATGCTCTGCCACCAGTTTCGTGTAGACCGGCAAGACCACCTCGACCGTTGCAATAACAAGGATTGCCGAACCGCCAAGGATAACCAGAACCAGACACAAAAGCCGGGTCTTCCAAAAAGGCCAACTGTCCTGATCGTGATAGGCCTGATTCATCGCAGCGCGAACTGCGGCAACCCCGTTGGAGGCAAAGTAGATCGCAAGTAAGCCACCCAGCGTAATCACACCCGACCCTGCCCCGGCCAGAACGGCACGCAATTCGGCCACGATAGGGTCCGCAACATCCTTGGGCCATGCCCCGAACAGCAGATCAATCAACTCATCAGTGACATAGTCCTGCGACAATGCCCCGGCCAGCGCCACGGTGAACAACACAAAGGGAAACAGGGCCATCATCAGCGACATGGCGACGTGGCTGCTCATGACAGGTCCGTTTTTCCTGACGAACCGGCGAAGTGCCAGCCACAGTGCCTGAAGCGGGCGGCCAAACGGGGGAATCGTGGGCTTTGTCATCCTGCAACCCTAACCTGCCGAAATAAAACACAGAACCCGTCATCGGTATCAAAGTGACAAATGCCGATCTGCAAACGGCTGACTGCATTGCTAAAAACGGATTGCAGGTGCAGGATTGGAAAAAGCGGGGCGATCACCAGCCTGCGTAAGAACAGATAAACAGGATACTGAATGATCCCGGATCAGGAAGATTTCACGGCTCGCCCCAGGCTAAAACTGTCTGTTGTCCGCGACACCTGCATTATCGCGACGCTGATAGTGTTGGGGCTTTATGCGGGGGCGAACTTCCTGATCCCTCTTGCCATGGCGCTGCTGGTCAACGTTCTGATCATTGCGCTGAGCGACCGCGTTACCGCGCTGACCCGTGCTCCGGTCTGGTTGGCCAATATCGCCGGAGTGACCGTGGTTCTGGTGGGATTGTTCATGATCATGTACGTGCTGGGCAGTCAGGCAACGCAGTTTGCTCGGTCCGTCAGCACCTACGAAAACCAGTTCGACGGGGCGGTTGAGCGCATAACCGGTCTTGTCGGCAACGATGTCACCACTTTCATCCGCGACAATCTGGTCAGCATCGACATGACCTATGTCGCACGCCTGTTGCTGGGCAGCGCTACGTCCCTGCTAAACCAGTTCTTTCTGATCAGCCTCTATGTCGCGTTCCTGATGGCCGAGCGTCTGGCCTTTCGCAAGAAAATTCAACTTGCGGCTGGTGACCCCCAAACCGGCGCAGATTTTGCGACCATGCTTGATGCCATATCGATCAGCCTGCAACGATATGTTGGGGTAAAGACGCTGATCAGCCTGATCACAGCGGGCATCAGCTATTTTGTATTCAGGGTTCTTGGCTTGGAATATGCGGAAACCTGGGCCGTTTTGACCTTTGCTCTGAACTTCATACCCTCGATCGGGTCGATCATAGCGGTGTTTTTCCCAGCCATGATCGCGCTTGTTCAGTTTGATACGATCGTTCCGTTTTTGATTATCTTATTTGGGTGCGGCACCCTTCAATTCCTGATCGGTAACTTCCTTGATCCGGCCATGCTGGGACGTTCGCTGAACATGTCGACATTCCTAGTTATTCTGGCATTGACCTTTTGGACAACTGTCTGGGGCCTGATCGGTGCTTTCCTGAGCGTGCCACTGACGGTCTGCATCCTGATCGTGTTCAGCCACATCCCTGCTTTACGCCCGGTCGCAATCATGATGTCTCTGGACGGCCAATTGGGCGAGGAGGACAGTCAGGCGCGTGCGAAAAACTGAACCACGGCGTGGCAAAGGCTTAAGTTCGTCGGGTACCGTACACAGCGGCCAGCCTGTCCGCGTATATTGAACCGCATGCCGGTGTCGCTACCCGAAACCTCAGGTCTGACAACTGGCTATCAATGCGCCCCGATCCAGCAGTCGAACCCGGCCATACCCCAGTTCGATTAACCCCAAATCCACAAGCCGGTGAAGGTTCCTGTGCAAAGTCGGCTGCGATACAGCAATCATCGCTGCCAGATCGTCTTGCGAAACATCAATCCAGCCTTCGGTTTTCGAGGTCCCTTCGTCCAAGTGAAGCAACCTCAAGACCAGCCGCTTCTCCGTTCCCGTCACAGCCAGATTTGCCATGATGCGCAAAGCGGTCCGCATATTCTCATGCGTCAACGCATAGAAATCCCGGATGTAGTCAGGATTGTTCTGAATCAACCGCGAGATGCTCAGGTTAGGGAAAAACAAGGCTTGAGTGGCTTGCGTCGTGACAACACTGACCAGACGCAGTGCACCAGCAAACAACGCAAGATCGCCGATCCAGAACCCAGCGCCATCGCGGTGCAAAACGAACTCCTGACCATCGTCCGCTGGGGCCGTTATCTGCACACCACCGCTGAGAATCGCGTAGATTCCATTTGCCGTATCACCGTAGTGGTACAGTGTCTCACCCGCCTCAACCAATTTCAGTATGCCAAGAGCTGCCAAATCGGCTTGAAACTCTGACGAGCGGTCACTGAACCATCCGGTGTTTCGTAATAGCTTCAGATTATTCATTTTGTCTCACATTTGTACTTTGAGATATAATCATATGATGAGTTTCCAACGCAAGAACTGACCTATGCTGAAAACGTTCGATTCCCAGGATCTGATATTTTCGACATGGGAATCAACACATTGCTGCCGTGTTGTTCATGCGTTTGAACGCCGGAGATTTAATTTTCCAAGGGTCACTAAGATCCTCTCAAATCAGGAGCAAACCATGTTACCTCCACGTTCGCTATCCGGCACCTGGCGCAGTAACTTGCGCCGACTTGCCGTGGTAACCGCCACGTTGACACTGGCCATACCCGCCTGGGCGCAGAACCAGAAACCGAATATCCTTGTGATCTGGGGCGACGATGTTGGTCAGTCCAACATCTCGGCCTACACGCGGGGGTTGATGGGGTATCAGACACCCAATATCGACCGTATCGCCGAAGAAGGTATGATGTTCACGGATTACTACGGTGAACAGTCGTGCACGGCTGGGCGATCATCTTTCATCATGGGGCAATCCGTTTTCCGCACGGGCCTGTCCAAAGTTGGCCTGCCGGGCGCTGAGGAAGGCATGCAGATCGAAGACCCGACCATTGCGGGCCTTCTGAAAGCGGAAGGCTACGCCACGGGTCAGTTCGGAAAAAACCACCTGGGCGACCGGGATGAACATCTGCCGACAAACCACGGTTTTGACGAATTTTTTGGCAACCTCTACCATCTCAACGCCGAGGAAGAGCCGGAAAACATCGACTATCCCAATGATGCTGTTCTGCCCGATGGCAGAACCTTCCGACAAGCTTTTGGCCCGCGCGGTGTAATCAAGTCGACAGCAGGTGGTGAGATCGAGGATACCGGCCCGCTGACCAAGAAGCGTATGGAAACGGTCGACGATGAAACCGCGGCAGCTGCGATTGAATTCATCCGCAAACAAGAGGAAAGCGGCACACCGTGGTTCGTCTGGTGGTCAGGCACCCGGATGCATTTCCGCACGCATGTTTCCGAAGAGAAATGGGCAAAAGCCAATGAAATCGTGGGCAAGCAGGTGGATGAGTATACGGCTGGCATGATCGAACACGACATGCATATCGGTGACTTCCTTACTGCGCTGGACGAGCTGGGCATCGCCGATAAAACCATCGTGTTTTATTCGACCGACAATGGTCCGCACATGAATACGTGGCCAGATGCCGCGATGACACCGTTCTGGGGTGAGAAAAACACCCAATGGGAAGGCGCATGGCGCGTACCCGCCATGGTTCGGTGGCCCGGCAAGATTGCCGAAGGCGCTGTGTCGAACGAGATCGTGCACCATATGGATTGGTTGCCAACATTCCTGGCGGCGGCTGGCAACGAAACCGTGAAAGAAGATCTTCTGGAAGGCGTCACCGTGGCCGAAGTTGGCGGCGGGCGTGACTACCGCGTGCATCTGGATGGCTACAACATCCTGCCGTTGCTGACCGGCGAAACAAATGAGAGCCCGCGCAGGGAAATCTTCTATTTCACCGACGATGGTGACCTTGCGGCACTGCGCTTCGGTGATTGGAAGATCACCTTCCTTGAACAAAAGGCATGGGCAACCTTGCGCGCCTGGATGGAGCCTCTGACCCCTCTGCGTGTGCCATTGATCGCCAACTTGCGACGCGACCCATACGAGCGTGGCTATCGCACATCGAACACCTACTATGACTGGATGCTCGACCGTGCCTACATGCTGGTACCTGCGCAAGCCTATGTCGCGCAGTTCCTTGAAACCTTCAAGGAGTACCCTCCCCGGCAAGAAGCCGCGAGCTTCAGCCTCGACAAGGTGATGGAGAAGTTGACGTCACCCCCGGGCGCACCGTGATGCTGGCCGTTTGATCCAAGACACGACAAAGCCGGAGTCCCGATACCGGGGCCCCGGCGCTTCTCATTGGCAGTTGAAAATTGAGGAATAATCCGTGCGTCTGTTTTTGATATTGTGCAGTGTGCTAGGAGCGACGGTCGCCATCGCCGACCCCTTGCCCTCTTGGAACAATCTAGAATCCAAAGCGAAAATCGTTTCGTTTGTTGACGAGGTGACCGACCCTGCCTCAGCTCACTACGTGACGCCCGATGACCGGATCGCCGTATTCGACAATGACGGAACGCTTTGGGCCGAACAGCCCGTGTATTTCCAGTTTGTTTTTGCCATGGACCGACTGGCCGATCTGGCCGAGCGGGACCCGTCGATCCTGGCAACTCCTGCTTTGGAAGCTGCAGCAAAGGGTGATCTAGCGGCCGTTCTTGAAGGCGGGCATGAGGCGCTGATCGAAGTTGTCAACGCATCGCATTCTGGCACCAGCGTCGATGACTTTCAGGCAGGTGTTGCGCAGTGGCTGGAAACCGAACGCCACCCTGGCACCGGCCTGCCCTATGACCAGATGACCTATCAGCCGATGGTCGAGTTGCTGCGTTACTTGCGTGATGAGGGTTTCAAAACCTACATCGTATCCGGCGGCGGCATTCATTTCATGCGCGCCTTTGCCGAGGATGCATATGGTATCCCGCCGGAACAGATATTGGGGAGCTATGCAGACAGCACCTATAAGGTGATCGACGGCAACCCGACGATCATCAAGGCACCGGGGTTAGCCTTCATCGACGACAAGGAAGGCAAGCCGATCAACATCGAACGTACGATTGGCAGACGCCCGATTCTGGCCGCAGGCAACTCGGACGGAGATTTCGCTATGCTGGATTGGACAACGTCGGGTGATGGCCCGCGTTTGGGAATTCTGATCCACCACACGGACGCCGAACGCGAATGGGCCTATGACCGCGAAAGCCCAATAGGAAAGCTGGCAGACGGGCTGGATCAGGGTTCTGACAAGGGATGGATCATTGTCGATATGGCGCAAGACTGGTCACGCATCTACACTGGGGCAAACTGAACGGCCCGAAAGATGTAAGACCCCATGTGGACAGCGCTGGTATCTATCTTTGTATTCACGTTGTACGTGGCTGCATTTGTGTTTTCGATCCGAGCAGCACAAACCGCGCGAACACCGCAAGGTGCAGTTGGGTGGGTGGTCTTTCTGGTATCAGCACCTTTCCTGGCGGTGCCGTTGTATCTTTTTCTGGGACACCATCGCTTTCACGGATATCGCATCGCGCGCCAGAAAAGTGAGCGGGTTGTTGAAGGGATCAAAACCTTTGCCGATTACTCAAGGCCCGATCCCTCGTCTATGTCGATCAATCCGCGCCCATTCGAGTTTCTGGCGCATCTTCCTGTGTCCAGCGGAAACGGTGCCCGGCTGCTGGTTGACGGGCACGCCACATTCGACGCCATTTTCGACGCCATCGACAAGGCCAAGAACTATATCCTCATTCAGTTCTACATCATCAGAGACGACGCACTGGGCCGCAAACTGCAATCCAAGCTGATCGAGGCGACGAAACGTGGGGTTCACGTCCGTTTCATGACCGATGCAGTCGGCAGTTATGGTTTGCCGCGCGCGTATCTGGATACCATGCGTGAAGCCGGGATTGATGTCGCCGACCCTCGTCAACAACGCGGCCCGAATTTTCGGTTTCAGCTGAATTACCGAAACCACCGCAAAACCGTCATTATCGATGGCGAGACAGGCTTTATCGGTGGGCACAATGTAGGCGAGGAATATCTGGGCAAACACCCGCATTTCGGCCACTGGCGCGACACTCACATCATGATGTCCGGTCATGTCGTCCGGCAATTGCAGCTTATCTTCACCGAAGACTGGCATTGGGCACATAACGAAGACCTGATCGATGAACTTGACTGGGCGGGCAGTGAATCCGAACAGAACATGAATGCCCTGCTGGTTGCGACCGGGCCCGGAGACGAAACCGAAACTGGCGCCATGATGTTCTTTGCGGCAATCGCCGAGGCAAAAGAACGGTTGTGGATTGCGTCGCCTTACTTCGTACCCGACATCGATGTCATGACAGCCCTGCAACATGCCGCGATGCGCGGTGTGGATGTACGCATCCTTGTTCCTGACATGATCGACCATCGCCTGCCCTGGCTGGCCGCGTTTGCCTATTTCGATGAAATCCGCGACTGCGGCGTACGCGTGTTCCGCTATACCGGTGGGTTCATGCATCAAAAGGCGTTCGTTGTTGACGAGACGCTGGCCGCTGTTGGAACAACAAACCTCGACAACCGATCCTTCCGCCTCAACTTCGAAGCAATGGCGCTGTTCTTTGATGCCCGGGCTGCGCAGGCCGTCGACCAGATGCTACAAGAAGATTTCGAATCTAGCTACGAACTGACCCGCAGGTTGCGTCAACAACCGGCCCACATCCGCTTTGGTGCGCCGCTGGCGCGGTTGTTTGCTCCGATCCTTTAGGAAAAGAACCTCTCCTGAAAGACGCGTGTCATCAGTGCGACCAGATACGCGGTCGACAATCCAAACGCCAACAGCCCGGTGACCGAGGCAAACGAGCCGAAAATGCGCAGCCCTTCACCCAAAACGATGTCGCCGTATCCGAGCGTCGTAAACGTCACCAACGAGAAATAGATGGCCGAGTTCCAGTCCGGCAGAACATTCAGCAATACCCAGACGATAGCCCAGATCCAGACCTGAATGGTGTGCGTTGCGATAATGAAGCCCAAGGCAACGGCAATTGGCCCCGCGGTTGCCACAAACACCCCGCGTGTGACCCATCTTTTATCCATCTTGATTATGGACATCGTGCACCAGGTCAGAAAGAGAATCTCGATCAGGATGCAAATACCCAGAAAGGTACTGCCCCAAACGATCTGATGCAGCAACGTCATGTATTCTCACCCTGAATTTCGACCATGGATTGCCTGGGCACAATGACCTTTAGAACCACAAGGCACAACCCCGCCGCCAGATGAAGTAGCCTGCGGCGAAAGGAACCGGAGTAAGGTCTGCACTGGACAGTTGGGAAGTCCAACGCACATCCTGTGCAAAAAAGGGCGCTTCATGCTGTTGATCATCGACCGAGTTCAGAAAACCTACCCCGGCGGGCGGCCCGTTCTGCGCGACGTGTCTCTGACACTGGATCAGGGACAAACGCTTGCTCTGACCGGTGACAGCGGCAGCGGTAAGAGCACCTTGCTGAATCTGGCCGCCGCCCTGGACAGTTTCGACAGAGGCGAGATTACGCTGGATGGCACGCCCCTGTCCCCTTTGGATGATGCGGGCCGGGCCGAGCTGCGGCGCAGAAAGGTTTCGCTTGTGTTCCAGCAGTTCAACCTGATCCCATCGCTGACCGTGGGGCAAAACCTGTCCTTTCATGCCCGCCTTGCAGGTACCGAAGATGCCCAATGGTCCGGGCAATTGGCAGACCGGCTTGGGCTTTCGGATCTGCTGGACCGCTACCCCGAAAGCTTGTCGGGCGGCCAGCAGCAGCGGGTGGCCATAGGACGGGCCATGGCCGCGCGCCCGAAACTGTTGCTGGCGGACGAGCCGACAGGCAATCTTGACGAAACCGCCAGCGCCAAAGTGCTGGACCTGATGCTGTCACTTGTTTCTGATACTGGCGCGGCTTTACTACTGGTGACGCATTCCCCGCAGATCGCGGCCCGTCTGGACACGCACCTACGGCTGAGCGGCGGGTGCATCCAATGACATTGGCCGTCGTCCAGGCCCTGCTGTCCCATTGGCGGGTGCACCGGTTGCAACTGGCAACACTGCTAATCGGTATCGCCCTGGCAACTGGTTTGTGGTCCGCTGTTCAGGCCATCAATGCCGAAGCCCGCGCCAGCTATTCCCGTGCCAACGCCCAGCTGGCACTTGGGCAGTTTGACGAGTTGCGAGATCCAGCCGGTTTCATCCCCATGTCCCGCTATGTCGATCTGCGTCGCGCGGGATGGCAGGTGGCCGCCGTACTGGAAGGCCCTTATCGGGTCGCTGGACGTACGTTGCGTTTGATGGGCGTGGATATGGTGGCCTATCCCGCCTTGCCCGCAATTACCGAGGCCCAGCAAAGCGGTGCGCCGCCCGACCCGGCGGACATATTGACTGCTCCGGGCCGCCTGCTGGTTTCGACAGAGTTGGAGCACTTGTTGCGCGGTCACGATACTCTGCCCCCGGTTCTCAGTACCTCAGCGCTGCCGCCGGATGTGATCCTGACGGATATCGGCGTTGCCGAACGTCTTCTGAATCAGCCCGGTTCAGTCTCGCGGCTCATTATTCTGCCCGATCAACCCCGCGGGCTTCAGCCCCTGACCACGATCGCGCCAGAGCTGGAACGCATCAGCCCGTCACAAAAGATCGACACTGCTCGGCTGACCGACAGTTTCCACCTGAACCTGTCAGCCTTTGGATTGCTGTCCTTTGCAGTCGGCCTTTTTATCGTGAACGGCACAGTCGGGCTGGCATTTGCCCAACGCAGGGGCATTATCCGCACGCTGCGGGCACTGGGTGTTTCGATGCGATTACTGGTCTGGCTGATCCTTGCCGAGCTGACATTTCTGGCCTTGATCGGTGGGCTCGTCGGGTTGCTTTTGGGCTTCTTTCTGGCCGGAGCACTTCTGCCCGATGTCGCGGCCACGTTGCGTGGCCTTTACGGCGCACCAGTAACAGGGCAACTGACGCTGCAACTGGAATGGTTTTTGGCTGGGATTGCCATGGCAGTCTTTGGCACATTGCTGGCCAGCGGCCACGCATTGTGGCGCCTGTCGCGTATGCCCCTGCTGGCAAGTCCGGGCGTTCAAGCGTGGCGGGGCGACCCCCGCGCGCGCCATCTTGCTGCGGCGATGGGTCTGATCATGATTCTGGGTGGCGGTTTGGCCTATGTCACTTTCGGGGGGCTGATCGCCGGGTTTGCCCTGTTGGCTGGCTTGCTAACCGGTTCAGCTTTGATGTTGCCTGCGCTTTTGTCTCTAACGCTTTCACTCTGCGGCCGCGCGGCGCGGGGGCCTGTTGCCCAATGGGTTTGGGCAGATATGCGGGCACAACTGCCCGGATTGTCACTTGCCCTGATGGCCCTGTTGCTGGCTTTGGCGGCGAATGTCGGCGTAGGCACGATGGTGTCCAGCTTCCGGCTGACATTCGTCGGGTGGCTTGACCAGCGCCTGACGTCAGAACTCTACCTGACTGCCAGCGACGACGATCAGGGGCAGGAGATTACCGACTGGCTGCGCCCTCAGGTCGAAGCCATTCTGCCAATCCGAAATGTGGAATTGTCGCACGAAACGGGGCCTCTGTTTCTTTACGGTGTCGTGGATGATCCGGTCTATCGGCAGAACTGGCCGGTGATCACCTCAAGCCCGAATGCATGGGATGACGTCATGGCCGGACGTGCGGTTCTGATCAACGAGCAACTGGCCCGGCGTGCCGATCTCTGGCCCGGCGGTGCTTTGGCCTTATCGCGGGACCACATCCTGACCATCGCCGGGGTCTATTCGGATTATGGGAATCCTACCGGGCAAGCCATCGTCTCGATGGACCAACTGAACCGGATCGCTCCGGGTACGGAGGCCCGCCGCTTTGGCATTCGTCTAAACCCCGAAAACGCAACCGAAATGGTGCAAACCTTAAGGGAACGGTTCAATCTTCCACGTCAGTCTGTCGTACAGCAAGCTGCAATGAAGGCGCAGTCGTTGTCGATATTTGAGAAGACTTTTGTCGTGACCTCGGCCTTGAATGTGCTGACCCTCGGCGTGGCAGGATTTGCCATTCTCACCAGTCTACTGACCCTGTGGACCCAGCGCCTGCCACAGATCGCACCGGTCTGGGCGCTGGGGCTAAACAGGGCGCAACTTGCAGGGCTGGAACTGTTGCGCAGCTTATTGCTGGCGGCATTGACCGCCTGTCTGGCGTTGCCACTTGGGCTTGTTCTGGCATGGGTTCTGCTGACGGTGATCAACGTTCAGGCTTTTGGTTGGCGCCTGCCGATGTTCGTCTTCCCCTGGGATTGGCTGCGGCTGTTTCTACTGACCCTTCTTGCTGCCCTGCTTGCCGCCGCCCTGCCCGCGCTACGGATGCTGCGCCTGCCACCCGCCGATCTGCTGAGAGTGTTCGCCAATGAACGTTAGGACCCTTCTGTTCCTTCTTATGTGGCTCTACCCGATACCGCTTTGGGCGCAGGGCTACGCAGGTCTCGGCGGGTCGGCCGAAGGCTTTGACGTGCCAGTAGCCGGGTATGAGTTTGATTTCCCAAGGGACCACGGCCCCCACCCGGCCTACCGCATCGAATGGTGGTATCTGACGGCCAATCTCCAAGGGGACGACGGCCTGGACTATGGCATTCAATGGACTCTGTTCCGATCTGCCCTGAAGCCCTATGACAGCGACGGGTGGCAAAGCCCGCAACTTTGGATGGGTCATGCTGCCGTGACGACCCCCAAGGCTCATCTTTTTACCGAGCGATTGTCACGCGGGGGGATTGGGCAGGCCGGTGTGACAGTACAACCGTTTGAGGCCTGGATTGATGAATGGCGCATGGCCGGATCGGATTTGGACAGCCTGTCACTGACGGCAAATGGTGAAGACTTCGGCTATGACCTTTCGCTGACTGCGCAAGGGCCATTGGTTCTTCACGGCGACGCGGGCTATTCGGTCAAATCTTCTGATGGGCAGGCAAGTTACTATTACTCGCAGCCCTTCTATACAGTCGAAGGCGTGCTGCATTTGCCGGATAGCGAAGTCCGTGTAACCGGTCAGGGCTGGCTGGATCGGGAATGGTCCTCACAACCCTTGGCGGCAGATCAGAGGGGTTGGGATTGGTTCTCGCTCAGCTTTGAGGGCGGCGATAAGCTGATGGCTTTTCGCCTGCGCGGGGACCGAGGCGACTTCACTTCGGCCACCTGGATCAATTCAGACGGCAGTACTGAGGCCATCCCCAACGGCTCAATCAGCCTTTTGCCGCTGAGTACCAACGAGGTTGCCGGGCGTGACATCCCGACACACTGGCAAGTCGATCTTGTGGACCGGGGCATAGAAATTCAGGTCTCCGCCCTGACACCTGATGCGTGGATGGGTACCAGTTTCGAATACTGGGAAGGCCCTGTCACCGTAACCGGCAGCCATGAAGGCGTTGGCTATCTTGAGATGACAGGCTACTGAACCAACCCGATATTTGTTCACGACCAGCGACGCGATCTTTTGCGCGCTGGAAAATCAGTCAGCGAACGACATACACCGAGACGTTGGAATGCCGCACCACTCGCGCGGCATTCGGGCCAAGCAGGTAGTCCTTAAAATCCGGCTTATGCGCGCCGATCACAATCAGATCGGAACCGGCGCTTTCGGCGGTTTTCAGAATCTCCTGATAGGCTGTGCCTGTCGCAACGACATGGCGGATGCTTTCATTGCGCTCGGCCCCCAATGCCGAAATACACAGCGCCGTCAGTTTGGCCTGCGCCTCAGCCAACGCCTTGTCGTGAAAATCGGATTCAAAGAACCCGGACACCCAGCTTTCCCCGAAATCGGGCAACACAGTCACAACATCCAACTGTGCCCCTTCCAGATCCGCCAAAGCTGCGGCTTTCTTCAGGACCGGAGCATCAATCTCGCCATTGCTGATATCAATGGCACACAGAACAGAACGTGTCATGCGGGCACCCCTTGTCTGGCGGCACGGCCGCGTTGCAGGAACGCGATAAGTCCCAAGAGGATCATCGCTGGGATATAAACCAACTGCTTGGGCAGCTGGTCGGACGGTAAGCTGACCGAGGCCAGGCGTACGGGTTCATCGCCATAGTAGTCGAAGATGCCCAGATCGTCGGCCACCGGCGTGCCGAACAGCGGCTCGTCAAGCTTGATCAGTCCGTCCTCGGGGACCAGCAGCAAGCCCATCGCCTCGACTCGCGCGGCCCCTCCTTCTTCGTCGCCCACAGTGACAACAACGGTTGTATCCACCATCTCGAGCGTATCGAAATCGGGGCCCGCGACGACCAGGCGTACATCTGTTCCCGGCGGTGTCTGACCAATGGTTTCTTCGAATGCAGCGGGTTCAACCGATTTGAACGGAGGCGAGATACGATCCATGAAAAAGTCTGGTCGAAACAAAGCAAATGCCACCAGAACGAGCGCGACACTTTCATAGATACGGCTGCGGGTCAGGAAATACCCCATCGTACCCGCCGTGAAGACCAGAATCGCTATGGTCGCGAAAACGGCCACCGTGATCCCTTCAAGCCATGTAACGTCGATCAAAAGAAGATCAGTGTTGAAGATGAACACAAAAGGCAGTGCCACGGTGCGCAGGCTGTAGAAAAACGCCGTGAAACCGGTTTTGATCGCATCACCGCCCGACACAGCAGCCGCCGCGAAGCTTGCAAGCCCAACAGGCGGTGTAACATCGGCCATAATCCCGAAGTAAAACACAAACAGGTGCACAGCGATCAACGGTACAATCAGCCCGCTTTGCGCGCCCAGTTCAACGACGACCCCGGCCATCAACGAGCTGACAACGATATAATTCGCCGTGGTCGGCAGACCCATGCCCAGAATCAGGCTGAGCAGCCCAACCATAACCAGCATAAGGATAAGATTGCCGCCTGAAAGGAACTCGACCAGGTCAGCCATTACTTGCCCAACACCCGTCAAAGTCACTGTGCCGACGATCACGCCCGCAGTGGCAGTTGCCAGCGCGATACCGATCATGTTCCGTGCACCATCAATCAACCCCTGCCACAGGTCAGCGACGCCATCGACAAAGGTGTTCTTGAGATTGCTCTGCCCCCGGAAAAGAGCCTTGAGCGGTTTCTGCGTCAGCAGGATTACGAACAGCAAAGCGGTCGCCCAGAACGCCGACAGTCCCGGCGATTTCTGTTCGATCATCAGGAAGTAAACCAGAACGATGATCGGCAGCAGGTAATGCAAACCTGCCTTATAAATATCAGCGATAACAGGAAGCGTGACCTCTTTTGCATTCGGGTCGTCCGGCTCAAGGTCCGGCACCTGAGCGGCCAGATAGAGCAATCCGACATAAACCGCGCAGACGATCAAGCTCAGCACCAGGCCTGCCGCAGACGGTACCCAGCTTGTTACAGCATCGACCGGGAATTGCGAGCCGTAACAAAGCCCTGCAAACACCAGAAAGAAAGCCAACATACCCACAACGGTTCGCGCCAGATGCACGTCACGGTCGCCCAAAGTCGGCATGTTTCGCTTCACAGCTTCCAAATGCACGATATAGACCAGCGCGATGTAAGAAATCGCCGCAGGGAGGAAGGCGTGGGTGATCACCTCGACATATGAGATGCCCACATATTCCACCATCAGGAAGGCAGCCGCGCCCATCACAGGTGGCATGATCTGACCGTTGACCGATGAGGCCACTTCGACCGATCCGGCCTGTTCACTGCTAAAGCCCACACGCTTCATCAGCGGAATGGTAAATGTTCCGGTCGTCACAACGTTGGCAATCGACGAGCCCGAGATCAGGCCGGTTGCAGCGGAACCAACGACGGCCGCTTTGGCCGGACCACCACGCAGGTGTCCAAGCGCACCAAAAGCCATTTTGATGAAGTAGTTCCCCGCCCCTGCCTTATCCAGCAGCGCACCGAACAGCACGAACAGGAACACGAATTTGGTGGAAACGCCCAAGGCGATGCCAAACACGCCTTCAGACGTGATCCACATATGGCTCATCGCCTTTTTGAGACTCGCACCTTTCCAGCGGATAACTTCCGGCACCCATTCAGATGCGCCAAAGAAGACATAGGCCAAAAAGATCGTCGCGATAATTGCCATGGCCGGGCCAAGCGCGCGTCGCGCGGCCTCGAACAGTAGCACCAAGCCAAGCAACGCGACCCATTTGTCCGTATCGTCGGCCAAACCGCCTGCATTTACGATCTTGTCATAGAAAAAATAGCCATACAGCGCGACGAACGCACCGACCAAGCCCATGATCCAATCCTGAATCGGGATAAAGCCACGCGGGCTGGTTTTCAGCGCTGGATATGCCGCAAATGCCAGAAACAGAGCGAAGGCAAGATGGAATTGCCGCGCATTGTTTACCACGCTACCTGGCAACACGTAGTTTGCGAGCGGCGACGCCAGGATAACCTGAAAAATCGACCAGATCGCGGCTACAATCGCCAGGAAGACACCTACATTCCCGACCGGATTACGCCCGCCCGCGTCGGATGATGCGACCAGATCCTGAAGCTCTTCTTCGGAAAGCGGACGATTGGATTGAGTGTCGGAATTCATCAAATGTCTCCCCGTCGCGGCCATTTTTGACCTTCTAACTCACCTGCTTGGTACAGGCGTTGTGCAGGGCGCCCTAAAAAGCGCCCTGCTTCAGGTCTGGTTTACTGAATCCAGCCTTTTTCTTTGTAATACTTCTCGGCCCCCGGATGCAGCGGCGCCGACAGGCCGTCCGCGATCATTTCTTCGGGCTTGAGGTTGGCAAACGCCGGGTGCAGTTTTTTGAAGTCTTCAAAGTTTTCAAAGACCGAGCTGACCACCGCATATACCGCGTCGTCCGACACATCTGCCGAAGTCACAAAAGTCGCACCTACGCCAAACGTCTGGGTGTCGCCGTCAGAACCACGGTACATGCCACCGGGGATGGTTGCAGTACGGTAGAACGAATTGTCGTTGACCAGCTTGTCCACGGCTTCACCGCTGACATTCACCAGAACCGAGTCACAGGCTGTGGTGGCTTCCTGGATCGAACCAGACGGGTGACCAACGGTATAAACCATAGCATCGATCTGGTTGTCGCACAGGGCAGCCGATTGTTCAGCCGCTTTCAGCTCTGTCGCCAGTTCGAAATCATCGGTTGACCAGCCCATTTCGCTCAGAAGAACTTCCATGGTGCCCCGCTGACCGGAACCGGGGT
Source organism: Ruegeria sp. AE4 (assembly GCF_056542185.1). Taxonomy (NCBI): domain Bacteria; kingdom Pseudomonadati; phylum Pseudomonadota; class Alphaproteobacteria; order Rhodobacterales; family Roseobacteraceae; genus Ruegeria; species Ruegeria sp. AE4. The sequence continues at coordinate 417,135 of NZ_JBQFZK010000001.1, read as the reverse complement.
TCCCGATGTTCACGCGCTTGCCTTTCAGGTCTTCAAAGTTTGTGATGCCTGCATCGGCGCGGGCCACAACAGTAAAGGGCTCAGGGTGGACCGAGAAGACGGCGCGCAGGTTTTCGAAAGGACCGGCCTCTTCAAATTTCGAGGTGCCGTTATACGCGTGATACTGCCAGTCGGACTGGGCAACACCGAATTCCAGCTCGCCTTCGCGAATTGTGTTGATGTTGTAGACCGAGCCACCGGTCGATTCGACCGAGCAGCGGACACCGTGTTCCTTCCGGCCCTTGTTTACCAGACGGCAGATCGCGCCACCTGTCGGATAGTAAACACCGGTCACGCCGCCGGTACCGATTGTAATGAACTCTTCGGCATACGCCGCCGGAGCCAACATGGCTGCGGTTACAAACGCGCCGAGGCTCAATTTGCTGCTGTTTCTCATTTCAATACTCCCACATTTTTTGTCTGGCAGTTGGAATTCAAATCGATCATCTGCCCATAAAACTGTGCCGATAACGATAATCGGCCCGCCTTACAGCAGGTGCAACCTGTTGAATTTTCCAGTTTCTCCCAACCCCTTTGAGGGTTCATTCAGATACTATCAATGTCAAGGCCAGCGCCAGCCTGACTCGCATCAATCCGCATATATGAGCGCAGATTTCGAATTTTCCCCTCTGGCACACAGCAATACCCGCCAGATCGGTCTTCCTGGTCTTTGCTCCCAAATATGTTCAGGTCGGTTCAACAGCGGGTCGTATATGGTGCCCTTTCGCAGGGAGAAGTTGATACCAGAGGACTGAAAGGAACCAGACCAGATCGAAAAGTAAGAATTAAGTGTGCGAACACGCAAGTGGCCCGAAAAGAAAAACAGGAAGCAGGTTCCCCTAACTCCCTGTTTTTACTTTGGTACCCAAGGCCGGACTCGAACCGGCACGGTATCACTACCGGGGGATTTTGAATCCCCTGCGTCTACCATTCCGCCACTTGGGCCACGAACACTGGATTAGCGCCCATCAAAGGGAAGGTCCAGAGGCAAAAATCATCCAATAATCCATTTGTTTCCACTGCGATGGTTGACGGGCCGTCAGGTGCGTGGTTTGGCTTTCCCGGGTCGAGAACGGGATTTGAGTGCTTAATGTTGCGATCGCTTTATGACTGGACAATTCGTCTGGCGGAACACCCTCATGCGCTGTGGGCGCTGGCCGTAGTGGCTTTTGTCGAAAGCTCGTTCTTTCCAATCCCCCCCGACGTTCTGATGATTCCGATGATCCTGGCGCGCCCGTCGCGCGCCTGGCTGATTGCATCTGTTGCCCTGGTGGCTTCGGTTCTGGGCGGGATGCTGGGCTACGCGATTGGTGCGTTTTTCTATGAAAGTCTGGGACAGCCCATTCTTGAATCAATGGGCAAGGCTCATGCGATGGAAGAATTCAACACTCGCTTCAACGATTTCGGGTTCTGGGCGGTTCTGGCCGCCGGTGTGACGCCTTTCCCGTACAAGGTCATCACCATTATGTCCGGCTGGACAGGAATGCCGCTTGGAACATTCATCGCAACGTCGATACTGGCACGCGCGCTCAGATTCTTCCTTGTTGCGGCCCTGCTTTGGGGCTTTGGCGAGCCGATCCGTGAGTTTATCGAAAAACGCCTGGGGCTGATGTTCACCTTGTTCATCATCCTGTTGTTTGGTGGCTTCCTGGTGGTGAAATACCTATGACGAGACGTTCACAACTTATCGCACTGGCAAGTCTTGGGTCCCTGGCCCTTCTGCTGGCAGCTTTTGGCTTTCAGCATCTGGGCGGCCTTGCCCCATGTAAAATGTGTATCTGGCAGCGCTACCCGCATGGGTTCGCAATCGCAATTGGCGTTTTGGCGCTGGCCTTACCAAGGCTAAGTTTCCTGCCCCTCTGTGGCGCAATGGCCGCCGCCACCACTTCGGGCATTGGGTTCTATCACGCCGGCGTTGAGCAGGGGTGGTGGGAAGGTCCGACCAGTTGCACATCCGGCAGCATCAGTGGGATGTCGAATGACGATCTGTTCGATCAGATTATGTCCGCGCCTTTGGTTCGCTGCGACGATATCCCGTGGGAAATGTTCAACATCTCGATGGCTGGGTGGAATGCCATTGCCTCGGCTGTTCTGGTGCTGATCTGGCTCGCGGCGTGGAAGTCAGGCCGGGCCTAGAATTCGTCCAGCTCTGCATCCCAATACAGAAAATCGATCCAGCTTTCGTGCAAGTGATTGGGGGGGAATTTCCGACCAACATTGCGCAGTGCTTCGGCGTCAGGCTGGCGCGGCGGCTTACGCAGGTTCATTCCTGCCTGACGCAGTGATTTCGACCCTTTGCGCAGGTTGCACGGGCTGCAGGCCGCCACAACGTTCTGCCAACTAGTCACCCCACCGGCGGCGCGTGGCACCACATGATCAAAGGTCAGATCACCACGACTGCCACAATACTGGCATCGGAACTCGTCCCTCAGAAATAAATTAAAGCGCGTGAAGGCCACGCGCTTTCTGGGTTTTACATAGTCTTTCAAAACAACGACCGAAGGTATTCGGATCTGCGTACTCGGGCTGCGAACCACTTCGTCGTATTCGGCCACGATGTCGACCCGATCCAGCCAGGCGGCCTTGATCGCCTCTTGCCAGGGCCACAGGGACAACGGGTAATAAGACAGGGGGCGATAATCGGCGTTCAAAACCAATGCCGGATGATGCTTCAATGCACCTGGCTCCCTGACAAATTCGGTCCTGAAGTCTCCGTCCATATCAGAATCGCTCCTCGCTCTGCTCTGCCCGTTTTTGACATCAGAGCGGGGAACACCCGCCCCGGCCTTAATATAACTATATATCGTGTTAATACTCTGACAAGCCCTGATTTTCCACAATATGTCGCAAACTGGGTAATGCGAATCCGTAACAGGCACATGACAGTTATCCACAGCTTGCGCGGGGTGCACTCTTCAGGGTATGCGCACGTCATGTCCTGGTTCATTCGCTTCAACAAACCTTATGATGTGCTGCCGCAGTTCACCGACCGCGACAATGCGGATACGCCGCGCAGTACACTGTCCGATTTCATCGATCTGCCCGGGGTTTATCCCGCCGGTCGACTGGACCGTGACAGCGAAGGTTTGATGCTATTGACCGACCACGGCAAGTTGCAGGCGCAGATCTCGGACCCCAAGCACAAGATGGCAAAAACCTATTGGGTTCAGGTCGAAGGTATTCCGGACGAAACCGCCCTGAAAGCGCTGCGAAACGGCGTCGAGTTGAAAGACGGCCTGACCCGTCCGGCGAAGGTGCGGCAGATCGACGAGCCAGACAACCTGTGGCCCCGCACCCCGCCAATCCGCGAACGCGAGACTGTACCAGACAGTTGGATAGAACTGTCCATACGCGAGGGCAAAAACCGTCAGGTGCGTCGAATGACGGCCGCCGTGGGCCTGCCGACCCTGCGCCTGATCCGCTGCCGCATCGGTGACTGGACATTGGACGACCTGGAACCGGGCCAGTGGGACAGCCTGCCCATGCCGTCCCTGAACTCCACACCGCAACGAAAACGCGACCGTCGACCGCGCCGGTGACATACCCTGCCCTGATCTGCTAAACTCGGGTCATGAAACTAACCCCCGGAATACCGGCCCCTTCGGCGATTCTGGAAGCGTCGCTTTATGTCGATGATCTGGACGCAGCGGAACAGTTTTACGGCGAAGTACTGGGCCTGGAACGCATTCAGCGTGTCGCCGACCGCCACGTGTTTTACCGAATTGGCGGATCGGTCCTGTTGATCTTTAACCCGGAACAGACGGAACAGCCGCCCCTGAACCCGGACATGCCTGTTCCGTCCCACGGCGCCCGTGGTGCAGGACACGTGTGTCTTGTACTGACCCGAGATGAAATCGCGGTAATGCGCAAGCACCTTTTGGACTGGAATGTCCCCGTAGATGCAGAATTCGACTGGCCCGGAGGCGCACGTTCCTTGTACGTGCGCGACCCGGCCGGAAACTCAATCGAATTTGCGGAAGCCCATCTTTGGTCTTGAACCCATACAAAACGACCGTGTTCCGCTGAACTGACCTTACTGGCTAAAGGCTCAGCTTGTCGCGCATGAAGGCCAGAGCCACACTCAGCCCGTCCGGGGCGATTCCGTGCCCGGTGCCCTTCATGACATGGGCATAGACCTCTTTGAAACCGGCGGATTGCAGGGCCTCTGCCGCTTCGGGCAAGGATTGCGGCGGGACGACGTCGTCGGCATCGCCATGCACCAGCAGTACAGGCATCCGGCTGACGGTTTCGTCTGCCAGAAGGTCCGCCTCTAGCAAACGGCCTGAGAAAGCGACAATTCCGGCCACGGGGTCTTCGCGGCGGGGCGCGACATACAGGCTCATCATCGTGCCCTGGCTGAAACCAAACAGGACAACCTGTTCTGGCAACAGGTCTTCATCCACCATCAGAGCATCCAGAAAGGCGTTGAAATCCTCGACCGCCATTTCCATGCCCCTGCGCGCCTCTTCTTCGGACGACCCGTCAATCCAGGGAATCGGAAACCACTGAAAACCATTGGGCATTCCGGGGATCTGCTCGGGCGCGTCCGGGGCCACGAACAATGTGTCGGGCAGATGTTCACCCAGCGGGTCGGCCAAACCCAGCAGATCGGCACCGTTTGCGCCATAGCCGTGCACGAACACCACAACCGAGCGCGTGTCGCCCGAAACAGGCTCTTTCCGGAGCGCATTCAAAACCCGTGTCATCTGATCCCTTCTCTTTGCTTTGCAACCCGGTAATAGGCCCACAGCACCCGCGCCGCAACCGAGCGCCAGGGCGACCAGGCCTCGGCCATCTTGCGCAGTTCTTTATCCGTTGGGCGGTTGGGCAGGTCATAAAGGATGCGCGCGGCCTCTTGCAGCGCCAGATCACCAGGTGCGATCACATCAGCGCGACCAAGCGAGAACATGGCGTATATCTCCGCAGTCCAGACGCCAATGCCTGACACTTGCGTCAGCGTGGCCACAATTTCTGCATCAGAGGCATCACGTAACGCTTTGTAATCTATACGCGCTTCTGCCAGAGCCTTTGCATAGCGGATCTTCTGACGGCTTAACCCTACGGCCCGCAGATCGTCATCCGTTGCCCACATGATCTTTCGCGGACCCGTCAATTTGGCATCTTGCAGGCGTTTCCATATTGCATTGGCCGAAGCCACGCTGACTTGTTGGCTGACAATGGCACTCAGCAGTTGCGCGAACCCGTCGGGACGGCGACGTAACGGCAATGGGCCAGTCTGTTCCATTGCATAGGCCATGCGCGGACAGCTCTGGGCCAGCCAGTCGGCCCCTTCCGCCACACAATCCGGCGTTTCGATGATGCGGCCAACGGGCATCTGTTCTCCTTGCTCGGTTGTCACTGGCACGTTAGGCGCATGTGCCGCAGATGCAACCGGCTTGTGCCGCATACACTTAGCCGATAACCATTCCGCCATGACCATGATCTCGACCCTTCCCGATGACCGTCAGGCCAAACGCAACGTTGCTGTCTTGGTGGCAGCGCAGGCCATTCTGGGCGCACAGATGCCAATGATGTTCATCGTCGGAGGGCTGGCGGGTCAGTCGCTGGCGACCAATCCCTGCCTGGCGACATTGCCCATTTCGCTGATTGTTCTGGGATCGATGCTGGCAGCCACGCCGATCTCGGCCATCATGCAAAAATGGGGGCGTCGGGTCGGGTTCCTTGTTGGCGCGACATCCGGTGCGTTGGGCGGGCTGATCGGAGCCTATGGCCTGTTTCTTGGCTCTTTCCCCGTCTTCTTGGTCGGCAGCCTGTTAACAGGCATCTACATGAGCGCCCACGGATTCTACCGGTTCGCCGCAGCGGACACCGCATCGGACGAGTTCCGCCCCAAAGCGATTTCCTATGTCATGGCTGGTGGATTGGCAGCTGCCATCATTGGCCCGCAGATCGTAAAGCTCACGTCCGAAGCCTACGTCATCCCGTTTCTGGGCACCTATCTGGCTGTCATTGGGATCAATGTACTGGGGTCCGCCCTGTTCTTCTTTCTTGATATCCCAACGCCCGCAAAACCCACCGGCACCGAGCCCAAGGGACGATCGCGACTGGAATTGCTGAAAACACCCCGCATCGCCGTGGCCATCATATGTGCCATGGTATCTTACGCGCTGATGAATCTTGTGATGACTTCGACGCCGTTGGCCGTGGTAGGTTGTGGTTACTCGGCCAATGACGCCGCTGACATCGTCACCAGCCACGTGCTTGCCATGTATGTGCCCAGTTTCTTTACGGGTCACCTGATCGCCCGGTTTGGCATCGAAAGGATTGTGGCGCTGGGTCTGGCGATTCTTGCAGCCGCTGGCCTGGTCGCTTTGCAGGGCGTAGAATTAGGGAACTTTTTCGTCGCTCTCATTCTTCTTGGTGTTGGATGGAACTTTGGCTTTATCGGCGCGACCACGATGCTGGCCGCATCGCATGAGCCGCAGGAGCGCGGCCGGATGCAGGGCCTCAACGACCTGCTGGTGTTTGGCGGAGTGACTATGGCTTCGCTGGCTTCGGGTGGATTGATGAACTGCTCGGGCGGTTCCCCGGTCGAAGGGTGGACAGCAGTCAATCTTGCTATGATCCCATTGCTGACACTGGCAGGCGGCGCCCTGTTGTGGCTGGTTCTGCGACCGGCCGACCCGGAACGGGCCTGATCACCAGCGCCCGCTGCCCGCAGTCCACATCAAGGACAGCCGTTGCTGTATTTCTCCCGGAACAAGATCACCGGAGGCAACACGTTCTGGGCTAGCTATTGCTTGCTTCAAAATCCGTTCGGCCAACCACCCGGAAAATAATGCTGGCCGTGCCTCGGCCGAAATCTCAGCCCGATGCGATCTGGCTTTTTGCAGGCGATTTAATGCGGTTCCGGCCAAGGCACGCACCCCTTCAGGGGTACCGTCCAAAAGCGGTATCCGCCCGCGTTGTTCCAGTTCAGGAATAGCCCTGAGCCAGTTCGCCACCCCAACCGCATATCCAAAGTCACGCAACACAGTTTCATCGGCCACCCCCAGCGCCTGGGCTGATGCAACAACCAATGAGCCCGTGCTGTGATCGATGTAGGCGTCAAAGTGCTCCTGATCCTCGAACGGATCACGATATATATCCCAACGCCTTACGGCCACATATTCATCCAAAACACCAGCCAGATGGGGCGAAAGAACCTGTGACAAGGGTGTTACTACCTCGTGCCGCCGTACGGTTGCCCCTTCAGCAATTTCCTGTAGCGCGTCACGCCACCATTGCAGCCGCATCTCGGCGATCATCGGCTCTTGCGTCGCCCAGGGCGCGCGGGCAACTTCGACGTTTAACGCGTAAATCGGGAACAGGACTGCACGGTCTGCCACCGGTGCAGCCATCGCTGCGCGGAAACGATCTGGATCAGCCCGTTGCACAAGTTCCGCGCAGGCCTTGACGTCTTGGTCAAAGACCACGCTCACTCGGCTGCTGCCTTTTTCGGATCACAATCGCGCACCAGTTTCCATTGAATCGCATCCAGAAGCGCCTCGAAAGACGCATCGACTATATTCGCGCTGACGCCCACGGTGGACCAGCGCCGCCCCTGCCCGTCTTCGCTGTCGATGATGACACGCGTGACCGCTTCGGTGCCGCCTTGCGTAATCCGCACCTTGAAGTCGACCAGACGCATATCTGACAACACCTGTGAATACTGGCCCAGATCCTTGGCCAAGGCTTTGGCTAGGGCGTTCACCGGCCCCCTGTCGCTGCCTGACTCGTCCATGGATTCGCTGACAGACAGCTTCTTTTCACCATCCACTCTTACGACAACAACGGCCTCGGACAGGCTGACCATCTTGTTGTATTTGTTCTTACGCCGTTCAACGGTGACTTTGTAACGCTTGACCTCGAAGAACTCAGGCAATTGACCCAGCTCTTCCCGCGCCAGCAGTTCAAAACTGGCCTGAGCGGTGTCATAGGAATATCCATCCGCCTCGCGGGCCTTTATCTGGTCAAGGATGCGGCCAAGTGCGGGGTCACCTGCCTCAACACGCAAACCAGCCTCGGTCAAACGCTTGCGCAGGTTTGACTGACCAGCTTGGTTCGACATCGGAATGATGCGGGCGTTCCCGACGCTTGCGGGGTCCACATGCTCATATGTCGATGGATCCTTGAGGATCGCGCTGGCGTGCAGTCCGGCCTTATGCGCAAAAGCCGACGCCCCGACATAAGCCGCCTGCTTGCTGGGCACCCGATTCAGAACATCATCCAGCATCCGGCTGACCCGGGTCAAACCAGCCAAAGCCTCACGGCTGACACCAATATCAAACTGCGACGCATAGGGTTCCTTCAACAACAGAGTCGGGATCAAAGCGGTCAGGTTCGCATTGCCGCAACGTTCGCCCAAACCATTCAATGTACCCTGAATTTGCCGTGCACCGGCCTCAACAGCAGCCAGAGAACAGGCAACGGCATTTTCGGTATCGTTATGGGTGTGAATGCCCAGCCGATCACCGGGCAACCCGGCTGCGATCACCTCGGATACAATCCGCCCGACCTCGGACGGCAAAGCGCCACCATTTGTGTCGCACAGGACAACCCACCGCGCGCCAGCCTCAAGCGCTGCGCGACAAACATCCACGGCATATTCCGGATTGTCCTTGTAGCCGTCAAAGAAATGTTCCGCATCAAACAGCGCTTCTCGCCCCTGCGCGACGATATGCGCGACCGAGGCGCGCACGTTTTCTGTGTTCTCTTCCAGTGAAATACCAAGCGCGTGGGTGACGTGATAATCATGCGACTTGCCGACCAGACAAACAGCCTGCGTTCCCGCATTCATCACGGCTGCCAGCACATCGTCATTCTCGGCTGATCGTCCTGCGCGTTTGGTCATGCCGAACGCCGTCAACCGGGCCTCGGTCTTTGGGGCCACCTCGAAAAACGCGCTATCGGTCGGGTTGGCGCCGGGCCAACCGCCTTCGATGTAATCCACGCCCAAAGTGTCCAGCGCCTGCGCGATCTGCACTTTTTCTGCGGTCGAAAACTGCACGCCCTGCGTTTGCTGCCCATCGCGCAGGGTTGTGTCGTAGAGGTAGAGGCGTTCCTTAGTCATCAGACCTCCTCCAGCTTGGCAGCATCAAAACCGGCGCCGGGCACCAGTTCGACACTGTTCTTGCTCATCCGGACTTCAAGCCCTGCCGCAACATAAGCTGCCTTCAAGCGATCAACTTCCGAGAAGTCCTTGCTTTGCATTGCGATTTCGCGTGCCTTCGCTAAACGGTCCGCATGAGAGGTCAAATCGACAGATGCGGTATCTGCCCAGTCGCTCATCTCAGGTAAAAGCAAACCCAGCAGTTGCGCACTGGCCAGCAGACCTGCGGCGTCACCGTCTGAAGCCAGACGATAAAGCTCGCTCATGGCACCTGCCGTATTCAGATCGTCACTTAGTGCTGCGATGACTTCAGGTGCCGCGTTGGCTGCGGGCTCGATGCCCGCTGTCAGCGCCCGCCACTTGCGCAGCGTCGCCTCGGCCTCACGCGCCTTCTTTTCGGTCCAATCCATTGGCTTGCGATAATGCGTCTGCAGAAAGACGAAGCGGATTACCTCGCCCGGCACACCCTGCTCCAACAGATCATGCACGGTAAAGAAATTGCCCAGCGATTTGGACATCTTCTTGCCCTCAACCTGCAACATCTCGTTGTGCATCCAGACCCGCGCGAACTCCCCATGCGGGTGAGCGCATTTGCTCTGGGCGATCTCGTTTTCATGATGCGGGAACATCAGGTCATTGCCACCACCATGGATATCAAAGCTCTCGCCCAGCAATTCATAGCTCATGGCCGAGCATTCGATGTGCCAGCCCGGACGTCCCCGGCCCCACGGGCTGTCCCAGCCCGGGAGATCATCAGTCGAAGGCTTCCACAACACGAAATCCATCGGGTTTTTCTTGTATGGCGCGACCTCGACCCGCGCGCCCGCAATCATGTCATCGACCGACCGGCCAGACAGTTTGCCATAGCTATCTTTCCAGCTGTCGACCGCGAACAGAACATGACCTTCGGCGGCATAGGCGTGACCCTTGGCAATCAGGTCTTCGATCATCGCGATCATCTGGGCGATATACTGGGTCGCGCGTGGCATCTGGTTGGGTTCCAACGCTCCCAACGCGCCCATGTCGTGCAAGTACCAATCGATGGTCTCGTCCGACCGCTCCTGCACCAATTGCTCAAGCGTGCCTTCTGCGCCCGCCTGTTTGCGCGCCAATGCCGTTGCGTTGATCTTGTCGTCCACGTCGGTGAAGTTGCGCACATAGGTCACGTGCTCTGTGCCATAGACATGGCGCAACACGCGGTAGAGCACATCGAACACAACCACCGGGCGGGCATTACCCAAATGGGCACGATCATAGACCGTTGGGCCACAGACATACATCCGCACGTTTTCAGGATCGATCGGTACGAAGTCTTCCTTCGTCCGCGTCCGTGTGTTGTGCAGCTTGATCGTCGTCATCGGTCGGGCTCCTAAGAAACAGTAAAGGCTTACGCGTTGGCGCGGGCTTAGCAACTTGTCTCAGGGATGAAAACGAAAGAAACCGGCCCGCTTGATAAATCAGCAGGTAATGCAGCAGATAATAATGATGCAGGTCACCGGGTTCATGGGACATCGGTTAGCATGGGATCATTCCCAAGCCAAGTGTTGAGTTTGCCATCCCCGTTCGGCACAGTGCCGAACATGGACCGAGATTTCGTCAATTCCATCTGCAAAACGCTGCCCGGCGCTGAACTGTCCGATCCCTGGGGCGGTGGCCATGACGCCTGGAAAATTGGTGGCAAAATGTTCGCCTGTATCGGGATCGCAAATGACGGTGTTTCCGTAAAAACACCCGATATCGAAACGGCTCAGATGTTGATAGACACCGGGATCGGCATAAAAGCCCCCTATTTCCACCGCAGCTGGGTGCGTCTTCCGTTTGACACCGGTGCAGACGAAATGCGCCATCGTTTGACTGTGTCCTATGACCTTGTCCGCGCATCATTGACCAAAAAACTTCAGGCCTCGATAGCGCCGCGAAGCTGATTGACAAACGCCTGCCGCTCTGCCCCATTCAGCGCAGAGTAACCGGGGCCATTGTCATGGAATTGTCCAAGCGCATCACGCAGATCACCGGCGGCAGCGACGGGTGGGAGGTGTTCAATCGGGCCCGACGGATGCTGAATGAAGGGCATGCCGTGACAGAATTGACAATCGGCGAGCATGACGTTCGTACCGACTCGTCGATCCTGCACGCTATGGACCTGTCGGCCCGCAACGGTCACACCGGTTATGCCACGGTGCCCGGAACGGATTTGCTGCGCGATACGGTTGCTGCCCGGGTTCAGTCCCGCACAGGCATCCCAACGACGCGCAACAATGTACTGATCACGCCCGGTGGGCAGTCCGCCCTGTTCGCGGCGCATATGGCGGTGTGCGATCCCGGCGACACCGGGCTGTATCTGGACCCGTATTATGCCACCTACCCCGGAACGATTCGCGGTGCCGGGGCCATTGCCCGCGCTGTTCGGACCGCTGCAGAGGATGCATTTCAACCGCGCGCAGATTTGATTGATGCAGCGGCGGAAGGCGCGGTTTCGCTGTTGATCAACACGCCGAACAACCCGACCGGAGTGGTGTATTCCCGTCAGTCACTTGAAGCCACTGCCGATGTTTGCCAACGCCGTGACCTGTGGCTGATATCAGACGAAGTCTATGACACCCAGATCTGGGAGGGCGAGCACCTGTCCGCCCGCGCGCTGCCCGGAATGGCCGATCGTACCTTGGTGGTTGGATCAATGTCCAAATCACATGCCATGACCGGGTCCCGATGCGGGTGGATCGTTGGTCCGGAATACGTGATCCGCCACCTGATAGATCTGGCTACTCATACAACTTATGGCGTTCCGGGGTTCATTCAGGACGCGGCCAGCTTTGCACTGACCGCAGGACAGGAACTTGAAAACAAGATCGCCGCGCCATTCCGTCGCCGCCGTTCATTGGCGATAGACGTATTGGCGGCACAGAACACAGTGGGGCTCATCCCGGCGCAGGGTTCTATGTATCTGATGCTGGATATACGGGCGACCGGGCTGACGGGCGAAGGGTTTGCGAACGCCCTGCTGGACACTCATGCGATTGCCGTCATGCCGGGCGAAAGCTTTGGCAAAGCCGCAGCGGGTCACATTCGGGTTGCCATGACCGTGGATGATGAGAAATTTGTCAGTGCCTTGAGAACCCTGTGCATGTTTTCAGCGCAGCTCGCCAAGCGACACGCGGCTGAATAGCTGCATCTAAAACCGAAATGTCGTACGCAGGTTGAAAACATTGGTGTCCAGACTGCCGCTGGATCGGGTGACATCGTCGAAATTCTGCCGCAGTGCCTCACCGCTGATAACGAAATTCTCGCCAATCGGATAGGCCAATCCGATTCCGTAAACCGCTGCCGTGTCACTGTCGACCGACGTATCAGCCCGCGCCGCGCCTACGACCACGTATCCCAGAGCGTTACCGAATTCATATCCGCCACGCAGTTTCAAGCTGGTCATGCTGTCGAGACTGCCCTGAGACTGGCCAAGGTTCAGGGACAGCCGGTTATATTCCAACTCACCGCCCAGAACGAAATTCCCAAAGTCCTGATCATAGCCCAGATGCGCACCAAAGGCCGTATCATCGCCATTCGCACCGCCCGGACCGTCGGCATCTGCAAATCCAAAACTGAACCCTGCATACCCGCCAGTCCAATCCTCAGCCGCAACAGGGCTAGCTCCGGCGATCAATATCGCAACAACAAGGACGGAAAAAGGGTTCATAGTCGGGCTCAATGCAACACCGCTCTGGTTTCGATCAGAGGCATGACTTCAATTCAATCTGTGACCTGCTGGTCATAATTCAACTCCGCTCAGCAGACCTTGGAAGTAAGTGAATGCAGTATAACAGATTTCTTCCAAAACGGGTGAAAATCTCGGCGTTTGGTTCTTTGACCCCAAAAGCCCTAAGAATTGTTCATGTGAATAATTATCAAAGGTCGCAAATAGAACAGATTGTGTCGCCGCGTTTTGGAATGGTCGCGCAAGACGTTGAGGGGCAAAATGGCAGACGACGACTGGAAAATCAGCCTGATCAGCCGCACCATTGGGGCAGATCGCGGCCGTGCCGCACGGGGACGGCCGTAAAGGTGTGCTTGCTGACACCTTAAGACATCACTCAACGACCGGATTCTTGAAATGAACGACCAACCCCGCAATTCATCGCGCAGTGGCGGCCGCGCCGCGCGCCGTGCTGCCCGTGCAACCGCACTGCCCGAGCACCTGCGACCTGTCCGCCCCGGAATGGAAGGCGGCGTCCTGAATGTACTGACACAGGCGCAGATCGAACGCATCCACGAAGCAGCACTGACCGCGCTTGAAACCATTGGCCTGGCGGACGCCCCGCAAAGTGGCATTGACTATCTGGTCGGTGCAGGCTGCACCTTGGGCGACGATGGCCGTATCCGTTTCCCGCGTGCCCTTGTCGAGGACACGATTGCTAAGGCGAACCGCTCGGTCACTTTGTACAGCCGGGATGGAAACACCGATCTGGAATTGTCCGGCACCAAAGTGCACTACGGTACGGCCGGAGCCGCCGTGTCCATGGTTGACGTGCACGGTCGGGAATATCGTCATTCCACCGTGCAAGATCTGCACGATGCCGCACGTATCTGCCAGCAGCTTGATAACATTCACTTTGTGCAACGGCCAATGGTTTGTCGTGACATCGCCGACAACCTCGAAATGGACCTCAACACGATTTACGCCTGCTGTTCGGGGTCCTTCAAACACGTCGGAACATCTTTCACCGAGCCAAGCCACGTCGCACCGGCGATGGAGATGATCTATATGATTGCGGGCGGTGAAAACAAATTTCGCGAGCGCCCCTTCGTTTCGAACTCGAACTGCTTTGTTGTTCCTCCAATGAAATTCGCAACCGAAAGCTGCGAAGTGATGGAAGCATGCATCAAGGCCGGTATGCCTGTCTTGTTGCTATCTGCCGGTATGGCCGGTGCCACAGCGCCGTCGACCATCGCCGGTGCGATCACGCAAGCAACTGCGGAATGCCTGGCGGGATTGGTTTATGTTAATGCCGTAAGTCCCGGTGCCCCGGCGATTTTCGGCACCTGGCCCTTTGGTCTGGACCTGCGGACCGGTGCCATGTCGATTGGTTCAGGGGAACAGGCCCTTCTGACTGCCGGATGCGCCCAGATGCACCGGTTCTATGACCTTCCGGGCGGTGCTGCGGCTGGCGCATCGGATTCGAAACTGCCCGATATGCAGGCCGGCTGGGAACAGATGTGTTCGAATGTCATGGCAGGTCTGTCCGGTCTGAACATGGTATATGAGGCGGCCGGGATGCATGCCTCGTTGCTGGGGTTCTGCCTGGAAAGCCTGATCCTCAGCGACGATCTGATCGGACAGGCGCTACGCTGTGTACGCGGGATCGAGGTGACGGATGACACGCTGGCACTGGATCAAATGGCGGCGGTATGCATGGGCGGCCCAGGCCACTATCTGGGAACTGACGCAACGCTGAGCCGGATGCAGTCAGATTACGTCTATCCAACATTCGGAGATCGCTCCTCGCCGAAAGAGTGGGTGGAGCTTGGCAAGCCCGATCTGGTGGAAAAAGCCGTAGCCCGGAAAGAGGAAATCCTTTCCACCCCTTCCCCTGCAAGGTTCGACCCGGTTCTGGACGCCGAGATTCGGAAAAAATTCAAAATCCATCTTCCCGCCTAAGGTGATGGAAAAGGCGGCCCGAAATGGATCGGGCCGCCTGTTCACTCGATGCCTACCCGTCGCTGGGCGGCAGCAATCCTGCCTCCTGCGCGATCGCGACCTCGTCTGCATCCAACGCTCCGTCACCATTGGCATCCATGGCCGAGAAAGTGTCAGCGTTGATTTCCGGTACGACTGCCTGAATTTCCTCGATGGTCAAAAGACCATCACCGTTGGTATCGGCTGAGGATTGGGCCGAAGCAACGCCGGGCAAGCCCAGAACGGCCACGGAAAGCCCGATCAAATAATGCGATTTCATTTCAGTGCCTCCTGAAAGGTGTGTTTGTGTTTACGTCCGGACAGCGCCCAGAAGCACATGGACACCCCGGCGCGTCACGCGCTTTGGTAGAGTTTCGTGATTTCACGCCAATCTTCGCGTGTTTGCCCGAGTCGGGTTTGCGGCCCTCCGCCTGAAGAAGGCGGCAAAACCTGTATCGGCGGCTCTTGCCCGACAGGACCACCTCAATCCGGCAATGTGGCGCTTATTCGGGACGACTCGGCGGGTAAAAAGAAAGGGGGCCGAAGCCCCCTGTCAGTTTCGCCTTCCAGGCTCATTTCGTTGACCGCCCGGTGTTTTTTTGCCTGCGGCCTGGACTGCGCATGGGGCGAGCGCACCCGCCCCTTGAAAGAGTGGGAGGGAGCAAATATTCCGCCCCACCCTGTTCCCGGCCAACACGGGCATGTCGGCCGAGTGGAGAAAGGTCAGTCGGTAAGTCTCAGACCTGTTCTCCGTATTCGTCGGGGTCGGTTACTTAGGGCAGCGTCCGACCCCTACGCCCCGGGGTGCCGGGGCGTTAAAGTCAGCTACACCCGCTTGTCGCGCCGCAGGTGTTGCACTTCATGCAAGTGCCGTTACGCACCAGCGTGTAGTTTCCGCATTCGCCACAGGGGTCGCCCTCATAGCCCTGCATCTTGGCTTTGGTGCGGGCGTCCATTCCGGTTGCCACTGCCGTTTCGGTGGCAGGCGCTTCGAACACAGTTGCTGTTTCCGACATTCCGGCCACGTCGCCATAACTGCCGTTTAACACCATCAAATCCTGCGGCAGACGCTTGCGCAGATACCCGGTCGAGCTGATTTGTTTCAACACTTCCAAAGACTTGGACGCCGCAGTTTCACTGATTTCCGAGACATTGGAAACGCCTTCCTCTTCTCCGCGGCCAAGATCATCAAAGGTAGCACCCTCGGGTTTCACATGGGCGAGATCGGTACGGTCCAGATAAGACACGGCCAGTTCGCGGAAGATGTAATCCAGGATCGAAGTCGCGTTCTTGATCGAGTCGTTGCCTTGCACCATCCCTGCCGGTTCGAACTTGGTAAAGGTGAAGGCGTCGACAAACTCCTCCAGCGGCACGCCATATTGCAGGCCGACCGACACGGCGATGGCAAAGTTGTTCATCATCGCCCGGAAGCCAGCGCCTTCCTTGTGCATGTCGATGAAAATCTCGCCCAATTGACCGTCTTCAAACTCACCCGTGCGCAAGTACACCTTGTGGCCGCCAACGATTGCCTTCTGAGTATACCCCTTGCGGCGATGCGGCAGTTTCTCGCGATGGCTGCGGATGATTTCCTTGACCACAACTTTCTCGATCACCTTCTCGGCGAGAACGACGGCTTTTTCCTGTGCAGAGCCGCTTTCCAGCACCTCGGCCGCCTCGTCATCATCCTCGACCAGCGCAGCCGCAAGGGGCTGAGACAGTTTCGAGCCGTCGCGGTACAGCGCGTTGGCCTTTACACCCAGCGACCAGCTAAGCTCATAGGCCTTCTGGCAATCCTCGATTGTCGCATCATTCGGCATGTTGATCGTTTTGCTGATCGCGCCCGAAATAAAACTTTGTGCCGCCGCCATCATGGTGATGTGGCTGTCAACCCCAAGGAAACGCTTGCCTTTCTTGCCGCACGGGTTGGCGCAGTCGAAGATCGCGTAGTGTTCTTCCTTCAGATGCGGTGCACCTTCCAGAGTCATGGTTCCGCAGACATGATCGTTCGCCGCGTCGATATCCGCCTTGGTAAAGCCCAGATGGCGCAGCAGATCAAACGTTGGGTCATTCAGCTTGGTCGCTGGAATGCCCAGAACACCGGTGCAGAAATCTTCGCCCAGTGTCCACTGGTTGAAGACGAACCGGATGTCGAAGGCGCTTTCCAGCGCGGCATCCACCTTGGCCAACTCGTTCGGGCCAAAGCCATGACCCGTCAGTGAAGTGTGGTTGATCCCCGGCGCGTTGCCGATGGTGCCGTGGCCGACCGCATAGGATACAATCTCTTCGATCTGCGACGAGGAATAGCCAAGCTTTTCCAGCGCAGAAGGTACCGAGCGGTTGATGATCTTGAAGTAACCGCCGCCTGCCAGCTTCTTGAACTTCACCAGCGCAAAATCGGGCTCGATTCCCGTGGTGTCGCAGTCCATCACCAGACCGATGGTGCCGGTGGGGGCAATCACAGTGGCCTGTGCGTTGCGGTAACCGTTCTGCTCGCCAAGGCTCAGCGCCTCATCCCACGCCGACATGGCCAGATCGACCAAACGCTTGTCGGGGCAGTTACCATGGTCCAGAGGCACCGGCTTGACGGCCAGCTTCTCATACCCCTCGGTCACACCCTGCGCCGCGCGGCGATGGTTGCGGATAACGCGCAGCATATGGTCGGCATTGCGCTTGTATCCCTTGAACGGGCCAAGCTCACCGGCAATTTCAGCTGAAGTGGCATATGCCACACCGGTCATGATCGCGGTCAGGGCACCGCAGATCGCCCGCCCCTCGTCCGAGTCATAGCTGTAGCCCATGTTCATCAGCAGGCCGCCAATGTTTGCGTAACCCAGGCCCAGAGTGCGGAAGTCGTACGACAGCTGCGCGATTTCCTTTGACGGGAATTGCGCCATGGTTACCGAGATTTCCAGCGTCAGGGTCCAAAGGCGCGAGGCATGCATGTAGTCGGCTGCCTGGAACTCACCATCCTTGAGGAAGGTCAGCAGGTTCATCGAGGCCAGGTTACAGGCCGTGTCATCCAGGAACATGTATTCCGAACACGGATTCGATCCGCGAATTTCACCATCTTCGGGGCATGTGTGCCATTCGTTGACCGTGTCGTGGAACTGGATACCTGGATCGGCACAGGCCCATGCAGCGTGGCCGACTTTCTCCCACAGGTCCCTCGCCTTGACCGTCTTGGCAACCTTGCCATCGGTGCGGTTGATCAGCTCCCAATCGGCGTCTTTCTCAACAGCGGTCAGAAACGCATTGGTCACGCGGATGGAGTTGTTCGAGTTCTGGCCCGAAACCGAGCTATAGGCTTCCGAGTCCCAGTCCGTGTCATATGTCGGGAATTCGATGCTGTCGTGACCCTGCTTGGCATAATCCAACACACGTTTGATGTAAGTCTCGGGGATTGCTACCTTTTTCGCCTCGCGGATCGCCTTTTTCAGCGCTTCGTTCTTGTTGGGATCATAGGCATCCTCGGCAGCACCGTCCCATGAGCGAATGGCCTCGAAAATACCGTTCAGCATCTTCTCGTGCATCTTCGATCCGGCAACGATCGAGGCCACTTTCTGCTCTTCGATTACCTTCCATTCGATGAATTGTTCGATATCGGGGTGATCCGCATCGACAATAACCATCTTTGCTGCCCGACGGGTTGTCCCGCCTGATTTGATCGCGCCAGCGGCGCGGTCGCCGATCTTGAGAAAGCCCATCAGGCCCGAGGATTTGCCGCCACCCGACAGTGCCTCACCTTCCGCACGCAGATGGCTGAAGTTGGTCCCGGTGCCCGAGCCGTATTTGAACAACCGTGCTTCGCGCACCCACAGATCCATGATGCCGCCTTCGTTCACCAGATCATCATCGACGGACTGGATGAAGCAGGCATGTGGCTGCGGATGTTCGTAGGCGGATTTGGATTTGGTCAGTTTGCCGGTCTTGTAGTCGACATAGTGGTGCCCTTGCGCCGGACCGTCGATTCCATAGGCCCAGTGCAGGCCAGTATTGAACCATTGCGGGCTGTTTGGGGCGGCGCGCTGAGTCGCCAGCATGTACCGCATTTCGTCGAAATAGGCGCGCGCATCCTCTTCGGTCGAAAAGTAGCCACCTTTCCACCCCCAGTATGCCCACGCACCGGCCAGCCGGTCAAAGACCTGCTTGGAGGAAATTTCGCCGTCGAATTCAGCATCTTCAGCGGGAACCGACCGCCACAGGAATTCAGGAACGTCTTTTTCCTTAACTTTGGTCAGTTTGGACGGGACACCAGCCTTGCGAAAGTACTTCTGGGCAATCACGTCGCTTGCCACCTGCGACCAGGTTGACGGAACTTCGATCCCTTCCAGGCGGAACACAATGGTTCCATCGGGGTTTCGGATTTCAGATGTCGCAGACACAAAATCCAGTTCCGAATAGGCATCCTGATCTGGTTTGGTGAATTTTCTTTCAATCTTCATGTCCGCAGCCCTAGTTAAATTCCGCCTAATTTTCGGTTCACGGCACTACATTTTGAGTTGCGGAGCACCACCCGCAACGCCGACAGAAGCGCGCAAAGGTACTGGTCGCTGTTTTGGACAGCGAAAAAACCGTTACAACGGCTGCACGTTAATAGACTGTGCTTATCCGACCCTCGCCTGTTGCCGTCCCGGCTTGAACACCAGATATTGTGGCAATCTCTTCGGCTCATACAATTTGACGTATATTGCCATAGAAGGTCAACGCCCTTTTTCAGCCAAATTTGAAATCTTTTTTGTTGACCAGACCCAGACACGAGGGGTGTGAAACTCAAGGTCCGATTCCTCCACAGGCTCGCCTTCGGCAAATTCTCGGTCACATCTCGAAGTCTCAAATCGAATTACCGTTTTTACCAGCATAGTTATCTGTATTTGATCAACCAACGCCGCGCTGGTTAGGCTGTAAAGGAATCATCTTCGTCGGGTCTGTCGAACCCACGCTGAACGACCAAAGGTTCACTTCGGAATGAGAAAGGCCAAATGAATGAAGTTGCTTCGCTTTATCCCCGCGTTGGCCTGTATCGTGGCCTGCACGCCACAAGAAACGCCCACCCCGTCACGTAGCGCGCTGTTCGAAACGCAGCCTCAAAGGTTGTTTGAGGCATTTGAATCCAGTTGTTCTGGACCCGGCAAGGTATTTGAGAAAATCGGCAAACAGGCTTTTGAGTGCAGCGAATACCTGCCCCCAAAAGCGGCAGCCTATTTGATTCTGAACTATGACGGATTTCCGCAGGACCTGCCCCAGAGTGTCATGCGCCTGACATCGTCAAAAACAGGTTCCGGCTATCGCGTCGACGCACGATCGTACTTTAAAGTGCCGCAGAAAACCGGAGCAATCGTTGAGGTTCCACTGGAAAGTGACGCGCTGGATCAGGCGATCAGCTCGTTGTATCTGGCGATGGGCGGAACGCCCACATGAGAATGTGAAGGAAGTGGTCGGGGCGGCAGGATTCGAACCTACGACCCCCTGTACCCAAAACAGGTGCGCTACCAGACTGCGCCACGCCCCGGACCGTGCGCCTTCCTAACGATGACAATCTGATTTGAAAAGCCCTAACAGGGCCAAATCGCAGGACCTTGCGAAAAAATTTCGTGCTGCATCTGAGTGCCGACGCCGATAGAGTAGCGCGCGGACAATCCGGAATTGATTTCCAGTACCGCAAAAACGGCATCCCCACCTTCAATCGGTGTCAGATCGCCGGGAATCGCACTCTCATGCACATGTGTCACTGTGCCCGTACGGTCCAGAAATATCATGTCGAGCGGAATCAGTGTGTTCTTCATCCAGAACGCGACAGGTTGCGGTGGATCGAACACGAACAGCATACCGGATCGATTCGGCAACGACTCGCGAAACATCAACCCTTTTGACCGTTCCTGAGGCGTAACCGCCAATTCCACGTCAAATCGGATTGTCGCGCTGTCGTTTCTGAGAGTGATATGATCAACGCTGCACGCAGCAAATGCCCCCCCTGTCCACAGTGTGATCAGAAGTGTCCAGAATACCAGAAAACGAGTCATCGAAGTGTCAGCCGTCCAGCGCGGCTTCCCAGGCGAGAACCTGCGCCGCCATTCGGCCGCGCTTGCCATCAATTACGCGCATCGCAAGCGCCTCTCCGGGCTGGAGGTCAGCAAGCCCCGAGCGCCGCAACACTTCGATATGCAAGAACACGTCTTCACCGCGCCCAAAAACATTTGCGAACCCGAAGCCCTTGCCTTTGTCGAACCACTTCACCCGCGCGGCCTCCAGAGGGGCTTCTGCGATAGCGTCCGGATCCAACTCGGCGAAATCGGCCAACATCATCGACTCGGCGCGCGCTGGCGGGTCAATTGCAACAACCTCAACCGCCTGAACACCTCTGTCCGTGCGGTGTGTCATGATCTCGATACCCGCTCCGTCCGCGACGGAACTCTGACCGAAATTGCGCAATACGTTCACATGCAACAGAATATCCGGGCCGCCTTCGTCAGACACAACAAAGCCGTATCCCTTGGCGGGATCGAACCATTTCACGTGTCCACGGACGCGATACATGTTGTTCAGGTCTTCTGGCACGGTTTTCCCATCGCGAATTTTAGCAGTTCGTTAAGGGTCTGTTGTTTATGGGATTGGCAGACAATTTCAAGCCGAAAAAATTGTTTACTTTCTGCTTGTTGCATTTCACGACACGTGAACGTCATGGATTCAACCTTTCAACATGCCATGCCGATCCCGGCTCAATTCGTTGCCATCTGAACCGGTCATGCAAGCGAAATGCTCCATCGGCCCAGAACTCAATCTCTGTCGGCGTTAATCGGTACCCGCCCCAGAATGGAGGACGAGGTGGATTCGGCCCAAGTTTAGCGGTCACTTTCGCGACCTCTGCCATCAAAGCTGTCCGACTTGAAAGCGGTTGTGACTGCTTTGAAGCCCAGGCACCCAACCGGCTTTTCAATGACCTTGATGCATAATACGCATCAGCCTGGGGCCCGTTTTCACGACATACTGTACCACGAACACGAAGTTGACGCCGCAAAGATTTCCAATGCATTACAAATGCAGCTTTTTCCGACGTATCCAGCTCACTCGCTTTGACGCTTTCGTAGTTTGTATAGAATACAAATGAATCCGCTTCGATTTCTTTCAGCAGAACCATGCGTGCATTTGGCAAACCATCCGGGTCAACGGTTGCAAGCGCAATCGCATTCGGATCATTCAATTCAGTTTCTTCAGCCTCAGCTAACCACCGGGCCGCAATTTCAAACGGATCGGAGCCAGCAAAGATGCCATCACGCTCGGTCATTTCCATCCCCTGGAAAGTATTAATGACGAGCCTAAGGCGAGAACCCGCTGCGAGCAAGAGCGCACGGCCTTGATGCAGCGCTACCAATGGCATAAACCATGCCAATCTAACGCGAAGACAGGCGGAGAACCAAACATGTCAAATCAGTTGATGGCCGGCAAACGTGGCCTCATCATGGGACTGGCCAATGACAAATCAATCGCATGGGGAATCGCCCGCGCCTTGTCCGAAGCCGGAGCTGAACTTGCCTTTTCTTATCAGGGTGACGCTTTAAAAAAACGTGTGGACCCGCTGGCTGCGCAATTGGGCAGCGAAATTGTTCTGCCCTGCGACGTGAGCGATGAGGCTTCAATTGATGGGCTTTTCTCGGCGCTGGAAGAGAAATGGGGCAAGCTGGACTTTATCGTTCACGCCATCGGGTTTTCTGACAAGAACGAATTGCGTGGACGTTATGTGGATACCAGCCGGGCCAACTTCACGCTGACAATGGATGTCTCCGTCTATTCGTTCACCGCGGTTATGCAGCGCGCGGAAAAGATGATGTCCGAAGGCGGCAGTGCCATAACACTGACCTATTACGGAGCCGAGCAGGTGATGCCCCACTATAACGTGATGGGTGTTGCCAAGGCCGCTCTGGAAGCGTCGGTCAAATACCTGGCCGAGGACCTGGGCAAGGACGGTATTCGCGTGAACGCGATCTCGGCCGGCCCGATCAAAACCCTGGCTGCCAGCGGCATTGGCGATTTTCGCTACATCATGAAATGGAACGAGTACAACTCTCCGCTGCGCCGCAACGTGACCATTGACGATGTCGGCAAGTCGGCCCTGTACCTGCTGTCGGACCTCAGCAGCGGCGTCACCGGAGAGAATCTGCACGTGGATTCGGGTTACCATATTGTCGGAATGAAGGCCGTTGACGCCCCTGACGTGGAAAAAGGTTAAGAACATGAGCGCTAAGGACCGCCTGCCGCACGAAAAAGGATTTCACATCAGCTGGGACCAGATCCACCGCGACTCGCGCGCATTGGCGTGGCGTCTGGACGGGCAAGGCCCCGATGATGGCAGCTGGCGTGCTGTTGTGGCGATCACCCGTGGCGGCATGGCCCCTGCGATGATCGTCAGCCGGGAACTGGATATTCGTACCGTCGACACGGTCAGCGTGAAATCCTACCACCATCAAGCTCAGGGTGAGGCGGAAGTTCTGAAAGCACCCGATGCCAAGTTAATGGGCGACGGAACCGGAATTCTGATCATCGACGATCTTGTAGACAGCGGGAAAACCCTGGAACTGGTTCGGGAGATGTATCCGAAGGCGCATTTTGCGACGGTTTATGCCAAGCCCAAGGGACGCCCTATGGTGGATACGTTCATCACCGAAGTCAGTCAGGACACATGGATCTTTTTCCCGTGGGACATGGCCCTTCAATATGTCGAGCCCTATCGCGGCACCGATTGAAATCAGATCAGTAGGCAGCACATGACGCTCAGCCGTACCGCCGCAACATTCGCGCCGCCAGTGATGGAAGCGCGCCGATGGCTCGAGGGCGTTACGTTCCCACCCGAACGCCCGCTGATCAACGTAAGCCAGGCGGCGCCGGTTGACCCGCCGCCGCTGGCCTTGCGCGAGGCTATGGCCGAATTTACCGTGCGCGAAGACCATGCGCATCTTTATGGCCCTGTGCTGGGAAACGACAATCTTCGCGCGGAACTGGCTGCGCAGATCAGCACGCACTACGCAGCAAGGGTTGGGGCACCTCAGGTTGCTATCACCTCAGGCTGCAATCAGGCGTTTTCAGCAGTGATATCGGCCATCACCGGTGAAGGGGATGAGGTCATTCTACCAACCCCTTGGTATTTCAATCATAAAATGTGGCTGGATATGTCAGGTGTCCACGCTGTGGACCTGAAGACCGGCGACGATTTGCTGCCCGATCCTGAGCGCGCGCGCGCGCTGATCACGGACAAAACACGTGCCATCGCTCTGGTCACGCCCAACAATCCCGGCGGCGTTGAATACCCGGCAGACCTTGTCCGCGCCTTCTTTGAGCTGGCGCGCGAAACCGGGATTCACCTGATCGTCGACGAAACCTACCGTGACTTCGACAGTCGCAGCGGGCCACCACATGACCTGTTCCAGCAACCAGACTGGGATCAGACACTGATCCACCTTTATTCCTTCTCCAAGGCCTACAGGCTGACGGGCCACAGGGTCGGCGCAATTGCAACGGGCACCGCACTTCTGGCTGAGGTCGAGAAGTTTCTCGACACTGTTGCCATTTGCCCCGGTCAGATCGGACAGTTCGCCGCGCTGTGGGGTATGCAAAACTTGTCGCAATGGCTGGCAGGCGAACGCGACGAAATACTCGACCTTCGCGCTGCCATCCTTGAGAGGATACCCGCACTGGAAGCCAAAGGCTGGCGTCTTTTGGGACTTGGGGCGTATTTCGCCTATCTGGAGCATCCGTTTGACATTCCGTCGGACGAACTTGCCCGGCGTTTGGTGCGTGAAGCCGGTGTTCTGCTATTGCCCGGTACCATGTTCATGCCCGATCACCACCCGGACGGGAAACGGCAAGTGCGCATTGCCTTCGCCAACCTCGACCGCACAGGTTTGGGCCAATTGTTCGAACGGTTGCAGGGCCTGTCCTTCTAAGCTTGCCCCCCGGCGGTGTGCGTCGTATTCAAGGCGGCAACCGACAGGGCAGAACGCTGCCGTAATAACAAGGGGGCACCATGGCCGCAGGCGCTAAAAGTCTTTCGAAAACCTTTGTCTGGATTCTGATGGGCATGCTCATGCTGGGGCTCGCGGGGTTCGGTGCTGTCAACCTGAGCGGCACAGTCCGTACCGTGGCGCAGGTTGGTGATGAAAGCATCTCGATCGATGATTTTGTCCGCGAGTTGCAGCGCGAGATCCGCGCGGTTGAGGCGCAATCGGGTCAACCCCTGCAAATGTCGCAGGCACGCGATCTGGGACTGGACCGAAACGCGCTTGCCCGCCTGACGGCCTTGGCGGCGCTGGACAACGAGGTGATCCAGCTTGGGATTTCCATAGGGGATGAGAACCTGCAAAAAGAGATCGTGTCAGTTCCGGCCTTTCAGGGCGTAGACGGCAGTTTCGACCGCGAGGCATACCGCTTTCAGCTTGAACAAGTCGGCATGACGGATTCCGAGTTCGAGACGGACCTGCGCAAAGAATCCGCCCGTACGATCGTTCAAGGTGCGATCATGGGGGGTGTGGAAATGCCTGCCACCGTGACAGAAACGATGGCCAACTACATTGGCGCCCGTCGCAGCTTTACCGTTGCGACGGCAGGGACCGAGTCATTGGAAACCCCCGTGGCCGAGCCGACTGACGCGCAGATTCAGACCTTCTATGACGAAAACGCTGAACAGTTCACCCTGCCCCGTACCAAACAGCTGACTTATGCGATTCTGTCTCCGGCCATGTTGGTGGACACGGTTAAGGTTGACGAAGATTCCCTTCGCAAGCTTTTTGAAGAGCGGTCGGACGAATATAATCAACCGGAACGCCGTCTGGTCGAGCGCCTGAATTTCCCGGATGAACAAGCAGCCAACGACGCCAAGGCGCAACTTGAGGTCGGCGGAACGACCTTTGAACAACTGGTTCGCGATCGTGATCTGGAACTTTCCGATATCGATCTAGGCGACCTGACACGTGAGGATCTGGGCGAGGCCGCCGACGCCGTGTTCGCGGCAGAGCTTGATGCTGTTGTTGGCCCTCTGCCTTCGGTATTGGGCCCCGCCCTGTTCCGTGTCAACGGATCCCTGGCTGCAAACAGCGTTCCCTTTGAGGAGGCCGAACCGGCCCTGCGCGAAGAACTGGCGACAGAACGCGCCCGCCGCCTGATCGAGTCTCAGTCCGAAGACATAAACGACATGCTGGCTGGCGGTGCGACCCTGGAAGAACTGGCAAGTGAAACCGAAATGGAACTGGGTCAGATCGACTGGACCCGAGACAGCGCCGAGGACATAGCGGCCTATGACGGGTTCCGCGCGGCCGCCGAAGCCGTGCAAGAAGGAGATTTCCCTGAAATCGCATTTCTCGAAGATGGATCGATCTTTGCCTTGCGCCTGAACGACGTTCTGCCGCGTCGCCCTGAACCGCTGGAAAGCGCACGCGACCGTGTCGCCGCTGCCTGGGTACAGGCAGAGACCAACAAAGCCTTGCTGGACAAAGCAAACGCCGCACTGAGCCAACTGGCCACTGATGGTGACTTCGCTGCGACTGGCCTGCCCTTCCGCGTTGAAAACGCACTGACGCGTACCGCGTTTCTTGATGACGTCCCCGCCAGTTTCATGAATGAAGTGTTTCAGATGGAACTCGGTGAGTTGCGCGTCATTGGTGGAAATGGTGCAGCCTTGCTGGTGCGTCTGGACGAGGTTCTGCCCCCCGAGGATTCCGACGAGCTGCGCCGGTTGCGCGACGCACTGGCAACGCAGATGGATCAGGCGCTGTCGCAGAATATTTTTGACGCATACGTACGGGACGCTCAGACCCGCGCCCGCCCGGTCGTGGATCAGCAGGCGCTAAACGCCGTGCAGGCGAGCTTTTAAGCGAGACCAAGATGGCCCTGACACCCGATTTCGATACCTTCGCACGCGCCTATGAAGCGGGCGAAAACCAGGTGGTTTACACACGTCTCGCCGCCGATCTGGACACACCCGTATCGTTGATGCTCAAACTGACGGGAGCGCAGAAAGATGCGTTCATGCTGGAGTCGGTTACGGGCGGTGAGGTGCGTGGCCGCTATTCGATCATCGGCATGAAACCGGACCTGATCTGGCGCTGTCACGGTGAAACGTGCGAGTTGAACCGCTCGGCGCGGTTCGACGCCGACGCCTTTGCTGCGCAGGACGGCAATCCGATGGACAATCTGCGCGCCTTGCTGGCCGAAAGCCGTATTGAACTGCCAGACGACCTGCCTCAGGCTGCCGCCGGATTGTTTGGATATCTGGGCTATGACATGGTCCGGCTGGTCGAATACCTGCCGAACGTGAACCCCGATCCGCTGGGACTGCCAGATGCGATCATGTTGCGCCCGTCTGTTGTCGCAGTATTGGATGGCGTCAAAGGCGAGGTGACGGTGGTTTCACCCGCCTGGGCCAGCGACGGTCAATCTGCCAAAGCTGCCTATGCGCAGGCGGCCGAGCGTGTGATGGATGCGGTCCGCGATCTGGAACGTGCGATGCCCGCCGAAACCCGTGATCTGGGCGACGCGCGCGAAATTGCGGCGCCGGTGTCGAACTTCACCAAATCCGGCTATATGGAAGCAGTTGAAAAGGCCAAGGAATACATCCGTGCTGGCGATATCTTCCAGGTAGTTCCAGCGCAGCGTTGGACGCAGGATTTTCCGCTGCCACCTTTTGCGCTTTATCGTTCGCTGCGGCGCACCAACCCCTCGCCGTTTATGTTCTACTTCAACTTCGGCGGTTTTCAGGTCGTTGGGGCCAGCCCCGAGATTCTGGTGCGGGTGTTCGGCAGCGAAGTCACCATTCGCCCGATTGCAGGCACACGTCCCCGTGGCGCGACCCCCGAGGAAGACAAGGCGAACGAGCTTGACCTGCTGGCCGATAAGAAAGAGCTGGCCGAACATCTCATGCTTCTGGACCTCGGGCGCAATGATACCGGCCGCGTGTCCAAAATCGGCACAGTTCGCCCGACCGAAGAGTTCATCATCGAACGCTACAGCCATGTGATGCACATCGTGTCGAACGTGGTGGGTGAGCTGGCGGAAGACAAAGATGCGCTGGACGCCTTCTTTGCCGGGATGCCTGCGGGCACCGTCTCGGGTGCGCCGAAAGTGCGGGCGATGGAGATCATTGACGAGCTTGAGCCGGAAAAACGCGGCGTCTACGGCGGTGGTGTTGGTTATTTCAGCGCAGGCGGTGACATGGACATGTGCATTGCCCTGCGCACGGCCATCGTGAAGGATCAGAAACTCTATATTCAGGCTGGTGGCGGTGTTGTCTATGACAGCGACCCCGAGGCCGAGTTCATGGAGACTGTTCATAAGTCAAACGCCATACGGCGTGCGGCGGAAGATGCCGCTCGGTTCACCGGAAACGGCAACAGTTAAAAAAAAGGGCGGCTGATCAATTGATCACCGCCCTGTTTCAAGCTGTCACTGTACCTGTTTCATCAAGACGGCCGAGATCGGCGCCATCGCTACCCGGCTGCCGCGATCCTCAAGACCCCACAGCAACAGGGCCGAGATTGTCTCGGGCCGTACGCGCCCCAGCATGACAACGGTTCCTTCCTGACCAGCCCGGAACGCGGCCTGATCCAGGAACCGGCGCATGATTCTGGGATCCTGTCGCGCCCCATCGATATCGCGGAACACAACGCTGGACGGAATGCCATTGCGAACCGCCAACTTCTGGACAGTGTTCAGCCCATTGTCCTGTGTGATCAACCCGCGTCCGGTTCCGGCAGCAATTGCCGCGACCTGATCGGCCAGCTTGCGGTTTCCCTGAATGCCACTGTTCACGCCTTCCAGAATACCCACTGTTTCAGGCAATGTATCCAGCCACACGGACAGGGAAACTTCGGCATCCTGCGCACTCGCGGCTTCGGGCAGGTCCGCAAGGGCCAGAACTTCGAACCCCGCCGCGCGGTGCCGTGCCATCTTTTCCGCCGCATCCGGATCAGACGGGTTCACGGCAAAGCTGATCGGGTAAGGGAAATCCTGCAACGCTTCGGCCCCGAACGCGCCTTCGTCATCAATCAGAATGATCGACATCAGCGGCTTAGATTCCGGGTTCTCGAACTTGGCGGCAAAACGTTCAATCGGTTTTTCCGCAGATGGCTGTTCGGAAATCGCCTGTTCTGCAACAGGCTCATCATCGCGTTCCGTCAAAGGCAGGATACGTTTTCCGACAATCGAACTGGCACTTTCTTCCTGTTCTCCCCCGATCTGAGGCAGCGCAGCAATACGCGGAAGCTCTCGGGGCAAGGTATCTTCATCCCCTTCCACCGCAATCGGACTGCTTTCAAATGAATTATCAGTCGTAGTGTCTTTTGTTTGTGGTTCAGCCTCGACCTGTGGCAACGGATTTGGTTCGGGCTCAAGAACTGCGACCTCGGTTGTGTCAGACTCGGTCGGCGGCGTGGGGGTTTCATCAATTACAACCGGCACGGACTGTTCCTGCTGAACTGCGGGTACCTGGCTAGGCTCGGGCGGCGCAGCGGGGGCTTCGGTCATGACAGACACTTCGGTCGCGACCGATGCAGCGGGCTCGTTCGGGGCCTCAGCCGCTTTGCCAACCTCGGGCTGCGGCTCGGATGACGCTTCCAACCCGGACAAATCAGCCAGATCTTCGCTGGCATTATCGGCGGCTTCTGGCGCACGCGGGGCCAGTTCCACCAGATCGGCATCAGAAACATCCTCGGCAAGTTCAGTAGGCGCCTCTGGTGTTTCTGAAATCGTCGGCGCTGGTGCTTCGGTCGCAACAACCGGTGTGTTGACCATCGGCGTGTTGAGCGACACGACCGCACCCAAGATCAAAACAACGATCGCCCCTGCGACCATTCCTCCGAAAAATCCGCCCATATTTCCTGCCTTTCGCCTCTTTTCCCTGCCTCGCCCTGCTCTGCGCCATCTGGTGTGGCGCTCGGTCAATTGGAGGCGTCAGAAACCGTATGTCCTCTTGACGCTGCCGTCCAAGCCTGAGCATGTATGTGCGGACATTATACCGTGGCCCGGGGTTGCATCGCCAGCCCGAAATGCCCAAGCGAAGATAAGTGCCCATATGCTGCTGCTGATCGACAACTACGACTCGTTTACCTACAATTTGGTACATTATTTGGGCGAACTTGGTGCCGAAATGGTCATTCGCCGCAATGATGCGCTGGATGTGCAAGAAGCAATGGCCATGAACCCGGCTGGGATCCTGCTAAGCCCCGGCCCCTGCGACCCGGATCAGGCGGGCATCTGTCTGGCTCTGACCGAAGCCGCCGCCGAGACCAAAACGCCCCTTTTGGGGGTTTGTCTTGGGCATCAGACCATCGGACAGGCATTCGGTGGCAAGGTGGTACGATGCCACGAAATTGTGCATGGCAAGATGGGCATCATGCACCACACCGGAAAAGGCGTCTTTGCTGGCCTTCCATCGCCCTTTGAAGCCACACGTTACCATTCGCTGGTGGTCGAGCGTGAGACGCTGCCCGACTGTCTTGAGATCACAGCCGAGCTGGAAGACGGCACGATCATGGGGCTGCAACACAGGGAACTGCCTATTCACGGTGTTCAGTTCCACCCTGAATCGATTGCGTCCGAGCATGGTCACGCCCTTCTCAAGAATTTCCTGCAAGAACTGAAAGTCCCCGCATGAGCGACGCGCTGAAACCGCTGATTGGAGCAGCCGCCGATCGTCCGCTGACCCGTAAAGAGGCCGAGACTGCCTTTGGCATCCTGTTCAACGGCGAAGCCACGCCAAGCCAGATTGGCGGGCTGTTGATGGCCATGCGTACAAGGGGGGAAACGGTTGATGAATATGCCGCGGCCGCGGCTGTGATGCGCGCCAAGTGCAATGCCGTGCGGGCGCCCGAAGGGGCGATCGACATCGTTGGCACGGGCGGAGACGGGAAAGGCACCCTGAACATCTCGACCGCGACTGCATTTGTCGTCGCAGGCGCTGGCGTGACAGTCGCCAAACACGGCAACCGCAACCTAAGCTCCAAATCCGGCGCAGCGGATGCACTGGGGCAAATGGGTATCAACGTTATGGTTGGACCACAAGTTGTTGAAAGTGCTCTGAAAGATGTCGGTATCGGTTTCATGATGGCACCGATGCATCACCCGGCCATTGCGCATGTTATGCCCTCGCGGCAGGAACTGGGAACGCGCACGATTTTCAATATCCTGGGCCCGCTGACCAACCCTGCCGGTGTCAAACGGCAACTGACGGGTGCCTTTAGCCGCGAGCTGATCCGCCCCATGGCTGAAACACTAGGCTTGCTTGGGTCAGACCGCGCGTGGCTGGTACACGGATCGGACGGGACAGACGAGTTGACGATCACCGGTATCAGCTGGGTCGCCGCTTTGGAAGATGACGTGATCAAAGAGGTCGAGCTGCACCCCGAGGATGCTGGCCTGCCTGTGCACCCTTTCGAAGACATCCTCGGCGGAACCCCTGAAGAGAACGCCATCGCATTTCGTGCGCTGCTGGACGGCGCCCCGTCCGCGTATCGTGACGCAGTGTTGCTGAACTCTGCCGCGGCATTGGTTGTCGCTGATGCGGCAGGTGATCTGCGCGAAGGTGTGGCCATGGCCGCCGAGAGCATCGACAGCGGTGAAGCCAAAAACAAAATTACGGCCTTGGCCGCCAAGACTCAGGAGGCCGCATGACCGAAACCGTTCTGGACAAGATCAAAGCCTACAAACTGGAAGAAATCGCAGCAGACAAGGCTCAGAAGTCCTTGGAAACGCTAGAAAGTGAAGCACGTGCCGCTTCGGAAACCCGCGGGTTTGCCGCAGCGCTTCAAGCTGCGTCCCGGCAAGGTTACGGCCTGATCGCTGAGGTCAAGAAAGCCAGCCCCTCCAAGGGTTTGATCCGGCCTGATTTTGATCCGCCTGCCTTGGCCAAGGCATATGAAGAAGGCGGTGCTGCGTGTTTATCCGTGCTCACCGACACGCCCAGCTTTCAAGGTGCCAAGGAATATCTGACACAAGCGCGTAACGCGACATCTCTGCCCGCTTTGCGCAAAGATTTCATGTATGACCCTTATCAGGTGGTCGAGGCACGTGCTTTGGAAGCCGACTGTATTCTGATCATCATGGCATCCGTCAGCGATGATCAGGCAGCCGAGTTGGAACAAACCGCTTTCGATTGGGAGATGGATGTTCTGATTGAGGTGCACGACGAAGCCGAGCTTGAACGCGCAGCCCAACTGAAAAGCCCATTGATTGGCATAAATAACCGCAATCTCAAAACCTTCGAGACCACTCTTGATACAACACGACGCCTGTCCAAACTGGTACCGGCAGACCGTACTATCGTGTGTGAAAGCGGGTTGGGCAACCCGGAAGATTTGCGGGATATTGCGCGCTATGGCGCCCGGTGCTTTTTGATCGGCGAAAGCCTGATGCGCCAGGACGATGTCGAAGCGGCCACCCGCCACATCCTGTCCAATCCGCTTATCCCCGGAGTGATGTGATGCCGCTGACCCATTTCGATGCTCAAGGTCAGGCGCACATGGTCGACGTCTCGGGCAAAGAGGTCACAGATCGCATAGCCGTAGCTGTAGGTCACGTGAAAATGGCGCCGGAAACCTATGGAATCATTTCAGAACAACGCGCAGCAAAGGGCGATGTTTTGGGCGTTGCCCGCCTGGCCGGTATCATGGGTGCAAAGAAGACGCCGGATCTGATCCCGCTCTGCCATCCTTTGCCAGTGACCAAGGTTGCCGTTGAACTGACCCTCGACCCGGATCTGCCGGGTGTTCAGATCGAAGCGACAGTCAAGACGTCAGGTCAAACCGGAGTTGAAATGGAGGCCCTGACCGCCGTTTCCACCGCAGCCTTGACTGTGTACGATATGACCAAAGCCGTCGACAAAGCGATGGAAATTGGCGGCATTCATGTAAGCCTCAAAGACGGCGGAAAATCAGGACGTTACGAGGCGAAATGATTACCGTCGAAGAAGCGCGCGCCCTGCTGTTCGATCTTGTCAGCCCTCTACCTTCGGAACAGGTTCCACTGGCCCAGTCTGCGGGACGTGTTCTGTCACACGAGGTTGTGGCAACGCGCGACCAGCCGCCATTTGCCGCATCATCGATGGATGGCTATGCCGTCAAAGCCGACGAAGTCGAGCTTCATGCCATGTTCAAAGTGGTGGGAGAATCCGCCGCGGGCCGTCGTTTCGACGGCTCAGTAGGCCCCGGTCAGGCCGTACGTATCTTTACCGGCGCTCCGGTTCCCGAGGGTGCAGACTTCGTTGTGATTCAGGAAGATACCGACCGGCGTGGCGATCTGATCACGATCACAGACGACCCCGGCCCCAAAACGAACATCCGCCCTGCCGGTGTGGATTTTATGGCAGGCACGCCCATCACGGCACCACGTATGATCCGCGCCGAAGACGTTGCCCTGATGGCTGCGATGAATATCGCGCAGGTCCCGGTTTCTGGAAAACCCGTGATTGCCCTGATCTCGACCGGCGACGAACTTGTCATGCCCGGCGAAGAACCGGGACCGGACCAGATTGTCGCGTCGAACACGTTTGGATTGCGGGCATTGCTTGAGGGGCTCGGTGCTGTGGTTCGTGTCCTTCCGATTGCACGGGACACGGTTTCATCGCTTGAGACTGCGTTTGATCTGGCGCGAGGGGCCGATCTCGTCGTGACGATTGGCGGTGCGTCGGTTGGTGACTACGACCTTGTGTCTGATGTATCGCAGGGTTTGGGGATGGATCGGTCTTTCTACAAGATCCGAATGCGCCCCGGAAAACCCCTGATGGCTGGTCGCATGGGTGGCACCGCGATGGTCGGACTTCCTGGGAACCCGGTCAGCGCGATGGTCTGTGGCTATCTGTTCCTTGCCCCGATGGTGCGCCGGATGCTGGGGTTGGAATTGGTTCTGCCGCCCTTTCGGTCTGCCCACTTGACCGAACCACTGACAGAAAACGGCCCGCGCGAGCATTACATGCGCGCGGTTCTGGGCGAAACGGGTATCCGGGCCTGTGCAGATCAGGACAGCTCTCTCCTTAGCGTTCTGGCGCAGGCAAACGCCCTATTGGTCCGTCCCCCGAACGATCCCGCCCGCAAGACCGGGGAAACGGTTCAGTACCTGCCGATCTGAACTTCTCCCAAATTCATTGACACAAAACGTGAACATGCGTAGAACAAAAGAAAACGCATGAGCGACGAGGTGTGAGCAATGCTGACCAAGAAGCAATTGGATTTGTTGAAATTCATCCAAAAACGCGTGCAGGCGGACGGTGTTCCGCCCAGTTTCGATGAAATGAAGGCCGCGCTTGACCTGCGGTCGAAATCCGGCATCCACAGGCTGATCACTGCACTGGAGGAACGTGGCTTTATTCGTCGCCTCGCGCATCGTGCCCGCGCGATTGAAATTGTGAAACTTCCCGAAAGCCTTGGCGGCGAACCAACTGCCGGTTTTTCACCCCGCGTGATCGAG
Organism: Ruegeria sp. AE4; assembly: GCF_056542185.1. Lineage (NCBI taxonomy): Bacteria > Pseudomonadati > Pseudomonadota > Alphaproteobacteria > Rhodobacterales > Roseobacteraceae > Ruegeria > Ruegeria sp. AE4. Next base: position 382,876 of record NZ_JBQFZK010000001.1, on the reverse strand, counting down.
GGTGACAGGCCCAAGGGCCCCCGCCCGACCAATATTGAGCCAGTTGCTGTGGATGCGCTGGAATTGCCGGTGATGGGTCGGATCGCGGCGGGTGTCCCCATTGAGGCGATCAGCCACGTGTCGCATCACGTGGCAGTCCCCGGCCCCATGGTGTCCGGGAAGGGCCAGCACTATGCGCTTGAGGTTCGCGGCGACTCGATGATTGACGCGGGCATCAATGATGGGGATGTGGTTGTCATCCGCGAAACCGCGACTGCTGATAACGGTGATATCGTGGTTGCACTGGTAGAAGATCAGGAAGCAACGCTGAAACGCTTTTTCCGCCGCGGCAACGCTATCGCTCTCGAAGCGGCCAACCCGGCTTATGAGACGCGCGTTCTTCCCGAAGAAATGGTCAAGGTTCAGGGTCGCCTAGTCGGTCTGATCCGCACCTATTAATCCTGCTTCAAACGACGGTCCCCGGCGGGCTTCGGGGACCAGAGCCGTTGGCCTGTCAGTTCTGCGCTGGAAGTCAGTTTTCCGTCCGACAATGACAGGCTGCCGGTTTCGCTCAGGTGATCCGGATCGAAGACTGCGCACGCGCCCGAAAGGGGCAGCGCGACCGTCGAAACAATGATCTGGTTGTGTTTGCATTCGTCAAACTTGCGCGCAGCCCTTTTGCCCGAAATATGGATGATTTCCATATCCTGATAAGGGTACCGCTGAACGGTGCTGCTATCCGGCCATCGGCCTGCTGCCGCAATCTGATCAACACCGTCACCGTCATTCTCCAGCCAGACGCTGGCGACAAACCCACTGCCTTTGCTTTTACTCAGGGCCCGCCCCTGAGAGGTCATCACGCCGACCAACCCCCCGTTTTCTGCAATCAGAACATCTGGCCTGTGGCCCGAATTCCAAAGCAAAAATGAAAGAATGACGGGCCCGACCCCGTACCAACGCGCGCGCCCTTGCCACAAGGCCAGCCACAAAGCCCCAACAGCAACAAGTGGCAATACATACCAGGGCGGACTGACTACAAAACCCTGAGCACCGCCCAGATGCGACACCCAGTTTGACACCCACAGGATCCAATGCAGAGCCCAGCCCATTACGGTCAGCGGGACAGCCTCAAACCCAAAAGGGGCCACCAGTGCGGCGACAACTGCCGCAGGTACAACAACAAGGCCCATCACGGGCACGGACAGCAGATTCGCCAGCAATCCATAGTGAGACATCGTATTGAAATGCGCAGCGCCAATTGGGGCCGTGGCAAGCCCGGCTATCGCCGAGGACATAACCACGCCAGCAATCGGTTTTAACCAATTCGGGCCCGGTAACGGACCCACCTTTTGCAATGCACCGAAGACGGCGACCAATGCTGTCGTTGCGGCAAAGGACATCTGAAAGCCTGGGCTCAGCAGCGACTCGGGCCAAAGAACCAGAACGATCAGCGCAGCAACAGAAACCGCACGCAATGAAATCGCACGCCTGTCGATCAACACGGCCACCAGCATGACACTGACCATGACATAGGCGCGCTCGGTTGCGATATTCCCACCGGACAGCAGTAAATAAAGCGTTGCCGCGATCAGCGCGAACACAGCCGCAACTTTTCGAACAGGTAACCTCAATGCCACGTAGGGGATCAGTGACAAACCAATGCGACAGGCCACAAAAACAAAACCCGTCAGTAACCCCATGTGAAGCCCGGAAATGGCAAGCAAATGTGCCAGGTTCGATGCGCGCAGGGACAAGAGCGTCTCTTGCCCCATACCGCTTCGATCACCTGTGGTGACGGCAGCAGCAAACCCACCGATTTCTCCGGGCAGGATTTGTTTCACTCGCCGCGATATCGCCATTCGGATTGCGGTAATCCGAACACCGCCAATACCGTCTTTGGCTGGCGCAATCGTCAAAACAGGAACGCGGGTATACCCGACCGCACCCAGCCCCTGAAACCAGGCATGACGACGAAAATCGAACCCGCCAGGTTCAACCGGGCCCTGCGGCGGCGAAAGATGCGCTGTGGTCATGATCCGTTGGCCAGGCGCAAAAGGGTCTGTCGTGCCATGAACAGAAAGACGGATGCGTTGCGGCCTGCGCTCCTGCGGCACGTCCCCTACGCGCACCTGATCGAGCGTCAACCGCAACGCATCCGACGCAGACCGATCCATGGCGACGACCCTCCCCTCGACAGGGCCATAATACCGCCAGGACAGGACCGGTTCTGCCACCATATGGGCGCGAGTGCCTGCCAGTATGAAACCGACCGCAATCAGCGCCCCCCCGGTCGCTAACGTTCCCACCCCCGGTGGCAGCCGGCGGCTTAAGGCAAAAAGAGCCAGGAACAAGCAAGACAGACCTGCGTATACCGGCCAGCCGGGCTCGCTCCGGGCACCGAAATAGAGACCGATCCCCGTTGCCAGCATGACTGGCGTCCACGGAAACAGGTACCCTGTCTGGTGCAGCAGCGCGGCCTCGACCCGTGAAAGAACACGCATGGTTGCCCCCGTCCTTCGGGCTCGTTAGACAGGCGTCAAACTATGCCAGATACGGTTACCAAAAGGTTAATCCTCAACATGTCCGAACAGGTCGTCACACGTTTTGCCCCCTCGCCCACAGGTTTTCTGCACATCGGTGGCGCGCGCACCGCATTGTTCAACTGGCTTTACGCCCGCGGACGTGGTGGAAAGTTCCTGCTGCGGATCGAAGACACCGACCGGGAACGCTCGACCCCCGAGGCGACCACCGCGATCCTTCAGGGCATGGAATGGCTGGGACTGGACCATGATGGCGATGTAATCAGCCAGTTCGAAGGAGCTGCCCGGCATGCTGAAGTCGCGCACCAGCTTCTGGCCGAGGGAAAGGCATATAAATGCTTCTCGACGCAGGACGAAATTGCCGCCTTTCGTGAACAGGCGCGGGCCGAGGGCAAGTCGACCCTGTTCCGCAGCCCCTGGCGTGACGCTGATCCTTCAGCACATCCCGACCTGCCATTTGTCGTTCGCATCAAGGCTCCGCAGGACGGCACAACAGTGATCCGCGATCAGGTTCAGGGCAACGTGACCATTCGCAACGACCAACTGGATGACATGGTTTTGCTGCGTTCCGACGGGACACCGGTCTACATGCTGGCGGTGGTGGTCGACGATCATGATATGGGTGTTACCCATGTCATTCGCGGCGACGATCACCTCAATAACGCGGCGCGCCAGATGATGATTTACGAGGCGATGGGCTGGGATGTTCCGGTCTGGGCCCATATTCCGCTGATCCACGGGCCAGACGGTAAGAAACTGTCCAAACGCCATGGCGCGCTTGGCGCGCAGGAATATCAGGCCATGGGCTATCCCGCCGCTGGAATGCGCAACTATCTGGCCCGCCTTGGGTGGAGTCATGGTGACGATGAATTCTTTACGGATGCACAGGCAAAGGACTGGTTTGATCTGAACGGCATCGGCAAAAGCCCTGCCCGGTTTGATCTGAAAAAACTGGAAAACCTGTGTGGTCAACACATCGCCATCTCTGATGATGCTGCACTGCGGCATGAAATCGAAGCGTACTTGGCCGCAGCCGCTTTACCGCCCCTGACAGATTCACAATCCAGTGATTTGGAACGTGCGATGTATTGCCTCAAGGACCGGGCGCGGACTTTTCCTGAACTCCTTGAAAAGGCTCATTTTGTTCTGACAGAACGCCCGATTGTTCCCGACGGGAAAGCGGCAAAGGCGCTGGCATCTGTATCCGACGGTATACTGGAAGAATTGACGCCGCAGTTGCAAAATGCTAGCTGGTCTCGGAACGAACTGGAGGAGACCCTGAATTCCTTTGCCGAGTCAAAGGAGCTCACGTTCGGCAAGCTGGCTGGCCCGCTCAGGGCCGCCTTGGCTGGTCGCGCCGTCACGCCTTCGGTTTTTGACATGATGCTTGTGCTGGGACGGGATGAAACCCTGGCGCGGCTTTCAGAAGCAGCGAAGTAACCCGAATTTCATAAACGGGTAACGCTGCTCCGCTAACACCCGGACTGCGCGAAAGCGCGCAGTCGTTGCCCGCACTGCCCGAGGTTCCTTTGGCGTGCGCATGAATGAAGAAGGGATACCCATGACTGACAGCAACAAGACAGCCACTCTGACCGTTCACGGCAAAGAGTATGAGTTGCCGGTTCATTCCCCGACCGCCGGTCCGGATGTCATTGATATTCGAAAGCTTTACGGTCAGGCAGGTGTATTCACCTATGACCCCGGTTTCACTTCGACAGCAAGCTGCGACAGCACCATAACCTTTATCGATGGTGAAAAAGGCGAGTTGCTGCACCGCGGCTATCCAATCGACCAACTGGCCGAAAAATCGCACTTTCTTGAGGTCTGCTACCTTCTGCTCTACGGAGAGTTGCCGGTCGCAAAAGATCTGGAGAAATTCGAAACCACAATCACCCGCCACACCATGCTGCATGAGCAGATGCAGTATTTCTACCGTGGTTTCCGCCGCGACGCGCACCCGATGGCCATCATGGTCGGTGTTGTCGGTGCGATGTCGGCCTTCTATCACGATTCGACCGATATCGCGGACCCGCACCAGCGCGAGGTCGCCTCGCATCGCCTGATCGCCAAAATGCCGACAATCGCAGCATGGGCTTTCAAATACCACACAGGGCAGCCCTTCGTGTATCCGCGCAATGACTTGGACTATGCGTCGAACTTCCTGCGCATGTGTTTCAGCGTTCCCGCCGAAGAATATGAGGTCAACCCGATCCTCAGCCGCGCGATGGACCGTATCTTCACGCTTCACGCGGACCACGAGCAAAATGCGTCAACGTCTACCGTGCGTTTGGCATCGTCATCGGGCGCAAATCCGTTTGCATGCATCGCCGCCGGCATTGCTTGCTTGTGGGGACCGTCCCATGGTGGCGCCAACCAGGCATGTCTGGAGATGTTGGAAGAGATCGGTACCGTTGATCGCATTCCCGAATTCATCGCCCGCGCCAAAGACAAGAACGACCCGTTCCGCCTGATGGGCTTTGGCCACCGCGTGTACAAAAACTTTGACCCACGGGCCAAGGTGATGAAGCAGTCGGCCGACGAGGTTCTGGATCTTCTGGGCATTGAAGACAACCCGAAACTGCAGGTCGCTAAAGAGCTGGAACGCGAAGCGCTGGAAGACCCGTATTTCGCCGACAAAAAGCTGTTCCCGAACGTTGACTTCTATTCGGGTATCATCCTCGAGGCGATGGGTTTCCCGACCTCAATGTTCACACCAATCTTCGCACTTTCACGGACCGTTGGCTGGGTTAGCCAGTGGAAAGAGATGATTGAAGATCCACAGAACAAAATCGGCCGTCCGCGTCAGCTGTATCTGGGTGAGACACTGCGCGACTACGTGGACATCGAAAACCGCTGAGCCATTAGGGTTCGCAATCAATCCAGAAGGCCCCGGTTAAACCGGGGTCTTTTGCTTTCGTTACTGAAGCAGCGGACGGTTCGGCATTTGGTTTCAGAACAAGCTCATTTGATCCCCGGGTTGCGGCGGAACTGCAAACAGGCCGCATCTTAACGGAGCGGATTTGATCGAAAGCCCCAGTCTTTTGCAGGTTTTAGCAAACCTCAGGGCGATGAGCTCGGCGTATTCCCCCTCACCCCGCATCCTGTGCCCCCAGCGCGGATCATAGTCGCGCCCGCCATGCATTTCACGCAGCTTGGACATGACCTTTTCTGCACGGGCGGGTTCGTGCTCTGCCAGCCAGTCCTGCCAAAGATGAGAGACTTCGCGGGGCAATCGCAACATGATCCAGCTTGCCGCATCTGCGCCCGCCTCTTTTCCAGCGTCCAACAGGCTCTCCAACTCATGATCTGTCAGCCCAGGCACAATAGGCGAGGTCATCACGCGAACCGGAACGCCCGCATCGGTCAACGCTCTGATCGTCTGCAACCGACGCGCCGGAGACGGTGCGCGAGGCTCCATCCGCCGGGACAGACCTGCATCCAGCGTGGTGAGCGATATACCAACCCGCGCCAATCCCCGGCTGGCCATGTCAGCCAGAATATCCAGATCACGCTCGATCAATGTTCCTTTGGTCACGATTGCGACCGGGTGGTTGAATTCTTGCAAGACCTCAAGGCACGACCTTGTAATCAGGCGGTTTTTTTCGATGGGCTGGTAAGGGTCAGTGTTTGTCCCGATCGCGAGCGTGGCGACCTTGTAGGACTTTGCCGACAGTTCCTTGCGCAGAACGATGCTCATGTTGGGGCGCGCAATAAGGCGGGTTTCGAAATCCAGTCCTGCGGACAAGCCCAGATAGGCATGGCTTGGTCTGGCGAAACAATAGACACAGCCATGCTCACACCCCCGATATGGGTTGATCGAACGATCAAAAGGCAAATCAGGTGAACGGTTATAGGTGATAGCACTGCGCGCCACCTCATCCCGCGTCTCGGTTCGCAAGGGCGGCAAGTCTTCATCGATGTCCCACCCGTCATCAACAGCCTGCGTTGCAAACCGTTCAAACCGCCCGGTCGTATTGGACGTCACCCCCCTTGCTTTGATGATATGCCCGATGCTCACGGCACATATGTTCCCTTTTTGTTCCTATCTCACGATAAGCCTGAAACGAATCCTGTGCAAGCCAGCACCGCGAAGAAACCGGGAAGCATTGATGAAAAATAAACAGGATAATATTGCAGACTTTTCAATCGAGCCGGTGCCATTTTTGGCATATAGGTCGGTCCCGAAACGACCAACGTCGCAATCGTCACAGTCAGAATGCGACGTTTTGGCCAAAACGGAAAAAATGCCACCACGGGCCGATGGCCCGCCCAGCACAGGGAATACCCCATGTCCGACGAAGAAGATATCGTCCTGTCCGAACTGAATGATGACGAACTGGTCGATCAGATGTTCGACGATCTCTATGACGGATTGAAAGAAGAGATCGAAGAAGGCACCAATATCCTGCTGGAACGCGGATGGACGCCGTATGACATCCTGACCAAAGCTCTGGTTGGCGGCATGACCATTGTGGGCCATGACTTCCGCGACGGCATTCTGTTCGTTCCCGAGGTTCTGCTGGCAGCCAACGCGATGAAAGGCGGCATGTCGATACTCAAGCCGCTGCTGGCCGAAACCGGTGCTCCGCGTGTTGGCAAGATGGTCATCGGCACCGTGAAGGGTGACATCCACGATATCGGCAAGAACCTTGTGTCGATGATGATGGAAGGTGCAGGATTCGAGGTTGTCGATCTGGGAATCAACAACCCGGTCGAGAATTACCTGGAAGCACTGGAAACAGAACAACCCGACATTCTGGGCATGTCCGCCCTGCTGACCACCACGATGCCTTACATGAAAGTCGTTATCGACACTCTGGTCGAACAGGGCGTGCGCGACGATTACATTGTTCTGGTCGGTGGCGCGCCGCTGAACGAAGAGTTCGGCAAAGCCATCGGTGCAGACGCATACTGCCGTGATGCAGCTGTCGCAGTGGAAACCGCCAAGGATTTCGTGGGCCGCAAGCACAACCAACTGGCTGGCTAAGACCTTTAAGGTTTTTCTTAAAAGGCCGCCCGTTTCGGGCGGTCTTTTTCGTTTTAGCGCTCCGCCCCTTCATGAGGTGTATCGTTTATCCGTTTGTAAACGAAAGTGCGGTTAAAAACCGAAACGTCCAAGTTTCGGGGGTTCCGTGCCACAGTCTTTCACAGCCATTTCGTTGGGCAAACTTGCCGATATCGATATCGCCGAGGGCAACAATGTCGCCGAAAACGCCTCTGCCCTGGTTGGGCAAACCTTCGGTCACGCGGACGCGCCGTTGGCGCATAACAGCGTGACGTGGAACGTGGTTGGAAACTCCGGCTCTGCCTATGACATGAACAACATGTCTGCCAATGATCGGTTTTCGATCGACGGCGGCGCGCCGCAAACCTTTGATGGCACATCAGTGTACCACGCCACCGTCACTTATTTCGACGGCACAAGTGCAAACATTACTGCCGTTGTCGCGCAGGATGTGGATGGCAACACATATTTGGTGCCTGAGTTCTCGGCCAATGCAGATCAAGCCGCTCTGGAAGCGGGGCCTATACATTCGATCACCTTCAACAGCCTTGCTGGCAATCGATATTCAGGCATGGTGTCCAGCCGTGAAGACTGGGATCTGGTCCCCTGCTTTACCTCTGGCACGCTGATCAGAACCCGCAAAGGGGAACGCCCAGTGGAAACGCTGCGCCCCGGCGACTGGGTGGAAACCCTTGATCACGGGTTTCAAACGGTGCGCTGGGTCGGGCAGCGGCGGGTTCAGGCGGTTGGCGTGTTCGCGCCGGTCCTGTTCAAGGCAGGCGCGCTTGGGAACACCCGCGATCTGCTGGTGTCGCAGCAACACAGGATGCTGATCCAGAGCTGGCGCCTGGAACTGCATACCGGCCAAAACGAAGCACTGGCCCCCGCCAAACACCTGATCAACGGACATGACATCATCCTCAAACCCGGCGGGGTCGTAACCTACATTCACATTCTGTTTGATCAGCATGAGCTGCTCTGGTCGGAAGGCTGCCTGAGCGAGAGCTTTCATCCCGGCGCCCAAAGCTGGAACGCCCTTGAACAGTCAGCCCAACAAGAGATCCTGTCCTTGTTCCCCGAGATATCAAAGCAAGGTACTGTCGCCTACGGCCCACCCGCTCGGCCTCTGTTATCGGCATTCGAAACACGAACGTCGGCAGCCTGACACGAGATGTCGGAAGAAGGCTTGCCTGCAAGCTGTTTTCATTCTCTTGTGCCATGAGCCCATAAGGATACCGATCCATGCCAAGCGATACGTTACCAGATGATGCAAGCCTGACGACCAAAGGCTATGACGGCGTGGAAAACGCAGGCATCCTGCTGATCGCCTGCGGGGCACTTGCGCGCGAAATTCTGGATATCAAAACGCGCAACGGCTGGGATCACATGGCTCTGACCTGCCTGCCTGCAATCCTGCATGTTCATCCGGAACGAATCACGCAGGCAGTTGAAGACACCGTGGCCAAACACCGCGACAGGTTCGAAAAAATCTATGTGGTTTACGCTGATTGCGGAACCGGAGGTCTGCTGCAATCCGCCTGCGAAAAACTGGGCGTCGAGATGGTAAAAGGCCCTCATTGCTATTCGTTCTTCGAAGGCAATCAGGCCTTTCAAGAACGCGGCGAGGACGAAACAACTGCCTTCTACCTGACTGACTTTCTGGCCCGCCAGTTCGACGCATTTGTCTGGAAACCACTGGGCCTGGATCGCCACCCGGAACTGCGGGACATGTATTTCGGCAATTACACCAAACTGATTTATCAGGCCCAGATCGACGATCCGAAACTGACCGAACGCGCACGGAAATGCGCGGACCGCATGGGATTGGCGTTCGAACGGCGTTTCACCGGCTACGGTGATCTGGAAACCACTTTGTCAGACTGGGCAAACCGCCCTGAGTGACCTCAGGCGTTTTCCTGCGCGACCTGGCGGATGCGTTCAATCATGGCCCGCAGACCATTGGACCGCTGCGCTGACAGATGATCGTTCAAGCCCAATCGAGCCAGTTCCGCTGCCGCATCGACCTGAGGCACCTCGGACACCGGCAGCCCGTTGTATAGGGACCGAAGCACGGCGATCAGCCCGCGAACGATCAGTGCATCACTGTCGCCATCAAACTTGAACACGCCTGCTTCGATCATCGGGTGCAGCCAGACCTGACTGGCGCAGCCGTGAACCTTTGTCGCCGGAACTTTCAACGCGTCATCCAAAGGCTCCATCGCCTTGCCCTGTTCGATGACATGGCGATACCGGTCTTCCCAGTCTTCGAGAAACTCGAAATCCTCGACAATGTCTTCAAAGGCAGGCGTGGCCATGGCGCAGTGATCCTTTCGTTGAAATCACAATGTGACCTATGCCGACGACCACCTGCTGTCCAGCCCCAGCTGTGGCTTTTCAACGCGAAGAATATACGCTAACCCATTGTCTGAATTCGTGTGAAAAGCAGTGGGTCCATGCAAAAGTCTCTGTCCGTTCTTATCATCGCCATGCTGACCCTGACTGCCTGCGGCAGCTGGCGCGACTCGCGGGTGAATCCGTCAAACTGGTTTGGCTCCAGCAAGTCTGTGAAGTCTGAAACACCGCCGGACCCAAATGCCGCCGATGCGCTGGTTCCCAAGGCAAGAGAGGGAAGCGGCCTGTTTTCGCGCCCAGATGCCGAAGACACCAGTGTTCCAATCGCCAAAATCGATGAGCTGCGGATCGAGCCAATACCGTCAGGCGCGATCATTTATTCCTCTGGCACCGCGCTTCGGCAGGGTGCCTATAACGCACGCTTGGTTTCGGTTAATTCAGAAGAAAACAAAGAAAAGGGGATTCTGGAATTTGTATTTCGCGTGAACTACCCCAACTCAGAGACCCCACAAGGATCTGAACGCACAAGAATGGTGTCGGATGCAATAAATGTCTCGACTCAGGATCTTGAAGGCATTCGCCTGATCCGCGTCGTCGGGCAACAGAACACCTTGGAATCGCGGCGGCGGTAATCGCCGTTAAAGTGAGACGACCTTGACCGCCTGCCCTTTGGCCGCCAGCGCGATTTTCCCCTCGCACAGTTTCAACGCGTCTTCACCAAAGACTTCGTAACGCCAACCTGACATCGCGGGCAATTCTCGCTCGCCCGCGGCAATCTGGTCCAACTCGGAACTTGTTGCGATCAGCTTGGCCGCAACGCCCGAACTTTCGGTTTTGGATTTCAGCAGAACCCGAAGCAAGTCGGCCAAAGCCGGGTTGACCTTCAGGTTGTCACGGGAATTGTCGATCTTCGGCAGGCTTTCCTGCGGACAATTTGTGCCCTTCGTCACCGCAGCAAGAATACCTTCGGCAATCGGACCTTTGCGTGCCTCGCGCAACAAAAGGCGCGATCCACCGAGATCGGCGATTGTCTTGGGCTTGGTCGACGCCAGTTCGATCAAGGCGTCATCCTTGAAGACCCGGTTGCGCGGTACGTTATTTTCCTGCGCATACCTTTCACGGAACTGCGCCAGCTCGCGTACAACAGCCAGGAACTTGGCCGAATTCGTTCGCGTTTTGACCCGCTTCCACGCCTCTTCGGGGCGAATGTCATACGTGGCAGGCTGCGTCAGCGTACGCAGCTCTTCAGCCACCCAGTGGCTGCGCATCGTCTTTTTGAGTTCCGCAGCAAGATATTCGTAGATCTTGCGAAGATGCGTCACATCCGCCAATGCATATGTTTTCTGCGCCTCCGTCAAAGGACGACGGGACCAATCGGTAAACCGCGACGTCTTGTCGACGCCCTGTTTGCAGATTTTCCGCACCAGTGTCTCATAGCCGACTTGCTCGCCAAACCCGCAGACCATCGCAGCAACCTGCGTATCGAACAACGGGTTGGGGAACACACCGGCCTCGACCCAGAAAATCTCAAGATCCTGACGCGCGGCGTGGAACACCTTGACCACGTTCTCGTTTCGGAAAAGCTCATACAGCGGTTCGAGAGACAGGCCATCAACCAGCGGATCAACCAGAACCGCGCTGTCTTCATCATCAGAGGGAAGCGCCAGTTGCACGAGGCACAGTTTCGAATAATAGGTCCGCTCGCGCAGAAACTCGGTATCGACTGTGATATATGGATAGCTTGCGGCCGCCTTGCAGAAATCAGCCAGTTCTTGCGTCGTCGTCAGAGTTTTCATGCGCCGTACTAGTTTTGCTCTTGCTCTTGTGAGTGCCCGTAATTTCCCTCGCCCCCAAGCGATACCGACGACCATAGGACGATTTTCAGGCGAGTGTAAATCACCCTCGGAACCTCACTGCATGAGAACGGGTGACCTGTTGCCTTCGGCAAAGCGGCGCAGCACCGCTGGATAAAGTTCATGTTCCCGGATCAGAACTTTTGAAGCCAGAGTTTCCGAGGTATCCGCTGGTTCGATATCCACCCGTGCCTGACCCAGAATTGGGCCATCATCCAGCGCCGCCGTCACCTCATGGACCGAGCAGCCATGTTTCGCATCACCCGCTTCAATTGCGCGGGCGTGGGTATGTAACCCCTTGTATTTGGGCAGCAATGAGGGGTGGATGTTCAGCATTCGCCCCTGAAAGCGCGTTACGAAATCCGCGGTCAGGACCCGCATGAACCCGGCCAGACAGACAATATCCGGCCGCGCGTCTTCCAAAGGCTTTAGCAACTCAGCCTCAAAGGCTGCGCGATTGCCCTTGAATGGCCGGTGATCGACCACTGCGGTCGGAATGCCACGGTCCGCAGCTTTTTTCAGCCCACCCGCCTGCGCATCGTTGGACAGGACCAAACAGGGCCGCGCCGGGTGATCACCGGTCATGCTGTCGACAAGCGACACCATGTTGGACCCGCCCCCAGAAATCAGGATCGCGACGCGCTTGTGGTTCACAGCAGTTTGCCTGAATAGGCAACTCCGGGCGTTTCGGTGACCGTACCGATCCGCGACACGGTCTCGCCAGCCTCGGCCAGCAAGGTCGAAAGCTGATCGGCCTTATCAGGATCGCACACCATGATCAGACCGATGCCACAGTTGAAGGTCTTGAGCATCTCGGCTTCCGCAATACCGCCAATCTGCGCCATCCAGCTGAATACAGACGGCAATTGCCAGCTGTCCAGATCAATCTGGGCCCCCAACCCTTCCGGCAATACGCGCGGCAGGTTCTCGGTCAGACCGCCACCGGTGATATGGGCCAGTGCGTGAACGCCACCTTCGCGGATCGCGGACAGGGCCGGTTTGACGTAAAGGCGCGTCGGTGTAAGCAGCGCCTCGCCCAACGAACCTTCACCAAAGGGGCACGGTGCATCCCAGCCCAGACCAGACAGTTCGACGAGTTTACGTACCAGTGAGTACCCGTTGGAATGCACTCCGTTCGAGGCCAGACCAAGCAGCACATCCCCCGCCTGCACCCCCGAAGGCAGATCGGCACCGCGTTCCATTGCCCCGACCGAGAATCCGGCCAGATCGAAATCGCCATCAGGGTACATGCCGGGCATCTCGGCAGTTTCGCCACCAATCAGAGCACAACCGGATTGTGCACAGCCTTCGGCAATTCCTTCAATGATCCGCGCGGCTGTATCTGTGTCCAGCTTGCCTGTCGCGAAATAGTCGAGAAAAAACAGGGGCTCGGCCCCCTGACAGAGCAGGTCATTGACACACATGGCCACCAGATCGATGCCAACCCCATCCACGACGCCGGTATCGATCGCAATTCGCAGTTTTGTACCAACCCCGTCCGTGGCACCAACCAGAATGGGATCCTGATACCCAGCAGCTTTCAGGTCGAACAGTGCGCCAAAACCGCCCAGACCGCTCATCACACCGGGGCGGTTGGTTCGCTTTGCTGCGGGCTTGATCCGGTCAACCAGAGCATTGCCCGCGTCAATATCCACGCCTGCATCGGCATAGGTGATTCCGTTCTTGCCCGCTGTCATGGCCAGTTCCTTTTGAATGCTTTGCGGGCGGGTTATTCGATTGTGGCGTTTGTTGCAACGGTCAGGCTTGACGCGGCTGTTCACCGTGATACGCAATGCGCCTAGGCGGGCCTGTAGCTCAATTGGTTAGAGCAGAGCGCTCATAACGCTTTGGTTGGGGGTTCGAGTCCCTCCGGGCCTACCAAATCACCGCCACGTTCCTTGAACACACCGCCCATCCTGCTGGTTTTGTTTGTATTTATGACCTCAGGCGTTCGTCACGTCTTGCGTACCCTGTCCACATACGCTTGGAAATCAGAAGAATTTATTCAGTTCATCGATTTTCGCTTTCGGTTTAATCGCCGTGGGATGACAGGTCTTACTAAAAACTCCGAAATCATCTCGCGAGAAATCCAGCGCCTCGGCTCAGAACATCGTCATATTGGCGCAGGTTTGGAGCGGCAAAGGTGCCAGGCGTTTACCGGCCAATAATAATATCCGCGCACAAACCGCCCAGGCGTTCACTTTTGGCCAGTCTCAGAGTTCCACCATGGGCGCGCGCAACGTCCGCCACGATCGCCAACCCCAAACCCACGCCACTGCCCTGATTCTGGTTGCGCGCTGGGTCGAGCCGCGTAAAGGGTTTGACCGCCTCTGTGCGCTGCTCTGCGGGAATTCCAGGGCCATCATCTTCGACACGGATGCGCATCGACTTGGCGTTCAGCGACAGGCTGACCTCAGCACGGCTGCCGTAGCGCACGGCGTTGCCGATCAGGTTTTCAACGGCCCGACGAACAGCCATAGGGCGCAGCATTGCCGTTCCCTCACCCTCGACAGTGACCAACTCGGCCCGATGCCCTGCCCGATTGGCGTCATCCACAATCTGTCGAACAAATTCCGCCGGGTTGATTTCCTCGGGCGATCCTTCGGACGCCCCGCGCGAAAATTCGAGGAATGCATCAACCAAGGATTGCATTTCCGCCACGTCCTGTAGCAAAGGTCGTGCCTCATCCTCAGGTAACATTGCCAGTCCAAGTTTCAGGCGCGTCAGAGGCGTGCGCAGGTCATGACTGACGCCGGACAACATCAGCGTCCGTTGTTCGATCTGACGTTCGATCCGTGACCGCATATCCAAAAACGCATTCCCCGCCGCGCGTACTTCGATGGCACCGCCCGGTGAATATGGTACGCTCCGCCCTCGTCCAAACGCCTGCGCCGCATTGGCCAGCCGTGTGATAGGGCGCAACTGGTTTCGCATGTACAGAAATGAAATCGAGGTCATTATGATCGCGAAAAACAGCATCGTCACGATCAACTGATGCGGCGCCGCTGGCGACAATCTGCGCCGGTCAAAGGTCAGTTCCAGCACCCCCAGATGTGTATCCAGGTACAGACGCGCTTCGCGGCTGCTTGGCAACGCTACAGCACTCAGCTCTGGCAACCTTGCACGAAGCTCGGCCTCGACCTGCGGTGCTATGAAGTCGTACCACCGTGGACGGTCAATTTTGGGAGTTTCGTTGGCGGGCAGAAATCTGGCCTGCATTTCCAGCGCCAGAAGATCCGGGCGCACTTCGGCCAATGCCTGGTGCTGCGTCTCGGCCCCCTCCATCATGGTGGTGATCAGCATCACTTCCCTTGAGGCTGCGCGCGTCATCTGGTCAGTGACATCTTCCAGATGCTTTTGAAGAAAAGCAACTCCAACGACCAGAAGCAGCACGATCACAGGAAGAACCAGAATCAATGCTGCCCGGGCGTAAAGGCTGCGTGGCATATAGGGTTTGAGCCAGTGCGTGGACATGCGCTAAACCTAGCGGGCTGCCCGGACAAGAGAAAGAGCACAGAATGCAAGCACCTGACGAATTCAATCCGCCCGCTGGTGTTGCGACAGAATTGCAACCGGGTCTTCGGCGCATTCTGGCCCCCAACCCGTCACCGATGACCTATCGCGGCACCAACACCTATCTGCTGGGCGATCGTGACATTGCCGTCATTGATCCCGGCCCCGCATGCGAAGAGCATTTGAACGCGATCCTGAATGAACTGCGACCTGGCCAGAGAATCAGCCACATAGTCGTCACGCACACACATCTGGATCACTCACCCTTGGCAGCACCCCTTGCCGCGCGAACGGGAGCTGCGATCTATGCGTTTGGTGGTCCCGAATCCGGTCGCAGCGCTGTTATGGCGACCCTTGCAGCGCGTGGATTGGCCGGAGGTGGCGAAGGCATCGACACAGCGTTTCGTCCGGATATCGAGGTTGCGGATGGTGAGGTCATCTTTGGCGATGACTGGCAGCTTGAGGTTATTCACACTCCGGGGCATCTGGGAAACCACATTGCCCTGGCATGGCAGGATACCTGTTTCACCGCCGACCATGTGATGGGATGGGCCAGTTCGCTGGTGTCGCCACCGGACGGAGACCTGACTGATTTCATGACGGCCTGCCACCGCCTGCGCGCGCGTGACTGGTCCGTTTTTCACGCGGGCCACGGTGCACCGATTACAGACCCCGCTGCGCGATTGGACTGGCTGATCCGACACAGGCAAAACCGCGAAGCCCAGATTCTGTCCGCGCTCGAGGAAGCAGACGGATCGGCACGGCACCTGGCCGAACGTGTCTACACCGACACACCCGCGACACTGCTGTCAGCTGCGGAGCGGAATGTTTTTGCCCACCTCGTTGATCTGACGGGAAAAAAACAGGTGTCACCGCTCGGCGAACTATCTGCCACGGCGGTTTTTCGCAGAGATCTATGAAGCCGCGAAAAATTTTCAAAGTTCGCGTGCTTAACCTCTGGACGCCGGGATTCCGGGTTGCTATACGCCCCTCAGTTCCGGCGTAGCTCAGCGGTAGAGCAGTTGACTGTTAATCAATTGGTCGTAGGTTCGATCCCTACCGCCGGAGCCAAAATTTCCCAATATTCAATCTTTTGTCAGGGTCGGAAACCACATCGGTATTCTGGGGCTTTTTCGTTGAAAAAATAATAACCGCCCTCTGGACGCCGGATACTCCGGTTGCTATACGGCGCGGACCGTTCCGGCGTAGCTCAGCGGTAGAGCAGTTGACTGTTAATCAATTGGTCGTAGGTTCGATCCCTACCGCCGGAGCCAATTCAGCCCGCTAAATCGCGTCTCATCCCCCAAGGGCATCCTTGAAATCCGCACGCAGGTTGCGTTTCAGCACCTTTCCGGTTGCGTTCAGCGGCAGCGCGTCAACAAAAACAACCTTGTCCGGAATCTGCCATTTGGCAATTTTCCCTTCGAAAAAGGCCAGAAGTTCCTTTTCGCTTGGATTCTCGCCGTCGGCCCTTACTGCAACTAGCAAGGGGCGTTCGTCCCATTTCGGATGCGGAACACCGACCACGGCGGCAGTTGCCAGTTTCGGATGCGCAACAGCGATGTTTTCAAGTTCGACCGAGCTGATCCACTCCCCTCCGGACTTGATGATGTCCTTGGATCGGTCACGAATGGTCATGTAACCATCGGTATCCAGCGTTGCGACATCGCCTGTGGCGAACCAACCGTCTTGTAACAGATCCTGATCCTGCATCAGGAAATAGCTGTCCAGTACCCAATGCCCCCGCACCATCAGATCGCCCTGCGTTTCGCCGTCTTGTGGCAGATCTTTGCCGTCATCATCCACGATTTTCAGTTCAACCCCAAACGGTGGCCGGCCCTGACTCAGACGGATAAGGTGTTGTTCTTCAAGCGGCAGCACCAGATGTTTGGCCAATGGGTAGTTGGCCGTACCAAGCGGGCTCATCTCGCTCATTCCCCACGCATGTACCGTATCGACGTCATATTTATTCCGGAAAGTCTCCATCATCGAAGGTGGGCAAGCGGCACCTCCAATCACGGTCCGTTCGAGGCTTTTCAAACTCGTCCCGCATTTGGCTGCATGCGCCAACAGTCCCTGCCAGATGGTTGGCACCCCCATGGCCAGCGTCACGCCATAGGTGTCGATCAGATTGACCAGCGCCTCGCCATGCAAATCCGGGCCGGGTAAAACCAGTCGCGATCCGGACATGGCGCAGGCATAAGGCGAACCCCATGCATTAACGTGGAACATAGGAACGACGGGCATCACGACATCCATCGCCGAAAAGCCTATCACGTCGCGCGTATTCGACGCGAAACTGTGCAGGACCGTCGATCTGTGGGAATAAAGAACCCCCTTGGGATGGCCGGTTGTACCCGACGTGTAACACAGCCCTGACGCGGTGTTTTCATCCAGTTCAGGCCAATCAAAGGCCGCGTCACCGGTTTCGATCAGCTCATCATAAAATTTCAGGTCGGGTATCTTTGCTGCAGCGTCATCATTGCGGGGGCCCATCAGAACAAAATGGCGAACATCCGTCAGCGCACCGTGCAAGGTGGCAACAAGCGGGACGAAGGTTGCATCAAAGAACAACACCCGATCCTGAGCATGGTTGATGATATAAGTCAGTTGTTCAGGAAAAAGCCTCGGATTGACTGTGTGACAGACATATCCTGCACCCGAGGTGGCATAATAGATCTCCAGATGGCGACGATTGTTCCAGGCCAGCGTCCCGACCCTGTCCTGCGGCTCCAGACCCAGCCGCGTCAGGGCCGACGCCAAACGCCGGGCGTTCACGGCTATCTCGGACCAATTGGTTTCGGTCACTGATCCATCCGTTTCGACCGAGATGATCTCGGTCTGACCGTGGTAACGCTGTGCGTGATCAATAAGCGACGAAATCAGCAAAGGCTGCGTCATCATCTGTCCCAGCATGGACATCCTCCCGTCATGGGCGGGACCTTGCCTGGCCCCTGCCTGTTCCGTCTGGCACAGACAGGCAGGGGTGTTCCCTGTCACGTCAGTCCAGCCGTTTCCTAGAAGGAACCCTGCCAATCAATTAATTGTCTGACAATAAGAGAATGCAAGCCACACCGGTAGCGGACTACATTCCCGTCGCCTAATCCCGGTGTTTCAGCGCGTAGGCGACCAATGCTGCGGTCGACCCATCCTTTCCCTCGGCGCTTTCTTCGCCATCCACGATGGGGCCAAGCGAATTGGCCAGTTCCTTGCCCAGCTCAACCCCCCACTGGTCGAAAGAGTTGATGCCCAGCAACACGCCTTCGACAAACACCCGGTGTTCATAAAGCGCAATAATCTGACCCAACACAAACGGTGTGAGTTTGGGGTAAATCAATGTTGTCGAGGGACGATTGCCGGGGAAAACCCGGTGCCGGGCCTGCCGGTCCAGTTCACCACCCTGATACCCCTGCTGCGTCATGCGTTGGCGCGCTTCTTCGAACGAACGGCCACGCATCAGGGCCTCAGACTGCGCCAGACAATTGGCCAAAAGCAGACGGTGGTGATGGGTCAGTTCTGGTTCATGCCCCTCGGCCGCAACCATGAATTCGCAGGGAATGACATCTGTGCCCTGATGGATCAGCTGGTAAAACGCGTGTTGTCCATTGGTGCCCGGCTCACCCCAGACGACAGGTCCTGAAGGCATGGTCAAGGACGACCCATCCATCGCCACGGATTTGCCATTCGATTCCATTTCCAACTGCTGGAAATATGCGGGCAGACGCAAAAGCCGCTGGTCATAAGGCAGCACCGCACGACTGGTATGCCCCAGAACCTGACGATGCCAGATGCCAACCAATGCCAGCATCACAGGCATGTTTTCATCCCAGTCAGCCGAGCGGAAATGCAGGTCCATCGCCTGCCCACCGCGTAAAAACGCGTCAAATGCGTTTGAACCAACTGCAATCATGACCGGCAAGCCGACCGGACCCCAAACCGAATAACGCCCACCGACCCAATCGGAGAAACCAAATACATGCGCCTCGGGAATACCGAAGGCTTTCGTCTTGTCCAAAGCGCTGGAAACGGCGGCAAACTGGCGCGACGGATCGCCCCCGCCTTCGGACATCCACGCGCGGGCGGTGCGCGCATTGGTCATCGTTTCGATTGTGGTGAAGGTTTTTGAGGCGACAATGACCAGCGTACGCATCGGGTCAAGCTGCCGCAACGTGTCCGCGATATGCGCCCCATCCACGTTCGAGACGTAATGCACCCGTGGTCCATCGTGATAAGGTGCCAGCGCCAAAGTGGCCATGACAGGGCCGAGGTCTGACCCGCCGATGCCGATATTGACCACATCGGTAAAGTTGCCCCCCGCCCCAGCGATAGCGCCGCCGCGCACCTCTTCCGCGAACACGCGCATCCGTTGCAGCGTATCCAGAACCTCGGGCATAACGTCCTGACCGTCCACTTCAACCGGCCCGCCATCAAGGTTGCGCAAGGCCGTGTGCAACACCGCGCGCCCTTCGGTCTCGTTGATCTTCTCGCCCGCGAACATCGCATCACGCCGAGACGCAAGACCAGCCTCTGCACACAATTGAATGAGCGCGGATCGCACCACATCATCGATCTGTGTTTTTGAATAGTCGAATACCACATCCCCGGTTGAGGCTGAAAATACTTCGGCCCGGTTTGCATCTGCCGCAAACAGGTCAAGGATACGACGGTCACTTGTCGTCTGAGCCAGTGTTTTCAAAGCATCCAGATGCATTGCTTTACTCCGCCCAGTGTACGGTCATGCCACCAAGAACTGCGGCGATCGGTGCCTCTTCCGGTGGTAGCGACATGGCTTTTTCAAGAACGGCGCGTTTTGCCTGTCCATAGATGATCAGATGTTTCGACAGCGCCCCGTCCAGGACCGGAGCGGTCAGGGAAATTCGCGCCTCTGGCTGCGTTTCGGTCCGGGCGACGATCAACGTAGGTGCATCACTGCGCAATGCCTCGTCCAGCCCTTCCATTCCCGGAAACAATGAGGCCGTGTGCATGTCTTCGCCCATTCCCAGTACCAGCACCGACAATGGCAATACCGGCGCAATCAGCGACTCGATTTCAGGCAACGCTGCCTCAGGTTCTGCACCAGGGACATAAAGCGGAATATATTGCGCCACAGAGGCCCTGCTGGTCAGCAACCTTTCGCGGATCAAACGCTCGTTAGAGCGGTCATGATCCGCTGGCACACAGCGTTCATCCGTTGGCAACACACGCACACGATCCCATTCAAGATCAGCGGCACACAGGCTATCAAAAACAGGGCCCGGAGTTGTTCCCCCAGGAACGGCCATTGCAACGGTATCATGGTGCAGCAATGCGGCCTCAAGATCGCCCGCCAACACGTTGGCCACGTCGATGGCAAGCATTTCGCGATCAGCATATTCCTGAATTTTCATGGCTTTATCCCTTGCCAGTGGCGTCCATCACGTTTCATTAGCAGTTCAGCGTCGCCCGGCCCCGTGCTGCCGCTGTCATAAGGCTTCGGCACGTCCCCGCGCGCCAACCATCCAGCGATGATCGGATCGGTCCAGGCCCAGGCGGCCTCAACCTCATCCCCGCGCATGAACAGGGTCTGGTTTCCACGGATCACGTCCATCACCAGTCGTTCATACGCATCTGGCGGGTCCTGATTTTCGGGGCCGAGGGCTTCGGCAAAGCTCATGTCCAAGGGAACATCGATCAGACGCATCCCGCCCTGCCCCGGTTCCTTGATCGTCACCTTCAGCGTGATCCCCTCATTCGGCTGCAACCGGATCGACAACGTGTTGGCGTGACGCCCCGCTTCTTCCCCGAAAATCGAATGCGGCGCGTCCTTGAACATCACGTTGATCACCGACGAGCGCGCCACCAGACGCTTGCCGGTGCGCAGGTAGAACGGTGTACCTGCCCAACGCCAATTGCTGATATGGGCCTTTAACGCCACATAGCTTTCGGTGGTTGATCGCAGGTTGCCAACGCAGTCCCGGTATCCCGGCCCGTCCGATCCGGCCGCAAACTGCCCCCGCACGATGTGATGCGGTTCAACAGGATTAAGCGCCCGGATCACCTTGAGCTTTTCATCCCGAACTGCGTCAGGATCGAACTTGGCCGGAGGTTCCATCGCAATCAGGCAGAGCAGCTGCATCAGGTGGTTCTGCACCATATCCCGCATCGCACCCGCGCGCTCATAATAATCTTCGCGCCCCGCGATACCGACAGTTTCCGCAACCGTTATCTGGATATGGTCGACATACTGGCTGTTCCACAGCGGTTCGAACAGCATATTGCCAAAGCGGACCGCCATCAGATTCTGGACGGTTTCTTTGCCTAGATAATGGTCGATCCGGTAGATCTGATTTTCATTAAAATGCGCGGCCAGCGTGGCATTCAAGTCCCGCGCGCTTGCCAAATCATGTCCAAACGGCTTTTCGACCACGATGCGGGTTTCTTCTGTCACCAGATCATACGCCCTAACCCGTTCGGCCAATGGCCCGAACAGGCTGGGACCGACCGAGAAATAGAAAGCGCGAACCCGGTCCGGCGAGAGCTTTTCGCCCAGTACATCCCAACCTTCCGACGTCAAGGCATCCAGCGATACATAGTCGACCCGTTGCAGGAACCGGGTCAGGGCTTGCGAATCCCGGGCGCGTTCCGAAGCGTGCCGTTGCAGCGACTCAGCAACCATCTTACGAAAGGCGTCCGCCGAATGACCGGCGCGCGCCGCTGCGATAATCCGGGCATCCTCGTGCCACTGACCCGCACAATACCGACGGTAAAGCGCAGGCAGGATTTTGCGCTGCGCCAGATCACCGGTGCCGCCGAAAATGATCAGATCAAATGGATCAACAGGGATGACACGTGAAACCATGAGTTGTCCTTACCCTGACACTTCCAGCATGTCCAATGTTAGCGCAACCAAAATTCAATAAATCTCGCTGTTCAAAACTCTGTCAGAACCCCTGTGCCAGACTTACCAAACCCGCGACAAAGGGCTAGATCAGTTCGACAACTTCAACGAACCGGATGTGGGAATGAAAGACAACGCCCCTCAGCTTGCCAATGTCGGCAAGTTTCAGCGTAAACTGGTAACGGCCGACGGCCAGACCCGCGCAAAGGTTTCCCTTACCAACCCTCAGACGCTGTGGTTCAATACCGGCACGCTGTGCAATATTGAATGCGTCAACTGCTATATCGCCAGCAGCCCGACCAATGACGCGCTGGTTTATATCACTGCGGACGAGGTTCGTGACTATCTTGATCAGATCAAAGCCCGCAATTGGCCGGTGCGTGAAATTGGTTTTACGGGCGGCGAGCCCTTCATGAACCCCGAGATGATCGACATGACACGCGACGCGCTGGAGCGTGGGTACGAAGTGCTGATTCTGACCAACGCGATGGCCCCGATGATGCGCCGCAAGATGCGCGACGGGCTGCTGGCATTGCAAAAGACATTCAATGACAAGATGACCCTGCGTGTTTCCGTAGATCATTACCGGGCAGAACTGCACGACCTTGAACGCGGCAAAGGAAGCTTTGAAAAAACCCTGACGGGTATGAAGTGGCTGCGCGATCACGGCTTTAACATGGCTGTCGCCGGACGCACCGTTTGGGATGAGTCTGACACGGAAAGTCGCGCGGGTTACGCCGCATTCTTTTCAGATCATGGCTTTGACATTGACCCGCATAACCCGGCACAGACCGTCCTGTTTCCCGAGATGGACGAAACTGTCGAAGTACCCGAGATTACAACGGCTTGCTGGGGAATACTGAGTAAGTCACCCGATGCATTGATGTGTGCCAGCGCCCGCATGGTGGTGAAACGGAAAGGCGCTGACCGGCCTGCCGTGTTGGCCTGCACCCTGCTGCCCTACGAGCCGGAATTCGAGATGGGTCATTCTCTGGCCGAATCCGAGGCTGACGTTCACCTGAACCACCCCCACTGTGCCAAATTCTGCGTGCTGGGCGGCGCCAGTTGTTCTGGCTGATTGGGTCAGGAAGTTCCTGATTTCATTTCAGACGCATCATCAGACACGCGCCGACCGCTTCGGTTCATTGTTTGAAGAGCATGCACCAACGGAAACTGCGCCTGTCCCTCGCTCAGTTCACACGAAACTCTCCTACCATGTTGCGCCACTCACCCGGTGCGATCATTTTGCGATGGGTGAATTTGACGGAATGCAGCGGGCCTTCGATTTCGCGCTGCCAGAAGTCGATGAATTTGAACAACTTCGGATGATCCGGCGCAAGGTCGTAATCCTGCCAGATGAACGTGTTCAAGACGTGGATATAGTCTGGCATATGATAGAAAAACTCCGCCGTCGTCAGCCCGTACCCCTTGAGCATCAATTCGGTTTCGCTTGGATTCATGCAGACCTCCTGTTTGATACAAGGCCTGCTCAAGATACCACGAAAACCTTCTAATACTTATATAACAATATGTTACTTGAGTATTACCGGGGAATTTCCCCGTAAAGGCGCTGCTTGCTTGCACCTTATGTGCCGGGTCTGATAAGATACACCCACAAGATATAGACCCAGAACAAGACACGGGCAGTTTACGTGAGCGATACGCCAGAAATTCCTGAAAACATGGATGAAACCCCGCCCGAGCGCCCAGTCTATGACGGCCCGACGGTTTCCATCGAATCCGAAATGCGCACGTCCTATCTGGACTATGCCATGTCGGTCATCGTCAGCCGCGCGATCCCTGATTTGCGCGACGGGCTGAAACCGGTGCACCGGCGTATCCTTTATGCAATGCACGAGACGGGGAATACCCACGATAAGGCGTACCGCAAATCGGCACGCCCGGTGGGCGACGTGATGGGTAAGTACCACCCGCATGGTGACAGTGCGATCTATGACGCACTGGTGCGGATGGCGCAGGATTTCTCGATGTCTCTGCCGCTGCTGGATGGTCAGGGCAACTTTGGCTCGATGGACGGCGATAACCCGGCGGCTATGCGGTATACCGAAGTGCGGATGGACAAGCCCGCCGCTTCCCTGTTGGCTGATATCGAAAAAGAAACGGTCGATTTTCAGGACAACTATGACGGCAAGGACCGGGAACCGACAGTTCTGCCGGCCCGTTTCCCGAACATGCTGGTCAATGGTGCCGGAGGTATCGCCGTGGGGATGGCGACAAACATTCCGCCGCACAACCTTGGCGAAGTAGTCGATGCGACTTTGGCGCTGATCGACGATCCCGACCTTACATCAGAACAGTTGATCGAATACGTCCCCGGCCCCGACTTTCCAACCGGCGGTGTGATGCTTGGGCGTTCCGGCGCGCGCAAGGCCTATCTGGAGGGCCGCGGCAGCGTCATCATCCGCGCCAAGACCCGGGTGGAAGAAATTCGCAAGGACCGCTATGCCATCGTTGTCGACGAGATTCCCTATCAGGTGAACAAGGCCGCGATGATCGAAAAGATCGCCGAGGCGGTTCGCGAGAAGCGGATCGAAGGCGTGGCCCATGTACAGGACGAATCCGACCGCAACGGCGTGCGCGTTGTGGTCGAGCTCAAGCGCGATGCGACGCCCGAGGTGGTGCTGAACCAGCTCTACCGCTTTTCGCCGATGCAGACCTCCTTTGGCTGCAATATGCTGGCGCTGAATGGTGGCCGCCCCGAACAGCTGACCCTGCGCCGGTTCCTGACCTCGTTCATCGACTTCCGTGAAGATGTCGTTGCCCGCCGTACGGCCTATGACCTGCGCAAGGCGCGCGAACGCAGCCACATCCTGTGTGGTCTGGCTGTGGCCGTGTCCAATGTCGATGAAGTGGTCGCAACGATCCGGTCGTCGGCGGACGCCGCCGAGGCCCGCGAAAAACTGATGACCCGCCGTTGGCCTGCCTCAGAAATCGAAAGTTATCTGCGCCTGATCGATGATCCTCTGTCCAAGATGAATGACGATGGCACCTATAATCTGACCGAGGTTCAGGCCCGTGCCATTCTGGAGTTGCGCTTGCAACGCCTGACCCAACTGGGTGTCAAAGAGGTCACGGACGAGCTGGAAGAACTGGCGGCCAAGATCAAGGAATACCTTGATATTCTGTCCTCACGCGAACGGATCATGGGCATCATCGCTGATGAGCTGCGCAGCGTGCGTGAACAGTTCGCGGTCGACCGCCGCACTGAGATCGTCGACTGGTCCGGTGACATGGAAGACGAAGACCTGATCGAGCGTGAAGACATGGTCGTGACCGTCACTTCGGGCGGGTACATCAAACGCACACCGCTGGCAGATTTCCGCGCCCAGAAACGCGGTGGCAAGGGCCTGTCGGGGATGCAAACCAAGGAAGAGGATGTTGTGACCAACCTCTTCGTTGCGAACACCCATACACAGCTGCTGTTCTTCACGACGGACGGGATGGTCTACAAGCTCAAGACCTGGCGCTTGCCCCAATCCGGACGCACCGGCAAAGGTAAGGCCATCGTCAACATCCTTCCGATCCCAACTGGCGTTTCCATCGCCGCGATAATGCCCGTGGATGTACCGGACGAGGAATGGGAAAACCTCCAGATCGTCTTTGCCACCAGCGCAGGTGACGTGCGTCGTAACCGGTTGTCGGACTTCACCAATGTCCGGCGCAACGGCAAGATTGCCATGAAGCTGCCCGACGGCATTGAACTGGTGAATGCGCGCATCTGTTCGGAAGACGAAGACGTGATGCTGGTCACCAATTCCGGCCGCGCGATCCGCTTCCGGACAACTGACGTGCGTGTCTTCAACTCGCGCGAATCCACAGGTGTCCGGGGGATCAGGCTGACCAACGGTGACCGCGTCGTTTCGATGTCCGTGATCCGTCATTTCGAGGCGACACCCGAAGATCGTGTGGCCTATCTCAAGATGCGGCGTGCGGTTGCGGGGCTTACCGAAGAAGACGCTGGTGAAGACGAGGAAGCCGCAGCAAGCAGCGATTTCAGTCAGGAGAAATACGCCGAGATGTCGGCTGCCGAAAACCTTATCCTCACTATCACCGCTGGTGGTGCAGGCAAGTTGAGTTCAAGCCACGACTACCCCGTGCGCGGACGTGGCGGCATGGGCGTAGCCGCGATGGACAAGGCGATGCGCGGTGGGGATTTGGTTGCATCATTCCCGGTCGAGATCGACGATCAGATCATGCTGGCCACATCGAAAGGCCAATCTATCCGGGTGCCGGTCGATGGCATCTCTTTCCGCTCACGTTCCGCAGGTGGCGTGAAAGTGTTCAATACCGGCAAGGGCGAAGAAGTCGTCAGCGTCGCCTGGATCGCCGACCAAGCCGACGAGGAAGAATGACAGTAACCCCGGGCACCGGTTCGACGGTTCCCGGAGTTCACTTCATGTCAGGTAGGCATTGAAAAAAGCGATGGTCCGGCTCCATGCCAGATATGCCGCAGCTTCGTCATACCTGGGCGTCGTATCGTTGTGAAAACCGTGATTGACGTCCGGATAGAAGTGCACGCTGAATTTCTTTTGATTGGCTTTCAACGCCTCTGAATATGCAGGCCATCCAGCGTTGATACGCTCGTCCAGACCGGCATAGTGAATCATAAGAGGTGCTTCGATGGACGGAACATCTTCGGCTGGTGGTTGCCGACCGTAGAATGGCACCGAGGCAGCAAGGTCCGGATAGGCTACGGCCAACGCGTTGCAAACACCTCCGCCATAGCAGAAGCCGACAGCACCAACTTTGCCTGTCGAAAGTTCATGATCACGAAGGAATTCAAAGGCGGCGAAGAAATCCGCCATCAGTTTTTCCCGGTCCATCGAGCGCTGCATCTCGCGCCCTTCTTCATCAGTACCGGGATAGCCGCCAAGGGGCGACAACCCATCAGGTCCAAAAGCCAGGAAACCGGCCTTGGCCGCGCGGCGCACAACGTCCTCGATATAAGGGTTTAGACCCCGGTTCTCGTGCACGACCAACACCGCAGGCAGTTTACCTTCGGCATTTGCCGGCATCGCCATCAGGCCGCTGGTTTCGCTATGCCCATCCGGGCTGTCATATGCGACCACCATGGTTTGGATCGCGGGATCGTCCGGGGCCACCTGTTGCGCCCAGGCGTAATTGGGTTGCAACTGGTCCAGGATCATTGCGCCTGTCATTCCGGCAGCCGTGTATTTACCGGCTTTTGAGATGAACTCACGCTTGGACATCGTGCCGTGCACATATCCGTCGAATATCTCGAGGATACGCGGATCAAAATCACTGGCTTTCTTGCGGGCGTTTCCGGTCATCGTTGCCTCCCAGGCGATGGTATCGGTGCACCGATTCTAACGCCTAGGCTGCAATTCGGAAACTCACAAATCGTAAAGCGCGCCGAACTTGGTCTCGAGATAACTTAGCAGTGGGTCCGGTCCGGGCTCGATGCCGCTTGCACGGGCAATCACCTCGCGCGGTGCATAAAGGCCGCCATGCTGCTGCACATGCTCGCGCAACCAGCCGGTTGCACCGGTGGTGTCGCCGCGAGCCAGTTGCGCATCAAGATCGGGCTCTGAACCGCGCAAAGCCTGATAGAGGCACCCAGCATAGACATTGCCCAGCGAGTATGTCGGGAAGTAACCGAACAACCCAACCGACCAATGCACATCCTGCAAACAACCGTTCGAGGGCTTGTCGACCGCATAACCGAAATCTGCCTTGAACCGATCATTCCAGGCGGCTTCCAGATCGCCGACCTGCAAGTCTCCGGCCATCAGCGCGCGTTCCAGATCAAACCGCAGCATGATGTGCAGATTGTATTGAACCTCATCCGCCTCGGTGCGGATATAGCCGTTATGGACGCGGTTGACCGTCGCATAAAACGCATCCGGATCGGCAATGCCGAACTCGCCGAACGCCTCTTTCATTTGTTCGAACAACCAACCGGTAAAGGCCCGCGACCGACCCAACTGGTTTTCGTAGATCCGGCTTTGACTTTCATGCACGCCCATCGACACACCAGACCCGAGCGGTGTCAGCAGGTATTTCCTGTCGATCCCCTGTTCATAGGCGGCGTGGCCCACCTCGTGAATGGTGGAATAGAAACAATTGAACGGGTCCGTTTCGCTGGTTCGCGTGGTGATGCGGACATCAAGACCACTGCCTGAACTGAACGGGTGAACCGCCTTGTCCACGCGGCCATTGTTCAGGTCATAGCCAAAGGCGACCGCCAGTTTTTGTGTCAGACGCATCTGGGTCTGCTCATCAAAACTGCGGTTCAGGGCAGCGGGCTCGGGCCGCTCCAGCACAGCGGCGCGCAGGGCCACCAGTCGTGGGCGCATCTGGTCGAAGATATCCGCAATCTGTGCGCTGGTCGTGTAAGGCTCGTAATCTTCGACCATGGCGTCGTATACGTCGCCCCCTTGCGCCAGCGCCTCGCCTTCCTGTCGTTTCAGCGATACGACCTCTTCCAGAACCGGAAGAAAGGCCGAGACATCTTCGTCCGCGCGCGCCTGCGCCCACTTTCCCTGCGCAGCGGATGTCACACGGGCAATCGCCGTCGCCAGATCGGCAGGCACCTTCACCGCGCGATCATATGCGCGCCGGATTTCACGCATCTGCGCCTTGCCGACCTCATCCTGAGGCGCGGCCTGATCCAGCCATTCGGCAACACGAGGATCAGAACGACGTGCGTGCAGGACAGATTCGATAGCTGCCATTTCTTCGGCGCGCTGTGGCGCAGCGCCGCGCGGCATGACGGTTTCCTGGTCCCAGCCAAGCCGACCGGCGATCTGGCCCAAAGCCGAAGTTTCCCGCTGAAAGGTCATCAGTTCATTGAAAGCGGTCATAATTTCAAACTCCGCGCACAGATGTTGCGATTGGATAAGCCGTGAGGAACCGCGCGCGCAGGATCAGCGTCCAAACGATGACGGCCATAAACTGGTGGAAGATAGCGACCTGCCATGGCGCGCCGTAAACCACGGTCACGATGCCGACGACGACCTGTAACGAAAGCGCGGCGAAAGCAGCGTTGAAGGCAAAACGCGTCTGCGGATGCGCGCTGCCGCTGCCACGTCGCCAGACGACAACGGCGAAGATGAACAGCAGATACCCTGCACACCGGTGGATGAACTGTACCAGACCGGGGCTTTCAAAGAAGTTTCGCCACATCGGCTCCAACATAGTCGCATCCGGTGGAAGCAACTGCCCTCCCATCAGCGGCCAGTCGGTGTAAGACCGCCCGGCGTCGATCCCGGCGACAAGCGCGCCAATGAGTATTTGTAAAAAGGCGAAGTGCATCAGCCCTGTGGACAATGAAAACAGCCTGACCTCTTTGGCCCGGCGCGCCTGCATCAGGTCACGTTCTTCCCGGCCGAGTTCAAAGATGTACCAGGCCAGGACTCCCAGGATCACAAAAGCCAGCCCCAAATGCGTTGCCAGACGGTAACTTGCAACAGCCGTCATGCCTTCACCCTGGGTGACGCCCGAGGCCACCATCCACCAACCAACAGCGCCCTGCAGACCGCCAAGAAGACCCGGAACGATCAGCTTTCCCATCCACCCTGTCGGGATCTTGCGGGTGAGAAGAAAGGTCAGAAATCCAACGGCCCAGACCAAACCGATCATGCGGCCCAACTGACGATGGCCCCATTCCCACCAATAGATGGATTTGAAATCACCCAGTTCCATCCACTGGTTCTGGATGCGCCATTGGTCAATCTGCTTGTACTTGTCGAACTCTGCCTGCCAGTCCGCTTCGGTCATCGGCGGCAAAGCTCCGGTGATCGGGCGCCATTCGGTGATCGAGAGGCCGCTGTCAGTCAGGCGCGTCAAGCCGCCAACCGCGATCATCACAACGACCAGAGCAAACAGGATCATCAGCCAGACGCGGATCGCATTGCGCGCGCCGCCGCGCCCCCGGTCGATCATACCGGGTTGAACCGCCTGTTGTTTTTTGGTGTCCGTGACCTCTTCGAAGATGCTGCGCTTACCGCTCATGCTGTCCTCATGTCCTGATTTTGTCGCAAGCTAGGGCTTGGGTGAAGATAGGTCCAGCCTCAGCCTTTATCCTTCCAGCGGACCATCTGACGCATGATCCCGTGCAACATCTGCACATCGGCCCGTGTCATTCGCATCCGCGACCACAGGTTGCGCAGGTTAACCTTCATCCCTTCGGCCTTTTCGGGAGGGTAGAAGAACCCCGCCTCCTCCAGCCTATCCTCGTAATGCTCGACAAGTTTTTCGACCTCGATCCCAGTGGCCCAGTCACCTTTGCCCAGGTCGGTCGATTCATGCACCACATCCCCGGTCTGGCGCATCCACTCATAGGCGGTCAGCAATACGCATTGACCAAGGTTCAGCGAGGCATATTCCGGGTTCACCGGCACCGAGATGATCGCGTTGGCCTTGGCGATGTCTTCATTCTCTAGCCCCGCGCGTTCAGGGCCGAACAGAACGGTAACCTTCTCGCCTGCCGCGATCTTTCCGGCGGCAATCTTCATTGCGTGTTCTGGGCTGTAGACAGGTTTGGTCAAGCCCCGCTGACGGGCTGTCGTGGCGAAGACAAACGTGCTGTCGGCCAGCGACCCGGCCAAGTCGTCAAACAGCTGCGCCTCATCCAGCAAGCGCCCTGCGCCGCTGGACATTGCCACCGCTTTGGGGTTCGGCCAGCCGTCACGCGGGGCCACGATACGCATCCGGTCAAGCCCAAAGTTCCACATCGCCCGCGCAGCAGCACCGATGTTTTCACCCATTTGCGGGCGCACAAGCACGAAGGAAGGCTGGGGTTTGTCGCTGGGCATGGCTCACCTTAAGAAAACTTGGCCTGCTGTAATTGGCAGGCTCTTGCAGGGCAAGGCGCAGGGGCGTTATTTGCAGGCTCTGATCCATAAAAGTTTGCTTCCCAGCCGCAATCCGCTAAACCGCGCCAAAGACTGAAAGCCGAAGGACGCGCCCATGGACACCCCCGAGCAGCCGCAGATTTACCTGATCACGCCTCCGACCATCGAGTTGAGCACGTTCACGAACAAGCTGGCGACTGTGCTGGACGGGGTCGAGATTGCCTGTATCCGCCTCGCGTTGGCCGGAAGCGACGAAGATACCATCGCCCGTGCAGCGGACGCTTGTCGCGAAGTCGCCCATTCGCGCGACGTGGCCATCGTGATCTCGAACCATGTATTGCTGGCGCAGCGTTTGGGGCTGGACGGGGTGCACCTGGATGATGCTGCACGCTCGGTCCGCACCGCGCGCAAGGAACTGGGCGCCGATGCAATCGTCGGAAGCTTTTGCGGCGCGTCCAGCCATGATGGCATGACTGCTGGTGAAAACGGGGCGGATTATGTGGCTTTCGGTCCTGTCGGCTCGGCCAAACTGAGGGATGGGACCCGCGCCGAAAAGGACCTGTTCCAATGGTGGTCCGAGATGATCGAGGTTCCGGTTGTGGCCGAAGGTGGGTTGACGCCCGAATTGATCCGCGATCTGGCCCCCTGCACCGATTTCTTTGGCATCGGCGATGAGATCTGGGGCAGTGACGATCCGCTTGGCGCACTGAAAATGCTGCTGGCCGCGTTGCCTTAACCCTGCACCCAAGGCTCGACTATCCAGTAGACCCCGGCACCTGCAATCAGCATCGAGGCCAGAACCGATACCCGGCCTCGTATACGGTGTGAGCCGCCAGAAAACAAAAGCGCCAGAGCAAGCCCGGCAAGGGCCACGGCAAAAAGCGGCAGAATATTCCCGGCGCCAAAGCCCAAGATGGCCGGGGGCAGATGATCTGGCGGCACTCCGATCCCGATCAGGGCCGAGGCAAATACCAGACCTTGAAGACCGCCAATGGCGAGAACCGCCAACAAACGCCAGACCTGCAATCGCCGGGCAACCAGATTCCACAGCGCCAGAACGATGGTCGAAGCCACCAGAACCGGGGCCTCGCTCACTTTTCCTGCATCCAATACGCCATGCAAACCCAGCCCAAGCCCGATCAGAGCGCCCGCTGACAGGAACACCAGTTGAGATACCACTGGGCGCAATTTCAAAGACAGAAACACTAGCGCCAAAACAAGAATGGATGGCTTAATTGGGTTTCGGAGAAACTGATCGACCCCTTTTGTGAAATATGTCTGCAATGTTTGTTGCGTTGTCAGAGACGCCCCGCCTTGCAAGGGGATCAGCGGGCTGGCTTCACCGGCAGCCAAATACCCGGTGTATGGGGCCGCGACATTTTGCTGTCGCAGAACGATGGGTCCGCTTTCTGACGGCCAGATCAGACGCAGGTTTGACGCCTGATCGGGCAAAGGAGCAGTCAGCAACAGTTTGGAAACCCGCACTTTCTCCGTTTCTCCCACAACAGGAATACGCACACCTTCATAAGACAAACTCAATCGCTCTGGTGCCTCCACGATAAGATTATGTTTCCAGAGCTGAACGAACTCTCTGATCTGGGGTTCCAGCTCAGAGGAAACCAGTCGCCGCAAGGATTTGTAGTTTGGATCGTCGGAAAACGCAGCGGGCTGCGCGGGACTGTTCCCGGTTAATATGGCCTCGGCATTCCATTTCAACTCTATAAACAAAGTGTCGGACTTGACCCAGAAATCAACGACGGTCGGCGGGGCGGATTGCGCTCTGCCGGATCCGGGATGCATAGCTACAAGAACAAAAAAACTCAGGGCACAGGTTTTGAGGGTTCGAAAGATGGCGCGGAAAACAGGGCCATTCATACGAAAAGCTCCAACAGGAAAATCAAATCACCAATCATTGCTATCGATTGTTCCCGCGAAGGCCGCAGATCGCAAGCCCAAAGGGCATATCGGACCTGTGCACCGTAAATCTCTGATTGCGGTAACGTTCTGACTTGCATGGGCATCACCGCTGCGGCATGACGTCCTTTATGACTCAGAACAGTAATATCCTGTGTATCGGTTCGGTCCTGTGGGACGTGATCGGACGATCGGCCAGTGCCATGCGGCAAGGCTCGGACGTGCCTGGTCGGATTACCCGCCTGCCGGGTGGTGTTGCGATGAACATAGCCATGACGCTGGTGCGTTTTGGTATGACGCCAACCCTGCTGACCGCCATTGGCCGCGACCCCGAGGGCGACGAGTTGATTCATGCCTGTTCCCGCCTAGGTATGATCACGGATCACATCTATCGCTCGCAGGACTTGCCGACCGACCGATATATGGCCGTCGAAGGTGCCAACGGGTTGATCGCGGCCATTGCCGACGCACATTCGCTGGAAGCCGCTGGCGCTAAGATACTGCGTCCGCTGATGCACGGCCCGCTTGGCTATGAAAACACGCCCTTTGAGGGGCCCATTGCGCTTGACGGCAACCTGACCCTGAACCTGCTGGAAGAAATCGCCCAAAGCCCTGCATTTGCCCGTGCCGATCTGCGTGTTGCCCCGGCCTCGCCCGGCAAGGCCGAGCGCCTGTTGCCCTTCCTGAAACATGCCCGCGCCACGCTTTATGTGAACCTCGAAGAGGCAGGAATATTGTGCCAGCGTGAATTCACTGATTCTGAATCTGCCGCAAAGGGCCTTCTGGATCGTGGCGCACTGCGCGTGCTGGTCACCGATGGCGGCAGCTCGGCCACGGTCGGCAGTTCGGACGAAATTCTGACCCAAACACCCCCCTCCGTTCTGGTCACCCGTGTGACCGGCGCCGGGGATACCTTCATGGCGGCTCATATCGCCTCAGAATCCGGCGGCGCATCGAGTGATGAGGCTCTGACCCGCGCTCTGCATGCCGCAGCAACCTACGTTTCCGGAGAAACCCCACTGTGATCGACATTCAATATTCAGCCGAGGTCCGCGCTGCCAAGGACGCGGGTCATCCCATCGTTGCGCTGGAAAGCACCATCATCACCCATGGCATGCCCTACCCGCAAAACGTCGAAGTTGCGGCGCAGGTCGAACAGGACATCCGCGATGCGGGGGCGGTTCCGGCGACCATGGCGGTGATTGAAGGCAAATTGCATGTGGGGCTCGAGCCTGGCCAGTTGCAATGGCTGGGTCAGGCGCAAGGCGTTGCCAAAATCTCGCGCGCAGATATGGCGGCCTGCATCTCGACCGGTGGTACCGGAGCCACAACCGTCGCCGCCACCATGATCGCCGCGCATTATGCCGGGATCGAGGTATTTGCCACCGGCGGCATCGGGGGTGTGCATCAGGGCGCTGAAACCACGTTCGACATCTCGGCTGATCTGCACGAACTTGGCCATACACCAGTCACCGTCGTCGCAGCCGGGGCCAAGGCCATCCTTGATCTGGCCAAAACTCTTGAAGTTCTGGAAACGCTGGGGGTGCCTGTCATCGCCCATGGCCAGGATGCGTTTCCTGCCTTCTGGTCTGCGAAATCACCCTATGCTGCCCCCCTGCGCATGGACACTCCTGAGGCTATCGCCAAGGCCCATGCAACGCGTCGCGCGTTGGGCCTGCCCGGCGGGCAGCTTGTGGCGAACCCGATCCCGATCGCGGATCAGATCCCTTCCGAAATACTGGCCCCCATCATCGCCGAGGCACAGGCCGATGCAGATGCGCATCGGATCACCGGAAAAGATGTGACGCCCTATCTGCTGCAACGTATCTTTGAAAAGACCGAAGGACGTTCGCTGACCGCCAACATTGCCCTCGTGCGCAACAACGCGCGCCTTGCTGCGGCGATTGCACGGGCACTGGCAGAACAGGGATAACGCAAGCCTATTGTGCCATGGATACCGATTGACTACCTAAATCCCGATAACCACTCGGAACCAAGATGAATACACCGTTCGACGAAGAACCGCATCATCGCCGCCCTGGCATGCTGGCACGGCTGCGCGCATCTTTCCTGACCGGCCTCGTTGTCATTGCACCGGTCTGGCTGACGGTTTGGCTGATTTGGTCGGTAGTCGGCTGGATCGACAGTGCCGTTTTGCCACTGGTGCCTCATCAGTTCCAACCGGAACAATACGTTGGTATCAACCTGCGCGGTGTGGGCGTCGTGATCTTCCTGATCTTTACCGTGATTGTAGGGTGGATCGCCAAAGGCATTCTGGGCCGGTCCCTGATCCTGTTCGCCGAAAGCGTGGTAGATCGGATGCCGGTCGTCCGCTCGATCTATTCGGGGATCAAACAGATCTCGGAAACCGTATTTGCCCAAACCGAACGCTCTTTTGAAAAGGCTTGCCTGATCCAGTACCCCCGCCGCGGGATCTGGGCCATTGGGTTCGTCTCGACAACCGCCAGGGGCGAAATCAGCAAACGCGCAGAGACCGGAGGAGAGCTGCTAAGCGTCTTTGTTCCGACCACCCCCAACCCGACCTCGGGCTTTTTGCTGTTTTTCCCGGCGGAAGACGTAATTTTGCTGGACATGACAATTGAGGATGCCGCGAAACTGGTGATCTCGGCCGGGCTCGTTTATCCTAACGAAAAAGACCCTACGCAACCACCCGAGTGATTAACCGAACATGGTCGGCAGATCGACTGTACTGGTCTGGCCCAGATCACTCTTGTGCTTGGCCAGAAAACGATCCGCTGCCGCCCGCCCCGCCTGTTTCAGCTTGTGCAAAATAACCGGGTTGGGCACGGTTTTGGTGGCAACAGACAGGCTGCTCATCAACTCGTTATCCGCAATCATATGCACCAGAACGCGGCTCATGTCCCCGGCCTTCAGCTTGCCCTCTTTCAGAAGCCGCTGAACAAAGCTGATTGCCCGCAATTCGCGAAACAGGGAGGAATTGAAGCTGATCTCGTTGATCCGGTTCTGGATCTGCTGCGGTGTGACCGGTACCGCGTCGCGCTCCAACGGGTTGATATTCACGATCACTACGTCATCCGGCAGGTCATTGTTGAACAGCGGATAGAGCGCCGGATTACCAGTATAACCGCCATCCCAGTAGGCTTCGACCCGGTTAGTATTTGGATCAAATATCTCGACTGCCTTGAACAGGGTCGGCAGGCAAGCTGAAGCCAGAATGGCATCTGTCGAGACCTCCTCGCCAGTAAAGACGCGGATTTTCCCACTTCTCACGCAGGTGGCGCACACAAACAGGCGGGGTCCCGCATCGGCGCATACTTCCGCAAAATTGAACCTGTCCACCACCGGCTCCAGCGGATTGCTGTAGAATGGACCATAGGCATAAGGCGACACCATCCGCGACCAGGCATCACCGATTGAAAACGGCACCGAATATTCCATCGCCTGCGCGATTGCGGCCGGTTCCAACCCGCGAAACCAATTGACTATACGCATGTCTCCAATCGCACCCATACGCCTCCAAAGCCCGTCCAGCTGCGCACGCGCACCCTCACGTCCTGAATGAACCATCCCCGATTTGAACGCCGCACCGTTCAACGCACCGGCGGATGTTCCGGTGATCGCGGCAACCTCGATGTCTTCCTCATCCAGCAGTCGGTCAAGCACACCCCAGGTGAACGCCCCATGCGCACCGCCGCCCTGCAAAGCCAGATTGATCCGTACCACCGCCTTCACCCTTCATCTTTTCAGAAATACTCCGGGGGTTTGGGGGCAGCGCCCCCAAGGCCAATCACAAGGCGGTCCAGCCGCCATCGACAGAAATCGTGGTTCCCGTGATCTGCGCCGCTGCGTCCGAGCACAGGAAAATGGTTGTCCCGCCCAGTTGCTCAACCGTGGCGAATTCCTTGGAAGGTTGCCGTTCCAGAAGCACGTTTTTTACAACCTCCTCGCGGCTCATATTGTATTCTTTCATCGTGTTCGGGATTTGGGCCTCAACCAGGGGTGTCAGCACATAGCCTGGGCAAATGGCGTTGCAGGTGATAGGTTCTTGCGCGGTTTCCAACGCAACGGTCTTGGTCATCCCCACCACCCCGTGCTTGGCGGCAACATAGGCTGCCTTGAATGGCGACGCCGTCAGGCCGTGGGCCGAGGCGATATTCACGATACGACCCCAACCCGCCTTGCGCATCATCGGCAGTGCGGCAGCGGTCGTGTGAAAGACCGAGTTCATGTTGATCGCAATAATCGCATCCCATTTTTCCGCCGGAAACTGATCGATCGGGGACACAAACTGAATGCCCGCGTTGTTCACAAGTATGTCGCAAGCTCCGGCCTGCTCAATCAGCGCCCGGCACTCTTCGCCTTTTGACATATCCGCCTTGATGTAACGCGCTTTGGTTCCGGTCTCTTTGGCAATCTCAGCGGCCAGCGCGTGATCTTCGTCTCGGTCCGTAAAGGAATTCAGGACAACATCTGCTCCGGCCTTCGCCAGCTCGCGCGCGACCCCCAGTCCGATGCCAGAATTAGACCCCGTGATGATTGCTGTTTTGCCGGAAAGGCTCATGACCGTTCTCCCTGAAGCGATGATTTGGTGCACAATGCCATGCTGCACCTGCAAAGAAAACGGGGAAACACACCTGCCTGAAATCCCAGCCTGACACTTCTCAAGCAGCCAAAAAAAACGCCCGCACGAAGCGGGCGTTAAGTTATTGAGGCAGGTTTCATACAGGCAAGAAACCTATCGAGCAGTGCATCCTTTATAAGCAATTCCACGCCTTCGTCCAAGCTAAAAGTTTGATAATATGAAAAATCATCACTACGGTGAATCCCAACAAAATAAGGCCAGAGCAGGATTGTTTCCAAAATGAGCCCGGATTTTCTCCGACCGTTTCGACCACTTGCGGCGGGAATCGCAAGCATTTTCATGATCTCTGTCGCCCATGCAGAATCGTCTCATGGCATAGCTATGTATGGGGACCCGGCCCTACCACCGGATTTTGTGTCCCTACCCTATGCCAACCCCGATGCGCCAAAAGGCGGTAAAGTCGTTTTCGGAAATACCGGCGGCTATAACAGCCTGAACCCGTTTTTGCAAAAAGGCACCTCGCCCTGGCAATTGCCTTTTTGGACCCATGAAAGCCTGATGGGGCGATCCTGGGACGAACCTTTCACACTTTACGGGCTGTTAGCCGAATCAGTTGAGACGGCGCCGGACCGGTCGTGGGTTGAATTTACCCTACGGGAAGAGGCCCGTTTTTCTGACGGCACCCCGGTCACGATTGACGACGTGATCTGGTCATACGATACGCTCGGTACTCAGGGACATCTGCGCTATCGCGGTTTTTGGGACAAGATCGACAGGATCGAACAGACTGGCCCGCGTTCGGTTCGGATTACTTTCAACGTGCCGGATCGCGAACTTGCCCTGCTCGCAGGGATGCGTCCGATCCTGCAAAAGGCGCAGTGGCAGGACAAAGATTTTGCCGACGCCGCCTTGCAAGATGTCCCAATCGGCACCGGCCCCTATGTGATCGATAGCTACGAGGCGGGGCGCTATGTGAACCTTCGTCGCAACCCCGAATATTGGGGGCAGGATATCCCGTTCCGCCGCGGCACCATGAATCTGGACGAAATGCGGATCGAGTTCTACGGCGACGGCAGCGTCCTGTTCGAAGCCTTCAAAGCCGGTGAACTATCAGCGGTGCGTGAGTTCAACGGCGACAAATGGGACACGCAATACAGCTTCCCCGCCGTTCAGCGCGGTGATGTCATCAAGACCGAGATACCGCATGGCAAACCGTCAGGCATGACCGGGTTCGTGATGAACACCCGCAAAGCCCCGTTTAACGACTGGCGCGTTCGCGAGGCCCTGACGCTGGCCTTCAATTTCGAATTCATCAACGACACGATCACTGGTGGGACGCAGCCAAGGATCACGTCCTACTTCTCGGGCTCAGACCTGGCCATGCAGCCCGGACCGGCCCAAGGGCAGGTAAAAGCCCTGCTGGAACCCTTTGCCTCGGATCTGATCCCCGGCACGCTGGAAGGGTATGAACTGCCGAAGGGCGACGGTTCAGCCCGCAACCGCGCAAACATCCGCAAAGCCACCAAACTGCTGACCGAATCGGGCTGGACCGTTCAGGACGGGGTTTTGCGCAACACGAATGGTGACCCGTTCAAAATGACGGTCTTGCTACAGCAGGGGGATAGCGAGATGGCGTCGGTGGTCGAGATTTATTCCCGCGCGCTGGAACGACTTGGCATTCAGATCACAGCGGAACAGGTCGACAACGCGCAGTATGTCGGGCGCACCGGAGAGCTGGATTTTGATGTTACGCCTTTCCGGCGTGCTCTTTCACTGTCTCCCGGCAACGAACAGCGTTTGTATTGGGGAAGCGAGAATGCGGACACACCCGGTACACGCAACCTGATGGGCGTGGCCTCGCCCGCTGTTGATGCGATGATTGACGCCATGCTTGCCTCGGAAACACCTGAAGATTTCACCGCGGCAACCCGCGCGCTTGACCGGGTTCTGACGGCCGGTCGTTATGTCATCCCGATCTGGAGTTTTGATGTCGGGCGGATTGCCCATATCCGCGAGCTCAAGTTCCCTGAGACTGTGCCAATCTATGGCGACGGACCGCAATACATGCCGGAAGTGTGGTGGTACGACGCCGGGTAATCACTTGAACATCAGGGCAGCCGGGCTTTGCACGACACCGGCTGTTCTCCGCACGGTGTTGGCGGACCCCTTGAAAAACGCGATTCCTTCGCGCTTCCAGCACGATTGGCCCCGGAAAACCACGCCTGTCGGCGGAATTCAGCACATGGCCGTCACACTAGGGATACGTTTCGCGACAGCAGGTCGCAGCATCAGATGCAGGCCATATCGGATGCCGGATGATCCCATGAGACGCACCTTCAGCCTGCTTCGGTCAACGTTAAAAGCTGCATTGAATCGCGGTATTTAGACATAGCCCAAAGATGGAGGTCGCCTTTACAACTCGCGCGCCGGGAATACCCGGTTCCGCACCAAACAGATCTCCTGATCCGCAGGTGCTTTAAACAGTTTCAAGCCTGCCGCCCTGTTGCGGCAGGTATTGCAGAGGCACAATCTTGTAAAAGGAATGCAGTGGCATGCTGCGACATTTTGTCATGTCTTCCCTAACGGCACCCATTACGTACCCTAAAGAGGGGGAGAGCAGTCCTAAACGCTACATAAGGAAAGCTCATACATGATGAACTGGACGGATCTGACACAAGACTGGAATGCGGCCTACGCACGTGCAAAGCGGCGTTTTCCGAATTTGCGTGACCAGGACATGATGCGCGTATCAAAAGATCGTAAAGGGTTCGAAGCCTATCTGGCAGAGCGTCACCAGTTAACCATGAACGAAGCTCATGAAGAGGTCGAAGATTTCCTGTTCACCGAAGGTCTGAACAGAGAATTCTGCCGCGCGTCGCTAAGCAAGTGATGTGACCCAAAGGATTGTCGCATCTTCGTCACTGACGGAGATTACGTTATGGCCCATGCTGCCATCGTAATAGGCGCTGTCACCCCTACGCATTTCGACCGGCTCATAGAACTCGGTATAGAGCCGGACAACACCAGTCAGAACATACATGAACTCTTCGCCATCGTGGCGCACCCAGCCGTCGAATTCGTCCATGGACCGTGCCCGAACCCGCGCGCGGTAGGGCAGCATGTGTTTCTTGGTCAGGGTTTCGGCCAGCAACTCATGCTCGTAGGTCGTTGTCGCATGGGCCGCCCCGTCGCCCATCCTGGTAATCGCCATCCGTCCGATGACCTGATCCCGCTGCGGCGGTGTGAAAAGCTGAGGCACCGAGATTTCCAAGCCAACCGCAAGCTTTTTGAGCGCGTCATAGGTAGGTGACATCTGCCCGTTCTCGATCTTGCTGAGCGTAGAACGGGCCAAACCGGCCTGACTGGCGGCCTGCTCCAGCGTCCATTTCCGCGCTTTTCGCAATTCGCGCACGCGCGCGCCAAGGTCCAGCGGTTCAACTTCGGTGTGATCGCCGGAATCGCGGGCAATTCGGATCAGGGATTTGGGATCTTGGGTGCTCATGCCATTCTCTATAGGCTTGGCCAGCCGCGCTTGCAACGCGCCAGACACCGCGTTAGCCAATGGCCATGTTATCTGTTTTCGATCAGGGGGCGCCCGCGCCCTGCCCCGCACCGTTCAATCTGGCGGCGCATGTCCTTGGCCGAGCCGATCAGGCCCCTGACAAAGTGGCGTTGTCGGTACTAATGCCCCACGGCGCGCAGGACTGGACCTATCGCGACCTGCAATCTGCCGTGTTGGGCACAGGCGCGGGGTTGCTGCAATCAGGTCTGACACCCGGCGATACCGTTCTGATGCGGCTCGGCAATACGGTGGATTTCCCGATTGCCTATCTGGGCGCGATTTCAGTGGGTATCATTCCGGTGCCGACTTCGTCGCAACTGACGGAACCCGAAACCGCCAGAATGATCGACGATCTGTCCCCGGCTGCGGTTCTTCGTGATCCCGCTGTCTCATGCGCGCCTCATCCCAGACAGATCGAGTTGGATGCATTAAAGGCCATGCGCGACATTCCACCCGCCAGCTATGACCTGGGCGACCCCGAGCGCATGGCATATGTCGTCTACACCTCGGGAACCTCGGGCAGTCCGCGCGCCGTGGCCCATGCCCATCGGGCAATCTGGGCGCGGCAGTTGATGGTCGATGGTTGGTATGGTCTGCGCACGTCCGATCGGCTGTGTCACGCCGGAGCGTTCAACTGGACCTATACACTTGGCACCGGTCTGATGGACCCGTGGACCATCGGCGCAACCGCCTTGATCCTGGAACCGGGCACGGACATCTCCGCCCTGCCCGCTCTGCTTCACCAGCATCGCGCAACGATCTTTGCGGCGGCACCGGGGGTCTTTCGCAAATTGGTGCAAGAGTATGAGCAAATCAGCTTACCTGACCTGCGCCACGGTTTATGCGCGGGGGAAAAGCTTTCGCGCGCCCTGCACGAGAAATGGTTAAGCGCCACCGGTACGGAGTTGTTCGAAGCCTATGGCATGTCTGAATGCTCGACCTTCATATCCTCCAGCCCGGCCCATCCCGCACGCGGCGACGCATTGGGGCACCCGCAACCGGGTCGTCGCGTGGCCATTCTGGGCCCGGACGGCCCGGTGCCGCAGGGGCAAGAAGGCACCATCGCCATTCATCGGTCTGACGCTGGATTGATGCTGACCTACCTCAATGCACCGGATGAAGTTGAAACCCGGATGCAAGGCGAATGGTTCCTGACCGGAGATCAAGGGGCAATGGCAGTGGACGGCCAGATCAGTTATCTGGGCCGGGACGACGACATGATGAATGCCGGAGGCTACCGCGTGTCCCCGGTCGAGGTCGAAGCCGCCCTGTCCCGTTTTCCCGGCATCACGCAGGTCGGCGCGGCCGCGGTCGAGGTCAAACCGGACACATTTGTGATAGCAGCCTTCTATACCGGCCCGGAAAAGCTGGACGATGCAGCCCTGCGCACCTATGTCGAGGCAAACTTGGCACGTTACAAACAACCACGCGCCTTCATCCACCTGTCTGCGCTGCCCACCGGTGGCAATGGCAAACTCCTGCGCCGGGCGTTGCCGGCCTATTTCGAGGCACCAGCCACATGACCCAGACCGTCAAGCTCGACATCCTGTCCGATCCGATCTGCCCGTGGTGCTATATCGGCAAAACGCATCTGGACAAAGCATTGGCTAATGTGCCCGAGCACCCTTTTGTCATCGAATGGCATCCGTTTCAGTTGAACCCTGATATGCCGGACGCAGGTATGGATCGTCGCGAATATCTGGAACGCAAGTTCGGTGGCAAGGACGGTGCCGTACGTGCTTATGCGCCCGTGGTTGAACACGCTGAAAACGCTGGTCTGAAGATCGACTTCGAAGGCATGAAACGCACACCCAATACTCTGGATGCACATCGCCTGATCCATTGGGCCGGGATCGAAGGCAAACAGAATGCTGTCGTCGATGCGCTATTCGATGCCTACTTCGTTCAGGCCCGCGATATCGGCGACCCCGAGGTCCTGTCCGACATCGCAGACAGTGCCGGAATGGACGCTGCGGTGGTCATGAAGCTGCTGAAATCCGGCGCTGATCGCGAGGATATTCGCAACCGCGATACTCATTCTCGTGAAATGGGCGTCAGCTCGGTCCCGACCTACATTGTTGCCAATCAACATGCCGTTCCGGGTGCTCAACCGCCTGAAATGTGGGAGAAAGTGATCGCTGAAATCATGTCTCAACTTGACACTTATCCTGCAGAATAGCACAGAGGTCTGTGCGAATTTCCAGTCTGGTCTAACCTGACCCGCCATGATAGCGCGAACAGGTTAGGAGTGCTTCATGGCCAACCGCATGTCGAAGGCGGAATTCATTGCGCTGATCGCAATGATGTTCGCCACTATCGCGTTTTCGATCGATTCAATGCTGCCCGCCCTGCCTGAAATCGGCGCGCAGCTTAGCCCTGATGACGTCAATCGCGCCCAACTGATCTTGACATCCTTCGTTCTGGGAATGGGTATCGGTACATTCTTTACCGGCCCGCTATCGGATGCGCTGGGGCGCAAGCCAGTGATCTTTTGCGGTGCGCTTTTGTACATTGCGGCTTCGGCTGTTGCCTGGGCCAGTTCTTCGCTGGAACTGGTACTGATTGCGCGTGTTGTGCAGGGTCTGGGCGCTGCCGGGCCTCGTGTCGTGGCGATGGCCATCACGCGTGACTTGTATTCGGGCCGGGAAATGGCACGCATCATCTCGATTGCCATGATGATCTTTACGTTGGTACCAGCAGCGGCTCCGATGCTGGGCGCTGGTGTTATCGTTCTCTTCGGTTGGCGCGGGATCTTCGTATCCTTTATCCTGTTTGCTCTGATCGTCGTGTTGTGGATGAGCACACGACTTCCCGAATCTCTGGCTGTCGAGGACCGCCGCCCCTTCCGTCTGCATCTGATGATTGCGGCTGTGAACGAAATGTTTGCGCATCCCACTGTGCGCTTGTCTATCTTCGTGCAAACCTTGTGCATGGGGACCTTGTTCACCATGCTGACTATGGTGCAACCGGTCTATGATGTGATCCATGATCGGGCCGACAGCTTTCCCTTCTGGTTCGGATTTGTCGCCCTGATGTCAGGTTCGGCCAGCCTTTTGAACGCGGCTTTGGTGGTGCGTGTTGGGATGCGCCGGATGGTGACTTTTGCCTTCGGCGCGCAGATTGCCATCACGTCTGTCGTCATCATCCTGAACATGGCGAACCTTTCGCCCGATATGTCATTTGCCCTGTTTGTCTTCTGGCAGACGATGGTCTTTTTCATGGCTGGTGTAACCATCGGCAATCTGAATGCCATTGCCATGGAACCCATGGGCCACATCGCGGGCATGGCCGCGTCGGTTGTCGGGTCGATTTCAACCGTACTGGCCGCGGCAATCGCCGCCCCGATCGGGCTTCTGTTCAACGGGTCCATCGCGCCTTTAACAATTGGCATCCTGAGTATGTGCGTTCTGGCGTTTGGCCTGATGATCCACATGGGTCGCATCGAAGAAAGGCTGCCTGCCTGACCTGTGAATTGCGGGTGAATCACGCTATCCTACCCTGAACTTACGGGAGGAACTGCGATGAACGACTATTACGATCTGGGCAGCTATTCCTGCCCAGTTTCCACTTCCAGTCCCGAAGCTCAGCTGTGGTTCGACCGAGGGCTGAACTGGACATACGGCTACAACCACGAAGAAGCGGTTGTCTGTTTCCAACGCGCGGCCGAGCATGATCCGAACTGCGCGATGGCCCATTGGGGTGTCGCGTATGCCGCCGGACCAAACTACAACCTCCCCTGGGACCTGCTGGATGAGAGAGGTCGGGAAGAAGCGTTGTCACGGGCTTACGACGCGATGCAGAAAGCTCTTAGCCTGCTCGCAGGATGCACTGCCGTCGAACAGGCCTTAATTCAGGCCTTGCCTGCGCGTTACCCGCAACGCGGTCCGGTTGAGGACATGCACCAATGGGACCA
The DNA here is from genome assembly GCF_056542185.1 of Ruegeria sp. AE4. Lineage (NCBI taxonomy): Bacteria > Pseudomonadati > Pseudomonadota > Alphaproteobacteria > Rhodobacterales > Roseobacteraceae > Ruegeria > Ruegeria sp. AE4. Next base: position 337,967 of record NZ_JBQFZK010000001.1, on the reverse strand, counting down.
CGGTTTTGCCGACGCGATGCGCGCGGCATTTGCGGCGCACCCGGACCACCTTGACTTGCGTACCATCTATGTCGAAGCAATGCTGAACCTGACACCGTGGAAAATGTGGGATCTGGAAACGGGTCAACCCGCCCAGGGCGCGGCAACGAAGGAAGCGCAAGATGCGCTTGAATGGGCCATGGCGAACGATCCGTCTGCGATGTCTCACCCGGGCCTGCTGCACCTCTATGTTCATCTGATGGAGATGTCTCCAACACCAGAAAAAGCCCTGAAAGCAGGGGATGTCCTGCGCACATTGGTTCCGGATGCAGGCCACTTGGTACATATGCCGACACATATCGATTTGCTCTGCGGACATTACCACAACGTTGTGCACTGGAACGAGAAAGCCTCGGAAGCCGACCAGAAGTATTACGAACGCGAAGGCGCGTTCAACATTTACACAGGCTATCGCCAGCACAATTATCACTTTGCCATCTACGGTGCGCTTTTTCTTGGACAGATCGAACCCGCCCTACGTGCAAATCAGGGATTGTGGGATACAACGCCCGAAGAATTGCTGCGCATCGAAAGCCCCCCGATGGCCGATTACTTCGAAAGCTACATGTCCATGGGCCCTCACATCCTGATCCGGTTTGGCCGCTGGGACGAGGCTAAGGCACTGAAACTGCCCTCAGATCCTGACCTGTTCCGTACTCTGACCGCCACAACGCACTACGCGCGCGCCATCGCTCATGCAGCAACCGGTGATATCGCCAATGCCGAGGCCGAAGAAAATCTGTTTCTTGCCGCCAAAGAATGCGTTCCGGAAACACGCAGGCTGCACAACAACCGTGTGATTGACCTACTGGAAATTGCGAGGGAAATGCTGCGTGGTGAGATCGAGTACCGCAAGGGCAAGTTTGAAATCGCGTTTGCCCATCTGCGCCGCTCGGTCGAGCTGGACGATACCTTGCCCTATGACGAACCCTGGGGATGGATGCAGCCCACCCGCCACGCGCTTGGCGCGTTGCTGTTCGAACAAGGTCATGCGGCGGAAGCGGAGGCCGTCTATCGCGAAGATCTTGGCCTTGGCGGCTCGCTCAGCCGCGCTTCGATCCATCCCGACAACGTGTGGAGCCTGAAGGGGCTGTACGATTGTCTCAAAGCCCGCGGGGAAGATGTTGAAATCCTACAGGTCAAACAACGGCTTGACCTGACGTTGGCCCGCGCCGACCGAATGGTAGCTGCGTCCTGCTTCTGTGCGCAGGCGGCAATGCGTAGCTAAAACGTCTTGATCGTGCTGACGCACCATGCCTCCGGCGGGGATATTTTTAGCCAGATGAAGCAGGGATCCGCTTCTTCATCTGGCCGTAAGTATCCCGGGGGAGATGCGCGGTACGCGCAGCGGGGGCAGAGCCCCCTCTCACATCTCAACCTGCTTTGACCTTTTTTTGCGCCACAACCGCTTTCTCAGCAAGATCGCGGGCAATTGCAAATGCCCCTTTGATTTTGTCACTGTCTTTTTTCCAGTCCCGGCGCACGACGATCTTGTTGTCTTTGACCTTGGCCATACCGCGTTGATTCTGAATGAACTCAACCAGTCCCTGCGGCGAGGCGAATTTGTCATTGTGAAACTGGATGGTCGCGCCTTTCGGCCCGCCGTCAAGCTTTGCGATCCCGGCGCGTTTACACATGGCCTTAATCCGCACAACCAGCATCAAGGTATTCACCTCTTTCGGCAACTTACCGAAACGGTCGATCAATTCCGCAGCAAAGCCTTCCAGTTCGACCTTTGTCGACAGCGATGACAGGCGGCGATAGAGCCCCAGGCGCACATCCAGATCTGGCACATAGTTCTCGGGGATCAGAACCGGCACACCCAGATTGATCTGCGGGGCCCATTGATCGTCCGCATCCGAAAGCCCCTCCATCTCGCCGGCTTTGATCTTGGCAATCGCCTCTTCCAGCATGGATTGGTAAAGCTCGTAGCCGACATCGCGCATCTGGCCGGATTGTTCTTCACCCAACAGGTTGCCCGCACCACGTATGTCAAGGTCCTGCGAGGCCAGAGTGAACCCGGCCCCCAACGTATCCAGCGAGCCCAGAACACGCAGGCGTTTCTCGGCGGCAGCGGTCAATTTCTGACGCGGTTTGGTGGTCAGGTAAGCATAGGCACGGGTTTTCGAGCGCCCCACCCTGCCCCGGATTTGATAGAGCTGCGCAAGGCCAAACATGTCCGCGCGGTGCACGACCATCGTATTCGCCGTCGGAATATCCAGCCCGCTTTCGACGATTGTCGTGGCCAGCAGCACGTCGAATTTCCCGTCATAAAACGCGTTCATCCGATCATCGAGCTCACCCGCTGCCATCTGGCCATGGGCGACCACGTAAGTGAGCTCAGGCAGTTGATCTTTCAGAAATTCTTCGATCTCAGGCAGGTCCGAGATGCGCGGTACAACATAGAAACTCTGCCCCCCACGATAGTGTTCACGCAGCAGCGCTTCTCGGATTGTAACGGCATCGAACTCGCTGACATAGGTGCGGATCGCCAGTCTGTCGATTGGAGGTGTTCCGATAATCGACAGGTCGCGCACGCCGGTCAACGATAGTTGCAGCGTTCGTGGGATCGGTGTCGCGGTCAGGGTCAGCACGTGAATGTCTGAGCGCAGCTGTTTCAGCCGTTCCTTATGACCCACGCCAAAATGCTGTTCCTCGTCGATGATCAAAAGCCCCAGATTGTTGAACCGTATGTTCTTGGCCAAAAGCGCATGCGTTCCGATCACGATGTCCACTGTCCCGCGGGCCAGCCCGTCACGGGTTTTCTGGGCTTCTTTCGACGAAACAAAGCGCGACAATTGCCGCACCTCCAGCGGGAATCCCCGAAAGCGCTCCCTGAAACTCGCGGCATGCTGGCGGGACAGAAGAGTGGTGGGCGCTACAACCGCAACCTGAACGCCCGACATGGCGGCGACAAATGCGGCGCGCATGGCAACCTCGGTCTTGCCAAAGCCGACGTCACCGCAGATCAGACGATCCATTGGTGCGCCGGAATGGATATCTTCCATCACATCCGAGATCGCTCGCAACTGGTCTTCGGTTTCCTGATATGGGAACCGCGCGCTGAATTCTTCCCACGCGTGGGGCGGCGGATCCATGACCGGGGCTTTGCGCAGCGCGCGTTCAGCGGCGATGCGGATCAGCTTATCGGCCATCTCGCGGATGCGCTCTTTCAGCTTGGCCTTCTTTGCCTGCCATGCACCGCCGCCCAAACGGTCCAGCAGACCTTCGTCATGTCCGTATTTCGACAGCAATTCTATGTTTTCGACCGGCAGGTACAGCTTTGCCTGCTCGGCATATTCCAGCAACAGGCATTCATGGGCAGCACCAGCTGCGGTGACGACCTCCATGCCCATGTAACGACCTATGCCGTGATCCACGTGAACAACCAGATCACCGGGGCTGAGCGATTGGGTTTCGGTCAGAAAGTTTTCGGCCTTGCGGCGCTTTTTGGGCTGACGGATCAGCCGGTCGCCCAGCACATCCTGTTCAGCGATCACCGTTAGATCAGGACTTTCGAACCCGTGCTCCAACGCCCAGACGGCAAGGTGCAAGCCGCGTTTACCAATGCGGGTGCCATTGGCCACATGTATCGCCTCGGCCAACCCTTCGTCTTCGATCAGGCCGGTCAGGCGTTCCCGCGCGCCATCGGAATATGAGGCGATCAGCACCGGTCCTTTGTCGAGCTTTGCAGTGATGTGACTGGCCAAAGCACCGAACAGGCTGATGCTTTCCTGCTGGCGTTCCGGTGCAAAGTTGCGCCCGATGCGTCCGCCCGCATCGATGACACCGGGGCCAGAGGCTTGCGGCAGCGGGCTGAACTGCAAAACCCGACGATCCGCGACCGCCGCCTCCCAGGCGGTATCGTCAAGATACAACAACCCCGGAGGTGTGGGTTTATAGACCGTGTCCATGCGGGATCGGTTTTCCAGCGCCAGTCGCCGGGTTTCGTACTGATCGGCAATCGTATCCCAACGCGCCAGACGCGCGGGCGTCACCTGATCATCGACAGTGATCACCGCATCCGGCAAATAGTCGAATAACGTCTCAAGTTTTTCGTGGAAGAACGGCAGCCAATGTTCGATCCCCTGATGTTTGCGGCCCACGCTTACGGCCTCATACAATGGGTCATCTGTACCGGCGGCACCAAACTCGATGCGATAGTTCTGACGGAACCGGGTTATGGCGGCCTCGTCCAGGATGACTTCGGACACCGGTGCAAGTTCAACGATGTCCAGCTTTTCGGTTGTTCGCTGGGACGCCGGATCAAAGCGTCGCGCACCGTCCAGAACGTCACCGAACAGGTCCAGCCGAACCGGGCCCGTCTCTCCCGGAGGGAAGATGTCGATGATGCCGCCACGGATGGCGTAATCGCCGGGTTCCATCACCGTTGGACTTTGTGTGAACCCCATACGCACCAGAAAGTTTCGCAGAGCGGTTTCATCTATGCGATGGCCAACTCGGGCAGTAAACGCCGCCTCTCGCAAAACTTCTCGTGCCGGGACGCGTTGGGTCGCGGCGTTCAGCGTGGTCAGCAATACATACTGTTGGGGCATCTGGTGAACCAGCGCCGCCAGTGTGGCCACGCGCGCCGCCGAGATATCCGCATTGGGCGAGACCCGATCATAAGGAAGGCAATCCCAGCCCGGAAACACAAAGACAGGCATCTGAGGCGCAAAGAACGCCAGTGCGGAACGCATCGCTTCCATCCGCTTGTCATCGCGTGCGACATGGGCCACCGGCCCCTTGCTGCGGGCAATCTCGTTCAGCACCAGCTGCGCGTCAAACCCTTCGGGGGCGCCGCCAACTGTCACGTGGTTCGGAGCCTTCATCGCCTCGCCTTTCAGAATCTTCTATCCCAGAACGCCAATCGAAAGGTTCTGATACATGCCCCAGAACGAAGTGACCAGTATCGAGATCATGCCGATGATCTGGGTATACAGTCGGCAGCGGGAAATTGTTTTTGAGACAGTTTCGAGAGTCAATTCCTGCCGCCGAAGACGCCTTGCATGCACGATATTGACCAAAAGCACCAAGGTCATTGGGAACAAAAGCAAAAACAGGGCCTGCGCGAATTCGACGTCATAATAGAACCCAAGCGTGGCCATCCCGGTGAACAGAAAACACCCAAACGCCAAAAGGATGGTGCCAGACATGTCGACAATCAGCAGAATCCGATTTGTATGGATGCGAACGATGTCGAGCAGATCGGTTTCAACCTGACCTCCGATCCGGCGGGCACGGACAACCAGATCATATGGGATGCCCATCACCCAGTGGCTGGCCGACGACCAGAGTACCGCCAGTACGATCCAGAACCACAGATTCGAAAAGCTGCGCATATCGATGAGTTCAAAGATCGAAGAGTACCAGTCCAAACCCAACCCTTTATTCACACTACTCAGGGGGGTTCCATCTAGGCGCGCGTCCATTGATACCCTTGAGACCTTTGTGAATTCATGCCACCCAATGCACGAATGTTCAAGGAGAACGCGCCATGAAACCGACCATTGCCCCATTTCCCATGACCCGCTTTCGCCGCGCCCGTCAATCACAGGCAATTCGTGCGCTGGTGCGTGAGAACACTCTGACAACGGATGACCTGATCTGGCCGGTTTTCGTACGCGAAGGCGAAGGCATTGAAGAGCCCGTGCCCTCGATGCCTGGTGTGGTTCGCAGATCGGTTGACCTGATTGCCAAAGCGGCGGTCGAGGCCCAGGCCCTTGGGATTCCTGCGATTTGCCTCTTTCCCTACACCGACCCTGCGCTGAAAACCGAAGACTGTGCCGAGGCATGGAACCCCGACAACCTGTCAAACCGGGCCATTCGGGCAATCAAGGCAGCGGCTCCGGACATTGCCGTAATGACGGATGTGGCGCTTGACCCGTATAACATCAACGGTCACGACGGATATGTCGTTGACGGCGAAATCGTCAACGACCAGACCGTCGAGGCACTGGTAAAGATGACGCTGGCACAGGCCGACGCCGGTGCGGATATCATCGGCCCGTCGGACATGATGGATGGCCGGATCGGGGAAATGCGTCGCGCGCTGGAAGGTGCAGGCTATCACAACGTGATGATCCTCAGCTATGCCGCAAAATATGCCAGTGCGTTTTACGGACCCTTTCGCGACGCGGTCGGTGCATCGGGGGCCCTGACGGGCGACAAGAAGACATACCAGATGGACCCCGCAAACTCGGACGAGGCTTTGCGCCTGATCGAACGCGATCTGACTGAAGGCGCGGATATGGTGATGATCAAGCCGGGCATGCCATATCTGGATATCTGCCGCCGCGTGAAAGACAGTTTCGGTACGCCGACATATGCCTATCAGGTATCGGGCGAATACGCGATGATTCAGGCCGCAGCTCAGAACGGCTGGATCGATGGCGAGAAGGTGATGCTGGAAAGCCTTCTGGCCTTCAAACGCGCCGGTTGCGATGGAATTCTGACCTATTTCTCTCCTCAGGTTGCGCGCATCCTGCAGGGATAAAGCCCGCAAGTTTCGCGATATTTCGCCGATAAGATTGCCCGATCGGGCAGCTTTCCCGTGACACATCGCCCTGATCGGCGTATCCTTGCCGCCAAGACCGGGATCACCCGGCATATCAGGCACAGTTACAGAGATATAAAACCATGAGCAGTTCCAACTCCCCCCGACTGAATCGTCGCGGCTTTGCCTTGGGCATGGCAGGTCTGAGCTTGACCGCCGCCTGCGGCAACGGTGTCGGCAATTCCAACGCAGCAACAATCGATGCCCGTGTCGACGCAACGCTGACCGAGATGTACAGCCGCTATCCCAATACGGTTGAAATTGCGAACAAGGCCAACGGCATGCTGGTCATGCCGCTGATTACCGAAGCCGGTTTCGTGTTCGGTGGCGGTTACGGTCGCGGCGCACTGCGCATCAGCGGTGCAACAGTTGACTTCTACTCGGCGGTCAAGGGCACGGCCGGGCTACAGATCGGCGCGCAGCAATATGCGCATGTTCTGTTTTTCATGACCGAAGACGCCCTGAACGATTTCCGTCGTTCCAGTGGTTGGACAGCCGGAGCAGATATTGGCTATGTGGTCAGCGATCAGGGCGATTCCCTGTCGACAGACACAACGACACTGCGCTCACCCGTTCTGGCCGCCATCTTCGGACAGGCTGGGCTTCAGATCGGTGCGACCGTGGAAGGCACGAAATATACCCGCATTATTCCATAACTCGGGCTTCCCACTTCTTCTGACAAACCCCATCACAGCGGAATGCTGCGGTGGGGTATTTGTTTTCATCCTTTCTGCACAGGTTCTTGCCGCGTTCCTCTTTCGGTTGGACCCGCCATCCACTAATCTCCGCGCAACCTTCATGTACTAGAATTTGGGGCAGTAATGGGTCTTGTTTTCCGCTGGCTGGTGCGCATCGTGTCGGGTCTGATCATGCTGATCCTCGCCGCAATGGGCCTTGTCTATTTTCTGGCCAGCCAATCCCTGCCGGATTATGACCAGACGCTCGAAGTCAACGGGTTGACCGCTCCGGTTGAGATCGTGCGCGACACCGCCAATGTGCCGCACATTCTGGCCCAAAATGACCCGGATGTATTTTTCGGTCTTGGATATGCCCACGCGCAGGATCGATTGTGGCAGATGACAGTCATGCGCCGCACTGCACAGGGCCGCTTGTCCGAGATCTTTGGACCGCGCACCCTGCGCGTTGACAAGCTGCTGCGCCGGCTGGATCTGTACGGCCTTGCCCATCGCTCGGTCGAGGTACAGGACGACTATACCAAGGCCGCCCTTCGTGCTTATGCGGCCGGGGTCAACGCACGCCTGACCGAGATCAACGACGAGGCATTGGGGCGCGGCGCGCCTGAGATGTTCCTGTTCAATGCCCCCGTCTCACCCTGGCAACCGGGCGACAGTATTGCCGTGATCAAGCTTATGGCACTGCAACTGTCCGGTCACCTGACAGACGAGGTTCTGCGCGCGCGTACGTCTTTGATGCTGAGCAATCCTGACAGACTGGCAGATATTCTGCCCGATGTTCCCGGCCCCGGCATTGCTGCGCTGCCTGAATACGCTTGGCTATTTCCCAACCTTCCGCGCTATACCGCTGGTACGAGTTTTCCCGAAACGCCTCTGTCACCCCTTCCCAAACGCGGGCTGGCGGGCGCATCAAATGCCTGGACCGCTGCGCCTTCGCGCTCGGCAAGCGGTGGGACGTTGCTGGCCAACGACCCACATCTGGGCTTCACAGCACCCAGCGTGTGGTATCTGGCGCATCTTGGTCTGGCAAAGGGAAGCGTCATTGGGGCCTCGATCCCAGGTATTCCCGCAATCATGACCGGCCGCAGTGACCGGTTGGGTTGGGGGGTGACGTCATCCTATCTTGACGATCAGGACATTCATATTGAGCAGCTGAACCCGGAAAACCCCGAAGAATACCTGACCCCGGATGGCTATAAGGAATTCCAGACCCGTCCTTCGATCATTGAAATCAAAGGGGAAGCTCCGGTTACACTGACGCTGCGCTGGACTGAAAACGGGCCAGTGTTGCCCGGTACGGATTACAAGCTGGAAACCATCACACCGCCGGGCCATGTTGCGTCTTTGTCCTGGACGGCGCTCAGCCCGCAAGACACTTCGATGACGGCGTCCATGGCCCTGATGAACGCGGACAACGTGCAGGACGCCGTAACCGTGGCCCGGCAATTCATTGCGCCCTCGCAAAACCTGTCACTGGTCGACAAAACGACAATAGGGATGAAACTGATTGGCGCCATGCCCCGGCGTGATCTGCAAAACCAAAGCCGCGGACGCATTCCGACACCCGGCTGGATCGAAGCAAACCGCTGGCAAGGCCGCCTGCCCTACGCCAACAACCCGGAATTCGTGGCCCCTGCCGGTGGCGTTCTGGGCAACACCAACAACAAGATCATCGACCGCCCGTTCCCGGATCATGTGTCCTACGAGTGGGGTGACACTCAGCGCGTACATCGCTGGGAACGCCTGATGCAATCGCGTGAGGTGCATACCCGCGACAGTTTCATTGAGGCGCAACTGGATACGGTCAGTTTCACCGCGCGCTCTCTGCTGCCGCTGATCGGTGCTGACCTTTGGTACACCGGTGCCTCGGCCCCTGAAGGGACGCCCGAACGACAGCGCCAGATTGCGCTGTCGCTGCTGGCGGACTGGAACGGCGAGATGAACGAGCACCTGCCCGAACCGCTGATCTATGCAGCCTGGGTGCGGGCGCTTCAGATCCGCCTGATTTCGGACGAGCTTGGGCCGCTGGCCAGCGAATTTAAACATGTCGAGCCCCTGTTCATCGAACGGGTCTATCGTGACATTGATGGCGCCGGTGTCTGGTGCGATGTACGACAAAGCGCGCCGGTTGAAACCTGTACCGAAATGGCACGACTTGCGCTGGATGACGCGCTGATCTGGATCACCGAACGCTACGGCAGCGCACTGGAATCCCTGCGCTGGGGTGATGCCCATCAGGCAACCCACGACCACCCGGTTCTGGGGAACGTGCCTATACTTCGGTATTTTGTGAACATTCACCAATCGACCAGTGGCGGCGACAACACCTTGCTGCGCGGGCGCACGTCCGGCGAAGGGCTCGACCCGTTTCAGAATGTGCACGGGGCCGGGTATCGCGGTGTGTATGACTTTGCCGATCCAAACAGCTCGGTCTTTATCACCGCTACCGGCCAATCGGGCCATTTCCTGTCGCGCTATTACGACGATCAGGCGCAGCTGTGGCGGCGTGGCGAGTATATTCCCATGTCGCTGGACCTTGACCTTGCCCGCGCCGCTGCTGTCGGAGTGACCAATCTGATCCCACGTTAAGCATCAGGGTTTCGGCGACTCCCCGCCCCTTTTTGTCCGGACCGTGGACGCCATGCGGCAGTTTCGCCTACCATCACCGGGCGAACTGTTTCGGACCAGGGGGAAACTATGGCCAGCATTCGGGATACTCTGAACAACCTTGCCCGGGATTACGCAATCGCCTGGAGTTCAGGTGACGCCGATGCCGTTGCCAGTTTTTTCGCGCTGGACGGACGGATTACAATCAACAGAGGTGACCCGATCGAAGGGCGCGCAGCGATTGCCGATATGGCCCGGGGTTTCTACGCCGATTTTCCTGATCTGGAGGTGCGCTGCGACATGATGCGATGGGCCGGATCTCATGCCCTATTTGTCTGGACGCTGGAAGGGCACCACTCACAGACTGGTAATCATGTCGTTGCGCGCGGTTGGGAAGAATGGGAATTGACACCCGACAATCTAGTTCAGTCATCCTTGGGTTGGTTCGACCCTGATGACTATCGGCGACAGATAGACGGGCGATAATCTAGTCCAGACGGTCGCTTGCGGTTTCAATTGTGTAACTCCGCGGTATTCCCTGTGTAATCAGAAACCACTCGGATGCCTTCGTCCGCTGCTGATGCGCATCAAAGGCCTGCTGATTCACAAAAACCTCTGAAACAGTGAACCGTCCGGGTGTGATCTGATCCTCGACAACGTCGAACGACAGGCAACCCTCTTCCGCCTTTGTGAGGGCGATATGCGTGGGCAGAGCGGCGCGCACATCTTCAAGGCGGTCCGCCGGGACATCAATAAATCCGGTCAGGAATACTCTTTGATCCATTGTATCAGCCATCTTCCGCAATTTCACTGTATCTATAGTGTGTCGAATTGGGCGGCCTGCTTATCTGTCCAAAGAACAGTGATACGGAACCCCTCTTCGGTCTGCTCTTCAGATTGTACAACATCCTGCCGGAACAACCACGCCCGCTTGTTCCCTTCCGCAAAGGTCAGGTTCAGAACAACCTCGTGCCGGGCCCCTTGCAGAATTGCTGCAATCTCGGACAGTAAAGGGGTCACGCCTTCGCCGGTAACTGCCGAAATGGCAAATATGGCCGGATCGCGATCCGCCCTCGCCAATGCGGCGTCTTTTTCTTCCGTGCTCAGCAAGTCAGTCTTGTTCCAAACCTCAAGCCGGGGGCGTTCTTCGTCGACACCAAGCGAGGTCAGGATTGCTTCGACATCCTGCGCCTGTGCTTCGGTTTCTTCATGGCTGATATCGCGCACGTGAACAATCAGATCAGCACCCAACACCTCTTCAAGCGTGGCCCGAAAAGACGCCACAAGCTCGGTCGGCAGGTTCGAGATAAAACCCACCGTATCCGATAGGATCACTTCCGGGCCATCGGGCAGTTGCACGCGGCGCATGGTAGGGTCCAGCGTGGCAAACAGCATGTCCTTGGCCAACACTTCGGCCCCGGTCAGCCGATTGAACAGAGTAGATTTCCCGGCATTGGTATATCCAACCAACGCAACGATCGGATAGGGCACCTTGGCCCGCGCGGCACGGTGCAACGTGCGGGTCTTGACCACTTTCTGCAATTGGCGACGCAGACGCACCAGTTGTTCATCAATGGCGCGGCGGTCGGCTTCGATCTGGGTCTCGCCGGGTCCGCCGACAAATCCCAAACCGCCACGCTGACGTTCAAGGTGGGTCCAGGCCCGCACCAGCCGTGTCCGCTGATAGCTGAGCGCAGCCATTTCGACCTGCAACACCCCTTCACGGGTACGTGCGCGGTCGCTGAAAATCTCAAGGATCAGCCCGGTCCGGTCGAGGATCTTGACCTTCCATGCCTTTTCCAGATTGCGCTGCTGAACCGGTGTTACCGGTCCATCGATCAGAACCAGCTCAACCTCGTTTTCACGAAGCCGCTCACCCAGTTCTTCGATCTTGCCACTGCCAAACAAATAGCCGGGTTGGGCGCGTTGCAGGCGTACGATTTCAGACCCGATCACATCCAGATCGGGCAAAGCGGCGGCCAGCGCAACCGCCTCGGCCAGCGCGGGTTCGGGAACGCGGCGCTGTTCATCTGATTTGATTTCGGGATGCAGCACCCAGGCCCGGGTGCGCGTCCGGTCATGTTCCATCAAGAGGCGTCTTCGCCCTCATACAGGTTGATCGGCTGTGATGGCATGATGGTTGAAATCGCGTGCTTGTACACCAGCTGCGACTGTCCGTCGCGGCGCAACAATACACAGAAATTGTCGAACCAGGTGATCACACCCTGCAATTTCACGCCATTGATCAGGAAAATTGTAACCGGAACCTTAGCTTTCCGTACATTGTTCAGGAAAGCATCCTGAAGATTCTGTCTGTCCGAAGCCATATTATGATAATCTCGCCATTGTTCTTGCTACGCGTTGCGGACCAACGCGCTCCCTCCCGGTGAGTATGGAGTGCCGCGGTAAGATATTCCAGACGAAAAATTAAGCACTAAAGACGACGGGATCCAACCGGTTCAATCCCGCCACAGCGAAGGGGTGATCAGGGCGATGATCGCAAGCGTCTCGAGCCGGCCAATGACCATCGCCGCGCACAGCGTCAGCTTGGCCCCTGCGGACAGGTCGATCAACCGGATTGGAACATCAGTGGCCAATTCAATCAGCGGACCCGTCGTGCTGAGCGTTGCGACGCTGAGCACCATGGCCTGTTCAAACCCGGCCCCCATTGCGGCCAGCAAAAGGTTGAACACCGCCAGTGTCAGCGCAAAGAGCATCAGAAAAATCCAGGCGATAAACGCGCCGTCCCTTTGAATGCGTCGGTTGCCGCCTCCAACCCCGCTGACGGATGAGGGATAGATCAACCGGTCGATCTCGCGCGCACCGTTCAGGTACAGGGCAAAAACCCGCAGCAGTTTCACGCCGCCAGCCGTGGTGGCAACCCCACCACCGATCAGGGCCAGCCCCATCAGCAACAATCCGGGCGTTCCCAGACCAGACAATTGCTGCGCATCATCCCAGTTTGCGCTTTCAAACCCGGCGGTTGTCAGAAAGGCCAGAACAGTGAACAGCATACCCCAGATGACCTGCAATGCCTGCAAAGGTTCGATTTGCCCGCCGATTTCCGTAACGCCTGCAATAACGCGAAAGAACAGTAACGCAGCAACGGCCAGCACAATCATCAGGCCAATGCGAAACTCCGGGTCCGTATCCAGGCGGGAATAACCGGATGTTGCCGTGTCGGTCGAAAATGTCAGGCGCGAAAGGGCAAAGAACAGGAACAAAAACAAGATCGCCTCACCCGTGAAGCCCGCCTGCGCGCCTTCCATGCCGCCCACCGGAGAAATTCCGGACGTCGCCATGACCGACATTGCGTGGCAAACGGCTGTCAGTCCGGTTTCGCCTGCGATCAGAAGAAGGATCCAGATCACAGCCGTCAGCCCGGCATAGACCGGGGTCAGTCCCTTTGCCACACGGAGCAGTCGACCGCGCGGATCAACGCGTTCGCTTTGCGCAACACCCGATACCGGGCGACCCGGCTGACCGCGGGCCGTGACCTCGAACCCACCCAGCGACAAAGGCGCAAGGATTGCCGCGGCGGCAATCCACATCAGCAAACCGCCCATCCATCCAACCAAGGCGCGCCACAGGTGCAGCGGGGCCGTCAGGCGGTCTGGATCCGGAAACAGATCCGCCCCCGTGGTTGTCAGGGCACTGACCATGTCAAAATAGGCGTTCAGGAATGTGGTCGTTCCCAGCGCATCGTGAAATGGAATCGCAAGAAAGACAGGCAGAATGGTGAAACATGCAAGCATCACCGCCAATTGTCCCAAAGTTCCGCGCCTTGGCACACGGTTGGACGAGGCCAGTGCGACACTGACGACCAGAAACAACCCTATGATACCGGAGTACAAAAACGACCGCGATGTATCGTGATCATCCAGCGCCAGCGCGTAAACTGCCGGAATCCACATGGCCAGTGACGCAATAGCCCAGATCAGAAGAAACAGCGGCAACCGCCGCAATAGCCCGATCTGTTGTATCCCCGCATGCGCCATCAGAAGAAATCGATTGAAACCTGCATCAGGCGTTCGACCTCAGGCACGTCGTTGGCCATGGCAAAGATCGCGACGACATCCTTTTCATCGATCCTGAGGCTGCCCGTCGGTCGCATAACTTCATCTCCTTTGAGTACGGCCCCCACCAGTACGCCCTCGGGAAAATCGATATCGCGCAGCTTTTGACCGGCCATGGGAGAGGTTGAAAGAACCTCAGCCTCGATCACTTCGGCCTCAGCATCTCCGATCGAGTAGACCTGTCGCACCCGGCCATGACGGATGTGGCGCAAGATCGAACTGACGGTGGTTGCCCGTGGATTGATATACGCATCAATCCCCAAAGGTCCCATCAGGGCCACCATACTGGGATCATTGATCAAAGCGATCGCCAGGGCACAACCCTCGGCCTTGGCGCGTACAGCGGCCAGCATGTTCGTGCGGTCGTCATCCGTAACCGCCAGCATTGCATCCGCCCTGTCGATACCGGCTTCGCTCAACAAACTGGCATCAAGGCCATCACCGTGCAGCACAATCGTCCGTTCCAGCGCCTCGGCGGCGATCTCGGCGCATCGGCGATCCCGCTCGACGATTTTGGCGCGCACGCGGCTTTTTTGTTCTTCCAGAGTTCGCGCCACTTCAAGCCCGACATTGCCCCCGCCCACGATCACCACACGATCCTGACGCTTTTGGGTCTTGCCAAACACCTCCATAGTGCGATCCACGTCTTTTACATTGGTAAAGACGTAGCATTCGTCGCCCACAAACAGCTGATCCTCGGATTCTGGTGCAAACAGTGTGCCATCGCGACGCACCCCCACTACGATCGAACTGAGCGTCGAGAACAAATCGGTCAGTTGCCGCAAAGGTGTGTTCACGATCGGGCAGTCTTCATCCACGCGAATACCCAAAAGCTGCGCCTTGCCGTCCATGAAAATCTCGGTGTCAAAGGCGGACGGGGCCGACAGGCGGCGCATCGCAGCAGCGGCAACTTCGCGTTCGGGGCTGATCACCACATCAATCGGCAGATGATCGCGCCGGTAAAGGTCCGAGTGGATCGCCTCAAGATATGATTTCGACCGCAGTCGCGCGATCTTGCGCTGGATCGAAAAGACCGAATGCGCCATCTGGCAGGTGACCATGTTCACCTCATCCGAATGGGTCGCAGCGATGATCATGTCCGCATCGCGCGCGCCTGCCCTTTCAAGCACATCGGGGTAACTTGCAAACCCGGCGATCCCCTGGACGTCCAGCGTTTCGGTCGCCCGCCGAACCAGATCGGGATTGTTGTCGACAACGGTGACGTCGTTCAGTTCGCCCGAAAGGTGCCGCGCAATCTGCCAGCCGACCTGACCCGCGCCGCAAATAATGACCTTCATGTTTCTGGCCCTTCTGCCTGAAAGGATTGAATGACAGATGCCCCCAAAGCGGTCAATTGAATTGTCATCGCCGATCAGCTGCGGCAAGATAAGCATATGAAAACGCTGTTTCCTATGCTCGTGCCCCTGATGGTGCTGTCCTCGTGCGGGCCGCTCTCGCTTTACTATCGCGAGGGTGAAACCGTATCACGTCTGCAAAAAGAGACCACCCAGTGCCAGCTTAGGGCGGTTAAAGAGGTGCCGGTTGCCAATCAGATCCGCCAAAGCCCGCCGACTTATTGGCCCGGGCGCACATATTGTGACGGCAGAGGTCGTTGCTATCAATCCCCAGGCTGGTGGCAACCCGGCAGGGTATATACCGTCGATGTGAACCAGGGCCTGCGAAACACGGTCGAGGCGCAATGCATGGCCGAAAAGGGATTTCGCCCTGTCAGCTTGCCGCCCTGCAAGCAAAATGTGAAATCGCGAGTGCCACTGGCGCGAACAACGACGTTGCCGCCCCTCAACAGTGCCTCATGTTTTGTGAAGTTCGATGACGGGTCGTTTCAGATCATCACACCGGGGCAATCCGGATAAGAAGAACCACGGTACCGCGCGATTGATCATTCCAGTCCGGTTGAAGCGCGTTTGCGCCGCGCGGCAAGCCACAGATGAAGCGCCATGGCAACAGCATAGAACCCGACCACGGCAATCAACATGCCCGCTTCACTAGTACGCCACAGTATTGCAAGCAAAACAGGTGTGCCCAAAAGGTTACCCGCATTCCCCATCTGCGCCATGGCACCATAGCTCAGCGCCTGGTTTTCGGGTGTCGAGTTCAACTGCGGCACCGCCGCAAAGCTGCCGCCCTGAACAAGCCCCAGCACCGCAAAAAGCGCAACGCAGACAACGGGCAACGGGGCACCAAGAAACAGGGCGCCTATCGTAAGGATAGACAGCCCGAAACCGAGGTTAATAACAAAAACACCAGAACAAACGCTCAGCAAAACCGGGACGGTAAGCCAGGAAATCACGATCCCGGCCAACGGCATCAGACCAGCAATCATCGCACTGACATCGTCCGGCAATCTTCCCGGAAGAATGGCCAGCAACGAGACAAAGGTCAGCGTGTAAAAGAACCACCCGAGCGCCGGAGCGGACACAAACGCAGAGCGATAGGTCTGTACGTGTATGTCAATCAGTGTTCGCACGCTCCAAAAGGGATTGTTTACCAAATCCGATGCACTGTTGGGACGGAAAGATACGATCAGGACGGCGATCAGAAACATCAGCGCGCCATGGGTAGCAAAATAAACCGGCAGCCCGACCTGAGCGATCAAGGGAAGCCCAAGCCATGCGTTCAGGGCAAAGGCGACACCAAAGAAACTGCTCCACAAAACCATTGCCGCGTTGCGCCATTTTCCAATCGTGATTTGCGCAATCAGTGTTGGTGCTGCGACAACGATAGCCAGATGAGAGACCCCTTCGACAACGCGGCTGACCAGCATCAGGCCCAAACCGGGGATACTGGCCTGAAACAGGGACACCGCCCCGCCAAGGGTCAAGCCAAACATCAGCAACCGGACAGGCCCAACCCGCCCGGCTATCGCGCCGGACAATGCACCAAGAATCGCGCCAATCAGGCTGATGACTGACAAAAGCCAGCCAATCTTGTCCGCGTGCGCAGGATAGAGGGCTGCGACCTGAGCAAAAGGAACCGCAATCTTGGCGAATTGGGTCGCCGCACCTAGCCCGGTAAGCCAAAGCAACAAAACCTGTAACAAGATGCGTAATGGATGGGGCATAAGCCGGTTCTACTGCACCCGACCGCACAGGAATACGCATAAATTATGCGCGTCCCGACCGTGCCCCACTGACCAGCCGGACCGGCGTTCCATCCGACAGGTACAACCGTTCCCAGGTGATCTGTCCGGCACTGATCCGGATACGGTCGTGCCGCGCTTCGGAGGTTACAAACGACTTGGGGTTGGGCGCTTGCAAATCCCACCATCCCTCGTCCTGTAGCTCGGCCTCAGCCTGACGGATTTCGTCCGTCGCAAATTGCCAGAGGGACACGCCAAGCAGTGCCCGTTGGGTGGTTTTCCAGTCCCGCGCCCGCCTGCGGGAATAGGCCAGGCACAGGTGGCTGGCCTCCTCAACCAGATGGATGCAGTCTGCCGAGTTCACGACAAGCCGTCTTAGCGCGTTGTCATCCGCCCTGAAAGGAGCCAGCGCAGCAAACACCGAGTGTTGTTGATCAGGCGTTGGAAGCTGAACCCCGTTCTCCCATCTGGAAACCGTGGTCTGATCGACCTGCAGAACCTCGGCCAGCGCAGCTTGTTTCAATCCGATCGACCGTCGAAGTCGCTTTAACCGCCTGCCAAAAGCCGGGTAGCCTTCGACGAACCGGCCAGACAGATCAGAGTTCACCGTTCTCGCCATCAGTTCCTCACATCCGTCTGCCCGTGAACTATGCCCCCAGACTCACTCTGCCGGTTCGGGTTCGTCGATTTGCGCGACCCGCGCACCAGATTTGTTCGAGGTCACAACACCCAGCGACTTTAACTTGCGATGCAGCGCACTGCGTTCCATGCCGACAAAGCTGGCGGTGCGGCTGATATTGCCGCCAAAGCGGTTGATCTGGGTCAGCAGATATTCCCGCTCGAACGCTTCGCGGGCCTCGCGCAGCGGCAAAGTAGCCAGCGCACCCGACAAGACAACGCGGCCCGACTCTTCGGCCTTGTCTTCTTCATTGGGCAGCTCGCGCGCCTCAATCGGGCCGGTGCCGTCGCCCAGAATCAAAACACGTTCGATCAGGTTCTTCAACTGGCGCACGTTACCCGGCCAGGTCATTGTCTGCAGCAAAGCGACCGCCTCGTCCGACAGCTCCCGCATAGGCAACCCTTGGGTTTCGTTGCACATTTCGATGAAGTGCTGGGCCAGTACCGGTATATCCTCGCGCCGGTCCTCGAGTGAGGGAACGGAGATCGGAACCACATTCAGACGGTGATACAGCTCTTCCCGGAAACGCTCGGCGGCGATTTCATCATCCAGATCCTTGTTGGTCGATGAGATCACCCGAAGATCCACGCGCACCTTGTCCGAGCCACCCACGCGCTGGAATTGCTGATCCACCAGCACCCGCAGGATTTTGGACTGTGTGCCCAAAGGCATGTCGGAAACTTCATCAAAATAGACCACGCCGCCATGGGCTTCTTCCAGCAATCCGGATTCCACACCGCGTTCGGCCGATTCCCGGCCAAACAGAACTTCTTCCACACGCTCAGGCTCAATCCCGGCACAGTTGACGGTCACGAACGGAGCGTTCGCACGGTTGGAGTGGGCATGGATATAACGCGCAGCAATTTCCTTGCCCGAACCCGCAGGTCCACGCAGCATGACGCGACCGTTTGATTTGGTCACCTTGTCCAACTGCCCCTGCATGGCCCGGAACGACGCGGATTTGCCGATCATGTCCGAGTTGTTGACCTCTTTCCGCTTCAGCGACGCGTTCTCGCGCCGCAGACGAGACGTCTCCATCGCGCGGCGGATCACCACCATCAACTGGTCAATGTTAAACGGTTTCTCGATAAAGTCGTAAGCACCCTGTTTGATAGCCGCTACAGCGATTTCGATATTGCCGTGGCCCGAAATAATCACCACCGGCACATCCGGGTTATCGCGCTTTACCGTCTTGAGGATATCAATCCCGTCCATGCGGCTGTCTTTCAGCCAGATATCCAGGATCAACAGACCCGGCGGTTCGGAATTGATCGACGCCATGCACTCGTCCGAGTTGGCTGCCAGCCGGGTTGAATAGCCTTCGTCCTCCAGAATGTCGGACACCAGCTCGCGAATATCGCGCTCGTCATCTACGATCAGAATGTCGCTCATCTTTGGCCTGCTTTCAGTTTGTTGGTTCTAATTGCCTGCTTCTGCGGCGCAACGGTTGGGGACATACTTGCCCCAGGCAAACGGATCACAGCCATTGCGCCAAAATGGTCCTGTCCGTCAAATACGGGCGCGTCCTCAAGGGTCAGCGCGCCGCCATGCTCTTCTATGATTTTCTTGACGATCGGAAGACCCAACCCGGTCCCTTCGTCGCGTGTCGTTACATAAGGTTCAAACAAACGCGCCCGGTCTTCCGGCAGACCTATCCCATTGTCTGCAATGGTGATGATTGTACCCGCATCATCGCTTGAAACCGCCACCTTGATCTGCGGCACCAGGTTTTCCGGGGCCCCTTTTTCTTTCAGAGTTGCAATGGCTTCTCCGGCATTCTTAATCAGGTTCGTCAACGCTTGATTAAGCATGGTCGCATCTACATCCGCCATGATCGGCTGCTGCGGCAGGTCGGCATCAATCTGTACGTCCGGCTGTCCCGCCTGTTGCAAAAGTACGGCTTCGCGCACCAGTTCGACAAGGTCTTCCTCCCGTCGAACGGGCTCGGGCATCCGCGCGAACTTGGAAAACTCATCCACGATACGCCGCAGGTCATTGGTTTGCCGCACGATGACGCCGGTCATCGATTCAAGGCTGCCGCTGTCTTCCTCATCCAGTTTGCGGGCGAACTTGCGCTTGATGCGCTCTGCGCTGAGCTGGATCGGCGTCAATGGGTTCTTGATTTCATGTGCAATGCGGCGGGCCACGTCACCCCACGCCGCCATTCGCTGCGCGCTGACCAGATCGGTTACATCGTCAAAGGCAACCACATAACCTTCCAGCCCGCCATCCTCTCCACGACGGATAGCCATGCGAACCAGCAGGTTTTCAAGCTGCCCCTTACGTGTGACCTTAACCTCACCCTGAACAGCCTCCTGCCCGCTGTCCTTGAGGCTTTCAAACAAAGGCAAAAACTCGGGAACCGCAATGCCGATAGCCAGGTGTTCTTCACCACGCGACCAGTCCAGCAAGCGTTCAGCCGAGCGATTGACAAACGTAACGCATCCATCGGGGTCCACGCCGACAACACCGGACGTGACCGAACTGAGCACGGAATCAAACAGGCGACGCCTGCTTTCGATTTGCTGGGTGTTTTCCAGCAGCGTGTCCCGCTGCCCTTTTAGTTGTCGGGTCATCTGGTTGAAATATCGGCCCAACATCGCAATTTCGTCGTCGCTGGCCTCTTCGATGACCTGAACGCTCAAGTCTCCGGCGCCGACCCGCTGCGCCGCTGTGGTCAAACGTCCGACCGGGCGCGACAGGCGTTCGGCAAACCACATCCCCAGCGACATCGCAGCCAGGATCAGGATCAGCGCAAAGCCCAGATAAAGCAGACCGAATTCGAACAACACCCTGCCCCGTTCACTTTCCAGCTGCTGATAGAACTGCGCCGTTTCCTTGGTGTCATCCAGCAGTGTCAACAACTGCCCATCCACCTCGCGGCTGACATAGAGGTAGCGGTCCAGATAAGCGGTCAGAGGTACAAGCGCGCGGAATTCATTATTCGGCCAGTCGGCAATGATCAGCAGCCCCTTATCTGCCGCTTCCGTCATTTGCTCGGCTGTTGGTTCCTCATAGTTGAACAGATAGGATCGATCCCCGCGCGACCGGATTTCGCCCGTGCCGTCGATGACATAGGCTTCGCGCAACCCGCGCTGAATCCGGGCCTGCCCCTGCGCCAGAACCTCGCGGAGTTCGGCATCAGAAATGTAGAACTCCACCGAACGTGCATTGTTCAGGAACCGCGCCAGAACCGTAGCGTCCTGCGTCAGACCGCTGCGATGTTCCTGCTCATAAGCCTCTGCTGCTGTCAGGGAAGACCCGACAACCTGGCGCACGCGATCCGAAAACCAGCCTTCCAGGCCGATATTCACGGTCAGGCCGGCAAAAATGGCGACCGTAACGGTCGGAACCAGCGCAAGCAGCGTAAACGCCCCAATCAGGCGCAAATGCAGGCGCGAGCCCGCCGACTTGGCCCGTCTGGCCGCAATCAGGCTGCCCAACTGACTGAGCACCAAAGCCGCAACGACCAAAACATAGACAAGATCGGCCAGCAGAATCAGCCGCAATGTCGGCGCGGTCGCACCTAGGTCAAAGGGACCAATGACAAGATATGTGGCAAGCGCCAGAACAGGCCCCAAGAGGACCAGCCCAAAGGTGCCAAAATTGCGCAGTTTCCGTGATTTACGCCATCGACCAATCGATGGGATCATCCCGCTCTGTGCTCGGGTTGCCACCGTCTGCCCTCATCCTGATGTGCCGCTTGTGCGGCTTACCGCCATATATCGTGATCTTTTCCCGACAGATGCCGGGATGCCACGGTTTGTGTGGCGATATTACATCAGTTTGCGGCGCCGTGTCACCTGTATATCGAGATCTGTAATCTTTTTTCGCAGCGTATTTCGGTTAATCCCCAGTAAATCAGCACATTTTGCCTGGTTCCCGCCAGTTGCATCCAGTGCGATTTCGATCAGCGGGGCCTCAACCTCACGCAAAATCCGCTGATAAAGGCCCGGTGGCGGCAATATATTGCCGTGCAGATCGAAATACCGTCGCAGGTGACGCTCGACCGAGGTTGAAAGCTTCTCGCGTTCGCCGCCGCTCAGAACCGGTGCAGCTTCGGGCTGGCTGCCCAACACCATTTCCACCTCGGCCTTTGAAATCTCATCTGCCCGACTGGTCAGCCCCAAACGGCGAACGGCGTTTTCCAGTTGCCGCACATTCCCCGGCCATGAATAGCGCCGCACCAACTCAACCGCTTCCGGGCTGAGCCACCGCTTGTTTCCGCTTTCCTTCTCTTCCCGAGCCAGAAAATGTTCGGCCAGCAGCGGAATATCGTCGACCCTTTCGCGCAACGAGGGCACGTGGATCGTCGCCCCGCACAAACGATAATACAGGTCCTGACGGATACGGCCGTTTTCCATCCCATCGGTCAAGTTTGTCTGGCTGGTCGCCATGAAACGCGGAACATGATCACCGGGCGTATCCATCATACGCACCACGCGGGCTTGAATTTCATCGCCGATATCCGCGATTTCATCTATCAGCAGCGTACCGCCACGCACCCGCGCCATCACGCGGGCCGGGCCCTCCAGATCGCTTAGGTCGGCTGCGGTGACTGTGACAAAGGGTAATGTACGCCGATCCGAAAAGTCGTGAATTGCCCGGGCAATCAGCGACTTACCCGTTCCGCTTTCACCCGAAATCATAACCGGCAGGTCGGTGTTCATCACGCGTGCGACCAACCGATACAAAGCCTGCATGACTGGCGTGCGCCCGACCAGAGGCAGCTCATCCGGGCGTTCACCACCTGCCTGTATGGGTTCCGGCTGTGCGCGCTGCTTCTGATCCAGCGCCCGCGCCGTGCGTTTCATCAAATCCGGCAGGTCAAACGGTTTGGGCAGATAGTCATATGCGTCTGCCTCAGCCGCCTGAATTGCGGTCATGATCGTGTTTTGCGCAGAAATCACGATAACCGGCAATCCAGGGCGATCCTTTGCTATCTTCGGCAGCATCTCCAGACCGTTGCCATCGGGCATGACAACGTCCGAGATCACCACGTCGCCTTTGCCTTCGCCGACCCAACGCATCAGGGTGGTCAGCGAAGATGTTGCGTGCACCTTGCATCCGGCCCGCGTCAGCGCCTGAGTCAGAACGGTGCGGATTGTGCGGTCGTCATCCGCAACCAGTACGGTGCCATCCATCAGGTGCTCTCCTTCTTGTGTTCGGTTGCATCTCGCGGCGCGCGGCGCAGCGACAGTTTGAATACGGTGCGGCCGGGCACGGAGTCGGCGGAAATCCAGCCGTCATGGTCGGAAACGATCTTGCTGACCAGCGCCAACCCCAGACCGGTGCCGTTTTCCTTGCCCGACACGAACGGGTCAAAGATATCACCACGGATATCCTCGGGCAGGCCCGGACCGTCATCGATGATCTCGATCTGCAACGGCAGGGAATGACCCGATCCGTCGCTTCGGCGCAGGCGGAAGGAATGTTCGAAATAAGTGCGCAGACGGATCGTACCGCCCTGCGGCCCCGCAGCCTCGGATGCGTTTTTTAGCAGGTTCAGAACCACCTGAAGAAACTGGTCCGGATCGCTGTAGGCCAGCGGCAATGAAGGATCGTAATCCTCGATGATTGTCATATCCGCGCCAAATCCCAGTAGCGCGGACCGCCTTGCACGGTCCAGCACATCGTGGATGTTGACCGGCCTGAGGTCCGGTTTCTGCAAGTTGCCGAATTGCTCGACCTGCTCCAGAAGCTTCACGATCCTGCGGCTTTCGGCCACAATAAGGTCTGTAAGTTCAAGATCCTGTGACGAAATGTTCATGCTCAACAGTTGCGCTGCACCGGTAATCCCTGCCAACGGGTTCTTAATCTCGTGCGCCAGCATCTCGGCCATGCCAATCGCCGACTGCGCCGCTGACTTGACCGTGTTGCCCAAGGTCATCCTGCCCGCCAGTTCACGAGGTGATATGATCATGATCATCGACCCCGGGTGCCCGACCAGAGGCGCGATCTGCAACGCACATTGCAACGGCGCACGGTTCCCTGAACCCGCATCCACATCGTTTACGAACAGTGGCGTGCCTTGCGAGCGGGCGCGCAGGAATGCTTCCTCCAGCGGTGCGTCAACGGCGATCTGGTCCCATACCGGATGCCCGATTATCGACCGGCGCGAGGCATTCAAAAACCCCTCGCCCGCCGAATTCACATCTGCGATGCGGTCGTTTTCATCAATAATGAAGGCCGGAACCGGCAATGAGTTCCAGATGTTGGCGTTGGAATTCATGCTGCCACCTCGCCCGTTTCGGCAAGTGCGTCCCCAAGCAGACGCAGGACATCATCCGTGTTGCGCGACGTCAGAACCGCCCGCCGCAGCGGCGCAGGGGTTGCGGCCTGATCCATGTACCATCCCAGATGCTTGCGGGCGACACGCAGGCCCAGATCGGCTCCGTAGAACCCCAGCATCGCCTGATAATGCGTGCGCACCATGTCGATCAGGTCATTCCCGACCGGAATATCCGGCGCATCCGCCCCGTAAAGGTCGTGACTGATCTGCGCCAGTAGCCAGGGTTTACCCTGTGCGCCACGCCCGACCATGACCCCATCTGCACCAGATTGTTCCAAAGCGGTTCGTGCGGCTGCTGTGTCTACAATATCTCCGTTCGCAATAACTGGAATCGACACAGCCTGTTTCACGGCCCGGATCGCGCTCCAGTCAGCGCGCCCCTTGTAGAACTGGCATCGCGTGCGTCCGTGGATCGTAACCATCTGAACGCCCGCCTCTTGCGCACGGCGCGCAACCTCGGGCGCATTCAGCAGGGTGTCATCCCACCCCAAACGGGTTTTTAATGTCACCGGAACGTCAACTGCACTGACAACGGCCTCAATCAGCGTCAGTGCGTGGTCCGGTGTTTTCAGCAGGGCCGAACCGGAATACCCATTTGTCACCTTCTTGGCGGGACACCCCATGTTGATGTCGATCACCCGCGCGCCCCGATCAGCAACCTGACGCGCGGCCTCGGCCATCCAATGCGCCTCGCGCCCTGCCAGTTGCACAGCTGTGTTTTCCACATCGGCGGACAGTTCGGCGCGCTCCCGCACTCCGGGTTTGGCCTGCACCATCTCCTGACTGGCGACCATTTCGCTGACGACCATGCCGGCACCAAAGCGCATAACCAGATCCCGAAACGGGCGATCTGTGATTCCGGCCATCGGGGCCAGCAAAACCGGCGATGTTACGAATTTGTCAGCGAAGCGCAAAGTCAACGTGCTTAATCCTTGGGCAGTTGCAGTTCTGATATCGAATTCCACGCATATGAACAACAAAACGACGCGCAACAAGCCCGCAAAACCATCATCTGCCTATTTTTTAATCACCCGACCATAGGTGATTGCCACTGCAATCACCGCCGCCTAAACAAACGCAACAAAATGGAGGGCGCGCGGCATGACCACAGCTGCCATCATAGTCGCCGCAGGCCGCGGCCTGCGCGCAGGGGGCGACGTCCCAAAACAGTGGCGCGGCCTTGCAGGCCGTCGCGTGGCAGACTGGACAATCGATCGGTTCCGCGGACAGGTCGCCCATATCGTTCTGGTCTTATCCGACGAAGACACTCTGGTCTGGGAGGAGTTTCGTGATACCGATCTGATCCTCGCCTCGGGCGGCACAGATCGCGCGGGTTCTGTGCGCAATGGTTTGAAAGCCCTGGCGCACCTCGACGTGAAGCGCGTCCTGATTCATGACGTTGCCAGACCCTGCGTTTCGTCGCGCACCATTCAGGACGTCTTGTACGCATTGGATGCACATCAGGCCGCCGCCCCCGGACTGGCGGTGACTGACGCCTTGTGGATAGGACAAGACGGGGCCGTGACTGGCACACAAGACCGCAGCAACCTGTTTGCGGCGCAAACACCGCAAGGCTTTCACTATGACACCATCACCGCCGCCCATGCGGCGCATCCGGGCGGTGCTGCTGATGATGTTGAGGTTGCACGCGCTGCGGGGGTAGATGTCTGCATCGTACCGGGCGATGCGGACAACCTGAAGATCACCCGCCCCGAGGATTTTGCCCGGGCGGAACGTATCATGGGAATGGATATGGATGTAAGACTTGGCAACGGCTATGACGTGCACCGATTTGGCGACGGGGATCATGTGGTCCTTTGCGGTGTGAAGGTTCCCCATGATCGCGGGCTGCAGGGGCATTCGGATGCGGATGTCGGGATGCATGCTGTAACCGACGCGATTTATGGCGCATTGGCGCAAGGGGATATCGGACAGCATTTTCCGCCCTCGGATCCGCAATGGAAAGGGGCCGCCAGCGAGATCTTTCTGCGTCACGCGGTGGAACTGGCAGGACAGATGGGGTATCGCATCTCGAACGTGGATTGCACGCTGGTCTGTGAATACCCGAAGATTGGCCCTCACGCCGCTGTCATGCGCGAAGAAATGTCCAAAATCATGGGCTTGCGTGCCGATCAGGTCTCGGTCAAGGCCACCACGTCCGAGCGTCTGGGCTTCACCGGTCGCAGTGAAGGCATCGCATCGCTTGCGACGGCCTGCCTGGTGAAATCATGAACGCGGCGCAGTTGATTGGCACCGTTGGCGGCATCGGATATACACGCCCTGCCCCCGGCACCTGGGGTTCGCTGGCCGCGCTGCCGATGGCTTGGGTCCTGCACACGCTGGGCGGATTCCCATTGCTGGCAATCGCAACGCTCGTGGTGTTCGCAGGCGGCCTGTGGGCCACGCGCGTGATGACCGACGGCCAGGACGATCACGACCCGTCGGAAATCGTCATTGATGAGGTTGCGGGCCAGTTCATTGCCCTCTGGGCGATCTCATATCCGTCCTGGGCGCATGGGATCGACATTACCGCCCTCTGGCCCGGCTGGGTTGCCGGGTTCGCTCTGTTCCGCCTGTTCGACATCACCAAACCCGGCCCCGTCGGTTGGGCAGATCGTCGCGGCGATCCTATGGGAGTGATGCTGGACGACGTGATTGCGGGTATTTTCGCAGCCGTTGGCGTGATGGTTCTGGCTGGCATCACGCACGGGGTTCTGGGCCTATGAACGTGCCCGACCTGCTGAACCGCGCCAAAGCGCAGGGCGTTATGATCGCCACAGCGGAAAGCTGCACCGGCGGTATGGTCGCTGCGGCCCTGACGGATATACCCGGCAGCTCGGCCGTCGTGGATCGGGGTTTTGTCACCTATACCAACAGGGCCAAGCAGGACATGCTGGGTGTGCTGGCAGAAACCCTGCAGGCTTTCGGCGCAGTGTCCGAGCAGGTTGCTCGCGAAATGGCCGAAGGCGCATTGCGCAACTCACAAGCGCAGCTTGCCGTCGCGATTACCGGCATTGCCGGGCCGGGCGGGTCTGAATTCAAACCCGAAGGGCGCGTATGTTTCGGACTGGCCAGAGAAGGCCGGGAAACCCGAACAGAAACGATTGAGTTTGGCGCGCAAGGGCGGGATGCGGTGCGCCGCGCCGCGCGGGATCATGCGCTGGCGTTTCTTCTGACTGGGCTTTCATAACGCGCACCTTTTTTAGGCATTATCTGCCCATAGCCGCCAAAACTGTCATCACTTGAACAAAAGGCGACAAAATAGGCGACCAATTCGGGTATTGCCTCTTTTTTCCTCACCTGCCCTCCGCTTCAAGGCTCTGCACATACACTCACTCGATCCCGGGCGTTGTCAGATGACCTGCCCGGGAAACCATGCAGGGAAAAGGAGAGCGGCCCATGAATGGAGCCGATACAGCCTGGATCATTGTTGCTACAGCACTGGTCCTTTTCATGACATTACCGGGTCTAGCCTTGTTTTATGGCGGGCTTGTACGTGCCCGAAACGTGCTCAGCGTTTTTATGCATTGCTTTGCCATTGCCTGTTTGATGAGCATTCTTTGGCTGGTGGCCGGGTACTCTATCGCCTTTGGACCCGGTGAAAGTGGGCTTTGGGGCGGTTTGGGCAAGGCATTCCTCAACGGTGTTGATGTGGACAGCCTTGCTGGCACTCTCCCGGAAATCCTGTTCTTTGCCTTTCAGATGACCTTTGCCATCATCACCCCAGCCCTGATCGTGGGCGCATATGTCGAACGGGTGGGCTTTGGCTTTGTGCTGACCTTCTCGGCGCTGTGGATGCTGCTGTGCTATGCGCCTGTGGTTCACTGGATCTGGGGCGGTGGAATGCTGTCCGATGGTGGTATTTTGGGTGACATTGGCGTGCGTGATTTCGCTGGCGGTATCGTGGTGCACGAAACCGCTGGTCTGGCAGCCCTGATCATCGCCGTCATCCTTGGCCCGCGCCGAAACCGAACGACCCCGCCACATAGTCCCGGCTATGTCATGGTCGGCGCCGCGATGCTGTGGGTCGGCTGGTTCGGCTTCAATGGCGGTTCGCAACTGGCCGCGGACGGTGGCGCTGCGATGGCGATGACCGTTACCCACCTGTCCGCCGCAACCGCGTCACTGACATGGGCGCTTTGGGAACGCATCCGCTTTGGCAAAGCCTCGATGGTGGGTCTTGTCACCGGAACAATTGCAGGCCTGGCCTCGATCACGCCCGCTTCGGGTTTTGTGGGGCCGATTCAGGCCCTTATCATCGGCGCTGTCGCGGGCATTCTGTGTCAGGAAGCCGTCAGTCTGGTGCGCAACAAGCTGAATATCGACGACACGCTGGACGTGTTCGCGGTACATGGCGTCGGAGGCATCTTTGGCACCATCATGATCGCCTTGTTTGGCCTTGGCACATGGACCGCCCAGTTGGGCGGGCTGGTTATCGTGGGTGCCTTCACGGCAGTTGTCACGTTTGTGTTGGTCAAACTGGTTGCACAGATCACACCACTTCGCGTAAACGCCGAGACCGAGACAAATGGCCTCGACCTCTCGGTACATGGTGAGCGGGCCTATGACATGAGCAGCTAAGCCCACCTTGGCTGCCTATCGCCCGCAAGGGCAAAAGCGGACCTGTCATGGGTCCGCTTTTCTTGTTTTCGTGCCTTGTCCACTTACGACACACCCAAAGCACCCTGAACCTTCAGGGCAAATGATCAGCCCGTCGCAGGATGCGCATTGGTTCCCTTGGGAATTACGATCCGGCATTCCAAACCGCCAAGCGAGCTGGATGCACCCAGATCAAGCCGACTGTCATAGGCCTTTAACAAATCAACCGCGATGGCCAGCCCAAGGCCGCTGCCCGAAACAGAGGTATCCAGCCTCCCCCCCGATCGCAGTGCCTCGCGGTGAGCGCCCTGAGGAATTCCCGGACCATCGTCGTCAATCACAACTTCGATCCCGTTCGAGGTTCTCATAGCCGTCACGCGGACCTTATGTTTGCACCATTTGACCGCGTTATCCAGCAGGTTGCCCAAAACTTCTTCGATATCCTGCGCGTCCATACGCACCCAAAGACCCGGGTCGCGTTCGATTTCCAATGACTTTCCTTCGCGCTCGGCCATGGTGGTGAACAGACGCGCCAGTCGATCAATCGAATGAGACAGATCGGTACGAGAATGGGTCAAGTCCGCAGTATTCAGCGCCCGCATTCGGGCAAGCGACCGGCCCAGCTGCGCGTCAATGCGGTCGAGAGCTTCCACAGCGGTTTCCGTAGAACCTCCCGCTTCGGACAACAGCAGCAGTTCATTGCGCATGATTGCAGTAGGTGTTTTCAGGGCATGGGCCAAATCTGCCGCCTGACGACGTGATCCCGATACGATTTCCCGGTTTCGACGCAAGAGCTGGTTCAGATCCTCGACCAGAGGAGACACCTCTTCTGGATAATCGCCTGGTCTAAGGTCTTCGTCCCGATCCCAACGATGCGCCACATCTGACCGAAGCTTTCTGAGTGGCGTCAGGATGATTGACGTCAGAAGTAGTGACCCAACGACACCGATCAGACCGACCAGCGCAAAAACCGGAAGCAGGCTTTGTTGTGCAGCGCGGCGTTCCGCGACAAGCTGGGCCTGACTTTCGGCAACGCTGACCCCCCAGACCGTGCCATCCTCATAGGTAATTTTCTGAAAGGCTCCTCGTAAAGCTTCGCTTTCCGGACCGGGAGTGTTCCAAAGCGTCGTTACATCAGGGGTGCCAAGGGGTTCGGCAATGACTTCATCAAACAAGGAAGCCGACGTAAAGATTTCGCCTTCGCTGTTGCTGACTTGCCAGTATCGGCCAGAATACGGTGTGCCATAGGCCGGATCGAACATCAGATCGCGCAGCGCATCCGGGTCATGGGTCGTAACGCTCAACCCAACGACCAGTTGCGTGTGACGATCAAGTAGTGCGGTATCAAACCTGTCCGAAACGCGGGCATTGATGAACGAGAACACGGCCAGCGTACCAACACCCACTGAAAGGGCACCCGACGCGATCCCCCCCAGTAGAGCCCGTTGACGCAGAGATAACATCAGGCAGAGTCGATCATGTATCCGCGGCCCCGAATCGTTGTGATCAGATCAGGGCCAAGTTTTTTGCGCAGACGGGTTATGAAGACCGCAATGGTATTCGAGTCCCTGTCTCCATCGTATTCGTAGATATGTTCCGACAACTCGGTCCTTGAGATCATACGCCCAACATTATGGGCCAGATATGTAAGAACAGCCAACTCCTGCGCGGTCAGGTCGATGGGCACGCCATCCGCCGTTACACGCCCGTTGCGGGTATCCAGCACAACATTTCCCATTTCGACGACGGGATTCAACTGACCGCTCTGCCGCCGCAGTATGGCACGGACCCGCGCTGCCAGTTCGGGCATATGGAACGGCTTGGTCATGTAGTCGTCCGCGCCTGCGTCCAATCCGTCGACCCTTTCGCTCCAGCCATCGCGGGCCGTGAGGATCAGCACCGGAGTCTTGATGCCCGCACTGCGCCATTCCCGCAGAACTGAAATGCCATCGCGTTCCGGCAATCCAATATCGAGGATGATCATGTCATAGGGTTCTGTTGCACCCAGATGCAAAGCTTCCAGGCCGCTGTTCACAATGTCCACGACCCGACCTTCAGCGTTCAACAGTTTCTTGATCTGCTCGCAAAGGTGCGGTTCGTCTTCTGCCAGTAAGACTCTCATACTTGGGAATTATAGGCGTGCGAATGGCAGTTTAACCATTACTTTTTACCACCGCCGTTGCCGCCACCGTTTCCACCACCGTTGCCGCCAGAATTGCCACCAGAATTGCCACCACCGTTACCACCGCCATTGCCACCACCGTTACCACCGGAGTTGCCGCCGCCGTTACCTCCGGAGTTGCCTCCGCCATTGCCACCAGAGTTGCCGCGACCGCCACCGCTGTTCCCGCGGTTGCCGCTTTGACCGCCATTTGCTTTGACTGAAGACTTGCCTTGAGATTTCGCATTGGCCGAGTTTCCGGGCGCAGATTTGGCCGCTTCTGAGATTTGTTTGCCGATCTTGGACCCGTTGGAAACGACAACGCCGGTTTTTGCGTTAACAATAACACTGACAATCTTCCCGTTCGGCTTTTTGACCAGTACGCGGTAGTAAACTTTGTCGGCCTGAAAAGCTCGCGCATCAATAGGCGTACCGCCAAAGACCTGTTCGACCCCTTTGATGACTTTCTGCAACCGGATTGCGTTGCCCGAGGTTGTTGCTTTGCGCAGTTCTGCCTGCTTCAGCTCACGAACGGCTGCATTGCCTTCTCCGGGCTGGAGAAAGACAATAAGAAACATAATGGTTAAGAGCTTTCTCATCTTCGGCACTCTTTACTGCGCAACCACCTACATAATCTACCGATTTCAACATGAACTGGGGATGAACGACCAGTTTGGCGTGGGTTCAATGATGATCGGTTTAGATAGCACCTGTCAGATCTTGATTCCGGCAAGCGGTTTGCCTGTGTGCGAATCTTGGAAAACTATGTCGGACCACTGAAACACGCCTTCGATTTACGAGGAACGCTATGAAAACCAATATGACCGGCTTGCTGAAAGCCTCTGCACTCGCAATCGCAATGTTAGGCTCCACCGCAATTGTTGGCGCGATTGCATTTCCTGACGTGGCTTATGCAAAAGATGGCAAAGGCGGCGGTAAAGGAAACGGCGGTGGCAATGGTGGTGGTAACGGAAACGGCGGTGGTAACGGTGGTGGCAAAGGAAACAGCGACAGTGCCGGAAAGGGCAAAGGCAACAGCGGCGGTAATGGCGCGACCAAAGGTGGCGGCTCAAAATCCGCCGGCAAGTCAGGGCGCACTACCTCTGGCGCAAAGGGTTCGAAGTCAAAATCTTCGAAGGGAAAATCGTTCTCTTTGAAAGAACTGTTTACCGGTAAGAAGTCCACGAAAACTCAGACCAAGACCGCACCGTCAGCGCACGCGACAAAATCTAAGGTTCAGGTCGAGGAAACGGACCTGACCGATTCCCACAAGAAGGGGAATAAACTGGCTGCCGCGCTGGGCGTCCACCCTTCGGAACTGGGCGCACTGAACGCAGCCAACGCAAGTGAGAAGGCCCTCCAGAACGCTGCCCCGAATTCGCGCGTCGGTCGCATTGCAACCTATCGCGACACGGTTTTGGCTGGCGACAGCATCCGAGCTGAGCTTGCCGAAAAACAAGACCTTCTGGATGATATGACCCCGCCGGAGCGCTCCAGCGCTGAAATCAATGACGACCTTGAGGATGCGCTGGCCGATGTTCAGGAAAAGCAGGACATCGTCGATGATCTCGAACAGCAACTGGCAGATGCGGGAGGCACCAATCCTGATATCGAGGACGCACTTCAGGACGCAAACGATGATCTGCAAGCTTCCAAAGATGCCGCTGACAGCCTGAATGCCGAAAAACAGGCAGCCTTGGAGTACGAGGAAGCCATGCAAGACGTCGAAGACCTGGCAGACGCCGTTGAGCAGCAGTCACTCGATGAGCGCGCGGCATTGGAAGACGCTGCGAACAAACCCGTCACCGACGAGGTCGAGGCTGCTGTAAAGGCAATGCTCGGACTGGATAGCTAACAGCTTTTGCCTTCATTCTTATGAAGTGGGCAAAAGACCGGGCCAGCTAAGTGATTACCAGCCGTTTGGCTGGCCCGACTTTCTCATTAAGATCCTGACCGCCAGGTTGTATTGCGCTTATGCCCGACGCAAGTTGGCAAAGGTTACTGAGAAAAAATATAGCCCGCTCCAATTCGGAGCGGGCTTTATCTTTCCTTGATCAAGTTGATCCGGAAATCCATCGGACGTCTGATTTTCAGAAGTCCCGGTTTGCCTCTTCTAGTCGCTTGTTATTTACGATTTCTGTCAGTGCATTTTCGATAGGAGGGAAGCGACTGCTGCTCGAATTTGTATTACTTGAAACTTCGCCGTTCATGACGGGATTATGGGGTTGCATTGTCGCACATGCATACGGCGCAACCTCAATAGCAGTCTTGATCATGCTGTTCCCCTTCCATTCAACCGGACGTGGTTTGCCCGGCCTGTGCGATCAGTATGCCCCGAGCCAGTTGAACACTCAGAGAATACATTGTTCACATTATGTTAATGTTGTCGCGAAATCATGAACAACGACTAAGTAATTAACAAAAAAGGATATTATTTCGCCAACAGATACAATCAGGCCAGATGGATAAAAAAATAAGGCACTCTCTCCCTACTCCGTAAGGTTGTTTAACCCAAGGAAAAGCGACATACGTCTATGGCGAGCGAGTCAGGTTTCTTACACCGAATTTGGGGGTAAAACTGCGGCCGAAAAAAGAAATCTACGAAACAGCCGACGAAATTGCGACACAGTTCAGCGGTTGGTCGACCTGCGCGGCACCATAAAGGGCAGGACCATGACGGCGGATGGATCCTTTGAAAACCAAAACGGTCTTCAGGTCGTCCCGGTAGCAATACATTCGGTTAACTAACCCGCGATCTGAGTAAAACCCCTGTCAGCATCAACGTTTCGGTTTAACAGATGCAAAAGCTCGACCTGGCTCGTTGCCCCTGTTTTGGAAAATATAGAACTTAGGTGCGAACGAACTGTTGTCGGGCCAATGGACAGAGTCTCCGAAATCGTCTTCACAGTCATTCCCTCTTTCATCATCGCGCACACCCGAAACTCGCATCTGCTGAGGTCGGCCGGATTGTGTGGATCAAGGATCGGGACAAAGCGATTGTTGCTGTTGAATTTGGACCGGTGACTCCGAAGAACCTCGGAACAGGCAGCAACCGTTCCGGGCAAGCGTTTGCCCCAGCCAGACGATAGTGTTGGTGCCAGAGCAGTTAGCAGATCCAGTTCGCAGGCCTGCGGGCGTATACTGTAATGCAGCTCAATGTAATCAACCTGCGCCCCGGTTACGTCCAGCGGAATTAGGATAACCTCCACCAGCCCTTCAGGCTTTTGAAGCCGATAGTGTGACATTGATGATGCGTCGGATAACACCAAGTCTGATAGTTTCCAGACTGAACCCGGCCTTGCCGTTGATATACATTCTCCAATAACCAACTCTGCCTGCGTTTGCGGCTGTGAAGGCCAGATTTTCCCCTGCTGGACACAACAGCGCGCAATATGCTTTGCCTTCCAATCCTTTTTCTGCATTCTGACAATTAGAACCGCATCAGCATTTGCCAGGCGCATTAAACAATTTACGGATCGAGACACGGAGCCATTACCGCATAGGGCCTGAGTCCACTCCACTACAAAGTCCAGACTCTCCCTCGCCTGAGCGCTCTTTAAAAAACTCACACTCATAACAATTAACCATTCAACTAAACAGACCGACCAAACAAACAGGTTCGGGTTACTACAACAAATTTGTGTTCCTTTCGAAGTCACAGCAACCGGAATTATCGGCTTGTCTGCGCGGGAAGTTTTCAAACAAAGGCTTTTAAGAAACTTTATATATCTGTTTTTAATATGCTTTTCTAAGTCTTGTCATCACTGAACCGCACGATGCCAATCCGCAAACGCCAGACCGGTCAGTAAAAATCAACCACCATCCCGCTCACAATTGCGACCCGGCTCAATTCATTGTTTCCGAAAAAGGGCGATTCGCTGAACGTTAATACGTTGTTAACGCAGGGTTAAATGTATTCGCCCAAAAGGGTGATTTTCTTCAATTGATTCAACCAAAAGGTGTATTTCAATTACCTTTGAAGGAAGGCACGCATTTCCCCCGTTCCTATTCTGATTCCCGAGCTAATGCATTTTCGCCTGGCTTGCGCTCAAGAATACGGAGCGCTGATAACGTCTAACCTATTTGGGGGAAATAATGACTAAATTCATGAAGAAGTTTGTTAAGAATGAAAGCGGTGCAGCAATTGTCGAATATGGCCTGGCTCTTTTGGTCGTGGCGTCGATTGCAGTTGGCGCATTCTCGTATCTGGGCACCACTACCAACACAAACGTGACTGGTGCATGCGCTGCTCTGGGTAGCGCGACCTGCTGACCCAAACACACTTACCAAAATACAGAGCTCTGTGCCGCCGCGCCACTGTTGCGGCGCAGAGTTCACCGCCAGGAATTTCGCGAAAACAAGACGACCGAAGTTCCATATTTCAGAACGTAATTGTTGGAGAGAGTGATGCGTATCAGGCCAATCATTTCTACACTGTTTGGAATTGCGATAGCGTCCGGTTCCGTTTACCTGGCGAAAGATCACATTCAGTTTAAGACAAGCACTGCCGGTGTCTCGCCAGATGCCGATCTGGTTGAGATCTACGTGGCCCGATCAGAAATCGCGTTTGGTCAAACGATCGAAGCGCACGACGTCACAATTCACCCCTGGCCGCGCGAGGCGCTCCCGGCCGGAGTTTTCACGGACATTGATGTACTTGTTCCAAACAATCGCCGTCAGCTGCGGCGCGCCAAGGGCCGGTTCTATCCCGGCGAAGTAATGCTTCTTTCCAAGGTTTCGAACTTTGGAGAAAAAGTCACCCTTGTTCAGAAGTTGGGTGAAAACACACGCGCCATGGCGATCGAGGTCGATGCTGTAACAGCCGTGGGCGGTTTTGTTACCCCAGGCGATCACGTTGATATCGTCTTGACCCAAGGTGCCAAGCAGGACCTGCGCGCGGTCACCATCTTGCAGAATATTCGCGTCATTGGCGTGGACCAGCAGTCGGAAGAATTAAGCGATCAGCCGGAGGTCGCCCGCACGATTACGGTGGAAGTGACCCCGCAGCAAGGTCAACGTCTGGCCCTGGCTCAAAAGGCCGGAACCCTGAGCCTGACACTGCGCACCCTGGACAGCGTCGAGGATGAACCCATGGAGATGGTTCGCCTGCGCGATCTGTTGCAGGAGGAAGGACCGGTAGAAAAGGTGGATATTCAACCCACTGTAAAGCTGCGCCGGGGAACCGAGACTGAGGTTGTGACCATCCAGCGGCAACAGGAAGAAGCGGAACAGGCAACAGAAACTGCGCCCGCCGCCGAATTGCAACCTGATACCCAAAAAGATGCGCAGCTTGCGCCGGCGTCCGCGACTCCGCGCGTCAAACCCCGCATTCGCCCAATCAAAGTCAGTCAGACACCCGGTCAATAAGTTCAGCCATGCCAACTCGCGCTATCATATCCGCATTCGCCCAAGAGGAGAACGGCACCGTCGCGATCCTGTGGGGCACTGCTTTGGTCGCATTCCTTGGGTTCTTTGCAATCACACTGGACGTTGGCCGGTTGAATTCGACACATGCAGAGCTTCAGTCATTCGCCGACAACGTAGCTTTGGCCGCAGCGGGAGAGTTGGACGGCCAACCGGACGCGATTACGCGAGCCACAAATGCAGCAGCAAATCTTGTCAGCGACAGCCAGACATTCGCAAACGGGGCGACCACGCTTTCAGGATCTTCGGATTATACCCTCCTGTTTCACTCGGCGCTTCCGGCATCGGATCTGACCCCGCTTGGCGCAGATATTACAACCGATCCACGAAAGGCCAGGTTCGCGCAGATCGTGTTGACACCTAAATCCCTGACGATGAGCCTGGCTTCGGCGCTGGACAAAATGCTTGGTGGGGCTGGGTTTTCTGCTGCCAGCGTTTCAGCCGAGGCAGTGGCCGGATACTCGAAAGCGGCGTGCGATATCTCACCCCTAATGTTCTGCCTGCCCCCGAATTGGGAATCCACTTTGACCGTAGGCGACCAGATATTGCTGCGCAGTGGCGGCAACGGAACGGCTTGGGGTCCGGGCAATTTCGGCTTTATTGATCTGGCGAATTTCCAAGACAGCTCGGGTGTATGTGCCGACGAAGGGGGCAATAAGCTGGCCTGTCTGATCGCGGCGCAAAGCCAGATCACCCAATGTGTTCTGACCAATGGTCTGAACACCGAACCCGGCCAGAAAAACGGCATTACCAACGCTGCATTCAACGTCCGCTTTGACATCTACCGCTCGGTTCTCAACGGTGAGAAGAACAATATCGATTTCGCGCCCGCACCAAATGTGATCAAGGGGATTGAAAGCAACGGTGGCGGCGCTTGCATTCAGGGTAATGAACAGACGACCCCTGATACAACAGGTTTGGGGCGCGACCTGTGCATGACGGCGGGCACCTGCGGTGGAAACAACCGTTTCGGTGACGGCAACTGGGATCGAACCGGGTACCTTAATCGAAACCACGATCTGGCAGATGGGATTGCCGACGGCATCGGCAGCGACACACATCTGCCCGCGCTGTCCGGGTCGGATACCGTTTTCGCAGGAACGCGGTACGGAATGTATCTGAGGGAAATAGCCTACGGAAATTCAAACCCACACGCGCCGCCGAACGCAAGCTCCATTCTGGACCCTTCGCTTGCTGAAACCGGCCGCCCGATGTGTTCCAGCCAGATGTCCGAAGACCCGGCGCGGCGCGTTGTTACGGCTGCTGGTGTTGATTGCGCGCAAAACCCGGTATCCGGTTCGACCACCGGAGTTCCAGTCACAAAATTTGTTGCCGTGTTCCTGACTGAACCGGTGGGTGATGACGGCGGCTCGCCCCCCAGTTTCGACATCCACGGAGAGGTCGTCGGTTTCCCCGATGTGACCGGTGTTGGCAGCGGCGGCAACGGGTTCGGCGGCATCTTTCGCGACGTCGTACAGTTGTATCGATAGGGGCAGAGTGTTCATGTGTATTCGCCTCAGATCCCCTTTCAAACGCTTCGCCAAAAACGAAGATGGTGCGATCCTTGTCGAGTTTGGCCTTGTCATGCCGATTATGCTGCTGCTGTTGGCGGTGACATTGGAATCCGCACGCCTCATGTGGTCGTACCAGTCGGTCATTGCCGGGGTCCGTGATGCCAGCCGTTATATGTCGCGCGTCACGCCCTCGGATATCTGTTCGTCTGGCGGAACTGTCGCGGGGCTCAGCACAACTCTGAAAGGGATTGTCGAGCGTGACATTCATGGCAACAGCCTGTTTCCACCCAGTATAACCGTCAACTCAGTAACGCCCAGCTTGTCCTGCGTGTCGGGCACGTATCGCATGAACCCGGCACCCGTCGGTCAGGTAAGCGCCAATATCACCGTTCAGTTCCCGCTGGGGGGCATTCTGAAGCTTTTCGGCAGCGGCGCGTCATCGATAACCACCGACGTCGCTGACACATCGCGGATATTTGGCCAATGACACGGTTGCGGAATAACCGCGCTATCTTGCGCCAGGTCGCGGACAAGATGCTGCGCGACCAGAATGGTGGGGTTCTTGTTGAGTTTGCCTTGGTGGTGTCCCTGTTTTCCTTCCTGTTCCTGGCATTGCTGGACTTTGGTCGGCTATCATACAGCGGAGTGAACGCGCAAAAAGCCGCACAGTTGGCGGCGCGCATCGCTGTGGTGCGCCCTGCGGCCTGTCCGGGTGTGCCACAAACCCACACGCGGGGAACATCCGCGTTGTCCCCTCGCTTTGGCACCCCATGCAGTGCGTCGGCTGGCGTATGTGCCGACCCCGTAACGCCAGCTTGTGTGGGTGACGCCACCAACACCACAGCATCTGAAATCTGGGGGCGCATCAACCCGTTGCTGCCCCCCGGCACGACGATTGACGCCTTGCAGTTTTCCTATGATTTCAATTCCAATCTGGGCTTCCTGGGTGGCCCTTACACGCCCATGGTCACGGTTGAGCTGAACCTGAATGATTTTCAGTTCGTGTCGCCGCTGGCCGCGCTTGCAAATGCCGCGGGCGCGACCAGCAGCACAATTCCTTCAACAGCCGGGTTTTCCAATTTCAGCGTTTCGCTGCCTGCCGAAGACCTGGCATCAGGAGAGTCAGGTTAATGGTTAAGAACGTTTCCAATCTCAATTCACATTCTGTCATGCTTGTATCTGAAAGCGAAACCGTCGCTCAGGTGGTCGCCAATGCCTTTCCCGCCGGTCAAAATAACGAAATCTCAGAGAATGCGGGTTCTTTCAAAGCTTTGAACGGAACAGCACGCAATCTGGCATTCAAGCATGACCTGGTTATTTTCGAAATCGACCCCTGCGACGCGGGCGAGGTTCTGGCTGTCAAAGACCTGCTGACCCATCGACAAGACGACACCTTGTTTGTCGCGCTGACGCAGAATGATGTTTCGATCTCGGTCGCCCGCGAACTGCGGAAAATCGGCATCGACGAGGTTCTGCCCCTGTCCATTGACGAGGATGGGCTGAAAGCTGCAGTAGCAGAAAAAATCTCTTCCCGATCACTTCCGCAAGGGTTCATTCGAAATGGCCCCTCTGCCCTTGGCACGGTGATCCCGGTTGCAAAATCCCGCGGTGGAATCGGAGCGTCAACGGTCGCAGTCAACCTTGCCTGCTCACTGGTGGGCGGGAAAGGATCCTTCCTGAGGAAAAAGGCGAAAAACCGCGTCGCGCTTCTGGATTTTGATCTGCAATTCGGAAACGCGAACGTGTTTCTGGATCTTGAAGATAACGGGGGATGCCTCCAACTCATCGAAAATCAGGAAGAGCCGGATGATCATTTCCTGACGTCGATCCTTCAGAACCATACGCTCGGCATTGATGTGTTGTGCGCGCCCGCGCCGCTGGTTCCGCTTCAATCCATACGACCAGGCTTGATCGAGGGGATGCTCGACCTGCTTCAGCGCCGGTACGACTATGTTGTCATCGACCTGCCCTGTGCCGTTGTGGAATGGGTCGAACCCATCTTTAAACGCGCGAACCAACTTGCACTGGTTACTGACACCACGGTTCCGTGTGTTCGCCAGACCCGGCGCCTGATCGATTTCTATCGCGAGGCGAACGTGGCCCTGCCCGTCGAGGTTGTCGTGAACCGCGAACGGAAGACGCTGATCAAACCCGCACACGTTCGCGAGGCCGAAAAAGTGCTGGAAACGAAACTGAAGCACTGGCTGCCGGACAACCCCAAGATTGCGCGAAACGCGGTCGATCTGGGACGACCGATTGTGGACATGAAGCCGCATTCGGACCTTGGCAAGGCCCTGACGAAACTGGCTGCGTCCATGTCCGAAGGCACCCGGCCAGCCACACAAAAAACTGCATAATGGGAGATCGCCGTGTTTAACGAGTACAAATCACGCCGGGCCGAGTCCAAGTCGAACGTGTTGATTCTGGAACGGCCGATCGAGGTGCCAAAGTCCAAAGCAACACCAGAGCCGGTGGACGTTGACCTGCAAGCACATCTGGAGCTTAAAAGCCGCCTGCACAGTGAGCTTCTCGACCGTCTGAACCTGTCTGTGATCGACAAGGTCGAACGGTCCGAACTGAAACGTCAGATCGCCGCGCTGGTCACAGGGCTGATCGAGGCCGAACGCCTTCATTTACGGTCCGAGGCATTTACGGCCCTTGTTGATGAGCTCATTCACGAAGTGATGGGTCTGGGCCCGCTGGAACCCCTTTTGGAAGACCCGACCATCAACGACATTCTCGTCAACTCTTATGATCAGGTCTATGTGGAACGATTTGGCCTGCTGGAGCAATCCTCCGTGCGCTTTCGCGACGAACGCCATCTGCTTCGGATCATTGACAAGATCGTCAGCCGGGTCGGCCGCCGTATTGATGAATCCCAGCCATGGGTCGATGCGCGTCTGGAAGACGGAAGCCGGGTCAACGCGATTATCCGCCCGTGTTCAGTTGATGGGCCGGCGCTGTCGATCCGCAAATTCTCGCGCAATCCTCTGACCATCGACAAGTTGGTCCAGCGGGACAGCATGAACGAACAGGCAGCCAAGCTTCTGGCCGCGCTGGTCGAAGCCAGGCTGAACATTCTGATTTCTGGCGGCACCGGTTCGGGCAAGACAACAATGCTGAACGCCGTTTCATCCTATATCGACGGCAAGCAGCGTATCGTGACAATCGAAGATGCGGCCGAACTTCAGTTGCAGCAAAGCCATGTCGTCCGCTTGGAAACCCGTCCCCCCAACTCGGAAGGTCAAGGGGTGATTACGCAGCGGGATCTGGTGCGCAACGCGCTCAGGATGCGGCCTGACCGCATTATTGTCGGCGAGGTCCGTGGTGCCGAATGCTTTGACATGCTTCAGGCCATGAATACGGGGCATGACGGCTCCATGACGACCGTACATGCGAATTCGGCCCGCGATGCGCTCAGCCGGGTCGAACAGATGGTGACGATGCTGGGGGCGGACCTGCCCGTCAGAACCATCCGGTCTCAAATCGCCTCGGCCATTCAGATCGTCCTGCAACTCAGCCGTCTGAGCGACGGGACACGCAGGGTCGTCAGTATTTCCGAAATCACGGGCATGGAAGACGATACGATCACGATGCAGGACATCTTTGTCTTCAAGCGCCGTGGCAAGTCTGAAAACGGCGACGTTCTGGGAGAGTTCCTGCCAACCGGAATACGGCCAAAATGCTTCGACCAGCTGGTGGCGGCGGGTGTCGATGTGGACACCAACATGTTTATTCATGGGGTGACGACATCATGATTGACCTTCAGCCCAACATACTGAACATCCTGATCTATATTTCGATTTTTCTGGGTATTCTGCTTGCCTACGAAGGCGTTCACCAGCTTCTGGCGCGCAAGGAAACGCATGGCGAAGCCAGAAACCGCCGCATGAAACTGATCCAGAACGGGGCTTCGACGGATCAGGTGTTGCAGCTGCTTCGCGATCCCGCAATGCTGGCTGCTGGTGAAAAAGCCGGGCTGATTACGCGGTTTCGTCGTCTGCTTGTGCAAGCCGGTTTGGCGGTCAACCCGGTTTGGGTGGTTCTCGCCGTCTCCCTTCTGGTTTTGATGATCTTTTTCGGGGCCTCCCGGTTCCTTGCACCGGAACTGGCAGTCATTCTGAGCGCTGTGTTCGGCCTCATCGGCCCGGTTATCGTGCTGGTCGCCATGAAAGACGCCCGCGCGAAGAAACTGACGAAACAACTGCCAGACGCGTTAGACCTGATGGCCCGGGGGCTGAAGGTGGGGCATCCCGTTGCAGTGACGGTTGGAAACGTTGCCTCTGATCTGCCGGATCCGATCGGGTCAGAGTTTGGCATCATCAAAGACCAGATCAACTATGGTGATGACGTCGCGACCGCCTTTCACGACTTTGCGCACCGCGTCGGAACAGAGGATGCAAAATACCTTGCTGTAAGTATCGGCATTCAGCATGGAACTGGCGGCAACCTGTCCCGCGTTCTAAGCATTCTGTCCCAGACCATCCGGGACCGGCACACGATGCAAAAGAAGATCAAGGCAATTTCCGCCGAAGGTCGCCTGAGCAGCCTTATCCTCACGATTTTGCCGGTCATCATTTATCTTTCGATCGAGGTCTCCTCCCCAACATTTTACGGCGACGTACGCAGCGATCCGCTGTTTCCGTATTTCGCCCAGGTGATCATTGGCCTGACAATTGCCCAGGGTTTCATCCTGAAGCGGCTGGTTAAATTCAGATTCTAAGAGGAATTGGGATATGGATATATTTCAGGACATTCTAAACGATCCGCGCATCACACCGCAGTTGATCCTGTTGGTCGGAATTGCCCTTAGTGTTTTCTTTGTCGTCATGGGCCTTTCCGGATTTACGGCAAGTGAAAACACGGCAGCACGCCGTATGCGCGTTGGGTCGGTTTCACAAGGGCATGGGCAGGATTTTGACCTTATCCAGGGTGACAATAGCGACCCGCACGGGCTGCTGAAGGCCTTCGTCCCGTCGTCAAAACGCGAACGCTCCAGGATCGGGAAGCTGTTGAAACAGGCCGGGATTCGGCAAAAGCACGCCATTCGCACCTATTATACCTTTCGGGTCGTCCTAGGATTTGTGTTGCCTGCCGCGTTCGTCGCAACCATGGCATTGCCGATCGAAACGCAAGTTCAGTTAGGGATCGCCGACCTTTTGCAGGGTGTTACCTGGATAAACACAATGCAGATCGTGACGGCACTGATGGTCCTGGGCTTTTATGGCCCGGCACTGTGGTTGCGGCGCCGCATAAAGAAACGCCGCCAGGCCATCGAACACAGCCTGCCTAACGCGCTTGACCTGCTGCAAGTCGCTATCGAGGCCGGGCTGGGCTTTGACGCGGCGATGATCCGGGTCTCGCATGAAATGGCCAAGGCAGCTCCGGAAATCTCGCAGGAGTTTTCGGTTCTTCAACTGGAGTTGCAGGCAGGCAAAGAACGTCAGGCCGCCTTTCTGGACATGGCGAACCGGGTCGGTATCGACGAGATGAACTCGTTCGCGAACGCCTTTTTGCAATCCAACCAGTACGGAACCAGCATATCCGCATCGTTACGCCGCTTCGCCACTGACATGCGGCTTGACCGAGAGCTTCGCGCCCAGGAAAAGGCAAACCGTCTGCCTGTGCAGATGTCTGCCGTGATGGCCATGTGCATGATGCCTGTCCTATTGCTGATTTGTCTGGCACCAATGCTGATCCGGTGGGTCAACATGTTCGGGCAAGGGTAACGCAGCGACAATGGTGTTCGCATAGCTGACTACCCGGAAACAGCGGACCTTAGGGGGGTCCGCTTTTCTTTTGTTCCAACAGCTCTCGACTCCGGGCCAAGGGTCGGGCTATCAGCCCGAAACATCATTTCATCGCCGAGGTCCCGCCATGATCCCCAGTTCTTTTCCCGACAGCACTGAAATCGCTCGCCTGACGGCCCGGATGCTGCTGGAGATCAAGGCCGTCCACTTCAACGCGCGCGAGCCGTTCACGCTGGCAAGTGGCCTTCCCAGCCCGACCTATATCGATTGCCGCAAGCTGATCTCCTACCCGCGCATTCGTTCCACGCTGATGGATTTTCTGACCGTTACGGTGATGCGGGACGCAGGTTTTGAAGCCTTTGACAACATTGCGGGCGGCGAAACTGCGGGCATCCCCTTTGCCGCGATGGTGGCCGAACGTATGGCATTGCCGATGACCTACGTGCGCAAAAAACCCAAAGGGTACGGGCGCAACGCCCGTATTGAAGGCGCAATGAGCGAAAGTGAACGTGTGCTGCTGGTCGAGGACCTGACCACCGATGGCGGTTCGAAACTGTCCTTCGTCGATGCAATTCGCGAAACTGGTGCCACCTG
This sequence comes from Ruegeria sp. AE4, assembly GCF_056542185.1. Taxonomy (NCBI): domain Bacteria; kingdom Pseudomonadati; phylum Pseudomonadota; class Alphaproteobacteria; order Rhodobacterales; family Roseobacteraceae; genus Ruegeria; species Ruegeria sp. AE4. The sequence continues at coordinate 293,881 of NZ_JBQFZK010000001.1, read as the reverse complement.
CGGGCATACGGCTGTGATCTTCTACTACGGCATCTTCCCCGAAACCGAGAAGACGCTGGGCGACCATGGTGTAAAGCTGCATCACCTTTGCACGTGGTGGGATGTTCTGGCCGAGGCCAAGGCGCAAAAAGCCTTTGATCAGGAAACACTTGACGGGGTCGAGGCGTTTCTGAACGATCCGCGAGGCTGGCAGGACGCGCGAAAATCGTGATTTTCAGCCTGTGGATGGCTTGGGGATAGTTGATTTTCGAATCGCATCAAAGCGCGCCTATCTTGTCAAGACATCCAGCCAACACACCAAATGTTGCGGTAACGCTGCGCCCGTGTAAAACTAGGGCTAAGTTATCCCCATTGGGGTGGGCAGTTATCCCAAGGCGGGGGGCAGTTATACCAACTTACCCCCATTCATTTGCAGATAGCTTGAACCGGGGTGTGGCGTGTAGAACCTCGGAACGGGCAGCGGGGACATGATGAACGAGATCAGCAGTATCGAGCAGGCAGCGGCGCATATTCAGAACGCCGAAACCATGCCGCATTCCATTGAGGCTGAACAGCAGCTTCTGGGTGCAATTTTGACGAATAACGACCTTTACGACCGGGTCGCTTCGATCATTGGGTCCGAGCATTTCTATGACCCGGTTCATGCCCGCATCTATGAGGTCGCCGCCGCACGCATTGCAAAGAACGCGCTGGCCTCGCCTGTGACGCTGAAATCCTTCATGGCCGAGGATGAGGGCCTGAAGGAACTGGGCGGGCCAGCTTATCTGGTCAAGCTTGCCGGCGCGTCGATCAGTGCCTTTGCGGTACATGACTACGCCCAGATGATCTATGACCTCGCCATCCGGCGCGAGTTGATCCGCTTGGGCCGCGACATCTCCGACAAGGCCGCGCGGGTCGATGTAGCCAGCGAACCGAAAGAACAAATCGTCGAGGCCGAACAACAGCTTTATCAGCTTTCCGAGCAGGGCCAGACCGAACAGGGGTTCCAGTCCTTCCTCAAGGCGGTCACAGAAGCCGTCAATGTCACCAACGAAGCCTACCAGCGCGGTGGCGGCATGGCTGGGATCTCGACCGGTCTGGTCGATCTCGACAAACAACTGGGTGGTCTTCACCCCTCGGACCTGATCATTCTCGCAGGTCGTCCGTCGATGGGGAAAACCTCGCTGGCGACCAACGTGGCCTTCAACGTGGCCAAAGCATACAAACGCGGTCTGAAACCGGATGGTTCCGAAGGCGCAATTGACGGCGGGGTCGTCGGCTTTTTCTCACTTGAGATGAGCGCTGAACAGCTGGCCGGGCGCGTTCTGGCCGAGGCGTCCGAAATCTCTAGCCACAAGATCCGTCAGGGCGACATGACCGAGGCCGAATTCCGCCGTTTCGTTGATGCGGCCAAAGAACTTGAAGCCTGCCCGCTTTTTATCGACGACACGCCCGCCCTTCCGATTTCTCAGCTTGCCGCACGCGCGCGACGGTTGAAACGCACACATGGGCTGGACCTGCTGGTGATCGACTATCTGCAACTGTGCCGCGGCATGTCCGACAACCGGGTTAACGAGATTGCTGAGATTTCAATGGGCATGAAAGCAATCGCCAAAGAACTGAACATTCCGGTGATTGCCCTGTCGCAGCTTTCCCGCCAGGTCGAAAACCGCGACGACAAACGTCCGCAGCTGTCTGACCTGCGGGAATCAGGCTCGATCGAACAGGACGCCGATGTCGTGATGTTCGTGTTCCGCGAAGAATACTACAAAGAACGTGAAAAACCCGGCGATCACGAGCTTGAGAAGATGGAAGAATGGAAGCAGGCCATGGAACGCCTGCACGGCAAGGCCGAGATTATCGTTGGCAAACAGCGCCACGGTCCAATCGGCACGGTCGAGCTGTCATTCGAGGCGCAATTCACCCGGTTTGGCAATCTGGTCAAGCCGTGGCAGCAGGGTGGCGAGATTGAAGGTTATTGATCGCGAAAGGACAGACTTACTTGGGTTTTCCCGACTTTCCTTTGATTGTTGGCAAAGCAAAAAGGTTCTGTGAACCTGTCGCGCGATTCAGGATCTGGTGCGCGAACCAAGAATGAGGTCCGCCCGCCTGTATTCTGACAGATTGAACCCCGCACTCACCAAAGCGTCGGATTGTTCAACGCAGACACGCAGTGCGACGGGCCGCTAAGTGGCGCAAGCGCCTGACCATCCAGCGACTGCCCCAGCCAGCCATGCGGATGGCTCAGCTTTAGCGTCGGTTGTGCAGTGGCCTCAGAAATCTGCTCAAAACCTGTTTTTCGATAGTAAGCGGGATCACCATAGGTGAGTGCCACGTTCACGCCTGATGCCCGCAGGCAATCCAGACCATAGGCAATCAAAGCCTGTCCAACCCCGGCTTTTTGCCTGTCTGTTCGGACAGCCATAGGCGACAGGATAAATACCCGGCGCGCATCCTGTGGAAACAGCATTCGGGAAAAGATGGCGCAGCCAAGCAGCACCTGATCGCGTCGCGCGGTGCACACCATCAGGTCCTGTGGTGGGGTGGTATCGATCATCTCTTGCACGAAAGCTTCGATAATCGCCCCCTCGTCCGGGCCTTCCGACGCCGAAAATACTTCTGCGAAAAACCGGGCTGTTTCGGACGGATCTGGCGTTTGATCGGTATAAAAATCCATGATTTCCTCGGGATATGCCGCAGCACCGTTTATTGCAGCGATGGGACGATCTTGTTCTCAACATCACTTTAACACCTATGTGAAGACAATCCCGAAAACGGCTTAATACAGCAGTAAGTCGCCAAAATGTCTGCTTTTTTGGGTGTTTTCCGCCGTATCTGTCGCTTGGTGGGCGCAATCTGTCGCGGAAAAAGCCCTTTCCCTCTTGACCTTGGACGGCGCAATGTCATGAACAGTCCCATGAGTACTGCACGTTTGACGATCAATCTTCAGGCCCTCGCCAGAAACTGGCGGGCACTCGACGCGAAAACCGGGGTCGAAACCGGCGCCGTGGTCAAGGCAGATGCCTATGGGCTGGGCGCAGGACCTGTCAGCGACACGTTGGCAGAAGAAGGTGTTCGCAAGTTTTTCGTGGCCGCCGCAGAAGAAGGCGCAACCGTTCGCGAGGCAGTTGGCCCCGGCCCGGTGATTTTCGTTTTTTCGGGACATATGGAAGGCGATGCCGACCTGCTGCGCGGCAACGACCTGATACCACTGATCAACTCGCCGGAACAGTTTCAACGCCACACAGAGGCCCTGCCCGACCACCCGTTTGGTATCCAACTGGACAGTGGTATGAACCGGCTTGGTCTTGAACCTGCTGACTGGGCTGAGTTGCGTCCCAAGGCCGAAGCCTTGAACCCGGCGCTCATCATGTCTCATCTGGCCTGCTCGGACGAGCCGGACCACCCGATGAACCAGCAACAACTGAAAACCTTCCGCGAGATGACTGATGGGGTCGCTGCGCCGCGCTCCCTGGCAGCGACGGGCGGGATGCTTTTGGGGCCTGAGTTTCATTTTGACTTCTGTCGCCCGGGTATCGGTCTTTATGGCGGAATGCCCTTTGCCGGTGCAAAACCCGTTGTAACCGTCGACCTTCCCGTGATTCAGGTGCGCAAGTTGGCTGTCGGCGAGACCGTGGGTTATGGAAACACCTGGGTGGCGCGTCGGCCGTCCCGGATCGCCACCGTTGCTGCCGGCTATGCAGATGGCCTGCATCGCGCCATTGGCGGCGGCATCGACACATTTGCGGGCGACCAACCCTGCCCGGTTGTTGGACGTATCTCAATGGACCTGATCACCGTGGACGTCACGGACCTGCCGAAAGACCCGGAGCGCCTGCGCATTCTCAACGGTCATCAAACCGTTGATGATCTGGCCGAGGCTGCTGGTACAATTGGCTATGAAATCCTGACATCAATGGGCAATCGCTATTCGCGGGGCTACGTGGAATGAACCCAATCAGCGCGCTGGGGGGGCTGGGCCGCACCGTGCTGGGCCTGCTTGCGGCCTTTGGCCGGGTGGCCCTGTTCGCGCTTGATGCAGTGTCGCATATCCTGCGCCCACCCTTCTATCCGCGCGAATTCGGGATGGCCCTGCTGAATATCGGCTGGCTGTCCCTGCCCGTCGTCGGCCTGACCGCCATTTTCACCGGCGGCGCGCTGGCCTTGCAAATCTATGCGGGCGGTGCGCGGTTCAACGCCGAAGCCGTCGTGCCCCAGATCGTCGCCATCGGCATGGTGCGAGAGCTTGGCCCGGTGCTGGTCGGCCTGATGATCGCCGCGCGCGTGACCTCGTCCATCGCGGCCGAGATCGCCACGATGAAAGTGACCGAGCAAATCGACGCTCTGGTCACGCTGTCGACCCACCCAATGAAGTATCTTACTGCTCCGCGTGTGCTAGCCGCCCTGATCACCGTACCTGCGCTGGTCGCGGTGGGTGACGTTATCGGGATTGCGGGCGGGTACACTGTCGCCACGCAGAACCTGGGCTTCAACCCGGCGGCCTATCTGAAAAACACCGTCGATTTCCTCGAGATGCGCGACATTGTATCGTCTCTGGTCAAGGGCGCAGCCTTTGGTGTGATCGCGGCTATCATGGGCTGCTATTACGGCATGAACTCGGGCCGCGGCGCACAGGGCGTCGGCCGCGCAACCAAAGGCTCGGTCGAAGCCGCAGCCGTTTTGATCCTGGCCGCAAACTTTGTTCTCACAGGGGTGTTCTTCTCGCTATGATCCGGATGGAGAACGTAGAAAAAGCCTTTGGCGACAACCACGTATTGCGTGGAATGAGCCTAGAGATACCCAAAGGAACCTCGATGGTCATCATCGGGGGTTCCGGTACGGGGAAATCTGTTGCCCTGAAATGTATCCTGGGTCTGATCAAACCCGATGACGGCATGATCTATGTCGATGGCAAAGACGCAACCAAAGGCGACCGCGACGCGTTTCTGGCGCGGTTTGGCATGCTGTTTCAGGGCGCTGCCTTGTTCGACTCGCTGACCGTCTGGCAGAACGTCGCCTTCCGCCTGCTGCGTGGATCCCTGAAACGTCCAACCGAGGAAGCGCGCGAGATCGCCATCGAAAAACTGCGCCGCGTGGGCCTGAAATCCGACGTGGCCGACCGTTTTCCGGCAGAGCTGTCAGGCGGGATGCAAAAACGTGTGGGCCTTGCCCGCGCCATCGCCGCCGAGCCCGAGATCATCTTTTTTGACGAACCCACCACCGGCCTCGACCCGATCATGTCCGGCGTCATCAACGACCTGATCCGCGAAATCGTGACCGAGATGGGCGCCACCGCGATGACCATCACCCACGACATGAGTTCCGTCCGCGCGATTGCCGACAACGTGGCCATGCTGCACGGAGGTGTGATCCAGTGGACCGGCCCTGTCAGCCAGATGGATGCCTCGGGTGATCCTTATGTGGAGCAGTTCATCAGCGGGAGCGCAGTGGGGCCGATTGAGGCGGTGCGGTGACCGGCGTCGTCTCAATCGCTGAATTGTCTTTACCTGTCAAAGAACTTGGCATCTATTATTGTGCTGGTGTTGGATTTGCTTCTTCCGGTGTCCTTCCCGGTCTCATGTCATCATCCGGCACACGCGAGAGGTACTCGGACGCGGTCGCTTCGTTCAGACGACAGAAATTTGGCTGGGGCGCCGAAGCTCGTCATGCCGAGGCGACAAAGGACGGCTCTCTACTAATAAGTGTTCTTACCTGGGCACTCCTGGCCGCCACGATTTTCTTGCTGTGGTATCTGATGAATAAGCTACAGAATCCCGTTGCGAATATAATCGTCGGAATCTCGTTTTTTGTGTTGGCTATCAAAACCAGACATAACTTCCGAAAGCGCTGGACCGGCAGTATGCTTGAGTATGACTGCGGCAGCCTCGCGTTCACACTTCTTCTGTTTGTAATTGGCATGTAGATTTGCCCCTCCGCCTCGCCACCCTCTCCCTCCTGATCCTCTACCCCATTGCGTGGTTCGCCCCGCTGATGCGCGCGGGGTTCCTGCCGATCTTTGGCCTTACCGAAATCAGCGTCATCACCGGCCTCCAGTCGCTTTGGAAATCCGACATCTTCCTCGCGCTGATCGTCACCATCTTTGCCCTCTTCGCGCCCTACATCAAAACCATTGGCACCGCCCTGATACAGTGGAACCTGCTGGATGCCCGTGTGCAGCCTGCGCTCAACATCCTCGGCAAGCTGGCGATGGCCGACATATTCCTGATCGCGCTATACATCACGCTGGCCAAAGGCATCTCTTACGCCACTGTTGAGACCGCATGGGGTCTTTACCTTTTCACCGCCTGCATCCTTGCCTCCATCGCTTTGGGCATTCTCACCGAACGCCAATGCAAAACCATCGCCCAGACATAGGGCGCTGACGACGAGGAAAGCCCTGCAAGGGCTTGAAGAACCGCCCGTCCTCGGGCACCAAGGCGTCATGGCAAAACCAACCTTCTCCTGCTCCGCCTGCGGCGCATCCCATTCCCGCTGGTCGGGTCGCTGCGACGGGTGCGGCGAGTGGAACTCGATCATACAGGACGTACCGCTGTCGGCAGGCCCAGCCAAGAAATCGCTGGGCTCGAAACGCGGGCGGTCGATGACGCTCACCGACCTGTCGACCGAGGAAACCCCGCCGCCCCGCACGCTCTGCGGAGTGGAAGAGCTGGACCGAGTGCTTGGTGGCGGGCTTGTTCCTGCATCTGCCCTGTTGGTGGGCGGCGACCCCGGCATCGGTAAATCCACCCTGTTGCTGCAAGCTGCTGCCCGATTTGCCCGTGCCGGCGTCAAGACGATCTATATCTCGGGCGAAGAAGCCAGTGCTCAGGTTCGCATGCGGGCGCGCCGCCTTGGGCTGGAGAACGCGCCGGTGCAACTTGCAGCCGAAACCAACCTACGCGACATTCTCACCACGCTTGAAGCCGAAAAACCCGGTCTGGCGATCATCGACTCGATCCAGACCATGTGGGCCGACAATGTCGACAGCGCGCCGGGGTCCGTGTCGCAAGTCCGGGCGGCTGCTCATGAACTGACCGCCTTTGCGAAACGGCACGGCGTGTCGATCATCATGGTCGGACACGTGACCAAGGATGGCCAGATTGCGGGCCCCCGTGTTGTCGAACACATGGTCGATACGGTTCTGTATTTCGAGGGCGAGCGCGGCCATCAGTTTCGTATTTTGCGGGCGGTCAAGAACCGCTTTGGTCCCGCCGACGAAATTGGCGTGTTCGAGATGACGGGCAAAGGGCTGGCACAAGTCACCAACCCCTCGGCCTTGTTCCTGTCGGAACGTGGTACGCCCAGCCCTGGCTCTGCGGTCTTTGCCGGGATTGAGGGCACACGGCCGGTTCTGGTCGAATTGCAGGCCCTTGTCGCCCCGTCCCCCCATTCACAACCACGCCGGACAGTGGTGGGATGGGACAGCGGGCGGCTGGCGATGATCCTTGCCGTTCTTGAAGCGCGTTGCGGCATTCCTTTTGCGGGTCTCGACGTCTATCTGAACGTGGCCGGTGGGTTGAAAGTCAGTGAACCCGCCGCCGATCTGGCCGTTGCTGCTGCACTGCTCAGCGCACGCGAGGACACAGCCCTGCCCTCAGACACCGTCGTTTTCGGGGAAATCTCGCTATCCGGGGCACTTAGACCAGCTCCGCAGACAGAAAACAGGTTGAAAGAAGCACAAAAACTTGGTTTCACAGCGGCAATAGCTCCGGCAGGTGGCAAAACCGGTACTGTGGCAGGTCTGACACTCACCCGACCCTCAGATTTGGTGGGGTTTGTTGGCGAAACCTTCGGAGCAGGTTAAAGTCGCGCCTTGAGGGGCAGAAAAGAACAGGCGAGGGCCATGGAAGGTTTTACAATAATCGACGGGGTGGTTGCCCTGATCATCGTGCTGTCAGGCTTGCTGGCCTATTCGCGCGGTTTTATGCGCGAAGTTCTGGCCATCGCGGGTTGGGTTGCGGCGGCCGTTCTGGCGTTCATCTTCGCCCCGCAGGCGGTACCTCTGGTCAAGGAAATCCCGGTCGTCGGAGATTTCCTGCGTGACAGCTGCGAACTGTCTGTGATCACCGGGTTTGCGGCAGTCTTTGCGGTGGCGCTGATCGTGGTCAGTATCTTCACACCGCTGTTTTCATCGCTGGTTCAGCGCTCGGCCCTTGGCGGCCTGGACCAGGCTCTGGGGCTGTTCTTCGGCATCGCTCGTGGCATTCTTCTGGTTGCGATCGCATTCTTCGTTTACGACACCGTCATGACCGGCCAGTCTTACACAATTGTTGATGAAAGCCGGTCGGCCAAGGTGTTTGAACAGTTCAGCGGCCAGATTGAGGAACAAAACCCCGAGGCAGCTCTGGGGTGGGTTACGACTCAGTATGAACAGCTGGTCGCCAGTTGCACGGCAGGAAACGCTGAACCGGCAACAACTGCGCCTTCCAACGGCTGATAGAGGCAGATCACCAATTCATGAAAGCCCGGCCCTGCCGGGCTTTTTTGTTGCAGATCAGACAAACCCCTCGCCACCGCACACGGTGCAGCGGATTGTTTTCAAGCCAAAGCATCCGTCACATCGACTGAAAATCGGTTTTCCAAAGATATCTCTGCTTTTGGCGATCTCACCCGCTCCGTTACAGATCTGGCACGACGCGCGCCCCAATCCTCGGCACCGATGGCACCGCTGCCTGATCCGTTCCTGGTTCTTGTGAGGAGGTTTATGCTGCCACATTCAGGTCCCCCCGAGGTGCTGAGTTTTAGCAGTTCATGTATGCAATCAAATGCATGACAGCACATATGTTTGCGCATGTCACCACCTTCGTTTTTCTTCGTCGACATACGCAAACTTGGCCTGCGGCATTTGGCTATTGTGATCCTTTGATGACAGCCACGCCATTAGGCATTATGTGGGGGCCAACCCGCCACGGAATCGGAGCCACCGATCTTGTCCTTTCTGTATGAATGCGCGCTGATCGCAGTGATGGTCGCCCTAACGGCGTCTTGTTCCTGTGTAGCAAACAGTTCCGCGCTGAAGATGCAGAAAGTCCGGTGCCGAACTGCGGCCAATCCTCGAATGAAATCGTCATAGAAGTTGGAGCCCCTTGAATGTGTGGGATTTTAGGAATCGCAAGCCGGACACATGATGTCTTTGCTGAGATCTATGACGGGCTGCTGATGTTGCAGCACCGGGGTCAGGATGCCTCGGGGATCGTGACTTACAACGGCGAATTCTTCCGGGAAAAGAAAGCCAATGGTCTGGTCAAGGACGTGTTCAACGCCCAGGATGCTGAAACCCTTTTGGGTCATATCGGCATGGGGCATGTTCGCTATCCAACGGCCGGATCACTCAGCGCGGCTGAAGCGCAACCTTTCTTCGTGAACGCACCCTACGGTATCTATCTTGTTCACAACGGCAACATCACCAACACAGCGGAACAGCGCGAGAAAGTGACCGGGAAATACAGCCGCCACCTGCGCACCACATCGGATTCGGAAATCCTGCTGAACGTGCTGGCCGACAAAGTGGCTGACGCCATCAAGGTGAACGGCAATTCGGACCCGATCCGAAACATCTTTGCCGGTGTGAAGATGACGATGGAGCGGGTTCAGGGCGCCTATTCAGTCATTTGTCTGGTGGCAGGTGTTGGCATGTTGGCGTTCCGCGACCCATTTGGCATTCGGCCCCTTTCGGTCGCAAAACGCAATGTCGACGGTCAGGGGGACGATTATGCCTTTGCTTCGGAAGACGTAGCCTTTGGCATCAACAGTTTTGAAAAGCTGCGCGATCTGCGCCCGGGCGAGGCCATCCTGATCGACCTGAAAGGCAACATGCACGAGTTTCAGGCGGTCGAAGGCAAGCTGACGCCCTGTATCTTCGAGTATGTGTATCTGGCACGTCCGGATTCACTGCTGGACGGTGTCTCGGTTTATAAAACCCAGATGCGCATGGGACAGACGCTGGCGAAACAAATTCAGGACTCGGGCCTGGAAATCGACCGGATCATTCCCGTACCCGACAGCGCCCGCCCCGTGGCACTGGAAGCGGCGAAAATCACCGGCATCCCCTATCGCGAGGGGTTGGTGAAGAACCGCTATGTCGGGCGTACCTTCATCATGCCGGGTCAGGCCGAGCGACAGAAATCCGTCCGCCGCAAGCTGAACGCCGTTCCGCTGGAATTCGAAGGCCACAGCGTTCTGTTGATCGACGATTCCATCGTGCGCGGCAACACCATCAAAAAGATCGTTCAGATGTGCCGCGACGCCGGGGCCAAGAAGGTTTATGTGGCCAGCGCCTCGCCGCCGGTCAAATACCCCAATGTCTATGGCATCGACATGCCGACCAAGGCCGAGCTGATCGCAAATGGCAAAGAGATCGAAGAGATCCGTGAAGAGCTGGGCGCTGATGCACTGTTCTATCAGCATCTGGAGGACCTGATCTGGGCGGCCCAGGAAGGCAACCCGGACATCCAGGGATTTGATTGTTCCTGCTTTGATGGCAATTACATTACAGGCAGCGTTAGCGCGGATTACCTGGACAGTCTGGAAAACAGCAGCCGTGTCAGCCAGAAACGCGCGGATATGCAGGTTCCGGGCGGGTCGTGGAATGCGGCTAAACTCGCCTCAGGCTGAATGACTCCGCCCACCGAGTGCACGTCCAGCTTCTGTTCAGACCGCGAATCAAACCGTTCGGCATGCAGAAAGGACAACCCTGTTCAGGGTGGCTCGCATCTATACTGTTCCACCGATGAGTGGAAATCTGCCACAACCCGGCGGCGATTCTTGCACGATCACAGGGACTAACAAAAAGGTCGCTACGTCGTGAATCGTGGAGTATGTGAAGGTCTTTTGCTTACCTGATCGTTTTGGTATCGGGCGGCAACCACTCACTCGAAATAAGGGGTTCGGAACTCATGCCGGGCCACGGACCATGTCAAACACCAATGTCAAAAGCGCGGCCACACAGCAGGGCGCGTTAAACAAGAACTCTGTTTCTGTTCTGGGGGTGTTCGGGCCCAAAACCGAACTGCACGCCTTGGTACGCCTGTCATCGGGCCGCGTGAAAGAGGTTGAACCCGGAAGCCGTGTCGCCTCGGGTACGGTGATAGCAATCGACGAACAGGGCATCATGCTGCGACAAAGCGGCCAGACCAAGCGGATCGCCATTCCCGGAAGCTAATCGCGACTTGACGCCCCTCGCGCAGGGGTTCAAACCGCAGCCATGACCGATCAGACAAAAATCGCCCTTATCACCGGGGCCTCTCGCGGGTTGGGCGCTGCGCTGGCCGAAGCGCTGGCACCTGAATACCATATCGTCGCCGTCGCCCGGACCACCGGCGGGCTGGAAGAGCTGGACGATCGTATCAAGGCGAAGGGCGGGTCAGCCACTCTGGCCCCCATGGACATCACCGATCCAAACGCCATGGCGACCCTGTGTCGTGGCATCCATGACCGTTGGGGCAAGGTTGACCTGTGGATGCACACAGCCATCCACACATCAGCACTGACGCCAGTGCATTTTGTTGACCCCAAGGAATGGGCCAAGGCGATCAACACAAATGCAAACGCGACCTCGGTTCTGATCCCCTATGTCTCACCCCTTCTGGGCGAGAGTGGCCATGCGGTGTTTTTTGACGATCCGAAAGCTGGCGAGAAGTTTTATGGCATCTACGGTGCCACCAAGGCCGCGCAGATGGCTCTGGCCCGCAGTTGGGCCGTCGAAACCGAACGCACCGGTCCTCGGGTTTCGGTTGTCGAACCCGCGCCGATGCCCACGGCCGTCCGTGCGCGTTTTCATCCCGGGGAAGACCGGAGCGTGTTGAACAGCACCAAGGATGAAGCTGCGCGGATTCTGGCACTGCTTTAGGAAATGGCCCTGACGGGCCATGCCTCTGGCGGGGATATTTGCAGCCAGGTGAAGCCTGGATCAGGCGATATGCACGCCGTTGCGCCCAGCCAGATCGACGAAGAATTGCCAGGCGACACGGCCAGAGCGCGACCCGCGCGTGGCTTGCCACTCAATTGCCTCGGCGCGCAAGATCTCTGCATCAACAGAAACGCCATAGGCGGCGCAATAGCGGTCGATCATCGCAAGATACTCGTCCTGATCACAGGGATGGAACCCAAGCCACAGGCCGAAGCGATCCGACAGCGAGACTTTTTCTTCGACCGCCTCGGAAGGATTGATGGCGCTGGAGCGTTCGTTTTCGATCATATCCCGCGGCATCAGATGGCGACGGTTTGAAGTGGCATAGAAGACCACATTCTCTGGCCTGCCTTCAATACCACCATCCAGAACAGCCTTGAGAGATTTGTAGTGCTGGTCATCGTGGCTGAACGACAGGTCATCGCAAAACAGTATGAACCTGTAGGGCGCTGCGCGCAGATGGTTCAGCAACCGCGCCACCGTTCCCATATCCTCGCGCTGCAATTCGACCAGTTTAAGGTCGGCATAATCAGCGCTCAGAGAGCCATGCACGGCCTTTACAAGGCTGGACTTTCCCATCCCCCGCGCCCCCCAGAGCAGCGCGTTATTTGCCTTGTACCCTGCTGCAAACCGGCGCGTATTGTCCATCAACGTGTCGCGAGAGCGATTGATGCCGACCAGGAGATCCAGATCGACCCGGTTGACATGTGTAACAGGTTCCAGTCGATCCGGTTCGACATGCCACACAAATGCCGGAGCAACGGCAAAATCAGGCGCCGCCAAAGGAGCCGGTGCCATGCGTTCCAACGCCTCGGCGATACGGTTCAGGGCTTGGTCGTCCATATGGGCCTCCGGTTTTGTCTTGAGGGGTTCAAAGCACGTTCCAATTGGCACAACAAGAGTTTCAAAAGAAAAAGGCGCGCCCACGGATGCGCGCCCGTTTATTTTCGTCGGCAGGTTTACTTGTCGTCTTCGAATTCCTGCATCAGGTCATCATCCGCTTCCGCTTCATCATCGTAATAACCGTCAGCGCGCAACTGGTCCTCGCGTTTTTTTTCTACTCGCGCGACCAGGAAGATCGAAATCTCGTACAGACCGTAGACCACCACAAACAGAATGATTTGTGTGATGACATCCGGTGGTGTGACGACTGCGGCCAGAACCAGAATGCCGACCACCGCATATTTACGAACAGCGCCCAGCCCCTCGGCACTGACCAGTCCTGCCTTCCCCATGAGAGTCAGGAGAACCGGCAGTTGGAAACATAACCCAAAGGCCACGATGAACTTGATCGTCAGGTTCAGATACTCCTGGGCTGAGCCCTGGAACACCACACTCAGCGGTGCCGCATTGACCCCATCGGCCACGGCTTCACCCTCAGCCCCGAATTGCTGGAACCCGAGAAAAAAGTCATAGGCCAGAGGCGTGACGACGTAGAAGGCAAAGCTTGCGCCCAGGAGAAACATAAAGGGCGAAGCCAGCATGAAAGGCAGGAACGCGTTTTTCTCGGACTTGTAGAGGCCCGGTGCTACAAAGCGCCACATCTGCATCCCGATATAGGGAAATGCCAGAATGAACCCACCCAATAAGGAAACCTTGATCGCAACAAAGAACCCTTCCTGTGGCGAGATGAAGATCAGGCCACAATCCTGCCCGCGCTCAGCCAGAACGTCACACAGGGGATTGGTCAGGAAATTGAAGATCGGCGTCGCCACTGAAAAACAGATGATCATACCGACCAGAAACGCCACAACGCTATGGATCAGCCGTGTGCGCAGTTCGGCCAGATGTTCGATCAACGGGGCCGAAGAATCGTCAATCTCGTCGGTTTTGCTCATGTCTTGCTTTCAGTGTTCAGCGCGGCTTCGGCCTCTTCTGCCTTGGCCAGTGCATCGGCTGCTTCCTTGGCCTTGCGCTCGGCGGTGGCACGGGCGGCTGATGCCTGTACCTTTTTGGCCTGCTCGGCCCGCTCGGCCGCCAGTTTACCCGTTTCGCTTTCAGGGTCGAACTTTGTAGGATCGATGCTTTTCGCCATCTCCTGCGCGGCTTGCTTGACACCGTCCATGGCCGATCCCACAGGGTTCACGGCAGCGTTGAGACCTTTCTTGATCTCATTCACCCCGGCCTGATCGGCGGCCTCGTTCATGGCGCTGCTGAACTCGCGCGCCATTCCGCGTGCCTTGCCGACAAAACGTCCGACATTGCGGAACAGCACCGGCAGGTCCTTTGGCCCCACAACGATCAGGGCAACGATGCCGATGACCAGAAGCTCGGTCCAGCCCAGATCAAACATCCGCGCTTACGCCTTGTCTTTCTCGGTTTCAGGTGTGACGTCCTTGGCCAGCTCAGAAGCGTCCTTTTCCAGCTCTTCCGAACCGTCCTTGACACCCTTCTTGAACGCGGTAATGCCTTTGCCAACTTCGCCCATGAGCGAACTGATCTTGCCGCGCCCGAACAGAACCAGAACCACAACGGCGATCAGCAGCAGGCCAGGAAGGCCGATATTGTTGAGCATGTCTTCTCTCCTATTTCGTCGGCACGTTTGCGCGCCGGGAACATCAACTGACTCAGTCTTTACGCCTCGATCGCTGGTCTCAAAAGGCATCTGCTACGGGTTGCGGGTAAAAATTTTGGAAAACGCGAGGAATCTAAAGGGTCGCAATTTTCAACTGACAGGTTTATGTCAGTTGCTATCCGTTAGGGATTTGGCATCGAAACAAGGTCAATGGAGATTTAAATGACCCACGTTGCTGAAATCGTCACCTTCACCCTGGCCAATGGCACCACACCGGAAGAGTTCGTGAAACTCAGTCAGGCCTCTGAGGCCTTTGTGCGCAGCGCGCCGGGCTTCGCCCATCGGCAGCTTAGCCAGGGCGAAGATGGTCGCTGGACCGATTATGTTGTCTGGACCGATTTGAAAGCGGCAGAGGACGCCGCTGCGCAGTTTCCGCAACAGGAATGTGCGGCAGGCATGATGGCGGTCATCAATCCCGATAGTATCCAGATGCGTCACGAGAAAGTCCTATGGAACATGACTGCCTAAACGCAGTCAGAACGGCGTGTCATGCGCCGCACTGACCGCCTGTTCGATATCATCCAGATCCTGCGCGATGGCAAACTGCACCGCGCGCAAGACATTGCGGACCGGCTTGAGGTGTCGGTCCGCACCATCTATCGCGACATGGATACGCTTGTTGCTTCGGGCGTTCCAGTCGAGGGAGAGCGCGGTGTCGGCTACATGGTGCGCGAGCAGATCACCCTGCCCCCGTTGAACCTGACCACAGCCGAGCTTGAGGCGCTGAATCTTGGCATGGCCATCGTGGCTGAGGCCGCGGATACTGACCTGAAGGCTGCCGCACAATCGCTTGCCGACAAGATCGACGCTGTTTTGCCAACGCAGGTCGTGGCCGAGGCGGACAGCTGGAAATTCGCGGTCTACCCGTTTGCCGATGCCGCAAGGGGCCTTGCCCATATGGCACCGATCCGCGCAGCCATCAAATCACGTCAGAAACTTCACCTGTCTTATCGCCGCATCGACGGCGTTTTGACTGAACGCACCATCCGCCCGCTCCATATGGAATACTGGGGGAGGGTCTGGACCCTTACCGCCTGGTGTGAGCTGCGCAACGGATTTCGTGTTTTTCGAATCGACCTGATCGAAGCTGTTTCACCCCTTCCGGAGATCTTCGCCGACGAACCTGGAAAGCGCCTGAGCGACTATGACCCGTACGTCTGACAGGCTTCATCTTTTCAGAAATACTCTCGCCGAAGGCATGGCCCGGTACGGGCCATCTAGTCTCACTTCAGATAAGGTTCCGGGTCTACGGACTCGAATCCTTTGCGGACTTCGAAATGCACATAGGCATTGTCGCCGCCCCGCAGTTGAGCCAGCTTCTGACCACGGCGTACCTTATCGCCTTTCTTGACGGTGATCTTGTCGACATTTGCATAGACAGTCAGAAGATCGTTGTTGTGCTTGACCACAATGATCGGCACCTGATCCGCGTCCGCTGTGATCGCCGCGACAGTACCAGCCTCGGCTGCTGTGACCGACGTACCCGGCGCGGCAGCGATGTCGATGCCCTCATTCTTGCCCTTGTCATAGCCGCGAATGATAGTGCCGCCAACCGGCAGGGACAGCGCGGAAGTGCGCGTATTGGTTGGCGCTTCGGCGGTCACGTCGGGGGCCTCGGCCAAAGGCGCAACTTTTTCGTCCGGCAAGGGCTGCGTAGCGCTGGGTGGCGTCGGCGTCGGAGAACCCTGCCCCGGTTCCGTCACTTCCGTGGCGGGAACGGGCGCGGCACTAGCCGCATTTTGCCGGGGCGCTGACTGGTTCTTGACCGGAATCAACAAGTACTGACCTTCACGCACGGTAAAATCTGATCCCAGCCCGTTCCACTCCGCCAGCGATTCAACCGGCACCTGGTAGAGGCGCGAAATCGTATAGGCCGTCTCACCCCGCTTGACCTTATGCCTGACCGGCTCCGGTCCTGTTGAAATCGGCGCAGGCGTTGTTGCCGGTTTCGCGGGTTCCAGTGTTGTGGTCTGAACCGAACCCGACGCCGGCACCTGGTCAATTGCAGACCCGGCAACCGACGCGATGTCCACGCCGCTGCCAGCACCAACAGTGCGTGGCAATGCAAGAACCTCACCCTCTCTCAGCGTGTCCGTTGTCTGCAGGCCGTTGAAGCGCGAAAGCTCGCCCTCGGGCAGGCCAACCCGCGCGGCCACGTCCCGCACCGTATCGCCGCGGCGGGCCACGACCACCTGGTAATTCGGATAGGTAATGACGCCCCGGTTGTCCGGTGTCGGGCGGGATGCCGTCGCGGATTGCGCTGCATTGGTGGTCGAAAATCCACCGATCTGCCCGCGAAGGTCATAATCCAGAGGCCCCTCGCACCCGGCCAGAATGGCCAGAGCGGCCACCCCGGTCGCACAGCGGTGCATTGCTGATTTGGATACTGCTCTCATAATTCTGTCCTCAACGCCTGCCCCTGTTGCCCGGAGTTCCGGCGACCAATTCTTTAAGCCTATTACGCCTCGTCCTTTCCAAGCCCCTCCAGAAGGGGCACGAAACGGACAGACGTTAATTCGTCATAGTCCAGACCATCTTCGGTGCGCGTCACTTTGATCAGCTGCTGCACCGCGTCCGACTGGCCTACGGGTAGAACCATAATACCCCCGATTTTCAGCTGCGCCAAGAGCGGGCCCGGAGGATCCTCGGCTGCGGCTGTGACAATGATCCGGTCAAAAGGGGCTTGTTCCGGCAGGCCAAATGACCCATCCGACAACATCGACGTGATATTCGTCAGGCCTAGGTCGGCAAACAGCTTGCTTGTTTCGCTCACCAACCGCCTGTGGCGTTCCACTGTGTAGACCCGGCGGGCCAGTTTAGACAGGATCGCTGCCTGATAACCTGAACCTGTCCCAATCTCGAGCACCGTGTCCCGAGGCCTCACGTTCAGGGCCTGCGTCATCAGGCCAACGACCGAGGGTTGACTGATCGTCTGACCGCAGGAAATCGGCAGCGGCATGTCCTCGTAAGCACGCCCTGCAAACAGGCCCGTGACAAAGCGACCGCGGTCCACCTGCTCCATCGCAGCCAGCACGCGCGCATCCGTGACCCCCCGTTTGCGCAGGGCAAACAGGAATTGCATTACGGTTTCAGGGTCCAGTCCGCTCATTCGACCGCCTTCAATGCCTCCAGCATGTCATGTGCAGTCAGGTCAGCGCGCATCGGCGTGACCGAGATATAGCCTTCCAGATTAACAGCCGCATCCGTTCCGGGTGCGGTCGGATTGTGCTGATAGCCGCCCTTGATCCACAGGAACCGCCGCCCTGAAGGCGAGCTGTGCGGTTCGACCGAAAAACGCGTATCGCGCCGAAACCCCTGCGCCGCAATCCGCGTGCCCAGAACATCGTCTGCCGGAACCGGTGGGAAATTCACATTGTAGAACAGCCGGTAATCACCCTGTTCTGCCGGAGTTGCGTCCAGAATCCGGCGCACCAGATCTGCACCATACCGGGCGGCTGCCTCAAACGGGTCGTCAAGGCCCAGGTTGCGAGGGCCAAAGTATTGCGACAGGGCAATCGCTGGGACGCCCTGCAATGCCGCTTCCATCGCGCCGCCGATCGTACCGGAATACAACGTGTTTTCGGCCGAGTTATTACCCCTGTTCACGCCGGACAGAACCAGATCGGGAGGGGTATCCAACATGACATCGTGAAGCCCTGCCAATACACAATCGGCAGGCGATCCTTCGGCTGCGAAGCGCCGCTCTCCCAGCTTGGCGACCATCATCGGGTGGGTATAGCTGATGCAATGCCCGACCCCGGACTGTTCAAACGCGGGCGCGACCACCCAGACCTCTCCATCCGGTCCGGCCAGCTCAGCTGCAATCGCCTCAAGCGTGATCAAGCCCGGCGCATTGATCCCGTCGTCATTGGTCAGAAGAATTCGCATGTGCCCGATTTACCCCCGCGTTTGGCTCTTGATAGACCCGGGCCTGCGTTGCGGCAAGCGACGTGGCCCCGCAATCTGAGGATTTCGCGCACCACTTGGGCGGAAAACGAAGGATCAGCGCCTGGTCTCGGGAAAAACGAAACATCTGTCGCGGCGGATGGTCAGCCACATCACCCGGCCCTGGTTGGGGACAAACACGTTTGGAACCGTCGCCCTCAGGATCGAACCATCATAGTCCATGCGGAACTCCACCAGGCTTTCATTGCCCAGAAATCGCGCACGTTCAACGACACCACGGGCTGCCACACCATCTGTTGGTGTCGGCAATGGCCCCTTGCCGTTGCGGTCAAAGTCCAGCTTGATGTGCTGAGGGCGAAAAACGATCTCGACATCCGTACCATTCGGAATGCCCGGCGCCAGGAACTGACCAAAGGGCGTGTCCGCCAATGCGCCATTCACTTGCGCCCGCAAAACGTTGACATCACTGAAAAACGCCACCGCTGCCTTGTCTGCGGGACGCGTATAGACGTTATAGGGAGCGCCCTGTTGCACGATCTTGCCACGCCGCATCAGGGCGATCTCGTCGGCCATGCGCATCGCTTCTTCAGGCTCGTGCGTGACCAGCAGTACGGCGGCATCTTCTTCCTTGAGAATGGCCAGCGTTTCGTCACGGATACCATCACGCAAACGGTTGTCGAGACCCGAAAACGGCTCGTCCATCAGCATGATGCGGGGGCGCGGCGCCAGGGCACGCGCCAACGCCACGCGTTGTTGCTCGCCACCTGATAGTTGATGCGGAAAACCATCGATGAACCGCATCAGGTCGACCTTCTGCAACAACTCCTCGACCCGGGCGCGTTTTTCGTCCTTGTTGCCCTTAAGGCCGAAGGCTACGTTTTTGGCCACGCTCAGATGTGGGAACAGTGCAAAGTCCTGAAACATCAGTCCGATCTCGCGCCGTTCCGGAGGCACCCGGAACACGGTGTCGCAGATCAGCTTGCCATCAACATAAATCTCACCCGAGTCCTGCATCTCGACACCGGCGATCATGCGCAACGTGGTGGATTTCCCGCAGCCCGACGGCCCCAGCAGACAAGTCACCTTGCCTGCCTGAACGGTCAGCGAAACATCATCCACAACAACCCGCCCCTCAAACCGACGGATAATGTTGCGAATTTCCAGACGCGGTGGAATTGCGTTACCTGTCACCGATGGACCCCGTTGCCTTTCCCGATCAAATCCATCGGGCTTGAGCGGGGATAGCAACCCCGCCCCTCAGGTGCAAGGGATCAGCAACACCCGCCAGAAGCGACAGATGCACCCGTGGCCTCAAACGGGCTTTCGCCACCACAGCCTTCGAAAATGCCATAATGGGTCGAAAAATCGCCGAAAAAGTCAAAGTGACGGTCAAATCGCGTGTCTTTCAGCATCATCCAGGTGTTGCCGCAGACCGGAAACACCTTGCCGGATTCGATAACGTGATGGTCATCCAGAACAAATTCATGCGGTGCGTTCGGCACGGTTCCCTTGTAGATCACGGCTTGCCCATAATCTTCACAAGCCGGTTCCAATGCGGGCAGTTTGAACAGTCGGTATGTCGCGGACAGGAACTTCAACGGCGCAACACGCTCTTCCAATACCGGATTTTCGATCGTCAGCGGACGGTGCGTCACACGGCGCGGGTCGCCGAAACCGGCCGTTCGAGCCATTGACAGGAAATCATTCCAATAAAGCGCGCCGGACAGGCACTCGCCATAAAGTACTTCGTCTTCGGCCATCGTCTGCGGAATACGGCGGTCTGCATAGACATCCGAGAAATACATCTCTCCGCCCTTTTTCAACAACCGATGCGCGCCGCGCAGAACCGCATTCTTATCCGTGGCCAGGTTGATCACGCAGTTCGAGACGATGATATCGAACGATCCGGGTTCCAGATCAAGCTCATCCAGTTTTTCGATATAGCCGTGATGGAACTCCACATTGCTGCGGGCATATCCAAATGCTTGGGCGTGATACTCCTGATGCGCGCGGGCGACGTCCAATTGTTCGGACGTCATGTCGACCCCCACCACCCGGCCCGTCTCGCCGACCATGGCGGACAAGGCATATACATCCCGCCCGGCCCCACACCCCAGATCAAGGATCGACATGCCTTCCAGATCAAGTGGGGCAATCAGACCGCAACCATAGTAGCGTGTCAGTACGTCGTCATGAATCTTTGAAAGGATCTTTTTGACATGACCGGGCATGTCGTCAGGCGTGCAGCATGCATTGGTCTGCAAGTCAGCACTGCTTTGCAGGACTTCACCATAATAGTTCTGCACCGATTCATGTTTCATCGCGCTTTTCCCTCGCAAATGGTCATGTCCGAGCTAAAGCAGCCGCCGGGTGTTCGCAATCCGGCGAAGGCGCTTTTGACGAAAGCGTGAGTGGTCCTGCGCGGTATTACCCAAGCAGGTCGAAGTCCACGCCCGCGCGAATTTTGCCATTCACCTGAACCTCAAGCCGGTGTGCGCCGGGAACCAACTTGAATGTTGTGGCGTCGCCCTTCAACTTGTGGCGTTTTTCCAACGTCAGTTTCCCGTTCTTCAAAGCCGCCTGCTTCAACTTGTGCACCTTGGCTGAGATTTTCCCGCCAGGTCTTTGAAAATGAATGACATAGTCAACCAGAACTGGCAGATCTCCAAACCCGTTCAAAGTGACCGAAAAGGCCAGAGCGTCCCCAATCCGAGCTTCGGAGGTCAGGTTGACTGCGACCTCGATTTCCGCTTCCGGGTCATAGCCTAACATCTTCATCGCTTCAGGATGCCCCGCTTTCACAAGCCCGCGCAGGGTGTGTGACGTCATCCAGTCCAGCTCGTCCTGATTCTGATGACCCTGGCTGCGCCACGCCGTCAGGCGATCCAATACCAGATCCGGGTCTTTCTTGGTGATGTCATTCAGGTGATTGGATACGGACCGGGTGACATACCGCGTCGAATCCATGTGCAAATTGTCCAGCAACGGCAGCGGGTCCTGCAAACCCAATGCGACCGCCTGCCCCCATGGCAATCGGGGGCGCGTCCCCTCGCTGACCAACCTGCGCACGTGGTAACTGTCATGAGAGCACCAATCCTGCATCCGCCGCAACACCCGGTCCGGGTCATGGTTCAGGAACGGTCGGATCGCCCATTCCATGGAAAACCTCTGTGTCAGTTCCTCCATCACGTCCAAAGCCAGATCAACATGCTCAAGGCCTATGGCCGCTACCCACTCACCGACCGGCGCAAAGATGAAATCGCCAAAATCGTCATCCGTTTTCGTCGGGTCCAAAGGCGCAGGCAAGGCGCGCAGGATCGTCGGGGCAACAGCAGGCAAGTCACCGGGCACCGCCTGTTGCAGACAAGTGGCGATCCAGATGATCCGATCCTTCAGCTCTAGATCCAGCAATCGCGACATGACCGCAGATCGGAATGCCGGGGCATCAAATTCTGCATGAGACTCGGAAAACAAACCACTGAGATAATTTACTTTCTCAGCGTTGAACATCTGATCTTTCAACGAAAACCCTTGCGCCATGGTCACATCGTCAAATTGGTTGCGCCGCCATCCAGCAGAATGTTCTGACCAACGATGAACCCCGCATGTTGAGAGCACAGGAACGCGCAGGCTGCCCCGAATTCCTGCCGCGTTCCATAGCGTCGCGCGGGAATGGTTGCCGAACGGTTTGCGCGTGCGTCTTCGATCGAGATGCCTTGCTGTGAAGCCACACCGCTGTCCAGCGCATCTGCACGATCCGTCGCGTGAATGCCGGGCAGCAGGTTGTTGATGGTCACGCCATGCGGTGCAACCTGGCGTGAAGTTCCCGCGACATATCCGGTCAAACCCGTGCGGGCTGCATTCGAAAGCCCCAGCACCGCAATTGGCGCGCGCACAGATTGCGAGGTGACGTTCACAACCCGGCCCCAACCTTTGTCCATCATTCCGGGAAGCAGCGCCTTCATGAACGCAATGGGGGTCAACATATTGGCATCCAGCGCCTTGATGAAATCATCACGCCCCCAATCCGACCATAAACCCGGCGGCGGGCCGCCGGCATTTGTCACAAGAATATCAACGCCCTGCGCTGCTTCGATCACCTGCGCCTGCCCTTCCGCAGTCGTCACGTCACACGCGACTGTTTGTACCTCGACACCTTGCTCTGACCTGAGGCGTGCTGCCTCGCTCTCCAAAGCGTCCGAACCACGCGCATTCATCACAAGATTTACGCCAGCCTCAGCCAAAGCCTCGGCACAGCCCAAACCCAGCCCTTTGCTGCTGGCACAGACCAGCGCGCGCTTTCCTTTTAGTCCAAGGTCCATCGGATCCTCCCTGTCAGTCATTGCCGCATGTCTAGCATCGGCCAGACAGGGAAGACCAGAAACGGCTTGGGATCAGTAGAAGAACTCTTCGCGTACGATCTTGCCATCTGCGACGTGATAGACACCCACTTCACGCATATCAAAGGCTTCGCCGGTTTCCTTTACCTTACCCTGCACTTCGAAAATCACCGCAAAGCGGTCCTCGCCGTGCACAAACGGGTCGCTGACCGAAGCGCCAGAAACCTCGTGGGCTCCTTCCCACCATTCATGTTTGCCACGGATCGCGTCACGCCCCTGTATTTCGCGCCCCATACCTGAGTAATCGACCGCTTCAACAGAAACTGCGTCCGACGCATACAATTTCTCAAGATTTTCCTTGGCGCGGTCCTCACGGCAGCCAGCCACCAATTCATTGGCAATCTCTTTCAAATCCATTGGTCTTCTCCACAATTTGTTCACTATATGTTCTTATAACCACAAGCCTGTGATTCGAACCACCCCCTTTGTCTTGCTTCGGCAGGATTCCCCGCCTATACGCGCGGTCATGCTTGATACCTCGAACCAACCTGCCCTGCCGCCCGAGATTGCCCGTCGCCGGACATTCGCCATCATCTCGCACCCGGATGCGGGCAAGACGACGCTGACTGAAAAGTTCCTGCTTTACGGGGGCGCCATTCAGATGGCTGGTCAGGTGCGCGCCAAGGGCGAGGCCCGGCGGACACGCTCGGACTTCATGCAGATGGAGAAGGATCGCGGAATCTCGGTTTCCGCATCGGCCATGTCGTTCGACTATGGCAATTTCCGGTTCAACCTTGTTGACACGCCCGGCCACAGCGATTTCTCGGAAGATACCTACCGCACGCTGACGGCCGTGGATGCGGCCGTGATGGTGATCGACGGCGCGAAGGGTGTCGAAAGCCAGACGCAAAAGCTGTTCGAGGTCTGCCGCCTGCGTGATCTGCCGATTCTGACCTTCTGTAACAAGATGGACCGCGAAAGCCGCGATACGTTCGAGATCATCGACGAAATTCAAGAGATGCTGGCCATCGACGTCACCCCCGCCGCATGGCCAATTGGCGTAGGTCGTGATTTCATCGGCTGCTACGACATGCTGCGCGACCGGCTGGAGCTGATGGACCGCGCCGACCGCAACAAGGTGGCAGAAAGCATCGAGATTAACGGGCTTGATGACCCGAAACTGTCGGAACATATTCCTGCGCACCTGCTGGAAAAGCTGCTGGAAGAGGTTGAGATGGCGCGCGAGTTGCTGCCCGCGCTGAACCCGCAGGCGGTGCTTGAAGGGCATATGACACCGATCTGGTTCGGCTCGGCCATCAACTCGTTCGGCGTCAAGGAACTGATGGAAGGCATCGGCGCTTATGGCCCACAGCCGCAGGTTCAGTCCGCCGAACCCCGCCAGATATCGCCGGATGAAAAGAAGGTCGCGGGCTTTGTTTTCAAGGTGCAGGCCAATATGGACCCCAAGCACCGCGACAGGGTGGCCTTTGTCCGCATGGCATCAGGCCATTTCAAACGCGGCATGAAACTGACCCATGTGCGGTCAAAGAAACCGATGGCGATTTCAAACCCAGTGCTGTTTCTGGCATCTGACCGGGAACTGGCAGAAGAGGCCTGGGCCGGTGACATCATCGGCATTCCCAACCACGGCCAGTTGCGCATTGGTGACACGCTGACCGAGGGTGAGGCGCTGCGCGTCACCGGCATCCCCTCTTTCGCGCCGGAACTGCTGCAAGGCGTCCGTGCGGGTGATCCGATGAAGGCCAAGCATCTGGAGAAAGCCCTGATGCAGTTCGCCGAGGAAGGCGCGGCCAAGGTGTTCAAACCTTCGATCGGGTCAGGCTTTATCGTGGGTGTCGTCGGCGCGTTGCAATTCGAAGTGCTCGCCAGCCGGATCGAGATGGAATACGGCCTGCCCGTGCGTTTCGAGGCGTCTCAGTTCACCTCGGCCCGCTGGGTCAGCGGTGACAAGGCCGAGGTCGAAAAGTTTGTGAATGCAAACAAGCAGCACATCGCGCACGACCATGACGGCGACATTGTCTATCTGACCCGGCTGCAATGGGACATCGACCGGGTGGTTCGGGACTATCCCGCCCTGAACCTGACCGCCACCAAAGAGATGATGGTGTGATCCAACTCACTGATTGCACAGCCGAGTCTGCCTGTGCAATTCTGCGCGCATGAGCAAGGATGAACTGACTTTCCCCGGCGGTCTGCCCGACATGCTGGACAGGTATGAAAACCGGCGCAGCCCGTTTCAGTTCGGCACCACCTCGTTGCCTGACCTTGACATTGACCTTATTGAACTGGCCGGTCGCACATTGCCCGAAAGCGCGACTGTGCCCCCGCCGAAGCCTAATACAAGCTGGGATCGCAAGCGTGCTCAGATTGCGCGGGAATTTGTCGGAAATTCGGAACTTGCCTTCCTGAATGCCCAGTTGATCTCGAACCTGCGAAAGCGGTCCTTCCCGCGCCACGCCCCGCTTCTGTTTTGCCGCCTTTGGGACGAACAGTCTGACCACCTTTTGTCCACGCTTGACCTGCGATGGCTGGTCTCGTCGGTTCAGACCTTTGCGGACCACGGCCAAACTGCAACCCAGCGCGAGGTTGGTCATGCGTTGCGCATGTTGTTCGGCATGATGAAGCTTTATGAGTTCGAGAGGCGCTTTTCCGGGCTGATCCCGGAAACACCGTTTCAGTATCAAAAATTGAATCGCGTGCCACTGCCCTATCAGATGAAAGGGTTTTCCCTTGGAAGCGGTGGGTTGGACGTCAATCTGATTGCTCCGGTCTGGACCAAGGCCCTAAGCGACACCACCATCGCGCCGCTGGTCGATCACTTGATGACCGAGCTCAACAGAGATCCCGGCGGTGTCTTTCGCCGCCTGAAACTCATGCGCGAAGCACGCGCGCAGCGCACATGACCACATGGGGTGTCGTGTCGATGGTCAGGGGCCCGACCGAAGATGTCCTTCGGTTCGTGGCCCATCACATCGATCTGGGCGCCGAGACCATCTATATCTATCTGGATGAGCCAAACCCGCGCACGTTCGAGGCGCTGAAGGCACATCCCAGTGTTTGCGTACAGGTTTGCGATGATGCCTATTGGCAAAAGCTAAAACGCACACGACCGGACAAGCACCAGGTTCGCCAATCGGTCAACGCCACCTATGCCTATCGTGAAACGCACCTGGATTGGCTGGCCCATATCGATGTTGACGAGTTTCTGTGGTCGCCGACCCCAATCTCGGATGTGTTGCGCGATATCGGGGACAAGGTTCACGCCGCCCGGGTCCGCCCAATCGAGGCGCTGGCAGGCGGCGAAGACCTGTACAAGGCGCATGTTCCACAAAGCCCGGCCCGAACACAGCTGATTGAGATGCTTTATCCCAACTATGGGGCTTTCGTCCTTGGCGGGTTCCTCAGCCATGTACAGGGCAAGTTGTTTGCGCGCACGGGATTGAAACGTCTGAGTTTTCGTATCCACAACCTGTTTCAGAACGGGAAATTGCTGCCGTGTAAATACGAACTTGCGCAGGTCGATCTATGCCACCGCCACGCGCCGGACTGGGATCACTGGATTGCACATTATCCGTTCCGCTTGGATCGCGGCTCGTATCAGGCTGGCATGGCCCCGAATGCCCCGCGCGAGATGGGGGGGCTGAACAAGAATGAATTGCTCAGCTGGATTGAAAGCG
This sequence comes from Ruegeria sp. AE4, assembly GCF_056542185.1. Taxonomy (NCBI): domain Bacteria; kingdom Pseudomonadati; phylum Pseudomonadota; class Alphaproteobacteria; order Rhodobacterales; family Roseobacteraceae; genus Ruegeria; species Ruegeria sp. AE4. The sequence goes on along the minus strand of NZ_JBQFZK010000001.1, from coordinate 267,475 downwards.
AACACGGCGAGGACGGGCTGCGCGCGTTCTTCAACGAGATGAGCGGCGCTGACCCAGAAGTCCGCGCCCGGCTGGAGCAGAAAGGGCTGATCCGCCACCGCGTGTTGAATCTGGACGGGAAATTGGCGAAACACTTTCCCGGAAGTTGCTGAATTGTTGCGCAAAACTCGAACCTGTCTCGATGAAACCCTGATGTAGCGGTCTTCATTTGACCCCGACCAACGTTTTTGTTATGTCCGCGTCCAAGCCGAAATGTCGCATCACGCGCATGGCCATCCGGGCCCGGCACATCTTATACGCGCGGGCCAGGTCAAGTGTCCGCATTCAACCGGACTTACATGACAAAGTTTAACGAACTGAACCTGAACCCGAAGGTCCTCAAAGCCATTGAGGAAGCCGGATACGAAACCCCAACTCCGATCCAGGCAGGTGCGATTCCGCCCGCATTGGAAGGTCGCGATGTTTTGGGCATAGCCCAGACAGGCACGGGAAAAACCGCCAGCTTTACGCTGCCGATGATCACGCTGCTGGCCCGTGGCCGGGCGCGTGCCCGTATGCCACGTTCGTTGGTTTTGTGCCCGACGCGGGAACTGGCCGCTCAGGTGGCCGAGAATTTCGACACCTATACCAAACACCTGAAACTGACCAAAGCGCTGTTGATCGGTGGTGTCAGCTTCAAAGAGCAAGAAGCCCTGATTGACCGTGGCGTCGACGTTCTGATCGCCACGCCGGGCCGTCTGCTGGATCATTTCGAGCGCGGCAAACTGTTGCTGACCGGTGTTCAGATCATGGTGGTGGATGAGGCGGACCGGATGCTGGATATGGGGTTCATCCCCGATATCGAGCGCATCTTCTCACTGACACCATTCACCCGGCAGACCCTGTTCTTCTCGGCGACAATGGCATCCGAGATCGAGCGGATCACCGATACGTTCCTGTCGGCCCCTGCCCGGATCGAAGTGGCCCGGCAGGCCACCGCATCCGAAACCATTGAACAGAGCGTCGTCATGTTCAAAGGTGGGCGCCGTGACCGCGAGGCCAGCAACAAGCGCGGCCTTCTGCGCGCGCTGATCGATGCCGAAGGTGACAAATGCACCAACGCGATCATCTTCTGCAACCGCAAGACAGATGTGGATATCTGCGCCAAGTCGCTGAAGAAATACGGTTACGACGCCGCCGCCATCCATGGCGATCTGGACCAGTCGCAGCGGATGAAAACATTGGATGGATTCCGTGACGGGTCCTTGCGCCTGCTGGTCGCCTCAGACGTGGCGGCACGCGGTCTGGATGTTCCGGCTGTCAGCCATGTGTTCAACTTCGACGTCCCCAGCCACCCCGAGGATTATGTGCACCGCATTGGCCGCACCGGTCGCGCCGGGCGCGAAGGCAAGGCCATCACAATCTGCTCGGGACGCGACGAAAAAGCACTGGTTGCGATCGAAAAGCTGATCCAGAAAGACATCCCGCGCATAGACAACCCGGTTCAGGAAGAGCCCAAGCCCGAACAGCCGAAGCCCGAGAAAAAGGCCAAGGCCCCCGAAAGCATGAAAGAAGGTAAAAAATATCGCGAGCCGAAGGGGCACAGTCGTGGGCGCAAGGAAGGCACCGGCCAGGTCGTCGTGGGCATGGGAGATCACCTGCCCAGCTTCATCGCGCTTAGCTTTGACGAACGTCGCGCCAGCTAGATTGCCAGCACAAGCGCTAAAATCGAGAACCCAAGCAACATCATCCCGGCGATCTCGCGCCGGGTGATCGTTTCTCGGAAGAATAGGATCGAAGCCATGAGGCTAAAGATCAGCTCAACCTGCCCCAGCGCTTTTACATAAGCCGCATTCTGCAAGGTGAAGGCCCAGAACCAGCAAAACGAGCCACCGAGGCTGGTCAGGCCGACAAATACCCCGGTCTTTCGCGTTTGCCAGACTGCGCGCAGTTCGGCCCGGTCCCGCCACAGCAGCCATATCCCCATGCTGGCGAACTGGAATGTCACCACTGCGGCCAGTGTTACCAGCGCTCGGAACCACGCATCGATATCGCCCAGTTGCAGTGAAGCCCCACGATAGCTGACGGCGGAAAACGCAAACAAAACACCTGATCCAAGCCCCAATTGCGAAGCCCGATTGGTCAGATGGCGCCACCAGGGTCCGTCCCCTCCGGGTGTTTTTGACAACAAAAGAACAGCCATCAACCCCAACAGGATCGCGAACAATGCGCCCCGCGACACACTGTCCCCCAAGACCAAAAAACCAACAATCGCGGTCTGGATCACCTCGGTTTTCTTGAAGGTAATTCCAACGGCAAAATTGCGTTGTTTGAACAACGCCACCACGCAAATCGTTGCAAGGATTTGCGCTGTCCCTCCGATGACCGCGTAAAGCCAGAACAAACTGCCAAGCCGAGGCATGCTCGCCCCGGTTATCTGCAACGCAACATATAGCCCGATAACCGCCAACGGCATGGAATAGGCAAACCGCGCAAAAGTTGCACCTGCAGCAGATAGTTTCACGCTTGCCAGAGATTTTTGCAGCATGAAACGCACAGTCTGAAAACTGGCGGCGGCGATGGTGACGGGGATCCAGAGACTCATGCCACCCGTTGTGTCGTCAATTCAAGGCTTTGGCCAGAGGGGATGTGGCACAGGGTCTTTTGCGCGAACGAAATACTGCCGGAATATCTGTGCATAGGACCGGTAAACATAGGCTTCGTTGCAAGCCAAGTACCTGTCCTTTCCGTCGCGGTACAATGCAGGCAAGCGATACCACGGAGCCGCCGGATTCATGTGATGAACGACGTGTAGGTTATTGTTTAAAAACAAAAACGCCAGAGGCCCGTGATCTTCGACAATCACCGTGCGGGCGCGGGATTTTTCATGTGCACGATGCTCCAGAAACGTGCGGATCTTCAAAAGCGACAGCCCCATATAGGCCGCGACCAGATAGGCCCAAACCGGCATGGCCGATTGCGCAGCTACCCACAGAACCACCGCCGCGCCGGGAAGGTGCACAGCCCATGCCAGCAGGATCGCCCTGTCCCCGCGTATCAACCCACGCCATTCGTCAAACATAAACAGACCCTGACCAAGGACGGGCCCCAGTACCATCCGCCCCAACAGCGTGTTGTTCAGGCTCAGGATCATCTGCGCCAGCCGCGGCAATCCCGACCAGATATGCGGATCCAGATAATTCGATTCCGGGTCGTCATAAGGGTCCGTCAGGGTGGCATCCTGATGATGCGCCAGATGCAGGTCCCGAAAGCGGTTATACGGAATTGCCAATGTCAACGGCAGTGCCATCAACGCCTCGTTCAGCCATTTGGCACGAAATGGGTGCCCGTGCAGGGCCTCATGCGTCAGTGACGAATGCAAAGCCGCAACAACACCCAGAGCAGGGATAGCCAACCACAAGGATGTGTTTGCCAGCCAGAACAGACCGGCAAGCCACGCAGCATAACACAAGACTATCAGGAAAAACGTGCCCCATTCGGGCGATTTGGGTGTCGTGGGGTCAGCCATTTCGGCCCCACGAAATGTTCGCCCAAATTCTTTCGTAAATCACGTACATCGTCAGGCCGATGGCCGTGTTCACCAGCGCCAGCGCCCCTCCTACAGCGGCCGAGCCTGTTGCCAACAGGCCCACCATTGTCATGATCGCCAACCCCATCGCATTCCAAACGATTGCTTTCACGACTGATCTTCGCCGCGTTTCCATTCCGAACCCCGTTTTTTTCTTACTCAAAGCGTTACATCCGGACCCCGGCATTGAAAATTCTGAATATGATTAACAAAACTAATCAAATGTGATAAAAATCACGGCATGCAGGAAAATATCGACAAGCGCGACCGTGCCGCGCAATTTCGTCTCCGCCTCGCCCGCGCGATGGAAGAGCGCCATGTCAGCCAAAGTGCCCTTGCGCGCAATATTGGCGTTGACCGCTCGACCGTTTCCCAATTGCTGACAGATCATGGCGCGCGGTTGCCCAACGCACATGTTGTTGGCGGATGTGCAGCGGCGCTCGGCGTTTCGGCCGACTGGTTGCTGAGCCTATCTGACAGGCCGGAAAGCGCGGCTGAGCTTCTGGCTAGCTCGCTGACCTTTACCGAGGCCCCACGCGCCCTTGTCGATGAACGTATCTTCGAGTGGCATCAGGAGGCCGCCGGGTACAAAATCCGCTATGTCCCGGCCACCCTGCCCGACATGCTCAAGACGCGTTCGATACTGGAATGGGAATACGCCCCGCATCTGGGCCGGACCGCTGACCAAGCCATCGGCGCGTCGGCGGATCGTCTGGCATGGATGCGTAGCGCCCAGTCAGACTATGAGATCGCCATGCCGTTATTCGAAATCGAAAGCTTTGCAAGCGCCACTGGGTATTATCAGGGTCTCAGCCCCGAGGTTCGGCTGGAACAGATCGATCACCTGTTGGCGCTGTGCGAACAGCTCTATCCGCGGATGCGTATCTATCTGTTTGACGCAAAACGGCTTTATTCCGCACCCGTAACGATTTTCGGCCCGCTGCTTTGTGTATTTTACGCAGGAAGTCACTATATGGCCTTCCGCGACCGGGATCGGATCGAGACATTCTCACGCCATTTCGACACACTAGTACGCGAGGCCGACGTGGCCGCCCGGGACTTTCCAAACCACCTGCGTCGCCTCAGAACGGCGGTTTCCCGCGACTGGTGATGCAGCGCCATCCAACCTGTGCTATTCTACTTTGGCGCGAACCATAAGGCATTCCGAACACAGACGGAGGAGCACAGGAATGGACGCAATTCAAACCGCTCAATACGCACGTGCACTTTTTGCCGCCCATGGAGACCAAGCCGAGGCCGAAGCCGCGCAAAAAATGCGCGACTGCGAAGCTGCCGGAAACCGGCAAGAAGCCCAGGACTGGCAGGCAGTCCGTCAGACCATCCGCCAGATCCGTGGTCCAAACCAGGGCTGAGTTACAATTTCGGGTCCGGGTTGACCGTGTGGCCATCCACCGCGATCACCTGTCCTGAAACCAGACGTGCCGCATCTGAGGCAAGGAAGACTGCCATATTGGCGACATCCTGCGCTTCGACGAAGCGCCCCATTGAGGTGCCCGAGGCATAGCCCCGATAGACCTCGTCACGGGTCATGCCCTTGGCTGCGGCCTCGCGGGTCAGGACGCCCTCCATCCGAGGGCCTTCAACTGCGCCTGGACAAATGGCATTGGCACGGATGCCATAGGGCCCCAGCTCCATCGCCAGTGTTTTCATCAACCCGATGACCGCCCATTTTGCCGACGCATAGGGCGCCCGGAACGGGTAGCCATACTGCCCGGCTGTCGACGAGGTCAGAATGATGCTGCCCGCCCGCGCCGTTTTCATCAGCGGCGCTGCATATTTTGCCGCCAGAAAAGCACCGTCCAGATTGACCGCGACACAAGCACGCCACGCGTCCAGATCAATATCCTCAATGGCATTTGTCGGGCCGGCAATACCGGCATTGGCGCAGAGCACATCCAACCCGCCTGTCGAACGGACGGCGTCAAATACCGCGCGCATGTCAGCCTCGTCCGCAACATCGGCTCGGTGCCCGGTCCAATGTTCGGGCAAAGTATCCAACGCCGCCTGATCGATATCAGTAACCCGGACGTCATAGCCAACCGCGTCAAACGCCTCGGCCATGGCCCGGCCGACGCCTGACGCGCCAGCCGTCACCAGAACACGGCGCGTCATGAAGGCTTCCTGATCGCTGCGCCTGCGCCCTCGGGATAAGGCAATCCGGCCTGAGCCTCTGCAACCCGCGCCATAGCCGCTTCGATTTCAGCGGATGGCGCGCTCGGGCGGCGGGTTTCCAGGCTGACATGCAGCAGAAAACTTTCACCCGTGGCCAGCAGCTTGTCGCCCTCATACATGCTGTGGAACACATGCAGCTTCTTGCCCTGCCCCAACAGCATCTGCGTGCGCACGTCGATTTTTGCACCGGCATGAGCTTCATCCACATAGCGAATGTGGTTCTCCGCTGTGAAATAGCTGCCGCCCGAGGCGATGTAATCCGCATCGCATCCGATGATTTCCATGAACCGATCGGTGGCGGCGGCAAAGGCCTCCAGATATTTCGCTTCGTTCATGTGGCCGTTGTAATCCGTCCAGTCCAGCGGAACAGCCCGCGACAGGGTCAGGATGGGCTGGCTCAGATCCGCCTGATCCAGCGTCGGCAGCGCACCGGGTTTCAACCGTGCGTCATGTTGGTTCAGCACCGCACCCGCGCCGTAATTCTGCGCCTTGAGGGCCCGCATCATGCCAACAAGATTGTTGTCGCGAATACGCTCCAGCTCTCGGATCGAATGCATCCCGGATTGTGCGTCAGATTGACTGGCGATCAAATCGACCAGTTCGTCAGTGAACTCGGGAACATCCATCAGCTTGGTCCACGGCCATTTCAAGGCAGGTCCGAACTGCGCCATGAAATGCCGCATCCCCGCCTCGCCACCGGCCACGCGGTAGGTTTCGAACAGACCCATCTGCGCCCAGCGGATGCCGAAACCCATACGGATGGCCTCGTCAATCTCTTCGGTCGTCGCAATGCCATCCTTGACCAGCCAAAGCGCCTCGCGCCAGACAGCTTCCAGGAACCGGTCGGCAATATGCGCATCGATCTCTTTCTTGACGTGTAGCGGGAAAAACCCAAGCGATTTCAACAGGTCCTGGGCCTGTTTGATCATCTCGGCCGGGTTCTTGTCCGTTGGTACAAGCTCGATCAAAGGCAGCAGGTAAACCGGGTTGAAGGGGTGAGTCACCACGATCTGCTCGGGGCGCAGCGCTCCGTCCTGAAGTTCGGACGGCTTGAACCCACTGGTCGAGGATCCGATGACCGCGCCCGGATCGCAAGCCTCCTGCAAGCCTTTGTAAACCTTCAGTTTCAAATCCAGACGTTCCGGCACACTCTCCTGTATCCAACGCGCACCCTTAACCGCTTCGGCCATGTCGCTGTGAAAGCTCAGCACACCCTCGGCTGGCAACGGAACGTCACTCAGCCCCGGCAAGGACCGTCTTGCGTTGTCCAGCACCTCGCCAATCTTGCGTTCCGCCTCGGGGTCAGGGTCAAACACCCGCACATCCCAGCCATTGAGCAGGAACCGCGCGGCCCATCCACCACCGATAACTCCGCCCCCAATAATTGCTGCCGTTTTCATGATTTCCCACCTACTGGCTGCGCATGTTTCATCTTTTTAGAAATATTCCGGGGGCTTGGGGGCTGGCCCCCAAAACCCGCGTGTCCATTATTTTGCAACAGGTGCCTGCTTGGTCAGCCCCAGCTTCGCACGGACTTCGTCAGGGCCGATCACGCGCGCGCCCATATTCTCGATGATGGATCCCGCACGTTCCACCAGTTGCCAGTTCTCGGCCATTACGCCCTTGTCCAGCCAAAGGTTGTCCTCAAGCCCCACGCGCACATTGCCGCCCGCGAGAACCGAAGCCGCGACAAACGGCATCTCGTTCCGTCCCAGTGAAAACGCGCTGAAGGTCCAGTCTTCCGGCACGTTGTTTACCATCGCCATAAAGGTATTCAGATCATCCGGCGCACCCCACGGTACCCCCATGCACAGCTGGACCAAAGCGTTTGGTGCCAGAATCCCTTCCTTCACCAGTTGCTTTGCAAACCACAGGTGGCCAGTGTCAAAGGCTTCGATCTCGGGCTTGACACCCAGATCGGTCATCATCTTGCCCATGGCGCGCAATGCCCCGGGCGTATTCGTCATAACATAATCTGCCTCAGCAAAGTTCATTGTGCCGCAGTCCAGGGTGCAAATTTCGGGCAAACATTCTGCAATATGCGCCACGCGTTCCGATGCTCCGACCATGTCCGTGCCCGCGGCCACTGGAAACGGGTTTTCAACACCGCCGAACACGATATCGCCGCCCATCCCGGCCGTCAGATTCAATACGACGTCCACATCAGCGTCGCGGATGCGGTCCGTTACCTCGCGATACAGATCCAGCCGGCGGCTTGGCACGCCGGTCTCAGGGTCACGCACGTGGCAGTGAACCACTGCCGCCCCGGCCTTGGCGGCGGCAATCGCGCTGTCGGCGATCTGCCGCGGTGACCGCGGCACATGCGGGCTGCGGTCCTGCGTCCCGCCCGAGCCGGTTACGGCACAGGTAATGAAGACTTCGCGGTTCATTTCCAGAGGCATGATGTTTTCCCCAAGTTATACCCGGTTCTGCCTTGGGTTTTCCCCAGGCTTTTCCCCGGATTCCGATTTGCGTTCTGACCCGACTCTGGCGCAGCTTTGGGAAAACCACTTGGCAATATGCGAATCAAACTTGATGAAATCCGCAAAAAACATACTGCAACCGGAACACCGCGCCCTGAAAACCGCGGTGCTTGTGCTGGACGAATGCAACACCCTCAGCTTTGCCTCTGCGGTGGACCCGATGAGGGCCGCGAACCGTCTGGCGGACCGCCCGGCCTTTGACTGGGACTATGTGACCGCAACGCCAGAGCCCGCGGTGCTGACCAGTGCGTTGCAAGTGCCCGGTATTCCACTGGCCCGGTTGCAATCCTGCGACCTGATGATCGTGGTCGCCGGGTTCCAACTGGCCCGCCACGCCACCCCCAGCCTGCTGGCTGGTCTGCGGCGCATCGCGGGCACAGGCGCAACGATGGCAGGCATTGATGGCGGCCCGTGGCTCTTGGCCGAGGCCGGGCTACTGGATGGCCATCTGGCAACAACCCACTGGGAAGACCTAGAAAATTTCGCCACGCGGTTTCCCGAAGTTGATGTGCGCACCGACCGCTTCACCGTTTCGGGCAATCGACTGACTTCGGGTGGCGCAATTCCGGCTGTCGAGATGATGCTGCACATCATCACCGCCCGTCATGGCGCAAGTTTCGCCGCGCGCGTTGCGGGCCTGTTCCTTTACGATGGTGCTCCGGACCCTGGAAAACCGCAAAGCCGCACAGGCGCACCCCATCGCCACACAGCACTGACCGCCAAGGCCAACTCGATGATGCAGGCGTCACTTGATGATCCCCTGCCGCTGGCCTTTATCGCAGACCGCCTGGGCACCAGCCCACGGACGCTGCAACAACAGTTCCGACTGCGCCTGAACACGACGCCGCAGGACCACTATCTGCAACTGCGCCTGGCCGAGGCCCGCCGTCTGGTCACCGACACCGACATGCCACTGATGGATGTGGCGCTCGCCACCGGCTTTGCTTCGCAATCCAGCTTTGCCCGCGCTTTCCGCACCGCCCACGGTCAATCGGCCCGCGACCTGAGACACGAACGCGCGCATCCCACCCATCACTGACCGGATCCTTCTTCATCTGGCCAAAAATATCCCGGGGGCGTCGCCAAAGGCAACGGGGGCAGAGCCCCTAAAACGGCATCGGGTGCGCCCGATGTGCCCTGCTGATCTCGGCCAACACATCCTTGGATAATTCAAGATCCACGCCCGCCAGAATATGATCCAGCTGTGCAACGGTCGTGGCCCCGAAGATTGCCGACATCATGAACGGGCGCGTCCGGCACCACGCCAACGCCATATGCACCGGATCCAGACCATGCCGTGCGGCGATGTCCAGATAAGCTGCAACCGCCTCGAAAACACGACCGGATTTCCGGCCTCCCATCTCAGGCACAAAGGACATACGCGATCCGTCGGGAACGCAGTCATTTTGGTACTTTCCGGTCAGAAAGCCTGCCGCCAACGGGGAAAACGCCATCAGCCCAACATCTTCATGCACACTCAACTCACCCAGGTCGGTGTCAAAATGGCGGCACAGCAATGAATACTCATTCTGCACCGATGCCACGCGCGGCGCCCCCATCTGGTCGGCCAGCCGCAGCCACTGCGCGGTTCCCCAAGCGCTTTCATTCGACAGGCCAAAGGCACGGATATTGCCCTTGTCTACCTGAGCCTGCAATGCCTCAAGGCATTCTAGCATGTTGCTCAGCACTTCATCTGTGTTTTCGCCAGACGGCGCATAATCCCAGTTCTGCCGAAACATATAGCTGCCCCGATTGGGCCAGTGAAACTGATAGAGGTCAATGTACCCGGTCTGCAAACGTCGCAAAGACCCCTCAACTGCTTCGGGTATTGTGCGGGCAGTGATCGGCGCACCATCGCGGACAAAGGACAGCCCCGCGCCGGAATGCTTGGTCGCCAAAACATAATCTCCCCGGCGGGTAGTATTGGCCGCGTTCCAGTTTCCCAGTATCTCTTCGGTGCGCCCGATCGTTTCTTTCGCGACAGGGTTCACCGGATACATTTCGGCCGCATCGACAAAGTTGATCCCCGCGTCCAACGCCATATCCATCTGCCGGTGCGCATCCGTTTCAGACGTTTGAGAGCCAAATGTCATCGTGCCAAGGCACAGATCGCTCACCATAATTCCGGTACGGCCCAAGGGCTTCTTCTGCATTGTCGTATCTCCTGAAAATTGCGGGCCGGTCAGGCTTCAGCCTTCTTCTCCCATCGCCCGGACTCCTCCGACCAATATTGTGCGGAACATCCGGCATCCGTCAGCGCTTTCCACTGCCCGCGCGCCTGTTGTACAGCCATGTCGTCATTGCCATCGAACAGGATACAAACCCGTTCCAACGCGGCGACTTCTTCCGCTTCGACCGGCGCGCCATCCACAGCCATGATGCAGGTCGCGTCGTTTCCCGCCACGGCGCTGGTGGTCAGCAGAATCGGCTGGTCCGCGTCATGCGGGCCGCCAGCGCGACCATGCGGCAGGAATCCCTCCTCGGGGCCCAGCCACAGCTTTTCATCCAGCCAGTCCATCCGCGCAGGGTCAGTACCCCGCACGGCTATCCGCCACCCGGCTTGCCGCGCCTTGTCCAGCAGCGCGGGCAAGGTGTGCTCCAGCGGCAGGCGGGTCAGGTGGTAGAAATAGACAGCGCCCATATGCTTACTCGAAATTGTCCTGCACAAACCGGCTCAATGCGCGCACGCCCCAGCCGGTGGCGCCTTTGGGCGCATAAGAGGTCTCTTCAGCCACCGAGGCGACGCCTGCAATGTCCAGATGAATCCACGGCGTTTCCTCTTTCACGAACCGCTGGAGGAACTGCGCGGCGGTGACTGAACCGGCGGGGCGACCGCCCACGTTTTTCATGTCGGCAATGCGCGATTTCAGCAACTTGTCATAGGCGTCGCCCAATGGCATCCGCCAAGCGCCTTCATCCTCGGCCTTGGCTGATTTCAGGAAAGCATCACAGAACGTGTCATTGTTCGAAAAAACACCAGCGTTTTCATGGCCCAATCCGATGATGATCGCACCGGTCAAAGTTGCCAAGTCGATCATTCCGACCGGCTTGAACCGTTCCTGCGCGTACCACATCACGTCACACAGAACCAGGCGGCCCTCGGCGTCGGTGTTGATGATCTCGACCGTGTCGCCCTTCATCGACCTGACCACATCACCCGGACGGGTGGCGTTACCTGATGGCATATTCTCGACCAGACCAACCAGCCCCACGACATTGGCTTTTGCCTTGCGCTTGGCCAGCGCGCGCATGGTGCCCGCAACAACGCCGGCGCCGCCCATGTCCATGGTCATCTCTTCCATGCCGACAGCGGGTTTGAGCGAGATACCACCCGTGTCGAACACCACGCCTTTTCCGACCAAAGCCAGAGGCGCGTCGTCCTTGGCCCCGCCATTCCACTGCATCACCACCACTTTCGAAGGGCTGTCCGAGCCCTGCCCGACGCTTAGCAACGTGCGCATTCCCAGCTCGGCCAGCTTGTCTTCGTCCAGCACTTCGACCTCAAGACCCAGCTCCTGCATCTCAACCAGGCGGTCCGCGAATTCGGTGGTGGTCAAAACATTTGCTGGTTCATTGGTCAGATCGCGCGTCATCCGAACCCCGTCAGCAATTGCATAGAGAGGTGCGAATTCTGCCTCGGCCTCAGCAGGCTTTGAGTGGCTGATTGTCACTGTGCCAGCCTTCTGGCTTTCCTTGGTTTTATGCGCGTCGAATTCATAGCTGCGCAGAACAATCCCCAGTGCCAGATCCTCGGCGCGCGCGTGATTGCCAACCATCACCAGCATGTCCTTTCCGCCCGCCAGTTTGGCAAGGGCTGCACCTGCCTTGCGGGCTTCGCCGGCCTCGGGGCGACGTGGCAGAACCAGAACATCCAGCGCCTCTGCCGCCATTCCTGTGGGCCATGCCATCGAGATGACGTCCCCTGTCTTCGACTTTCTGAAACTCTCGCTTTCAACAAGCCGCGCCAACCCGCCCTTCGTCAGACGGTTGGCTCTGCGGGCTGCCGGGCCCATCTTACCGTCGTCCGGAATGATGATGGCGACGCGCCCTCCGGCCTGCGCCATAGCCTCCAGGTCAAATTCCTGAAAACGGATCGGTATCAGACTGCTCATTGTACACTCCTCGAATTCTGTTCCCCAAGACCTAGCCCGCGGGGCACGCATTGACCAGATAGCAGTTTTCCCCGCCTTTCAATTGCATTAAGGTCCCGAAAAAATGACCGGCAGGCTCGGGGGAGAAAGACGTGGTACGAGAGGGCAGGCATACGCCGTCGCGCACAGCATTGCGCAGGCGCGATATCGGCCCGACGCCCCGCACTACAGGCGCAGCGGGGTCGCGCCTATGATCCTGGACCGTTATTTTGCCCGCCGGTTTCTGCAAAGCTTCATGGTCATCGGAGGTATTTTCCTGACCTTGATGATTCTCATCGATCTGATCGAACAGATTCGCCGCTTTGACGATTTCGACCTGTCTTTTGCCCAGCTGCTGCACCTCACACTGCTGAATACACCGGCCGCCATCAGCGAAATGCTGCCTTTGCTGGTCATCCTGTCCACCATCGCGCTGTTCGTTGGGCTGGCACGTACGTCCGAACTTGTGGTGACCCGTGCAACTGGCCGCTCGGGCATCCGCGCTTTGGTCGCCCCTGTCCTGTTGTCGCTGATCATCGGCGCTCTGGCCGTTGCACTGTTGAATCCCATCGCGGCGGCCACATCCGAAGAGTTCCGCCGCTTGTCGGATTCATACCGAAACAACGGCAGTTCGGCCCTTTCGATCAGCAGCGAGGGCCTGTGGCTGCGCCAGTCTGCCGAGAATGGGCAGGCCGTTATCCACGCCCGGGCAACATCGAACCAAGACAAGCTGCGGCTGGACGGTGTTACCGTCATCACCTTTGGGCGGGATGGCAAACCAACCCAGCAAATTGTTGCGGATCGGGCAGAGTTGGAAGACGGGAACTGGGTTCTGTATCAGGCAAAAACCTGGGCCTTGCAGGATGGGCAAAACCCTGAATCCAATTCAGTTGTGCACGAGCGTCTGGAGCTGCCGACCTCGCTGACCCGACAGCGGATCATGGATACGTTTGGGCAACAGGATTCGGTTTCTGTTTATGACCTGCCCCAGTTGATCAGCGACCTGCGCGAGGCGGGATTTTCGACCAAACAATATGAGGTTTGGCTGCAGGTACAGCTGGCCCGGCCTTTCTTTCTGATCTCGATGGTTCTGATCGGGGCCGCGTTTACCATGCGCCACGTTCGGTTCGGCGGTACTGGGATCGCCGTTCTGACAGCCGTCCTGCTTGGGTTTGCCATCTATTTCGTGCGCAATTTCGCGCAAATCCTCGGGGAAAACGGACAATTGCCCATCTATATCGCTGCCTGGGCACCGCCCTTTGCCGCAATTCTGCTGTCTCTTGGTCTGCTACTGCATGCGGAGGACGGCTGATGCGGCATATCGTTCCTGTATTGCTTACCAGTGCACTGGCTTTGTCCGTCCCGGCGGGAACTGCAGCACAGACATCCCAAGGCCGGCCACAACCACAGGGCACACAAGCGCAGCAAGAGCCCGCCTTGCTGGTGGCCGACAAGGTATTCATCACGCCTGAGCGCAAACTTGTGGCTGAAGGCAATGTCGAAGCCTTTCAGGGCGACACCAAGTTGTCCGCCCATCGTATCACGTATGACCGCGAGACTGGCGAGCTGATATTGGAAGGCCCCATTCGTATCGATCAGGGTGGTCAAACTACGCTGCTGGCGGATTCAGGGCAACTGGACAGCGGAATTCAGAACGGACTGCTGATCGGTGCACGCATGGTGTTTGAACAGCAGGTACAGATCGCCTCGGTTCAGGCGAAACGGGCCGCAGGACGTTATACACAATTCAGCAAGGTTTCAGCCACATCCTGTCATGTCTGCACCGACGGCAGGCCGCCTCTGTGGCAGATCAGGGCGCGCAAAGTCACGCATGATCAACTGGAACGGCAACTATATTTCGAAGGCGCGCAGCTTCGGGTCCTGGATTATCCGGTATTCTACTTTCCCTATCTGCGCTTGCCCGACCCAACGCTAGAGAGGGCAACCGGCTTTCTGGTTCCTTCTATCCGCAGCACCTCGCAATTGGGCACTGGCGTTCAGGTTCCGTATTTCTTCAAACTTGGCGATCACAAGGACCTGACACTTACGCCTTACGTCTCAGCCAAGACGACAACTCTGGGATACCGCTATCGTCAGGCCTTTGTGAACGGACGCATTCAGGTGGAAGGCGCTTATACACGGGACGATGTGCAACCCGATCAGGATCGCGGCTACCTGTTTGCCACCGGCTGGTTCAATCTGAAGAACGATTTCCGTCTGACCTTCAATCTGGAAACTACATCCGACGATGCCTACCTGGCCGATTACGGCTTGCCGGATCTGGACCGCTTGCGCAGCGAAATCGCACTGGAGCGGATCAAGCGCGATAGTGCGTTCAAAACCGGCCTGATCTACTACAAAACACTTCGGGACAGCGAAAATCAGGACGAAATCCCGTCCCGCGTCTTCGACCTCAACTATGAAAAACGCTATTTTCCCAGCACGCTGGGGGGCGAGGTTCGGCTGGCATTCATCGGTCATGCGCATGAACGTACCAGCGACACAGATGTTGTTGGTCGCGACATGGCACGGGCCACCTTCGATGCCGAATGGCTGCGCAGCTGGACTTTCTCATCGGGGCTGCGGGTCGATACAACGCTGGGGGCGTCGGTTGACACTTTCAACGTTCGCCACGACAGCAACTACCCCGACAACGTGACCCGATCTACGCCGCGCGCGGCTTTGACTCTCCGGTATCCAATGACCCGGCGCGAGGAATCGGGGGCTGTTCAGTTCCTCGAACCGATTGCGCAGTTCGGATGGACACATGTATCGGACACCGATGTTCCGAATGATGAAAGCACTTTTCAGGAATTCGATCAGGGCAACCTTCTGTCCCTCTCGCGGTTCCCTGCTGAAGATCAGCGCGAGAACAGTGCCACTGGTGTGGTTGGCCTGAACTGGGCCCGGTATGGCGCGGGTGGCTGGCAGGCCCAGGCGACTGTGGGCCAAGTGTTTCGGGCCGACGCCGATCCAAACTTCACGCTGACATCGGGATTGCAGGGCACATCGTCGGATTTGCTGGTAGCCGGGCAGATCAGCACGGCCAATGGCTGGTCACTTGCCGGACGCGGTCTGATCGACGGGGATTTCAGCTTTGTCAAAGCCGAACTGCGCGGCGCATGGGCATCCGAAAATGCCGGCCTGTCTGGTAGCTATATCTGGCAGGAACCGGACCCGGCGGAAAACATCACCGAAGAAATCTCGGAAATTCTGCTTCTCGGACGCTACCAGGTCGATCAGAACTGGCTGACCAATGCCCTGGCGCGCTACGATCTGGCTGAGTCGGAGCCGATCCGGCTGGGTCTGGGTGTGACCTATCAGAACGAATGCGTTCGGGTTAACATGTCCGTAAGTCGGCGCTTTACTTCAACATCCACTATTGAGCCTTCGACAGAATTCGGCTTTACCCTTTCTTTGACAGGGTACGCCCTTGAAGGCGGTGGCAAGACATACAAGAGAACATGCAGTTGATATCAGGTTTCTCCAGGTTTCTCCGTTCCGGTTGGCTTAAACCGGTCACACCGGCACTGGTTGCCGCAGTTTTTGCAATCGCGCCTCTTCAGGGTAGCGCGCAAAGCCTGTTCTCACCCGCGATCCGCGTCAATCAGGATATTGTCACCTGGTACGAGCTTGAACAGCGCCTGCAATTCCTGAATGTTCTGGGTTTGCCCGGTGGTAACGAAGCTGACGTCAGGGATGCCCTGATTGATGAAAAACTGCGCAGGCAGGTCATGCGCAGCGCCGGCGTGCAAGCGACGCCCGAGGCCGTCCAGCTGGGCATCGACGAATTCGCCTCGCGCGGACAATTGTCGTCCGAACAATTCCTGAAACTTCTCGGCGACGCGGGCGTCGACCCTGAAACGGTCCGAGACTATGTCGCGGATCAACTGGCATGGCGCGACTATATCAGCTCGCGCTATCTGTCGCAGGCGCGCCCGACCGAGGATGAGATTGATCGCGCGCTGGGCCAGACGGGCGGTGGCGGATTGCAGGTCCTGCTGTCCGAAATCATTATCCCGGTAAACCCGCAAACGGTTGCCCAGACCGAGTTGTTGGCCGAAGAAATCTCGCGCCTTGAAGGGCAGGACGCGTTTTCTGCTGCCGCCGCTCAGTATTCCGCAGCCGCAACACGGGGTCAGGGTGGACGTCTGGAGTGGCTGAACATCTCGAACCTGCCCCCGGCGCTTCAACCTGTCATCCTGGGGCTTCAGACCGGTGAGATCACCGACCCGATCACCCTGCCGAACGCGGTCGCCTTGTTTCAGATGCGGGGCTTGCGCGAAGTCGCAACCGGCGCTCCGCGTATTTCAAAGTTGGATTATGCCGCCTATTACCTGCCTGGCGGGCGCAGCGCCGAAACCCTTTCGCGGGCCGCGAAGTTGAAAGAACAAATCGACACTTGTGATGATCTCTATGGCATTGCCAAGGATCAGCCCGCCGAAGTTCTGGACCGGGTCGAAGCCGCACCTTCCGAGGTGCCCGGTGATATTGCCGTGGAACTGGCCAAGCTGGACCGGAACGAAGCGTCGGCGACTCTGACCCGCAACAATGGTCAGACGCTTGTGTTCCTGATGCTGTGCAACCGCACGCGGGATCTGGGCGAAGACACCTCTCGGGGCGATGTCGCCAACGCGCTGGCGCAGCAACGTCTTCAGGCCTTTGCGGCCAGTCTGGTGGAACAGCTGCGGGCTGACGCTGTCATTACTCAGGAATGATGCGGCCCGTCGCGCTCAGCTGCGGCGAACCGGCCGGTATCGGCCCGGAAATCGCGGCCAAGGCGTGGGCTGAACTGCGCGATGCCTGCCCGTTCTTCTATATCGGGGACGCCAGCCACCTGCCAACAGGCACACCCGTTGCTAAAATCGAACACCCAAGTCAGGTTGCTGAAGCCTGTGGCCGGGCCCTGCCCGTTCTTCAGATGGATTTTCCCGCCGCGAACGTATTCGGCCAGCCGAATCCGGCCAACGCGCCATCGGTGGTTGATGCCATCGAAACCGGTACCGAACTGGTACAGACCGGTGAGGCCGCAGCGCTTTGCACCGCACCAATCAACAAGAAAGCCCTGATTGACGGCGCAGGGTTCACCTTTCCTGGCCATACCGAGTTTCTGGCAGCCCTTTCCGGAACCCGCCGGGTAGTCATGATGCTGGCCAGCGAGCAGTTGCGCGTCGTTCCCGCGACAATTCACATTCCATTGTCACAGGTTCCCGCGGCACTTACCCCTGATCTTCTGCGCGAAACGATTGAAATCACCGTGCGCGGTTTGCGTGATCAGTTCGGTATCGCGCATCCCCGCATCGCAGTTGCAGGCCTGAACCCGCATGCAGGTGAAGGCGGCAAGATGGGCACAGAGGAGCTCGACTGGATTGCTCCGATGCTGGCCGATCTGAACCCCGAGGACGCGACAATTACAGGCCCCCACCCTGCGGATACGCTGTTTCACACCGCCGCCCGCGCCCGCTATGACGCCGCCATCGCCATGTATCACGATCAGGCCCTGATCCCGATCAAGACGTTGGATTTCGACCGGGGCGTGAATGTCACCCTTGGCCTGCCGTTCATCCGTACCTCACCCGACCACGGAACAGCACTGGACATCGCGGGGAAAGGCATCGCCAACCCCTCCAGCCTGATCGAAGCCCTGAAACTTGCCCAACGCATGGTAAAAAGCTCTTGATCCTTCACCTGGCTGAAAATATCCCCGCCGGAGGCACAAAAATCTCGGGCACAGCCCCTTTCACAGGCGCCAAGGTATTCGGATCATGAGCGCTATAGACACGCTTCCCCCTCTGCGCGAGGTCATCGCAACCCACCAGCTTTCGGCGCGCAAATCGCTGGGGCAGAATTTTCTGTTGGATTTGAACCTGACTGCCAAGATCGCCCGACAGGCCGGCGATTTGTCAGAATGCGATGTGCTTGAAATCGGCCCCGGTCCCGGTGGGTTGACGCGAGGCCTGCTGTCCGAAGGCGCGCGCAAGGTCGTGGCCGTCGAAAAAGATACACGGTGCATTGCCGCCCTGAACGACATCGCCACCGCGTATCCAGATCGGCTTGAGGTAATCAATGGCGACGCCCTGGACATCAACCCGCTTGAATATCTGACACCGCCAATCCGCGTCGCCGCCAACCTGCCCTACAATGTCGGCACCGAGCTGCTGGTGCGTTGGCTGACACCGCCCGAATGGCCCCCATTCTGGCAGAGCCTGACGCTGATGTTCCAACGCGAAGTGGCCGAGCGTATTGTTGCCCAACCCGGCAGCAAAGCCTATGGACGCCTTGCCATCCTTGCCCAATGGCGGGCAGAGGCACGTATCGCCATGTCGCTTCCCCCCGGGGCCTTCACTCCGCCGCCCAAGGTTTCAAGCGCCGTGGTCCACCTGACCGCCCTGCCCGAGCCACGCTATCCCGCCGATGCCGCCACCCTGTCGCGCGTCGTGGCTGCAGCCTTCAACCAACGCCGCAAGATGCTGCGCGCCTCACTCAAAGGCATTGCCCCGGATATCGAAGACCGCCTTCTGGCCGCGGGTATCAAGCCCACGGACCGTGCCGAGCAAGTCCCGCTGGAAGCGTTCTGCGCTTTGGCGCGCGAAGTTAAGAAAACCTGAACAAACGAAAAAGCCCCGAGTTAAACCTCGGGGCTTGGTTCTTTGGACATCGGCTTTATTCTGCCGCCTCCGGTGCGTCCCCCGTGTCGGCAGGAGCATCCTCTTTTGCCTCGGGTGCAGCTTTGGGCTTCCGGGCGCGTGGCTTGCGCGCGGGTTTTTCCTTGCGCGGAGCCTCTTCCGGTGTTTCAGCCGCCGGGGTTTCTTTGTTTTCCGGGGTCTCCACCAGACCGCTATCGGGCTCTGAAACTTGCTGAGACAGGTCCATCACATCAGGCTGCGGTGCTTCGGCCGGATCAGCCTGGCGGGTCGCTTCGCGTTCCTGACGTTCGGCACGTTCACGGTCGCGCTCGGCCTGGCGTTCGCGGTTCTGGCGCTCCTGCTCTTCACGGCGCGCGTCAATCTCGCGCTGCGCTTCGCTCAGCATCCGCAGGTAGTGTTCCGCGTGTTGCTGGAAGTTCTCTGCCGCCACGCGGTCATTCGACAGCTGAGCGTCACGTGCCAACTGGTTGTATTTGTCAATAATCTGCTGCGGCGTGCCACGGACCTTGCCTTCGGGACCCGAGCTGTCAAAAACCCGATTTACGACGTTGCCGCCAGAAGGACGATTGCGGTTATTCTTGGCCCGCGAACGGGGTTTGGAAGATCTCATCTTACTTTACGTCAGCCTTATCAATGCGCTGTCGCTCAACCCGTGTTTTGCACTGCTCTAAGGCGTTTGCCGTGACGGGAAGTCGACTTTTTGGGCTTGGCGTCAGGGGTGCGCTGCAACAGCGTCAACCTCGCCGACTAATCCTGAGTAAGCATGTCCTGACGGCGCAGACAAGAGGAATCTCGGATTTTCACCAGCTTTTTTCTACAGGTCGGCGATTTTTGCCGCAAACCCACCACTCATCCCGGCATTCTTGCGCCGACGACACGATCGCGACCGTCCAGATCGGGGATTACCCGGACGTCCACCAACCCGGCGGCATCGAACAAGGCTGACACTTTTGCCGCCTGCGTCGGACCGATTTCGACAAGAATTCGCCCGCCCGGCAACAGAAAATCCGGGGTCGCCGCCGCGATCCGACGATACGCGCCCAACCCGTCCCCCTCATCCGTCAGGGCCATGCGCGGCTCGTGCTCACGCACTTCGGGCGACAGTTCTTCCATCTCAGACACTGAGATATACGGAGGGTTGGAAACAATCAGGTCGAATTTATCTTCAATGTTTTCGAACCAGTTTGATCGAAGGATCTCAATCCGCGTCTCTACCTGATGCTGAACCGCATTGGCACTGGCTTGCAGGCAGGCGGCTTCGCTCAGATCAACACCCACGCCCGTGGCACTGCTGCGTTCGGCCAGAAGGGTTATCAGGATACACCCCGAGCCCAGCCCCAGGTCGAGGACATGATCAAATGGTTCGCTCAACGCTGCTTCGATCAGGGTTTCTGTTTCCGGACGCGGATCAAGGACATCCCGGCTGACGCGAAACCTGCGGCCGTAGAACTCCCGCTCACCCAACAGATGCGACACCGGAACCCGGATGGCCCGCAAGGAGATCAACTGGTCATAACGCTCGGCGATCTCGGGCTGTAATTCTTCCGGGGCAATCAATGTCACGCGGCTGGCTTCAATCCGTGCAGCGTGGGCCAGCAACAGACGCGCGTCACGTGCCGGATCGTCCACACCGGCCGCACGCAGACGCGCTGTCGCCGCCACCATCGCCTGTGCCGCTGTTTGCAGACCTGTCATTGTGCCATCTCGGCCAGCAGCCGGGCCTGATCATCCGCCGTCAGCGCATCAATCACCTCGTCCAGATCACCCTGCATCACCTGATCCAGCTTATATAGCGTCAGGTTGATCCGGTGGTCGGTCATGCGCCCCTGCGGGAAGTTATAAGTACGAATGCGTTCCGAGCGATCCCCCGAGCCAACCTGACTGGCACGATCTGCCGAGCGTTCACTGTCAATCCGCTGCCGCTCCAGATCGTACAAGCGCGTCTTCAGAACTTGCATGGCGATCTCGCGGTTGCGATGCTGGGACTTCTCGGAACTTGTCACCACCAATCCAGTAGGAAGATGCGTGATCCGCACAGCCGAGTCAGTCGTGTTCACGTGCTGTCCGCCCGCGCCCGAGCTTCGCATCGTATCGATTCGGATATCATTGGCGTCGATCTGGATGTCTACATCCTCGGCCTCGGGCAGAACCGCCACAGTCGCCGCCGAGGTGTGAATGCGCCCGCCGCTTTCGGTTTCGGGCACGCGTTGCACCCGATGGACGCCGGATTCGTACTTCAGTCGCGCAAAGACATTGTCGCCTTTGATATGGGCTACTACTTCCTTGATGCCGCCCAGATCCGAGGCCTGCTCTTCGATAATCTCGAATTTCCAGCCACGCGCCTCGGCGTAACGCTG
Organism: Ruegeria sp. AE4; assembly: GCF_056542185.1. Lineage (NCBI taxonomy): Bacteria > Pseudomonadati > Pseudomonadota > Alphaproteobacteria > Rhodobacterales > Roseobacteraceae > Ruegeria > Ruegeria sp. AE4. Next base: position 246,097 of record NZ_JBQFZK010000001.1, on the reverse strand, counting down.
ATACATGCGCAACAGATCGCTTGCGAACAAAGCGGCCTCGTCCCCGCCGGTGCCAGGGCGAATTTCCAGCATCGCCGGACGGGCATCTGCCGCATCCTTTGGCAACAGTGCCAGTTGGAGCGCGTTTTCCGCCTTGGGGATGCGGGCCTGCAACTCGGGGATTTCCTCCTCGGCAAGCTCTTTCATGTCCGGGTCAGTCAGCATCGCCTGCGCTTCGGCCAGATCCCCCACCAGCTGTCGCCAGGCCATGATCTGATCGACCACAGGCTTAAGGTCGGAATATTCTTTGGCCAGCGCCGCAATATCACCACCCGATGCGCCATCTGCCATGGCAGCTTCGAGGTACTGAAAACGCTGGGTGATCTGTTCAAGACGTTCTTCGGGGATCATCCCGGCGGTGTCTCTCATCCGGGGGCTTTGGTCAAGGGCAACGTCATGCTAAGCTCGCGGCCATGAAACGGGTTTTACTTGCTCTGCTGCTGACAACCACGCCTGCCCTCGCCGATTACATCGGCCCTGACGGCAAGACGCGGGATTGCTATTGCACCGACACATCCGGGTCTCGCATCGAACTGGGTGAGATGATCTGCCTTCAGGTCGACGGACGCATGTTCACCGCGCAATGCCAGATGTCCCTTAACGTTCCCATGTGGCGCGAGGTTCAGGAGGGGTGTTTGTCGTCCAAATTACAGAGTGAGCCTTTCGACCCCATAGATCTGGACGATGCGTCCTGACCGTTTGCGCAACGACTAGAATTGTGCCAACCACCCATCGACCCGCGCCTTGTTCACACCGAAATCCCTGCGACCGAACCGCAAACGGCCATGGATGCGCAAGATGTCTCCGTCCTGCTGTACCGTGGTGTAGTCGGGAAAGCCGATCCATTTCGTGCGGGTAACATAGGTGATCATGCCCTCACTGACCGAACCCGCCAAAACAGTGGTGCGCGGCGTGGCTTGGGCAATCTCATCAAGACGCTGCAACCCGTCGGGACCGGTTTCAACAACGCGCAACGCACCACCCGGCAAGTTCTGGCTTTCGGGCGAAACTAAAGCGACGTGCCACCGCGCAGGGTCTGACGGTGCCAGCCGGACATAGGCGCCCGCCCCAACCACAAGCGCAATCACTGCCCACAAAGCCATCTTTTTCATCCCGCTCCATCCCTTTTGTGAACCCTAAGCGGAACAAAACCGGCGGCAAGACATTCCACCGCGTCTTACCGCGACGTCACACCCGGAAGGATGCACAGCATCTCATAGATCAGATTGGCTGCTGTCAGTGCTGTGTTGCCCGATGGATCATAAGGGGGTGAGACTTCGACCAGATCGCATCCCACCACGTTTACCCCATGCAGGGCATGGATCAGTTGCAGCGCTTGCGGTGTCGAAAGACCCGCGATTTCCGGCGTGCCGGTGCCCGGAGCGTATGCGGGATCAAGGCTGTCGATGTCGTACGAGATGTAAACCGGGTGGTCCCCAATGATCTTGCGAACCTGCGATCCGATCTGGGTCAGGTTCTGCTGCCACAGCTCCCATGCGGGGAACTGGCGGAAGCCCCAGTCCTTGGCCTCGGTAAAATCCGAGGCTGCATAACCCGAGCCGCGAATGCCGATCTGGAACGTCTTGTCGGGAACAATCAGCCCCTCTTCATATGCACGACGGAAAACGGTGCCGTGGGTTTCGCGTTCACCGAACATCTCGTCATTCACATCGGCATGAGCGTCCACATGCACCAGCGCCACGGGCCCGTGTATTGCCTTGATGGCTCGCAGGATCGGCAGGGTGATCGAATGATCGCCCCCCATGGCCATCGGGATCACGCCTTTCGCCAAAATGGCGTCATAGCTTTCCTTGATGATCCTGAGGCTGTCTGCAAGCGAGAAGGTGTTGATCGCCAGATCCCCAATATCGGCTATCTGCAAACTGTCGAACGGGGCCGCTCTGGTGGCCATGTTATAGGGCCGGATCATCGCGCTTTCGCCGCGGATCTGCTTGGGGCCAAAGCGCGTGCCCGACCGCCACGACGTGCCGATATCCATCGGCACCCCCAGCACCGCCACATCCAACCCCTCAAGCGAGGAGGCCTGCGGCAGGCGCATGAATGTGTTCGGCCCGGAAAACCGGGCCAGATCATTCCCGCTAAGTGGTTGGTTGAATTCGGTCATGTGCGTAATGGTCCCGTCTCTGTTCGTCACTTGATCCAGCACATACCTTAAGCATGGCTAACTGTTGGTTAACGTGAACCCTTGCGGGTTTACCCATCTGCTTTATCCAGCTTGTTCCACCCCAACAGGCAAATGATCTGCGTCGCCACATGGGCCCCAGCAATCGCTGTCGCACCTGAGGTGTCAAAGGGCGGCGATACTTCGACAACGTCCCCGCCCTTGATATTGATCCCGGCAATGTCGCGCAGGATGATTTGCGCCTGAATCGAGCTTAATCCACCCCAGACTGGCGTGCCCGTACCAGGGGCAAAAGCCGGGTCAAGACCGTCGATGTCAAAGCTGAGGTAAACGGGGCTGTCACCAAGAATGTTCTTGATCTTCTCTGCCACAGCAGCTGGTCCCGATTCATAAACCTCGCGCGCATCGATGATGTTCACGCCCAGCGTATCCTCGTTCGTCGTGCGAATACCCACCTGGACCGAGCGTTTCGGATCGACAATGCCCGACTTTACCGCCTTGTAGAACATTGTCCCGTGATCCACGCGGGACATGTCGTCGTCGGCCCATGTGTCGGTATGCGCATCGAATTGCAGCAGGGACATTGGCCCGAATTTCTCGGCATAGGCCTTGAGGATCGGAAAGCTGATATAGTGATCGCCACCCAACGCGACCGACGCCACATCAGCAGCCAGAATGGTTCGGATGTGGTCGGTCAGCGTGTCAGGAAAGGCCGGGATATTGGCGTAATCATAAGCCATATCGCCATAATCCACGATCGCCAGTTCACTCAGCGCATCAAAGGGCCAGCCATAAGGCGCATCGGGCGACTGAAGCGCGCTGGCCTCACGGATCGCCCGCGGGCCAAGGCGCGTGCCGGGCCGGTTCGTAACTGCCTGATCAAACGGCACGCCAGTAACGGCGATGTCCACGCCCTTCAGGTTCTTGGTGTAAAGCCGCCGCAGAAAAGACGTCGCCCCGCCGAACGTATTTTCATAAGACAACCCTTTGAGGTCCGGATTGGTGAATGCCTCATCCACCTGGTTTCTTGCGTCTTCCAGTGCCATGTCTTCCGTAGTCCCTTTCCCGAACCTTTATCAGCTCAACGGCTGCGCTTTTTCCACGATCCGCGCGAAAAACGACGCGCCCACCGGCGCGATTTCGTCGTTAAAGTTGTATTTCGGATGATGCAGCCCTGCGCCTTCGCCCTGCCCTAGGAACAAATAAGCACCGGGGCGCTTTTGCAGCATGTACGAGAAATCCTCGGCCCCCATCTCGCGCCCGGTATTGCCGGTGACGCGGTCGTCACCGGATATTTCACGCGCCACCTCGGTCGCAAAGCCCGCCTTTTCGGCATCATTGATGGTGGCTGGGTAATCGACATTGTATTCCAATCGCGCCTCGACCCCATAGGATTTGGCTTGTCCTTCGACAATCTCGGCCATGCGCCGCATCACCATCTGCTGGACGTTCGGATCGAACGTTCGAACGGTACCGTTGATATAGGCCGTATCCGGGATAACGTTGTTGACCGTGCCGGTGTGGATTTGCGTGACCGAAACGACAAGATCATCCAGCGCATAATGGTTGCGGCTGACAATGGTCTGAATGGCCTGCGCAATCCCACAGGCCGCCATAACCGGATCACGGGTTTCATGCGGCATGGCACCGTGGCCGCCGACACCCTGAATATGCACTTCGAACGTATCGACAGCCGCCATGATCGGCCCCGGCGTGGTATAGAATGTCCCTACGGCAAATCCCGGCGCGTTGTGCAGCGCATAGACCTGCGAGATGTCGAACCGGTCCATGATGCCTTCTTCGACCATCACACCAGCACCACCGCCATCTTCCTCGGCGGGTTGAAAGATCAGCGCCACGCGACCGCTGAAATTTCGCGTCTCGGCCAGATAACGTGCCGCGCCCAGTAGCATGGTAGTATGCCCGTCATGGCCGCAGGCATGCATCTTTCCGGGGTTCTGAGAGGCATAGTCAACGCCCGTTTCCTCGGTAATTGGCAACGCATCCATATCGGCGCGCAAGCCAATCGTCGGCCCGTCGCCCTGCCCGTTGATGATCGCGACCATCCCGGTCTTTGCGATCCCCTCATGCAACTCATCAACCCCGAACTCACGCAGACGTTCGGCCACAAAGGCTGCCGTTTCATGGCATTCGAATTCCAACTCGGGGATGGTATGCAGATACTGGCGCCATCTGGTCATGTCGGCAGAGAAATCGGCAATTCGGTTGACGACGGGCATCTGGGGTGGACTCCTGATCGGGACTGCGGAATGGATGCATCTGACACCGGAATGAAAGGGTTCGCAATGGCTGAAAATCCTCTGATCCATGACAGCAATGCAGGTATCGAACGGCTGCTGGAAATCATGCGCCGCCTGCGCGATCCGCAATCCGGCTGCCCGTGGGATATCGAACAGGATTTCGCGACCATCGCCCCCTATACGATCGAAGAGGCCTATGAGGTCGCTGACGCCATCGAACGCGAAGCCTATGACGAGCTTAAGGGAGAGCTGGGGGATTTGCTGTTCCAATCCGTGTTTCACGCCCAAATGGCAGAAGAAGCAGGACATTTCACCTTTCAGGACGTGGTGCGCACCATGTCCGACAAGATGGTCAGCCGCCATCCGCATGTGTTTGGCGATGAATCCCGCGACAAGTCGGCCGACCAGCAAACCAAAGATTGGGAAGCCATCAAAGCCGCCGAGCGGGCGGGCAAAGAACAAAAAGGTGCACTGGACGGTGTGGCTGCAAACCTGCCCGCCCTGTTGCGCGCGCATAAGCTGCAAAAACGTGCCGCTCGAGTGGGGTTCGACTGGCCTGACGCCAGCCATGTGCTGGCCAAGATCACCGAAGAAGCGGCCGAACTGGAAGAGGCGCGCGACAAAATGGATGCCGACGCGCTGGAAGACGAGTTCGGCGATCTGCTGTTCGTGATGGTCAATCTGGGCCGTCATCTTGGCATCGAACCCGAAGCCGCCCTGCGTCGCACCAATGCCAAGTTCACCCGTCGCTTTGAAAAGGTCGAAGCCCGGCTGGCCGAACGGGGCAAGACCCCCACGCAAAGCGATCTGGCCGAGATGGATGCGCTGTGGGACGAGGTCAAAACGGAAGAGCATCGCGCCAACGGCAAACTCCCGCCGGCGGATGCACTGGCGGCGACCAGAAACGGGTAGACAAGCGATCCGACACTTGCGAGTGTCCCACCTTCACGACCCCCGGAGACGCCCATGCCCCCTCGCAAGATCATCATCGACACCGATCCCGGACAGGATGACGCCGTCGCCATACTGTTGGCGCTGGCCAGCCCGGACGAGATCGAGGTTCTGGGTATCACGGCCGTCGCGGGTAACGTCCCACTCGCCCTTACGGCCAAGAACGCCCGAATCGTTTGTGAATTGGCCGGACGTACGGATGTGCCGGTTTATGCGGGCTGCGACAAACCGCTGAACCGCCCGCTTGTAACCGCAGAACATGTGCACGGAAAAACCGGGCTGGATGGCCCGGTCCTGCCGGATCCGCAGATGCCCTTGGCTGAAGGTCACGCTGTGGACTTCATCATCGACACCCTGCGCTCTGAAGAATCTGGGACGGTGACCCTGTGTCCACTGGGGCCGCTGACAAACATCGCGACTGCATTTCGCAAAGCCCCCGATATTATCGACCGCGTGCAGGAAATCGTCTTGATGGGTGGGGCATATTTCGAAGTCGGCAACATCACCCCCACCGCTGAATTCAACATCTATGTCGACCCAGAAGCTGCTGATATCGTTTTTAAATCCGGAAGGCCAATCGTTGTCATGCCATTGGATGTCACACACAAAGCGCTGGTGACCAAATCACGAAACGACGCGTTCCGCGCATTGGACAGCAAGGTTGGACATGCCGTGGCCGAGATGACGGATTTCTTTGAACGCTTCGACAAAGAGAAATACGGCAGCGCAGGCGCCCCCCTGCACGACCCTTGCGTCACCGCCTATCTGATCCGCCCCGAGCTGTTTTCGGGTCGCCACGTGAATGTCGAGATTGAAACAGGGTCCGACCTGACCCTGGGCATGACCGTTGCGGATTGGTGGGGTGTCACCAACCGCGCACCAAATGCGTTGTTCATGGGGGAAATCGACGCTGACGGCTTTTTCACCTTGCTGACAGAAAGGCTGGCCAGATTATGAGCGCCGCCCTCCGCCTTGCGCGCCCCGAAGATCTGGATCGCCTTATGACGCTGGTCACCGCCTTTCATACAGAGGCCGGGCTGACACAGGACGCCGACAAGACACGCAATGCCCTCGCCCCCATGCTGGATGGCATCCCTCATGGCTGTGTCTATCTGATCGGACCCGGGCGCGCGCCTTTGGGATATATCATCCTGACCTTTGGCTGGTCAGTCGAGTTCGGCGGCATGGACGGTTTCGTGGACGAGATCTATATACGCCCCGCCGTTCGGGGCCGCGGCATTGCCACCGAGGTTCTTTTGGACCTGCCCAAAGCTCTTGCCGGGGCAGGCCTGATGGCTCTTCATCTGGAAGTCGACCGAAACAATGAATCTGCCCAAAAGCTCTATCTGCGCACCGGGTTCAGACAACGTGACAGGTATATGCTGATGAGCAAGGTACTTTAGCGCGACTCGCCGCGGAAGATATTTGCCGGATTCATGTCCTGAACCGGGTCATTCGACGAAACCTGTTCTCCGGTTATCGGATACGTTCCCGGACCCGCGCAGGCGGACAATACTGTGATGGACGTTGTGGCGATTATCAGAAGGAATTTGGATACAGACATCGTAGTCTCCTTTCTGCAATGAAGACAAACTACGGCATTCGGTGTGGACGTGATAAGTAACAAGTTCACACATAAGAATAGATAAGCCACATTTTTATTGTCAAACACCTCCAAAACAGACGGATATATCCCTGAAAACTCTAACTTTTCTCAGGCCCGCGCGTGTCATTCTCAAATAGCGGCATCTCGAAAAAAAGCAGGTGGTCACGTGCGATTTCAGGAGTTTGGTAATAGGCGTCGCGCAGGTGAAAGCCCAAAGACAGGTATAACCGAGTCGCCGCTTCCAGGGGTTTGCCGGTGTCCATTCGAATATAGTCGAACCCAAGATCTCGACACATTTCGATCAGCGAAAGCATGATGGCACAGCCTGCGCCGGTCCCCCTTGCTGCGTCAGTTACAAATACGCGTTTGATTTCAGCCACACCAGGCTCGTACGTGTGAAACATGCCGCAGCCGACCGGTTCCCCATGCAGTAATGCCAGTTTGATCCCACCGTTCGGCGGCGTGTGTTCCGCGTCGATGTTGTCCATTACACGGGTGTATTTTTCGCTTGGGTAGAAGGCCTGAACGATTTGGGCGGTTCTTTCATCCAGTGCCAGCAGGAAATCCCTGTAATCCCAACACAAACGCCGAACCGCTTCAAACTGGTCCGGCGTTTCCGGTTCGATGATGTTCAGCACAATGCGACCCCCGGATTAAACCCAGGGGCCAGCCTAGCACCACGCGCGTTATTTGCGAAGGATCGACGCGCCCGCGTATTCCGCAACCTCGCCCAGTGATTCCTCGATGCGGATCAACTGGTTGTATTTGGCCAACCGGTCCGACCGCGCCAGCGAGCCAGTTTTGATCTGACCGCAATTGGTCGCCACCGCCAGATCAGCAATGGTGGCATCCTCGGTCTCGCCCGAACGGTGCGACATCACGTTTGTGTAACGCGCACGGTGCGCCATATCGACGGCGCGCAGGGTTTCAGTCAGCGATCCGATCTGGTTCACCTTGACCAGCATCGAGTTCGCGCAGCCGCGCTTGATGCCTTCGGCCAAGCGCGCTGGATTGGTCACAAACAGGTCGTCGCCCACCAGCTGCACCTTGTCGCCGATGGCGTCGGTCAAGGCTTTCCAGCCGTCCCAGTCATCCTCGGACATGCCGTCTTCGATCGAGATGATCGGATAGTCATTGACCAGCGCCGCCAGATAGGCTGCGTTTTCTTCGGATGTCAGGGTGATCCCCTCGCCCGCCAGAACGTATTTACCATCCTTGTAATACTCGGTCGCCGCGCAATCCAAGGCCAGGTGGATTTCTTCGCCGGGTTTGTAGCCCGCCTTTTCGATGGATTTCAGGATGAAGTCCAGCGCCTCGCGGGTGCTGGCGATGTTGGGGGCAAAACCGCCCTCATCGCCCACGCCCGTGGCCAGCCCCGCGGAAGACAGTTCTTTCTTCAGCGTATGGAACACTTCGGACCCCATTCGCACGGCCTCGCGGATATTCGCGGCCGAGGTTGGCATGATCATGAATTCCTGAATGTCGATCGGGTTGTCGGCGTGTTCGCCGCCATTGATGATATTCATCATCGGCACCGGCAGTACGCGGGCCGAGGTGCCGCCGACGTAGCGATAAAGGGGCTGCGTGGTGAAATCGGCTGCTGCCTTTGCTGTGGCCAACGAGACGCCCAGAATGGCGTTGGCACCCAGACGGCCTTTGTTATTGGTTCCGTCCAGTTCAATCATCGCCTGATCGATGGCCACTTGTTCTGTCGCGTCAAAGCCCACCAATTCCTCGGCGATCTCACCGTTCACGGCGGCCACGGCTTCCAGAACCCCTTTGCCCAAATAGCGGGATTTGTCGCCGTCGCGTTTTTCAACGGCTTCATGTGCGCCGGTGGACGCACCGGACGGTACGGCGGCGCGGCCCATGGTGCCGTCTTCCAGAATCACGTCGACCTCGACTGTCGGGTTGCCCCGGCTGTCCAGAATTTCGCGCGCGTGGATGTCAATAATGGTGCTCATGAGGTCTGTCCCTATGGCTGCAGTCGGTTGCACGCGTCATAACAGCAACCGGCCAAAAGTAAACCGGTTCCGTTATCGCTAACACGCATATTTACCGACCTTTAGGGCTAACAGTTTGCTGTTTGCGCCAACAGGTTCACGCCGGGACCAGATTGCGCGCCAGTCGTCGTTCGCGGATAAAGGTATACAGGCCAGATCCGATGATCAGGCTCGCCCCAGCCATTGTCAGCGCATCAGGGCGTTCCCCGAACATCAGCATTCCGGCAAGGATCGAAAAAACCAGTCGCGTGTAGCGAAACGGCATCATGGCCGAAGCCTCGCCAACCCGCATGGCCGTGACGATGCCGTAATACCCTAGAACACCAAAACCGATCGCCCCCAGATACGGACCTGCCTGGCCGCTTTGTACCGGCACGAAGGGTGTTCCTGAAACAACCATCAACAGCAACCCGGCCAGCGCCACTGCGATATACGCCTGCATCGCCACAACCGATGAGGCCACCCGAACATCCAGCTTGCGCGTTATCAGATCACGCGCCGCAATCGCAAACACGGTCAGAACGACAAACAGCGAGTCCGGCTGAAATCCTTCCAATCCAGGGCGAATGATCATCAGAACACCGACAAAGCCGACACCAATGGCACTCCAGCGGCGCCAGCCGACCTGCTCTCCCAGAAACAGGGCCGCGCCCATGGTCACGGCAAGCGGCATGGCCTGAAACACGGCGGCGACAGTGGACAGATCGATCAGCGACAGCGCGGTGACAAAGGTCACGGCACCGAATCCTTCTGTCCCTGCGCGCAGCATCGGCAGCAGTTTCCACGCCACGGGATCGAAGATGCGTTTGCGGGTGACCACCGACATCACCGCAAAGACAAGCCCGCAGAACACACCCAGACACACCATGATCTGACCGGTCGGCACAGCGCCCGACAGGAACTTGATGAACATATCCTCAAGCGAAAAGGCCGCCATCGAGCCGATCAGCAAAAGGATGCCGTTTACGTTATTCATGCGCGCGTCCACAGGAAAAGGGTACTTGGGGTGCAGTGTCCGGGCACATGAACCGCAACCAGCGACGTCTGGCAAGCCATTTCCCGACACGTTCAATGAATTAACGTGTTGGGGCCATTCGCGATTTGTGATGGATCACTCCTGCTTGAGCGGTACGCCGTACAGCTCCAGCCGATGCCCTTTCAGCTTGTACCCAAGCTTGGCGGCGATCTTTTCCTGCAAGGCTTCGATCTCGGGATCGACAAATTCGATGACCTCGCCCGAGTGCATGTCGATCAGGTGATCGTGGTGATCACGCTCGGCATCCTCGTATCGGGCCCGCCCATCGCCGAACTCCAGACGTTCCAGAATACCGGCCTCTTCGAACAGTTTGACCGTACGATACACCGTCGCAATCGAGATGCCTGTGTCGATGGCAGAAGCACGCGCGTACAGTTCTTCGACATCCGGATGGTCGTCGCTTTGTTCCAATACCTGCGCGATGATCCTTCTTTGACCGGTCATGCGCAGACCCTTGGCCTCACAACGTCCAATAATCGTTTCCGACATGATGTCCCTCAGAATTGCTCGGGTGTCTGTCTTAGTATGTCTGCGCACTTTGCGCCACAGGGATTTCTTCTTTTCCGTTGAAGTTAAGCCACGCGCGCCAAATCAGCCCAGACTGGCAAATGATCCGATGCGATATGTGCAGGGCGCGCGTCATGGACACCATGCGCAGTGGCCCTGACGCCCGCGCCCAGCGCGATCCGATCCAGCGCGCCCAGCGGCTGCGCGGCGGGAAAACTTGGCTTGGGGGGCAGGAAACGCATTTCCGGCGCGAGGTGATCCAGAATCGGCTGTCGGGACCATTCGTTGAAATCCCCCGCCCAGACAGTCGGCATCTGCTCCAGCTCTTTATCAAACCGCCTGATATGCGAGATCTGCTGACGTCGCGATGCAGGCAACAGCCCCAGATGCATACCCATCACCCGCAACGGCCCGATATGGGTATCAAATTCGACACGGACCGCGCCGCGCGGTTCAAGCCCGGGCAATTCGTGATGTCCGGTCCGCCGGACCGAAAGGCCCTCGCCACGCCAGATCACCGCGTTGCCATGCCAGCCCAGACTGCCGGCACCGCCCAGATCGACGATCTGCCACCCCGCTTCATCCAGCATGAAATGCGGCAGGGCCGCCGGGCGCGGCGGCAGACGTTTGTCGGCCTCCTGCAACACAACGATATCGGCCTGCATATGTTCGATGACCTGCAAAATGCGCTGCGGCTGGCGCCGGAAATCCAGCCCGAGGCATTTCTGAATGTTATAGCTGGCAATGCGAAGGGTGGAAGATGACTGCATATAGATCTGACCAGTGGGCTTGACCCAAAGTGACACGCCTGCCGCCGGACGCAACCCTTCAGTTTCACTTCGCAGCAACGGCAACCGGGGAAGTCGCCTTGGCATGGTATATCGCTTAAAAACCCGGCACGTGACGCGGCCGGAAACAAATGGGTTTCCCCTCATTTCATCCGGGAGCGGCAGAACGGAAGTGCCGCAGTTTCAGCGCATCCAACACCGATTTAGACCGGACAAAACAATTCGCCCCTCCCCGCGAAACCATACCGCACCGAGCGACTACCAGAGATGTTTGACCGTCACGTACCACAGAACGTGGCGTGCACGACCTCGTTATCGGTCGGGGGCCGTTTCAGGTCCTCCGCATCTGCCTGATCGTCGTAAGGCCGTGCGAGGACGGCGTTCAGCCGATGGAACGGCTGGTAATCCCCCGCCACCGCTGATTGGATCATCTGCTCGACCCGGTGATTGCGCGGAATAAAGGCTGGGTTCGCTGCGGTCATCACGTCATGCGGTAACGCCTCACGTGCCAAGCGTGGACGCCAGCCCTCTGCCCAGCTGTCAAAGGCCTGCGGGTCGATAAACTGATCGCGCGCGGTATCTTTGCCCAGCGCACGGAAGGTGTTGGTGAAATCAGCCTGCCCCTCGGCCATGCGTTTTAGCAGATCGGTGATCAGCGCCTGATCGCCTTCTTCAGCGGTCGTCAGTCCGACCTTTGCCCGGAACCGGGTCAACCAGTTCTGTTGCAGCAGGTCCGGCATGGCATGCACGATCTCGGTCGCCTCCTCAACAGCGGCGTCCTTGTTGTCCATCTGCTGGATCAGTGAGGTTGCCAGCTGCGCCAGATTCCACACTGCAATATCTGGCTGGTTGGCATAGGCATAACGGCCCATCCGATCTATCGAGCTGTAGACCGTATTGGGGTGATAAACGTCCATGAAGGCACAGGGGCCATAATCGATGGTCTCACCCGCGATCGAGCAATTGTCGGTGTTCATGACCCCATGGATAAAGCCCACGCTCATCCACCAAGCGATCAGGCGGGCCTGCGCATCCCGAACGGCCCGCAGCAGGCCCATTGGCCCTTCGACGCCGGGATAGTGGCGCGCGATGGCGTAGTCTGTCAGGCACCGCAGATTGTCCAACTGCCCCCGCGCGGCAAAGACCTGAAAGGTACCTACTCGCAAATGGCTGGTTGCAACCCGGGTTAGCACCGCACCGGGCATCGGACCCTCCCGGAACACGGTTTCACCGGTCTCTACCGCCGCCAGTGCGCGTGTTGTGGGGATGCCCAGCGCGTGCATCGCCTCGGACACCACGTATTCGCGCAGAACCGGACCCAGCCACGCCCTGCCGTCGCCCCTACGTGAAAACGGCGTCGGGCCCGAGCCTTTCAGCTGAACATCCCGCCGCACACCATCCGTTCCGACAGTTTCGCCCAACAGCACCGCGCGCCCGTCCCCAAGCTGCGGGTTGAACTGGCCAAACTGATGCCCGGAATAAAGCTGCGCGATGGGGTCCGCACCATCGGGGATGCGATTACCTGCAAAGGCTTCCGCCATCTCTTGCACGTCGCCCGGATGGACCTGCAACAGCCGTGCCAGATCATCATTGAACGCGATCAACTTGGGCGCGCGTACAGGCACCGGATTCTGTCGCGCAAAAAACGCGTCCGGCAGGCGGGCATATGAGTTATCGAATGGAATGGTCAGTGTCATGCGGCATACATATTCCCCGTGCGCACGAATACCATAGCGGATCACACCTTGCCGTGCATAATTGCGCCAAACACACGGGGGCCACATGACCGCACAAGAGATCATCGACCGCCTGAACCTGCAACCTCACCCCGAGGGCGGCTGGTACGCGGAAACCTGGCGCGCCGAGAACAAGGGCCGCCCGACCGGCACCTGTATCTACTTCTTGCTGCAGGCGGGGGAAAGCAGCCACTGGCACCGGGTCGACGCGACCGAGATCTGGCTCTACCACGCGGGCGCGCCATTAATCCTGTCCTTGAGCGCAACAGACAAGGGCCCGGCGGTTGACCATGTGCTGTCACTCGATTTGTCTCGGGGCGCACCGCAACTGATTGTTCCCACCGGCCATTGGCAGGCCGCGCGCAGCACCGGTGATTACACGCTGGTCAGTTGTACAGTGTCTCCCGGATTTCAATTCGATGGGTTCCAACTGGCAGAACCTGGGTTTGATATCCCTCGGGGATAGGCTGGTCTGGGGATGCTCTGAAAAGGTGAGTTTACAGAAAGTTACACATTTATCATTCTGTAAACGCAACCGCAGGTATCGGAGCATCGGGTGATTGCGAAACACATCTTTCTGGTCCTTCTGCTTCTGTTCGCAAGCACCGGTCTTGCAAACGCCGAGACCGCCTGCGCAGAATCCCCCCTTTCATCCGAATTGGCACTACCCGATCTGGAGGAGGAAGTCGCAACCGAACACATCGAACCTGCAGCGACTGTTGAACCTGCGGTGCTGATCTCGAAACGCCCTGCGCTGCGCCCTTGCAAGTTCCGCCGGTTTGAAGTGGGTCGTCAGCGTATGCGCGACCGCGGCGCGGTCTGTGGCGACTGGACCATTCTGGGCGAAACCCGCGCGTCTTTGGCTGGAAAAGCGCAGGGTTGCGGCATCGCCAACCCGGTCCGGATTTACAGAATTTCGGATGTTGCGCTCAGCCAGTTTTCGCTGATGGACTGTCAGACAGCTGTCACGCTGAAAACGTGGATCGAAAACGTCGCCAAACCCGTCTTCGCTGATCTGGGTGGTGGACTCAAGGGGATGCGTGTTGTTGGCCACTATGCCTGCAAGACGCAGAACAGCCAGCCCTATGCGCGCATTTCCGAACATGCGCGGGGTCGGGCCATCGATATCTCGACCTTCGTGTTGCAGGACGGAACGCAGATCACCGTTCAGAACGGATGGAGCGACACCGATCAAAGCACCGTGTTACGAGAGTTGCACAGCGGAGCCTGTGGCCTGTTTGGAACTGTTCTTGGTCCTGATGCTGACCGGTATCACAAAGGGCATTTTCACTTCGACACAGCCCGTCGCAGTGGCAAGCCTGTGTGTCGATAACGCGTTAGCCGTTACCTGTATGCAACCTCAACCCACCGGTTGAGCGTTCACAGTACTGACCATGCCGCCACCCACCAGCGCTTTCACCCCGGTTGTTCCCGGGCACGAGGTTGGCAATCCCCGCGCCACGCGCACGGCCAGATAGGCAAAAGCCTGCGCCTCGAGCATATCACCGTCCAGCCCCACGGCCTCGACCGGTTCGACCGGGCAGTCGAGGGACACGCGCAGCATCTCCATCAAAACCGGATTGCGCCGTCCACCGCCTGTAACCAGCACGCAAGACGGCGGTTGCGGACAATGTTCCATCCCCTGCACCACCCCCGCTGCGCACATCCCGGTCAGGGTCGCCACCGCGTCAGCGTCACCCAGTTCTTTCACCAGGTCGATCATCTCAGAGAAATCGTTCCGGTCCAGCGACTTGGGCGGCATACGTGCAAAGAAAGGCTCAGCCAGAAACAACTCCAACGCACCCATTTCGACGGTGCCATTGCGCGCAACCGCACCATCCCGGTCCATCGGCTGCCCCAGCCGGGCCTGCATCAGGTCATCGACCGGCGCGTTCGCTGGCCCCGTATCAAAGGCAAGCAGCGCCCCCAGCGCCTCGGGACCATCAAAGCTTGGGTCCACATAGGTCAGGTTACCGACACCACCCAGGTTCAGAAAACACAAGGGGCGGTCCGCGCCAAACCACTTGGCACAGGCAAAGTGAAAAAACGGCGCAAGCGGAGCACCCTCGCCCCCCATCGCCACGTCGTCGCTCCGGAAGTCCCAGACCACCGGGCGCCCCAGCGCCTGCGCCAGACCAAGACCATCACCCACCTGCAATGTGCCACGCCCGCGCGGTTCATGCGCCAGCGTCTGGCCGTGAAAGCCGATCAGATCTACATCTTCGAACTCGGACAGCGCCTCGGCATGGGCTATGGTTACCATTTCAGCCGCCGCATCGACCTGCGGGCCGTGCCATTGCCCCAAAGCCGCCCGCAGCACATCGCGTTCAGCGTCGGTATAGGCGCGATAGCCGCTTTTCCCGAATCCAGCGATGGAATGCCCGTCGGTTTCCACCACCGCAGCGTCCACCCCGTCCAGCGACGTACCGGACATCGCGCCCAATGCCCGAACCATTCCGTGTTTCTTGATGGTTTGGCCCACGCCCGCCTCCTGATCTGGCATTGTTTCCGCCGTGCCCGGAGTTCTGGACTTCACCTCTGGGTTGCAGCTTGGTCAAGGTGCTTTTGTTATGCCGCCTTGGCAAGCCTTCTGATTGGGGGCGTCGGTTTTTTTCCGACTTCGCGCCTCAGGATCAACACCCCGGCCACCTAGTTGCGCGCGCATATCACAGCACGCGCTTTTAGATTGAAAAGGTGGCTTTTCCTCATCCGCAGCGCCGCCTATACAGTGCCGCGCAACACAAACCCCGAGGGCACGATATGACCTACCACCCCAAATCGGATTTCATCGCCACGATGATCGAGCGCGGCTTCCTCGCCGACTGCACCGATTATCAGGGCCTTGACGACGCGCTGATCAGTGGGTGCAAGCCGGCCTATATCGGCTTTGATGCAACGGCCAAGTCGTTGCATGTGGGCAGCCTGATCCAGATCATGATGTTGCGCTGGTTTCAGAAGACCGGCCACCAGCCGATCACCCTTATGGGTGGCGGCACCACCAAGGTGGGTGACCCTTCGTTCCGCGCGGATGAACGCCCCCTGCTGGGACCCGAACAGATCGACGAAAACATCGCGGGCATCAAGAAAGTGTTCGCGGCCTATATCGATTACGACACTGACGCCGAAAACAAGGCACTGATGTTGAACAATGCCGAATGGCTGGATGATCTGAACTACCTCGATTTCCTGCGCGACATCGGGCGGCATTTTTCGGTCAACCGGATGCTCAGCTTTGAATCGGTGAAATCCCGGCTGGATCGCGAACAGTCGCTGTCGTTTCTCGAGTTCAACTACATGATCCTGCAAGCCTATGACTTTCTGGAGCTGAACCGTCGCTATGGCTGTGTTCTGCAAATGGGCGGCAGCGACCAGTGGGGCAACATTGTCAACGGTATCGACCTGACCCGCCGGGTGCTGGATCACGAAATCTACGGCCTGACCTCTCCCCTGCTGACCACCAGCGACGGTAAGAAGATGGGCAAATCGCAGGATGGCGCGGTCTGGCTGAACGCCGAGATGCGCTCGCCCTACGAATTCTGGCAGTTCTGGCGCAACACCACCGATGCGGATGTCGGGCGGTTCCTGAAGCTCTATACCGAATTGCCGGTGGACGAATGTGACCGTCTTGGCGCGCTTGCCGGGTCCGAGATCAATGAGGCCAAAATCCGCCTCGCCAATGAGGTGACAGCCCTTCTCCACGGGGCGCAAGCTGCGGCAACGGCCGAAGCCACGGCCCGTGAAGTGTTCGAAAAAGGTGGCGTTGGAGACGATCTGCCCACCCTGACCCTCAGCGCGGACGAGTTGGGCGACGGCATGTCCATCGTGCAGATCATTGTCAAATCAGGCCTCGCCAAATCCGGCAAAGAGGCCAAGCGCCTGATTGCTGAAAACGGGGCCAAACTGGACGACGCTCCGCTGACGGATGCAGGTTTGATGATCGACGCGGGCGCATTGTCATCCCCGATCAAGCTGAGTGCAGGCAAGAAACGCCACGCATTGGTGCAACTGGGCTGACGCCCCTTTCACCTTTGATTGCAAAGCAGGAAACGGCCACCCGATTGGGTGGCCGTATCTATTTTGGAATGGGCAAGGCTACTGACGTCCCTTTCCGCGACCGGGCCGGTCACTTTCGCCTTCATCGTCATTGGCGTTGTTTCCGCGACCCGGACTGCTGCCCTCGCCGCCGTTGCCGCCGCCATTGTTACCCTTATCGCCACCTTTGCCGCCGCCGTTATGGCCCTTTCCGCCGCCGTTATGGCCTTTGCCACCGCCGGGTTCACCATCGCCACCGCCGGGTTCTCCACCGCTGCCGCCGGGCTCTCCGCCACCGCCGCCGGGCTCTCCACCACCGCCGCCGGGTTCTCCGCCACCACCGCCGGGCTCTCCGTCACCGCCGCCGGGCTGTCCACCGCCACCACCGGGTTCTTGGCCGCCGTTGTCAGGTTCTCCGCCACCACCGGGGCCGTCTGGACCAGCCGCGTTCGCAAATCCCGCCCCGCCGGGTTCTGAACCGCGACTTTCACCCCGATTCTCTGCCAGACCGGACAGGCTTGCCGTTGGCACATCTGTCAGCAAAGCGGCCAGGCCCGGGCATTGCGCCCCGGTAATGCGCAGCGTTGTCTCAAAATCCGGTCGCTTCTGAAGTCTGTCCAGAAAGCTCGGGGTCACCTGAACACAATCGCAAAGCCCGGCATAGTCGCCTGCATTCGCAAGATTTCGAGCCGTTTTCCAGTTGCAGGTTTCCGGCGCTGCAACAGCGCTACCGGCAACCACAATCCCAAAAACAGGTGCAGCCAGAACCGCGCCCAGTGATCTATTCTTACCATTTACCATATCAGAACCTCCTGACGAAAAAACACGCAATGGCTGTGATTACTTCGTTCACGAACAGGCGCGTTTTCGTGAAGCGCGGATTAAGATGCCTTAAAGATGCGTATTGGTCCGGCGGCGGTCAGTCTGCCCCGCCCCTTAAGGCGTTCAGGCTCAAAGATGTAGACACCGACCCTGCAATGCAGTTATTGAACAGTTGTTCATATCCCAGGGAGGAGTTCCGATGCACCTGTCCACCACAGCCGCTCTTGTCACCGGCGGCGCATCCGGTCTGGGCGAAGCCACCGCCCGTCACTTTGCCGCGCAGGGTGCGCAAGTCACTATTCTGGACCGTGACGCGGACCGTGGCGCTCTAGTCGCCTCCGAAATCGGTGGGTATTTTGCGCTGACGGATGTAACCGACGAAACCTCGGTCGCAGCTGCCGTACGCCACGGCATGGACAAGATGGGCAAGATCACCGCGACTGTGAACTGCGCGGGTATCGCTTATGGAATCAAGACAGTCGGCAAGGATGGGCCCCACCCGCTGGACGCGTTCCAGCGTACGATCGACATCAATCTTGTCGGCACATTCAACGTCTCAAGGCTGGCCGCTGCCGAGATGGCAAAGAACGAACCCGAACCGGACGGGGCGCGCGGTGTGATCATCAACACTGCATCGATTGCTGCATTCGACGGCCAAAAGGGACAGGCGGCGTATGCTGCATCGAAAGGCGGGGTTGTTGGCATGACCCTGCCAATGGCCCGCGATCTGGCCTCGTCCGGGATTCGCGTCATGACCATTGCGCCGGGTATCTTTATGACCCCGATGTTGGCGGGCCTTCCTGAAGACGTGCAGCAACAACTGGCCGCCGACGTCCCGAACCCGGCCCGCCTGGGTGACCCCAAGGAATACGGGCGGCTGGCCGGTTTCATCGTTGAAATGGGCTATCTGAACGGCGAAGTCATCCGCATCGACGGCGCTCTGCGGATGCGGTAAGACAGCCCTATGTCGGAGCGCCAGAAAATGCAATCCGGGCAGTGGTATTGCTGTCTCGATCCTGAATTGGATGATCTGCGCGCGCGGGCACGACGGGCTGTTCACGCTCACAACACCTGTCCGCCCGACACACGCGGCGCGATGGCCCCGGAACTGCACGCGCTGCTGGGCCATGTCGGCGAGGACTGTTTTCTCGAAGCCCCTTTTCACTGCGCGTATGGAATGAACATCCATCTGGGCAGCCGGGTTTATTTCAATGCCGGATGCGTGGTTCTGGACACGGCCCCCGTTCGGGTCGGCGACGACACGATGTTCGGCCCTAATGTTCAGATTTACTGCGCCCATCATGCCAAGGACCCGGCTGATCGGGCGCAAGGGCTGGAAATAGGCCTGCCCGTAACCATCGGCAGGCACGTTTGGATTGGCGGCGGTGCGATCCTGTTGCCCAGCGTAACCATAGGCGACCACGCCACAATCGGCGCAGGCAGCGTCGTTACCAAAGACGTCCCCGCCAGAGAAACCGTGGCAGGTAATCCGGCAAGGCGTCTGGCGCGCTAAGCGCTTTCAGCCCTCTCTTCGAGCGTCAGCCATTCCTCTTCAGCGGCCGAGAGTTTTTCCTGCCTCTCAACCAGCGCCTCGGTCGCTTTTTGGAACTTCACCGGCTCACGCGTGAACAGCTCGGGATCGGACATCAACTCTTCCAGCTTGGCGATCTCGGCCTCAAGACGCGCGATCTCGGCAGGCAGTTTCTCCAGCCGGTGCTTTTCCGAGAAGGACAGGCCGGATTTCGGCTTTTCTTCCTGCTTGATCTTTGGCTTTGGAGTCTTTGCTTTTTCTACACTTTTTTCGATTACGTCACCGCGCTGCGCGATGTAATCCGACCAACCGCCAGCATAGACTGTCGCCCGTCCGTTCCCCTCCATAGCGATGGTGGTTGTCGCCACGCGGTCCAGAAAATCTCGGTCATGGCTCACCAGCAGAACGGTGCCGTCGTAATCGTCCAAAAGCTCTTGCAGCAGGTCCAGCGTCTCGACATCCAGATCGTTGGTCGGTTCGTCCAGCACCAATAGGTTCGAGGGTTTCGCCATCAGCTTGGCCAGAAGCAACCGGGCTTTTTCCCCACCGGACAGGGATTTGACGGCTGCTCGGGCCTGCCGTTCGTCAAACAGAAATTCCTTGAGATACCCTACAACATGTTTGGGCTGCCCGCCCACCATTACCTGATCGGCCTTGCCCGACACCCGCATATCCGGATCGCCGGTCAGACTGTCCCACAGGCTCATCTCGGGGTCCAGTTGAGCGCGGGTCTGATCGAACACCGCGAATTCAAGGTTCGTCCCCAAGGAAACCGAGCCCGCGTCCGGCTCCACCTGCCCCAGCAGCATCTTCAGCAACGTTGTTTTGCCAACACCGTTCGGCCCGACAAAGGCCACCCGGTCACCGCGCTGCACCAGCAGATCAAAGTTCCGAACGATCTGCTTGTCGCCAAACCCTTTGGCCAGCGCCCTGGCCTCAATCACTTTACGGCCTGATTTTGGCCCGGCCTCCAGTGCCATTGCAGCCGAACCCTGACGTTTGATCTGCGCCGCCTTTTCGGCCCGCAACGCCTGCAAGGCCCGCACCCGGCCTTGGTTACGTTTGCGTCGGGCGCTAATGCCCTCAACCGCCCATTTCGCTTCGGACTTAATCAGGCGGTTCAGCTTGTGGCGTTGCTGGTCCTCTTCCTCCCAGACCTTGTCCCGCCAGGCCTCAAAGGCTTCAAAGCCCTGCTCCTGTCGCCGAACAGCCCCCCGGTCGATCCAAAGTGTTGCCCGGGTCAGCGCCCTTAGAAAGGCCCGGTCATGCGAGATCAGCACAAAGGCCGCTCGGGTCGCGCCAAGTTCGCGTTCCAGCCACGCGATGGCTTCGATATCCAGATGGTTGGTCGGCTCGTCCAGCAACATCAGATCCGGAGCTTCTGCCATCAGCTTGGCCAGCGCAGCCCGCCGCCTTTCTCCGCCCGAAGCCGTCTCAACCGCCCGTGAAGGATCGAACTTCAACCCTTCACCGGCCCGTTCAACCTTGTAAAGTTCTCCCGGCTCCAACCCGCTGGAGGCGTAATCCCCCAACGTGGCAAAGCCCTCCATCGTCGGATCTTGCTCCATATAGCCAACGGATTTTCCGGGCGGCACGACAATCTCGCCCCGATCAGCCTCGACCAGACCGGCCATCACTTTCATCAGCGTGGATTTTCCGGACCCGTTTCGCCCCACCAGCGCAACACGATCACCGGGCTGAACCACCAGATCCAGTTCGGAAAACACCGGGTCACCCCCGAAAGTCAGGGAAATGCCGGACATCTGCAACAAAGGAATTCTCGCCATGTGCGCCAGCTAAACCGGCTGACACATTGCGTCAACGCCCCGTCTTCACCTTTTGAAAAATACTCAATCTACCCGGCCACCGCCCGCAACAGACGTTTGCGTGCCGGGGGGATCGCACCGATTTCCACCCCTGTGAAAACGTGCAGCGTGTTCATGTGGCGATCCACCACCGCATGATCGCTGACCCAACCGCCCATCATCAGATAAGTCCGCAACAAGGGTGGCATCCGCAGCATTGCCTTTTTCACATCCGGTCTGCGCCGCAGACGCGCGGCAAAACGAAACACATCCGGAGCCTTCACGCGCGGCAACCAACGTTTCGGGCCCAGATGGCGATGCTTGAGCATCGCAAAAGCATCCAGATACTGCTCTGTTTCGGTACCGGCAAAAGAGGAACATCCAAACAACATCTCGACGTTGTTCCGGTCAACGTAGGCCGTCATTGCCCCCCAGGCGACACGCAGGATGTCGGGGTCGCTGTGATTGGGGTGGATACAAAATCGTCCCATTTCGACCATCCGACCTTTAAAGCCTTCGAGCGAGGTCAGGTCATAGAACTGTGACGAATAGCTTCGCTTGATCTCGCCGCCACTTTCCATGGTCAGCATCCGAAAGCAGCAGACCAGCCGTTCAGCCGAGCGCATATCCTCGATCAGGATATGGCTACAGCGTGCATCAAATTCGTCGCAGTCCGGTTGCTCTGTGCCAAAAGCCAAGGTCCGCAATGCCTGAGCTGTTCTGATATCCTCGGGCGACTGCGCCAGTCTGGCGCGATAGCGCCCCTTGCTTAACAAAACTGCCGTTGTCACGGTCGCGTCCTCCACGGTTGCCGACCCTCAGGCGTCGGTACGACACCGTTAGCACAAGACATGTGACTGCCCTGTGACCACCGCAAGGTTTTGGCGCAAATTAGTTGGCGCCCGGAATGTTGGCCGGATTGAAGTTGCCGATATTGCCCAGCAGCTGACGCAGGAAGCCTTTGTCCTGAACGTTGGAATCAGTGACGCGGCGCTCCAGAGCAATCACATTCCCGTCTTCAAGACCAAAGCGTTCGATATTTCTGACAACACCGCGCTGATCAAAACTGATGGCAACCAGTTCGCGCGATACCACCTCGGGCCGTTTCGGACCGTAGTGGCGCACGCGAGAGCGGACGTAGTAATAGCCCGAATCCCGAACCACGCCGGATGCGCCCGGCGCGCCGATGGCCTCTTGCACGCTGTCCCGCGTGTCTACGCCCACTTTGATTTCCGCCAGTTCCTCGGCCGGTGGCACATAGCCGTGATTCTTGAAGACAGCCGTACAAGCTCCGGTCGCAGCCAGACAGGCAACAAACACAAGCGATTTCGCAGCTGGTTTCAACCGGTTCACTACCTTCAACATCTGCACCCTCTTGCCTTGGCCTTCTTCGGCTTCTATCCGATTACATAAACCGCTGCCACGGTTCAACACATAGAAAGGCTCACGAATGAGCAACGCGACATCATTTCGGGTGTCTGACCTGCCGCAGAACGCCCCGACACGGTTCGATCTGCGCCCTGCAACCACCGTGCTTGAGCAAATCAGGCAAGACCTTGGGCTGCTGGGGCTGCGCAAGCTCAGCTTTTCGGGCGACCTGCGGGCGCAGGGCAAACGGGACTGGGTTCTAAACGGCAAACTCGGCGCAACTGTCACCCAACCTTGCGTGGTGACGCTGGAACCGGTGACGACAAGGATCGACATTCCAGTGCACCGGACATTTCTTGCGGATTGGGCAGACCCTGATGATCCAGAGTTCGAAATCCCGGAAGATGACGAATCTGAACCTTTGGGACCGGAAATTGATCCGGCCCTTGTCATGATCGAGGCCCTGTCTCTGGCTTTGCCACAATATCCACGGAAAGACGGCGCGGAACTGGGTCAGGCTGCCTACACAGAACCGGGCAAACAGGCGATGACGGATGACGATGCCAAACCCTTTGCGGGATTGGCAGGATTGCGCGATGTGCTAAAAAAAGACGAGTGACAGGTGCCGGATTTCCTGTCATAGCAGGCGGTCAGAAAAATCGCTTGAACATGCCGAGAATCGCAGTATTTTCGCGCGCTCATCGGATTTTGGGTTGGACATTGCGGGGCTCGTCGCCTAAACGCGCGTCAAACCACGATAAACGAACTACGAAACCCGGGTCGGCAGCGAATCTGCGGCCCCCAGTCAGACAAAGGTTGAGACCATGGCCGTCCAACAGAACAAAGTTTCCAAGTCGCGTCGCAACAACCGCCGCGCACACGACGCTCTGGTTGCTGCAAACCCGAACGAATGCCCGAACTGCGGCGAGCTGAAACGCCCGCACCACGTTTGTGCATCTTGCGGCCACTATGACGATCGCGAAGTCGTCGCACAGGCCGACGAAATCGATCTGGACGAAGACGCAGCCTAAGCCTGATCGAGCGCAGGCCAAGGCATGAACGATCAGCCCACGCACGCCGGACGGATCACCATCTCGGTTGACGCAATGGGAGGGGACGCAGGTCCCGCTGTCGTCGTTGCAGGTCTGGCGAAATCGGCTGGCAAGAACCCGAATATCGGGTTCCTGCTGCACGGGCCCGAACAGGTATTGCGCAAGCTGGTTGCCAAACGACGTGTCCTTGAAGGGCGCGTCGTTTTTCGTGATTGCCCCGACGTTGTCACGATGGAGGACAAGCCCAGCCAGGTTGTGCGCAACGGCAAGCAGACCTCAATGTGGTCCGCGCTGGAAGCGGTTCGTCAGGGCGAAGCCCATGGCGCTGTGTCCTGCGGCAACACCGGTGCCCTGATGGCCCTGTCAATGATGCGCCTGCGCAAATTGCCGGGTGTCAACCGCCCCGCAATCGCGATCCTGTGGCCTTCGCGCAACCCGCAGGGGTTCAATGTGATGCTGGACGTGGGCGCCGATGTGCGTGCCGACGCCAAGGACTTGCTGCAATTCGCCCTGATGGGCGCGTCTTATGCGCGCAACGGCATGGCCCTGAACCGACCCCGGATCGGGCTGCTGAACGTTGGCACAGAAGAGCATAAAGGCCGCGCGGAACTGAAAGAAGCACACGCCTTGATCTCGGATTTCGCGGAACAGGCGAATTTCGAATTTGTTGGCTTTGTCGAAGGCAGCGACATTCCCGGTGACAAGGCAGATGTCATTGTTACCGATGGGTTTACCGGCAATGTCGCGATCAAAACGGGTGAAGGCACCGCCAGCCTGATCGGAGATCTTCTGCGCGAGGCGTTCAAATACTCTCCGTTGTCCCGATTGGCTTCGGTCCTGGCCATCACGTCGCTACAGCGCCTGAAAAAGCGCATTGATCCGCGGCGCGTAAACGGTGGCGTGTTTCTGGGTCTGAACGGGACAGTTATTAAATCCCATGGCGGGGCAGATGCGACCGGAGTGTCGGCGGCGATCAAACTGGCCTTTACTCTGGCACAGTCCGGCTTTGCCGAAAAATTAGCTGCGCGGGTTGCATCCACGGCCCAGCTTGCACAAGATGCCGCGCAAGCTGCGCCGCAGACCGATAAATAACAAAAAAGGCAGTACCTCAAAAATGGCAGGCCGTTCAGTTGTAGTAGGTGTCGGGCATTATTTGCCGGAACGTATTGTTCCAAATTCCGAGTTCGAGAAAACGCTGGACACGACGGATGAGTGGATCAGAACCCGGTCGGGGATCGAACGCCGTCACTTTGCCGCCGATGACGAAACGACGTCGGACCTGGCCACCAAGGCTGCCGAGGCTGCGCTGGCCGATGCGGGCCTGACAGCGGATGATATCGACGCGATTGTCCTGGCGACCTCGACCGCGGACCTGACCTTTCCTTCTGCCGCAACCATGGTTCAGGCCCGGCTGGGCATGACAAAGGGGTTTGCTTTCGACGTACAGGCTGTCTGCGCGGGATTCGTTTTCGCGCTCAGCAACGCAAATGCGTTGATCCTGTCCGGCCAAGCCAAACGCGTGCTGGTCATTGGTGCCGAAACCTTTTCCCGGATTATGGACTGGACCGACCGCTCGACTTGCGTTTTGTTCGGGGACGGCGCCGGCGCATTGGTGCTCGAAGCACAGGACGGCGAAGGCACCGCTGCGGATCGCGGCATACTCGCAACCGATCTGAACTCGGATGGGCGCTTCAAGGACCTGCTTTATGTCGATGGGGGTGTTTCGACCCAATCCACCGGGCATCTGCGGATGCAGGGCAATCAGGTCTTCCGACATGCCGTTGAAAAGCTTACCAAAACCGCTGAGACAGCCCTGAGCCGCGCCGGGCTGAGCAGCGCTGACGTAGACTGGATTGTTCCTCATCAGGCAAATATTCGCATCATTCAGGGCACGGCCAAAAAGATGGGCCTGCCAATGGAAAACGTAGTTGTGACCGTTCAGGATCACGGCAACACCTCGGCTGCATCCATCCCATTGGCATTGTCGGTTGGTAAACAACGCGGGCAGATCAAACCCGGTGACCTGATCGTGACCGAAGCGATTGGCGGCGGTCTGGCCTGGGGCGCAGTGGTTCTGCGCTGGTAACCGGCGCAATCCAGCTTACACAGCTTCTTGCAATTCATTGATATTGACAGCGAATTTGCCGTACCCGTATGCTTTGACAGCAACAGGGGAAATGACATGGGCGACAATACACTGACTCGAATGGATCTGAGCGAGGCCGTCTTTCGCGAAGTTGGGCTTTCGCGCAACGAAAGTGCGCAGCTGGTCGAAAGCGTTCTGAACCACATGTCCGACGCTCTGGTGCGTGGTGAGCAGGTGAAAATCTCGTCCTTCGGTACGTTCAGTGTTCGCGACAAGACCGCGCGAGTCGGACGCAACCCCAAAACCGGCGAAGAGGTTCCGATACAGCCCCGCCGCGTACTGACCTTTCGCCCGTCGCATCTTATGAAAGATCGCGTCGCCGTCGGGAATCGCAAGTAACCCCAGGGTCACGCGGATATGAGCAAATCCCGCGACGCGTTTCGCACGATCAGTGAAGTAGCGGATTGGCTTGGTGTTCAGGCCCATGTTTTGCGTTTCTGGGAAAGCCGGTTCGCTCAGGTCAAACCGGTCAAACGCGCGGGCGGGCGCCGGTATTATCGCCCCAATGACATGCGTCTTCTGGGGGGCATCAAGAAACTGCTTCATGAAGACGGGACCACAATCAAAGGCGTACAGCGAATCCTGCGCGAGCAAGGCGTCGCACATGTCGCAGCACTGTCTCCGCCTCTGGACGAACCGGGCCCTGCCCTGATTGAACCCGTTCAAGGTACTGTGGTGCCGTTCGAACCCAAACCAGCTGCAGCCACCGAACAAATCCCTATGGATCTGGACGAACCGGCCAAGCAGCCGGTGAATGAAGGTGTGCAGGCCGAAGCACTTCCCGCAGCTGTGTCAGAACAAGAACCAGAGTCTGACCTGAACACAGCGCCCCTGATGGGCGGAATTGCTTCGCTGGCGTGGAAGTGCGCCGACTTTGACGACGAACTTCTGCGCCGGATTGCACCAATTGCAAAAGACCTGCGCCGCTGGCTGGATCGGGTCGAAACACAGGCGACGGGTTAGGAAAAAAGGCAGTGTTTTCCTCTTGCCCCTGCCGGGAAAATCTTTATGAACGGCCCAACGTCGGGCTATGGCGCAGCCTGGTAGCGCGTCCGTCTGGGGGACGGAAGGTCGCAGGTTCGAGTCCTGCTAGCCCGACCAAATCACACCGACGTTTATGGCACAAAGGCCAGATCCCGCTCTGGCACACGAGGGGATCGAGATGACAGGTGTTTGCGCGAACCAGCAAATCGAAGCGATGATCGCGCGCGGAGAGATTGCCGCCAACCCCGATGTTCTGCCAGCGCAAATTCAACCGGCCAGCCTTGATTTGCGTTTAGGAACAGTTGCTTACCGAGTACGTGCCTCGTTTCTCGCGGGCGAAGGACGGACTGTTACGGATCGCTTGGCCGAGTTTGAAATG
Source organism: Ruegeria sp. AE4 (assembly GCF_056542185.1). Classification (NCBI taxonomy): domain Bacteria; kingdom Pseudomonadati; phylum Pseudomonadota; class Alphaproteobacteria; order Rhodobacterales; family Roseobacteraceae; genus Ruegeria; species Ruegeria sp. AE4. Next base: position 218,908 of record NZ_JBQFZK010000001.1, on the reverse strand, counting down.
CACCGCATCGACATCTCGGACGGCGCTGTTCTGGAAAAGGGCTGCGTCTATCTGGTGCCACTGATGGAATCGCTTGCCCTGCCCCGCGACATGACCGCCGTCGCCAATGCCAAAAGCTCGACCGGGCGGCTTGACCTTCTGACCCGTACCATCACCGATGGTGGCACCGAGTTCGATCGCGTGCCCGCAGGCTACAAAGGCCCGCTGTACGCCGAGATCTGTCCACGTTCGTTTTCAGTTCTGGTCCGACCCGGTATGCGTCTAAACCAGATCCGTTTCCGTCAGGGTCAGGCCGTCTTGTCTGACGCCGAACTGACCGCCCTGCACGCCGAATCGCCGTTGGTGGACGGGCCTGCTGTGATTCATGATGGTCTTGGCTTTTCGGTCGATCTGCAACTGCCCGACACCGATCTGGTCGGCTATCGCGCCAAGCCCCATACCGGGGTAATCGATCTGGACCGAATTGGCGAATACGACCCCCAGGACTATTGGGAGGAAGTGCACACCAAGGACGGTCGCATCATACTTGACCCCGGCGCATTCTATATCCTTGTCAGCCGCGAGGCGGTCCATATCCCGCCGATGTATGCCGCCGAAATGGCACCTTATCTGGCAATGGTTGGTGAATTCCGAGTGCATTATGCCGGGTTCTTCGATCCCGGCTTTGGCCATGCCGCAGCAGGCGGTGCCGGGTCACGCGGTGTGCTTGAGGTGCGATGCCACGAAGCGCCTTTCGTGCTGGAACACGGACAGGTGGTCGGGCGTCTTGTCTATGAGAAAATGGCTGAGATGCCCACGCAGCTATATGGTGCCGGGATTGCATCGAACTATCAGGGGCAAGGCCTGAAATTGTCCAAGCACTTCAAAGCGGCCGTCTAATCCTCAGAATTTCTTTCAACGGTGCATGTGTCGGATAACCCGCGTTTACTGCCGCAGGTTCCGCGCCTGACCTGTAGTGACCTGTCCGGGTTATTACTCCTCAAACAGTTCCGACTGGTCCTCGTCCACTTCGTCCTCGCGCCCCTCACCCAGCGGGATAGCCCCCGGTGGAGGCCGGTTTTCCAACAATCCCGCAGCCCTCAATTCCTTGAGACCTGGCAGATCGCGGGCGTTCTCCAGACCAAAATGATCCAGAAACTCTGGCGTCACCACAAATGTCACCGGACGACCCGGTGTCATGCGGCGGCGGCCCAACCTGATCCACTCCATCTCTAGCAATTGGTCAATCGTCCCGCGAGAGACTGATACGCCGCGAATTTCCTCAATCTCGGCGCGGGTGCAGGGCTGGTGATAGGCCACGATCGCCAATGTCTCAATCGCGGCGCGGCTGAGTTTACGGGTCTCAACCGTTTCCTTCTGCATCAGAAAGCCCAGATCAGGGGCCGTACGGATCGCCCATGCCTCACCAACGCGCACCACGCGCACGCCGCGCCCCTCGTAACGTCTCTGAAGCAATTCAACGGCTTGCGCGGCGTCGCTTCCATGCGGCATCCGCGCCTCAAGGTCGGCAATCGTCACCGGATCTGCGCTGGCAAACAAAACGGCCTCGACCATACGCTCCTGTTCCGCCAGCGGTGGCGCCTCGAACAGGGTGCCGGTTTCTTCTGGGGCGTCAGTCACGTGTCTGGGTCCTCTTACGCAAATGGATCGGCGCGAATGTCTCGCTCTGCTTGATCTCCATATGTCCTTCTTTCACCAGTTCCAGCGAGGCCGCAAAGGTCGCAGCCGTTGCTGATCTGCGGCGCACCGGGTCAGTATCCCAACCATCGGGCAGATAGGTTTCCATATCGGTCCACGTCCCCGCAAAACCGATCAGCGGGCGCATCCGCTCCAGTGCCTGCTCCATCGTGAACACCGCATCGCGGTCCATCACAAAGGGGCGGAATTCGTCACGGGTGCGGATACGGGCATAACCCTGCATCAGGTCCAGAAGCGTGGCAGAATAAGTCACGGTGCGAATGCGGGTGACGTCCTCGCCCTGCCCGCGTTTGAAAAAATCACGCCCCAGTTGGTCGCGGGCCATCAACCGTGCAGCGACGTCACGCATCGCCTGCAGGCGTTCAAGTTGAAACGCCAGATGCGCGGCCAGCTCTTCACCCGATGGCCCGTCGTCATCCGGGTCTGGCGGTAGCAGTAGACGGGACTTGAGAAAGGCCAGCCACGCCGCCATGACCAGATAATCGGCGGCCAGTTCAATGCGCAGCGCACGCGCCTTTTCAACAAAGGCCAGATATTGCTGCGCCAGCGCAAGAACCGAGATCTTGCGCAGATCCACTTTTTGCGTGCGGGACAGGGTCAGCAGAACATCCAACGGGCCTTCGAAGCCGTCGACATCAACAATCAGCGCTTCGGCCGCAAGACGATCCGCGACCGAGACAGGGTCTTCGCTAAAAAGATTATCGTTCATATACCTGCCCGCCCATTAGGGCAGATAGTTCCGCTTCGGCGGCTTGGATGTCAAGTTCCCGCGGGGGTTTCCGCAGCGCCAGCGCCCGTTCTGCGCGGGCTTGTGCCACATCCGACATCTCCCCGGCAGTTTCCAACACAGCGGCACGTTCAGAAAAACTGCCATTGCAATGCAGGACCACATCACAGCCCGCCTGCAAAGATTGCCGTGTGAGGTCCGTCAACGCCCCACTGAGCGCTTTCATTGAAATATCGTCGGTCATGATCAGCCCGCCAAAGCCGATATTGTCTCGAATCAGGCCCATCATGGCCGCAGAAATGGTGGCTGGCCGGGGATCGATCTGATCGAAGACCAGATGTGCTGTCATCCCCATCGGCAGGTCATTCAAGGCGCGGAACGGCGCGAAATCGCTGTATTCCAACTCTTCCAGCGGCAAATCAACGTGCGGAAGGTCATGGTGACTGTCCAGAGTGGCACGGCCATGGCCGGGAATGTGCTTGAGAACCGGAAGAACACCCCCATCCAGATGACCCTGTGCCACGGCCCTGCCGATCCTGGAAATCTGCTCAGGATCAAAGGCATAACAGCGGTTTTTCAGAAACGCGTGGGTCTCGGGCCGCGCCACATCGACCATGGGGGCACAGTTGCTGTCGATACCCAGACCAAACAGCTCATCCGCAATCAGGCGGTACCTGAGGTACATGGCGCGTTCCGCTTGATCACCCGCCCTGATCACATGATCCAGCGGCGGCAGCCATTCGCGGGCCAAGGGTGCGCGCAAACGCTGCACGCGCCCACCTTCCTGATCGATGGTAATGGGGCAGTTGCGCCCAACGGCCTCGCGGAAATCATAACACAAGGCCCGCACCTGATCGGCGCTTTCAATATTGCGGGAGAACAGGATAAACCCAAACGGGTTCATCTGGTGAAACAGGTCTCTTTCCTCCTGCGTCAGGCGCAGTCCTTCAGCATCTGTGATCGCTGCTCCGAACTTCACCTCACGGCCACCGGGATACAATCAGCGCCTTGCGCGACCAGAGCAGCGCAGAACTGGCGCGAGTCGCTCAGGTCTTCGAACCCCAGAACACGCAGGCGGTAAAAGGTCCGTCCACCACTTGAGGTTTTCTGGATAACTCGTTGTTTTCCCGACAAATAATCACCAAACTGACCATTCAATCGGTCCCACTCGGCCTGTGCCACTTGCGTGCTGTCATAAGCTCCAAGCTGCGCCAGCCGGGTTCCCTTTGCCAGTGTATCCGGATCAACATCCACCCCGACCGCGGCTTTCACCGCTGCATTGATGGCGTCTTCGGAATTCTCGCTGGGCGCGACCTGACTGCGGGTGGACCGTGCCGGACGCGTCACAGGGCGCAACGATCGGCGCACACCCGGCAACTCTGCGAAGCTCGGGTCCGGCAAGGCCGCAGCAAAATCTGCCGGGTCAATGGCGGGTTCTTCATCAGGGGTGGTCAGCGATGCCAGTTGCACACCGTCTTCGAACTCTTGCTGCGTTTCTGCTGCCGCACCCGCCAATTCCGCAACCAGCGCATCTACTGCGTTCTGGCGCAGGCGCGCGGCCTCCTGCGTGGTGATAGGTTCTTCGACAACATGCAGCGCAGGGGTCGGCTTCAGTTCTCCGGCGGGCAGATCTTCGTCTGTCAAGGACACCGGGCGCGGTGCAAGGATCAACCGGTCGGCCGGCGCCGCAGCGCTGCCTTCGGCGGCGACGGCATTCACGGCAAAGCCCTGATGATCGGCGGGTGTTCCACCCGGATTTTCCGGCTGTACACGCATCGGCCCTTCGGCGGCGCGAACAACCGGCACGCCACTGACATCGCGCATGATCAGTTGATAGCCCCAGACCCCGACACCAGCGACCAGCGCCAAGGAAGCAACAGCCCCCAGGAAATTGACTGCCCTGCCCAGACCAAACGAGCCTCGCGGCGCGTCATCTTCCTGCATATCTTCGGGAAAATCATACACATCATCAGAATGCGCTTGATTCGGGTAATGAATCTGCCCGGGGCTTTGATGCCCCGAGTAATCGTAACTCGCCATGTCCGCCTCACTGCCCGTTTCGCGCCTGAAAATAAGGCCCGCGGGTCATTTCTTGCCTACCTCATACCGGCGGTTCGGGCGATATTTTTTACCGCATCTCCTGCGCCGGAGTAACGCCAAGAATACCCAAGCCCGCTGAAATCACAACAGAAACGGCCCGGGCCAAAGCGATTTTTGACTGGCTTGTGGCAACATCGCCATCCTGGATGAAACGCAATTGCGTCTCGTCATTGCCCTTGTTCCACAACGCGTGAAAGTCGCCTGCAAGTTCATAAAGGTAAAAGGCGACCCTGTGCGGTTCATTGGTCCGGGCGGCAATCTCGACCAGCCGTGGCCATTCTGCCAGCTTCTTGGCAACAACCAGTTCCGAGGCATGATCGATCTTGCTCAGGTCAGCGTCCGCAAGGGTCGCATCATCAGCCGCAATTCCAGCTTCGGCCGCACGGCGCAGCACGCTCATGACACGGGCATGTGCGTATTGAACGTAGAACACAGGGTTCTCGCGGCTTTGTTCCAGCACCTTGTCAAAATCGAAATCCAACGGCGCATCGTTCTTGCGGGTCAGCATAACAAACCGCGTCACGTCCGGGCCCACCTGATCGACCACATCGCGCAGAGTGACAAAGTTCCCTGCCCGCTTGGACATCTTGAACGGCTCACCATTCTTCCACAGCTTCACCAGCTGCGTCAGCTTGATATCAAGCGGCACCTTACCGTCGGACAGCGCCGACACAGCTGCCTTCATTCGTTTGACATAGCCGCCATGGTCGGCGCCAAACACGTCGATCAGCGCGTCAAAGCCACGGGTCACCTTGTCATAGTGATAAGCAATATCCGGGGCAAAATAAGTCCAGCTGCCATCCGATTTCTTGACAGGGCGGTCGACGTCATCGCCATGTTCGGTCGATTTGAACAGGGTCTGTTCGCGTGGCTCCCAATCCTCGGGCTTTTTGCCCTTCGGCGGCTCGAGCACGCCTTCATAGATCAGGCCCTTGTCAGTCAGCGATTGCAATGCGGCCTCAATCCGACCAGTGCCATAGAGCGATTTTTCCGAGAAGAACACGTCCATCTCAACGCCCAGCGCTTTCAGGTCAGCGCGGATCAGATCCATCATCGCGTCGGTCGAGAACTCACGCACCTCTTCCAGCCAGTCACTTTCCGGCTTGTCGATCAGGCTGTCGCCGTATTTCTCTTTCAACGCCTCACCGATCGGGATCAGGTAGTCGCCAGGATAAAGACCTTCGGCAATTTCGGGGCTCAGACCATTGGCCTCGCGATAGCGTTCGTAAGCCGAGCGCGCCAGCACATCCACCTGCGCGCCGCCGTCGTTGATGTAATACTCACGGGTCACGTCATGGCCCGAATAGGCCAGCAGGCTTGCCAGAGCGTCACCGAATACCGCACCCCGTGTATGACCCACGTGCAGCGGACCGGTTGGGTTGGCCGAAACATATTCAACGTTGACCTTTTGCCCATGGCCCATAGTCGAGCGGCCATAATCGGTGCCCTTCTCCAGCACAGCCGCCAGCACGCCTTGCCAGACCGACGGTGCCAGCCGCAAATTGAGAAAGCCCGGACCTGCCACATCGGCGCTGGTGATGCGGTCATCTGCCACCAGCTTCCCTGCCAATGCCTCGGCAATGTCACGCGGTTTCATCCTGGCCGGTTTTGCCAGCACCATCGCCGCATTGGTCGCCATGTCGCCATGCGCCGCATCACGCGGCGGTTCGACCGCCACGTTGTCAAAACTCAGCCCCTCGGGCAACGCGCCTTCGGACTGCATCTGTGCCAGCGCGTCCAGTACAAGGCCGCGGATCTCGGAAAACAGGTTCATTTCGGATGTCCTTTTGCTTGCCCGGCGGTTTACCATGCATCACGGCAAGGTCAATGGACGCCTATTGTTTGGACATGGTTTGCGCCCAATGTCTGCCAATGGCGCCCAGATATCCTCTGTCTGAGATTTCAAGTACCCTGCGCACTGTCCGTCGTACGGCTTCTGATCATCGCTTCCCGCCTGCGCAAGGTACCAATCAACCCGCAATAAAGGTCGCAAACATGGACCATTACCCGTTTCATTGCGGCGCAATCAGCCCGTCAGCCGGGCGTGATCCTGCAAAGCGAAGCGGTCGGTCATTCCTGCAATATAGTCCGATACGATCCGGGCCAGAGCAGTCTCGTCCGCCGCAGCTTCAATATCCTCGTGCCAGCGTGCCGGCATCTGTTTCGGATCGTTCAGGTAGATCGGGAACAGGTCTTCGACAACCGTTGCAACCTCGGCCCGCACCTTCATGACGCTGGGTGCGCGATACATCCGGGTGAACAGGAACGCCCTGATTTGTTTCAGATCCGCCCAAGTCCCGGTCGAGAATTGGATGACAGGATGCCCAAGATGGCGAATCTCTTCGACCGACTGCGCGCCCGAGGCCGCGATCAAGTCGCGCGACGTTGTGATGACGTCTGCCACCATGACCCCAAAAACCCGCCGCAGTGCTTCATGACGCCGCCGATACGGATCAAGACCGGGGTATTTCGCATCCACATCCGCATAACACGCCCCCACGATCGGAAGGTGGCGCAGATCATCATCTTCAAACAACCCCGCACGCAACCCATCCAGAAGGTCGTGATTGTTGTAAGCAATGTCATCAGACAAGGCCGCCACCTGCGCCTCGGCACTTGCATGGGTATGAAGTTCAAGGTCAAAGCCCTGGTTGCATTCCGCCAGGGCCCAGGGCAATTCGCCAACAACCGGGCCGTTATGCTTGGCGATACCCTCCAGGCACTCCCAGGTCAGATTGCATCCGTCAAACCCGGCATAATGCCGCTCCAGCTTGGTTACGATCCGAATGGCCTGAGCGTTGTGATCAAACCCCCCGTAAGGCGCCATCAGCGCGTGGAGGGCGTCCTCACCCGTATGACCAAAGGGCGTATGACCCAGGTCGTGCGCCAACGCTACAGCTTCGGTGAGTTCAGCATTCAGGCCCAACGCCCCTGAAATTGTTCGCGCGACCTGAGCGACTTCGATGGAATGGGTCAGCCGTGTTCGATAACTGTCACCTTCATGCTCGACAAAGACTTGCGTCTTGTGCTTGAGCCGCCGAAACGCACTGGCGTGAATGATCCGGTCGCGATCACGCTGAAAGCATGACCGGAAGCTGCTTTCTTCCTCTGGCACCAGCCGCCCCCTTGCGCGGTCTGGGTCCGAAGCAAAACCCGCTCTGTCCAAAGGCCTTGTCCTTGTCGCCTGTCTTTTGGTTTCATATATTGTAGGACGCTTGGGAAATAAACCTTTGGAGACCGGCATGAATCTGCCCCCATCAGTCACCGAACGCGCCTTTGACCGCCTTGCCGAAATCGGTGCCGCGGAACAGGGGCAAGCCCTGCGTGTCGCAGTGGAGGGCGGTGGATGTTCCGGTTTTCAATATGAAATCGCTCTGGACACGCCAAACACCGACGACCTCATTCTTGAAGGCAAAGGGCAGAAAGTCATCGTCGACCCGGTCTCTCTGCCCTTTCTTGAAAACGCGGTGATAGATTTTACTCAGGAACTTATTGGTGCGCGGTTTGTGATCGACAACCCCAACGCCACCTCTTCCTGTGGCTGCGGCACGTCGTTTTCGATGTAACCGGTGGGGGCTTTGCCCCCACACCCCCAGGATATTTTCAGCCAGATGAAGCAGGGATCCGCTCTCTGACCAAAACGACTAGAGAGCTTCACCTGGCGCGGTCATCGGCGTCCCCGCCTGTACCGCCCTTTCAAGTATCGAGAAAATGGTTAAGGATCAGTTTCTTCATCTGGCTAAAAATATCCCGGAGCGCGAGGCAGAGCCTCGCTAGTCCGATCTCCGACTTGCCGCTGGGCCCGTTCTGAGCGATAGGTTGCCACAAGGCTTCGGAGGATCGCGCATGAAAATCGCCACGTTCAACATCAATGGCATCAAGGCGCGAACCGAGGCGCTGCCCCGCTGGCTGGACGATGCCCAACCCGACGTTGTTCTTCTTCAGGAAATCAAATCCGTCGACGAAAACTTCCCCCGCGAGATGTTTGAAGATCGCGGGTACAACGTGGAAACACACGGGCAAAAAAGCTTCAATGGTGTCGCGATCCTGTCGAAGCTTCCGCTGGAGGATGTATCACGCGGCCTTCCCGGCGATGACAATGATGAACAGGCACGCTGGATCGAGGCGACCGTCGTGGGCAAAAAGGCCCTGCGACTCTGTGGGCTGTATCTGCCCAACGGGAATCCGGCACCCGGGCCGAAATACGATTACAAGCTGGCCTGGATGGAACGGCTTTACGACCGCGCGCAGGCCCTGATGAAGTCAGAGGAGCCGGCCCTGATGGCCGGAGACTACAACATCATCCCACAGGCCGAGGATGCCAAACGCCCCGATGCCTGGCGGGAAGACGCGTTGTTCCGCCCGGAAAGCCGGTCCGCCTTTCGAAAGATTCTGAACCTTGGCTTTACCGAGGCCTTCCGCGCGACAACGCAGGGTCCCGACCACTATTCTTTCTGGGATTATCAGGCTGGCGCGTGGAACCGGAATGACGGAATTCGGATTGATCATTTCCTGTTGACGCCACAAGCGGCCGACCTCATGCGGGATTGCCAGATTGATGCCGCTGTTCGGGGGCACGAAAAGCCATCCGATCACGTTCCTGTCTGGATTGACCTGGATCTTTGAGGCCCTAGGCAGCCGTGACGTCGTGACTGTAGATCCACTCATAGCGTTGTGACAACCGGGCACCAACGACCCGCAGCACACATTGCGCAGCCATACGGGCTGGACCGCGCAGATGAAAGTTCCGCGCATTTGACCCGGCCGCCGCGACAACGCGCTGCGCCCTTGGCTTGCGGGTTGTTTCATAGGCCGCCAGTGCGTTGGTGATACCCGATCGTTCGTCAAACGCGCGCGCCAGCACCCAGGCGTCCTCGAGCGCCAGACATGCCCCTTGTGCCATGAATGGCAACGTCGGATGGGCCGCGTCCCCTAGCAGAACCAATCGGCCATTCTGCCAGTTTTGCGCGACAGGCCGCAGAAACAATGCCCACAGATGCACATCGGTGACTTTCGACAGAATGTCGCGCACGGGGCCACCGAAATCTGCAAATCGCTTACGCAACTCGTCAGGATCGCCCGTCTGACGCCATCCTTCTTCCCGCCAGTCCGAACGCTCCTCGACCGCGACAATGTTCATCATGCTTTCGTCGCGCAACGGATAGGTCACCACATGCCGCCCCGGCCCCATGGTCAGGGACGCCGAAACCGGGTCGCGACCGGGCTGCCAGGGGATGGTGGCGCGCCACGCCACCTGATGCGTGAACTCCGGCGTCTCTGCCCCGTTCAGAGCCGGGCGGAGCACGCTGCGGCCGCCATCGGCCGCAATGGCGCATTCAGCGCGAATTCGCTCGCCTGACGCCAAGACCACCTCTGCCTCGTTGGGATGCTTTTGCACATGCAGAACTCTGGCGCCCAACCGGATATCCACGCCTGCCGCACAAGCCGCGTCATGAAGAAGGTTCAGAAGGTCGGCACGGTGATAGTAATAGGTCGGACCAGCTGAGGGGCCCGGCAGTTGACTGACCACGCGCCCTTTTCGGTAATCGCGCAAGACCGTTCCATGGGACTTCTGCCCGACGGAAAGACCCGTGACACCAAGGGCATGAAGAACGCGCATCCCGTTCTCACTGATCTGCAAACCAGCACCGACTTCGGTCAGGGCCGGGGCTTGCTCCAGAAGCGTGACATGCGCCCCACGGTGTTGCAGCGCCAGTGCCGAGGCCAGCCCGCCGATTCCGCCGCCGATTACACAGAATTTCAATCCGTCTATCTTCATGACACCCGCATAACGCAAAAACGCCGGAGCCACAGGCCCCGGCGCTTGGATTTCTTACACATACCCGGCGATTAATCGTCGCGGTGGACCTTCTCGCGACGCTCGTGGCGCTCTTGCGCTTCAAGTGTCATGGTTGCAATCGGTCGCGCGTCCAAACGCTTCAGCGAGATCGGATCGCCCGTCATTTCGCAATACCCGTATTCGCCATCATCGATCCGGCGCAGGGCCGAGTCGATCTTTGCGACCAGCTTTCTCTGACGATCACGGGTCCGAAGTTCCAGCGCACGGTCTGTTTCTTCGCTGGCGCGGTCCGCGACGTCCGGAATGTTGCGGGTGTTGTCTTGCAGCCCTTCGATGGTGTCGCGGCTACCAGCCAGTAACTCTGTCTTCCAATCCAGCAGCTTGCGACGGAAATACTCAAGCTGACGATCATTCATGAAAGGCTCATCTTCGGCCGGACGGTAATCTTCCGGCAGAAAAACTTCCTGCTTCATATTTGCTCCCTCGGTTTGGCCAGTGACGTCGTTCGCGGCTGTTTCAGCTGACATTTGGCTCTCCCTTCTGCGCAGCGTTTAGCCGACGGGCGGTGGAATGTCACTACACAAACGTTGCACGACAGTGCACCCCCGCGGATTTGTCTAACTATGAGACAAACATCAACAAAACCTTGTATTTCTATGAAATTTGACAGGCTTTTTTGGGGCGACAGGCACAACGCCTGCGAATGGTCTTTACCGGAATCAAGCAAAAGGGCTTGGAGTTGCAGCACAATTCCCGAGGGGCGACGCAGGGACGCGGGTTGTAAAAAACCTTGCCGCTCTGTAACCCGGAAACCACAAGCTGCCCGTCCAACACAATATACGCACGAGAGGCCCATGACCGCACGTTTCCAAGGTACAGCCGAATATGTCGCCACCGACGATCTGACCATTGCCGTGAACGCCGCTGTCACGCTTGAGCGCCCCCTGCTGGTGAAGGGCGAGCCCGGTACCGGCAAGACCGAATTGGCAAGGCAAGTGGCCGGTGCGCTGGGGCTGAGAATGATCGAGTGGAATGTGAAATCCACCACCCGCGCGCAGCAGGGTCTTTATGAATATGATGCCGTCAGCCGCCTGCGTGACAGCCAATTGGGCGAAGAGCGTGTCCATGACGTGTCGAACTATATCCGCAAGGGCAAGTTGTGGCAGGCCTTTGACGCCGACGAAAAGGTTGTTCTGCTGATCGACGAAATCGACAAGGCGGATATCGAGTTCCCCAATGACCTGTTGCAGGAACTCGATAAGATGGAGTTCCATGTCTACGAAACGGGCGAGACGGTCCGGGCCAAGCACCGCCCCATCGTCATTATAACCTCGAACAACGAAAAAGAGCTGCCCGACGCGTTCCTGCGCCGCTGTTTCTTCCACTATATCCGCTTTCCGGACGAGGCAACGATGCGCCGGATCGTTGATGTGCATCACCCCGGCATCAAGGACGCACTTCTGACCGCCGCGCTGACGCAATTCTATGAAATCCGCGAGACGCAAGGGCTCAAGAAAAAGCCCTCGACCTCGGAGGTGCTGGACTGGCTGAAACTGTTGCTGGCCGAAGACCTGACGGCGGAAGACCTCAGGCGTGACGGGGCCAGCGCGCTGCCGAAGCTGCATGGCGCCTTGCTGAAAAATGAACAGGATGTGCATCTGTTCGAACGTCTTGCATTCATGGCACGTGGCAAACGCTAGCCTGCGTGTGAACAATCTGTGATCACGGCTTGCCATTGGGTATCTCGGGTGTCAGCATCGAGATACCTGACGCAACCGCGTTGCAAAGCAGCAGTATTGGGGTCATCACTTGGCGAACGCTCAGACTATCCGGACCCTGCGGGCCGAGGACAAAGATCAGTGGGCCGAAATGTGGCGGGATTATCTGGCGTTTTATGAAACCACCCTGCCTGAAAACGTGTATGAAACGACCTTTTCCAGATTGGTGGGCGACGACCCGCAGGATTTTTCCTGTTTTGTCGCGGAACAGGATGGTGTTTTGGTCGGACTGACGCACTACCTGTTCCATCGCCACGCCTGGAAAGTGGAAAAGGTCTGTTATCTGCAAGACCTGTTCGCCCGACCTGAAACCCGAGGAACGGGCGTCGGTCGCGCCTTGATTCAGGCGGTTTATGAAGAGGCGGATCGCCAGGGCGCCCCATCCGTTTACTGGCTGACGCAAGAGTTCAACACCACGGCACGCCACCTTTATGATCGCATCGGCACCCTGACACCGTTCATCAAGTACGCCCGCCCATGATGCGTTTGGGCGCCCTTTTTCTGGCGCTGGTTATCGCTGGCTGCACGTCTGTCGAGACAATCGAACTCGGGAACGATGTCCCATATGTCGAAGTGGCGTTGCCGCCGGCCAAGTCTTTTGCGGCACCCCGCCCTTCGCCACCGGCACGGTCCAATACGAACATCGCGTCGGATTTCCTGTCCCTGCATTTCGAACTGGAAAGCGGGGCCGCACTGCCCGTGTTCACGCGGTTCGAAACGCCGATCACCGTTCGCCTGACCGGATCGCCGACACAAAGTATGCAGCAGGATTTGACCCGCCTGCTGAACCGCCTGAAGCGCGAGGCGGGTATCAACATCCGACAAATCAACGACGGGCAGGCCAATATCACGATCGAAGCGGTCAGCCAGAAGGACATTCTGCAAATTCTGCCAAACGCGGCCTGTTTCGTGGTGCCAAACGCGTCCAGCCTGACCGAGTATCAGCGCGACCGCCGCAAACCCAAAAGCAGTTGGGTTGAGCTGCGCCAGCGCGAAAGATTGGGGATTTTCATCCCCTACGATGTCAGCCCGCAGGAAATGCGCGATTGTCTGCACGAAGAACTGGCACAGTCCCTTGGTCCTCTGAACGACCTCTATCATCTGCCGGATTCGGTGTTCAACGACGACAATATTCATACGGTCTTGACCGGGTTCGACATGCTGATCCTGCGCGCGGCTTATGCGCCCGAACTGCACACCGGCATGACCCGCGATCAGGTCGCTGCCGTCATCCCCGGAATTCTCAGCCGTCTGAATCCACGCGGCGACCGACTAGCTGCGCAACCCCCCACAAATACCCCCCGAGAGTGGATCAACGCGATCCAGAAATCACTGGGACCGGGGCCGGGTTCCCCCCGACAGATGCGCGCCGCACAAAAGGCAGCCCGCATCGGGCAGCAACTGGGATGGACGGATCACCGCCGCGCCTATCCCCACTACCTGATGGGCCGGATGGAGCAGTTTCGTGACCCGGCAGAAGCCCAGCGGCAGTTCAAGATCGCGCAACAATTTCTTCGCGCGACGCCCGGAACCGAGGTTCATCAGGCTTATGTCTTAACCCAGACCGCAGCCTTTGCGCTTGCGCAGGATCGCGGGCCCGAGGTCCTGCCCGAACTGGATCAGGCCATCGACGTGATGACCCGCGCGGAAAACGCTTCGCTTCTGGCAACCTTGCTGCTGCTGAAGTCCGAGGCCTTGAAACAGGCCGGTCAATTGCAGCAGGCACGTGCCGTCAGGCTGGACAGCCTTGGATGGGCGCGATACGGGTTCGGTTCGGATTTGGTGGCTCAATCTCTGGCTCAAAACAGTGGCCGAAGCCCCGCTGACAGCACGAAAGACGGATGAAACGCATATGTTGCTAGTACTGGGAATGGCGATACTGGGTGCAATCCTGGGCGCTTTGACCGCAAAAAAACGCAATGGAAACGGCGCCGACATGGCGCAGTATGCCGCCGGATATGGGATCGCTTTTGCGCTTGTGGGGCTGGTGATCTCGCTGGTTCTGCTTCGCATGGTGGCGTGACGCGATGTTCCTGCCCTTTTTCGAAAACCTCCGCAAAGCGGGCATCCCGGTATCGCTCCGGGAGTATCTGACTTTTCTGGAAGGCATGAAAAAAGGTCTGGTCACCTATGATGTCGAAGCATTCTATTACCTTGCCCGGGTGTCGATGGTGAAGGACGAGCGCAATATCGACAAATTCGACCGCGCCTTTGCCGCCAGCTTTGAGGGATTGGGCGAGATCAGTTTCGATCAGGTGTTGGAAGCTGTCGATATCCCCGCCGATTGGCTCGCCAAGATGGCCGAGAAACACCTGTCGGACGAGGAGAAAGCCGAAATCGAAGCGCTTGGCGGTTTCGACAAGCTGATGGAAACACTGCGCGAACGACTCAAGGAACAACAAGGCCGCCACCAGGGCGGCAACAAGTGGATCGGCACCGCCGGAACCTCTCCGTTCGGGGCCTATGGGTACAACCCTGAAGGCGTCCGTATTGGTCAGAAAGAAAGCCGCCACCAGCGTGCGGTCAAGGTCTGGGACAAGCGGGAATTCAGGAACCTGGACGACACGGTTGAACTGGGCACCCGCAACATCAAGGTCGCCCTGAAACGCCTGCGCCGCTGGGCGCGGGAGGGAGCAGCCGAAGAGCTGGATCTGGACGGCACCATCCGCGCCACGGCCGAGCATGGCTATCTGGATGTCAAAACCCGGCCCGAGCGTCACAACGCGGTGAAGGTGCTGTTGTTTCTGGACGTCGGCGGCTCGATGGACCCGCACATCAAGGTGGTTGAAGAGCTGTTTTCCGCTGCAAGAACCGAGTTCAAGCATCTGGAATATTACTACTTTCACAATTGCCTGTATGAAGGGGTCTGGCGCGACAATCGCCGCCGCTGGAACCAACAGACCCCGACCCACGAAGTGCTGCGCACCTATGGATCCGACTACAAGTGCATCTTTGTCGGCGACGCCTCGATGAGCCCCTATGAAATCGCCTATCCCGGCGGTGCCAATGAACATTGGAACCAGGAAGCCGGGCAAGTCTGGCTGCAACGCGCGCGCGAACAGTGGGCGTCAAACCTGTGGATCAACCCGGTGCCCGAGAAATACTGGGAATATACCCATTCCATCAGCATGATCCGCGACATCTTTGAAGATCGCATGGTGCCCATGACACTGGCTGGTCTGGAAAAGGGAATGCGCGAGCTGACGCGGTGAAACACACCATCAGGTATTCCTGCTGATTAATACCTTGACCTCAAGCAGGGTTGAGCTTTCACAGTAACCCGGTTGCCGTTTGAAAACCTGAGGAGCTGACTGTGCATCTGCTGACAATCCTGGATCACCCAAAGCCGAACTCCTTTACGGCCGCCGCTGTCGCGAAACTCTGCGAAGGCGCAAAGGCGGCTGGCCATACCACCGAGGTTGCGGATTTGCATGCAGAAGGGTTCGATCCACGCTGGTCAATGGCGGATATAGAAGGCGAAGCAGGCACGGGCGCACCGCAAGACATACTTGCGGAACAAACACGGATTGCGCGCGCCGATGCAATCTGCCTGGCCTTTCCGTTGTTCTGGTGGGGAATGCCTTCGATGATGAAAGGCTGGGTCGACCGCGTGTGGATGTGGGACTGGGCCTACGATCAGTTGGACGACCCGGAAAAGTCCCTCCAGAGGTCGCGAACAGGATTACTGTTGGTGCCAGCCGGTGCGCGTTCTGACGAAATGGAAGCCAAAGGATACACCGACGCGCTTGAGACACTCTGGACCAAAGGCACGTTCGGGTATTTCGGGTTTTCACCCCGGAAACTCGAGCTGTTGCATGGCGCGACCGGATCAGCCCCGCGGCGACAGGCGCTTTTGGAACATTGCTATAAAATTGGACGTACGCTTCCGCAACCTGAAAGCGATCCATGAACACGGTCGCGCTCTGCAGCCTCACTTTGAAATGCGGCTGGATTGTGAGAAGCTTCTATTTTCCATTTGCTCTTGGGGTGTTGAAAACCCATATCTAGCCCATGCTGCGTCTGACCCCTATCCTGCTGGCCATTGCCTATGGAATTGTGATGTACCGGATTTCCGTCTGGCGCACCCATCGGGAACTGGACGCAAAGTCGACCGAGCTTGTTGACCCGGCCCTCAAGCGCATGACCGACCGGCTGGCTGCCGCGCTCGAGATCGAGCGGGTTCCGGTTTATATCTACGAGATCGACCCGGTGAACGGGCTGGCCGCGCCGGACGGGCGGATATTCATCACGCGGGGATTTTACCTCAAGTTCCGCAACGGCGAGGTTTCGGCTGAGGAAATGGCCAGTGTAATCGCGCATGAGTTGGGCCATGTGGCGCTGGGTCACGCGCGGCGGCGGATGATCGATTTTTCAGGGCAGAATGCGATGCGCACGGCGCTGATCATGGTCCTGAACCGGTTCATCCCTTTTGTCGGAGCTATGATTGCCAATGCGTTGACCGCACTGATCGCCTCGCGCCTGTCGCGGGGGGATGAGTATGAAGCGGATGAATATGCGGCCGCCTTGCTGACAAAAGCCGGGATTGGGATCGGTCCGCAGAAATCACTGTTTCACAAGCTGGAAGAGTTGACACAGCAACGCGCCGGGGTGGTCCCGGCATGGCTGATGAGCCATCCCAAGACAGATGAACGTGTTGCGGCGCTGGAAAAGCTTGAACAGCGTTGGGCACAGCAGTGAAGCCTGTGCTGCGAGAGGCCAGCCTCTCGCGCTCTCCGGGATATTTTGGGCCAGATGAAGCTGGATCCCGCTCAGGTGGCGAGTGCCTTGCCCAATCGCGGAAGCCGGGCTTTTTTCATGAGCGCGCGAAGGGTCCATTTTTCGGCTGAGAGGCGATTGGCCTCTGTCAGGACCCGAGTGGCAAGTGTGCTCATGCCTTCTGGATTGGATTGCCAAAAGCCGTACAGCAGGCTGTCGGGATCTTGCCGGTCAAGCCCTTCATCAGTCAGGATATTTCTGGGAAAATCCTTGGCATTAACCGTGACAATCAGATCAGCGGAAGCAGCTATTGCTGTGGCCAGCACGTGGACATCTGCGGCGTCCGGCAGCCACAGGCGGTTTTGAAGACCCTCGTTCGCTGGACGTTCGGCATCCGGCCAGGCCGCTTGCACCAACGCGATCTCGGCGCGCGCCTGCGCCTCACCTGTCGGGCCCAGCTTGCGGGCGGCGCGGGCCCATTCTTCAAGGATGCGGGCGGACCAGAGCGGGGTGAAATGCCCCAATCGCGCGGCACCCAACAGCATCTCGCGCATGACCGTGGGATAGAGGACGCAAGTGTCGAGAACAGCCTTCATAGGCGATAGAACACCGCTTTGAGGTAGCCGCTTTCCGCCAGTTGCGGCAGTTGCGGGTGATCCGGCCCGGCAAATCCGGTGTGGATCAGTTGCGCCTGTCGGCCCGCCCGGCC
Source organism: Ruegeria sp. AE4 (assembly GCF_056542185.1). Classification (NCBI taxonomy): domain Bacteria; kingdom Pseudomonadati; phylum Pseudomonadota; class Alphaproteobacteria; order Rhodobacterales; family Roseobacteraceae; genus Ruegeria; species Ruegeria sp. AE4. The sequence goes on along the minus strand of NZ_JBQFZK010000001.1, from coordinate 201,380 downwards.
GATCCCGCGGGAGGAGGCGTCGCGGAACCGCCCCAGATCGGCGGCATGAGAACACGAACACAGCCCCAGATAGCCGCCGGGTTTGACCAGAGGTGCGGCAAGCCGTGCGATACGCTCATAAGCGCGCAATCCCGCATCCAGCGCTTGTTTTGAGGGGGCAAAGGCAGGTGGATCACAGATGACCACGTCAAACGCCGCACCCTCGTCCCCCAATTGGGTCAACACATCGAACGCGTCGCCCTGCCGGGTCTGGAACCTGTCGGCAAGGCCCGAAGCCTCGGCGCCTTTGGTGGCCAGTTCCAGCGCGGCCGCAGACCCATCGACGGACAGCGCTTGTCCGGCACCTGCGGCCAGCATTGCCAGACCAAAGCCGCCGACATGGCTGAACACGTCCAGCACCTGCGCTCCGGGATGTACCAGCCGTGCGGCAAAGGCATGGTTGGGGCGTTGATCGTAAAACAGGCCGGTTTTCTGACCTCCGGTCAGGTCGGCCATATACGTGGCACCGTTCATCGGCACATGCAGGGGTGCGTCGGGTGCGGTGCCGTGCAAAGTCTGGTTCTCATCGTCCAGCCCTTCCAGCCCGCGCGTACGGCCCGAGGCGTTTTTCAGCACCGTCGTCACGCCTGCGACCTTGATCAGCGCGTCGGTGAGCGTATCCAGATGCATCTCTGCCCAGGCCGCGTTGGGCTGGATGACACAGCTATCGCCAAACCTGTCGATGATCACACCGGGAAAGCCATCGGCCTCGGCATGGACCAGACGGTAGAAAGGCGCATCAAACAAGCGTTCACGCAGTGCAAGGGCGCGGCTAAGGCGGGTTTCGAACCAAGTTTTGTCCAATTGTGCGGTGGTATCACGATCCAGCACCCTGCACATGATTTTTGAGTCAGGGTTGACCGCCACCAGCGCAAGCGCCGCGCGGTTGTCATCCTCGAGAATCGCCAGAGCGCCTGCGGGGATCTTGCGCGTGCGGCGGTCGGTGACAATGTCATTTGCATAGACCCAGGGGAAGCCATGGCGCAGCCCGCGCGCGTTGGCTTTGGGTTTCAGGCGGATACGGGGGCGGTCGGCAGATTGGGTCATGGCGCCCTCTTAGTCGCGAATGTGCCGATGGAAAAGCCCTAGCGGTTCCGAGAGCGCCAGCCACCACGTCGTTTCGGGGTTTGGGCCGCCTGAAGGCCCTCGGACAGAACCTGAGTCATGGGATGGTCCGGGCTGTGCAGCGCGTATGCCGCATGCAACTCGGTCAGCGCCGTGTTCTGGTCACGCTCTTCGGGCAGGCTGAGCGCCCAGTCCAGAAATATGCTGCGGCATTCCGGCAAGGTGATGCCTTCGATGCGATAGGCTTCCTGGATCAGACCTTTGTGGTCATTGGGATCAGTGCTGCGTGCCATTTTCGCCCTCTTGGATCACGCTGCCGATCAGGTCGGCCGCGGTTGTGTAACTCTTCTGTAATGCCCGTTGCAGTGCATCGACCTGTTTAAACCCGGTGGCGCGGCACAGGAAATCCACACCTCCTTCACCGATCTGTTCCGCCTCGATGACCTTGCCCGAAAGAAGCCGGGCCGCACATTGCACCGACCAGCATAGGCTGTAGCAGTCTTTCAGGGATTGCGCCTGCGCGACATCCAGCAATCCGGTAGCGACGGCACCATCGAGGCCTGAGGACACATCGCGTGCCGTAGTCCCTGCCAGCAAGGCTCCGGTTTCGGCCATCAGTTCGATATCCATCAGGCGGCCGGGCCCGTTTTTAGCATCCCAGATCCCGGCGGGTGCCTTGGCCGCGGCCAGACGCGTTCGCATCTCGGCGACTTCGCGCAAAACCTTGTCCCGCTCGCGTGGGCGCGACAGAAACCCGGCGCGGAACGCTTCGATATCATTTGCCAAACCGGCATCACCCGCAACGACATGAGCACGGGTCAGGGCCAGATGTTCCCATACCCAGGCCTCATTCTGCTGATAATTGGTAAAGCTGGCCCAACTGGTGGCGACCGGCCCCTGATTGCCGGACGGGCGCAGGCGCATGTCAACCTCATACAGCCGCCCCTGAGACATCGGAGCCGAAAGTGCGGTGATCAGCGCCTGCGTGAACCGCGCGTAGTAGGTGCGCGTGGCCAGAGGGCGCGGACCATCGGATATGTCCTTATCCTGCGGGTCATAGATCACAATCATGTCCAGATCGGATTGCGAATTGATCCGTCCTGCGCCCAGCGATCCCATGCCCAACACCGCCGCTCCGCGTCCCGGGGCGGGCCCGTGTTTGCGGGCGAAATTCTCGGTAACATAGGGCAGGATGGCGGCAATCACCAATTGTGCAAGCTCTGCATATTGTCGGCCTGCCTGTGCCCCGTCGATCAGACCCCGCAAGTGGTGGACGCCGACCCGGAAATGCCATTCCTTACACCAGCGCCGCGCAAAGTCGAGCCGGGTTTCATAGTCAGACTCTTCCGCCAGCGCACGGGCCAGTTCGACCTGCAATTCCTTCTGCCCTGGCCAATCGGCAAAGAAACTGCCGCCGATCACCGCGTCGAAAACCGAGGCATTGCGCGACAGATGCGAGGCCAGAGCGTGAGACGTGCCAACGATATCGACCAGTAGGTCGATCAGTTGCGGATTGGCCTCGAACAAGGAAAACAGCTGCACCCCGGCGGGAAGGCCAGACAGAAACCCATCCAGCGCCATCAACGCCTCTTCCGGTTTGGCGGTCTTGGCAAGACGCGACAGCAGCTCGGGCCGCAACCGTTCGAATATCCGCGACCCGCGCTGGGACCTTAAGGCCGGATAGGTCGTCCACCGGGCCAGAACACTCTGGTCAAATTCCACATCCTGCGCCGCCACAGGTGCAGGACCGGGTCCAGGCGCAAAAAATCCTTCAGTCAGTTCGTGCACTTCGGTCAGGCGGTTTTTCAGGTCCTGTTTCAGTTCATCGCTGCCGATCCCTATCAAACAGGCGATGCGTTCAATGCCTTCCGGTGATTTCGGAACCTTATGCGTCTGTGCATCATGAACCATCTGAATGCGGTGTTCGACTTCGCGATGTGCCCGGTAATGATCGGTCAATTTATCCGCGACATCCTGCGGCACCCAGCCTTTTGACGCCAACGCCGCCAGCCCCGGAACCGTTCCGCGCACCCGCAAATCCGGATCGCGACCACCTGCGATCAGCTGACGGGTCTGGGTGAAGAACTCGATCTCGCGAATACCGCCCTGCCCAAGCTTCATGTCGTGGCCGGGGATCGACAAGGCCCCGCCCGTACCTTTGTTTTCGCGAATCCGAAGACGCATATCATGCGCGTCCTGAATGGCGGCAAAATCCAGATGGCGACGCCAGACAAAAGGGCGCAGACTGTCCAGAAACCGCTGCCCCGCGGCCAAGTCTCCGGCGCAGGGGCGGGCCTTGATATATGCCGCGCGTTCCCATGTGCGGCCAAGGCTTTCGTAGTACCGTTCAGCGGCCTCCATCGCCATGCAGACCGGTGTTACGGCAGGATCTGGCCTCAGCCTCAGATCGGTACGGAAAACATAGCCATCGGCAGTCTTGTCGCTGAGCGTCGCGCAGAAGTTCCGCGTTGCCCGCACCATGCCCTGCCGGGCCTCGTAGAAGTCATCGGGGTCAAACCGCGTCTCATCAAACAGCACAATCAGATCGATATCCGAGCTGTAGTTCAGCTCATGCGCGCCCATCTTGCCCATGGCCAGAATGACCATCCCGGCGGCAGTTTCGATATCGTCCTCGGTCATACCCGGCAGTTTGTTGCGCCGGATCAACGTCGCAATCTCGGCCTTGGCCGCTGTATCCGCGGCCAATGCCCCGAAATCGGTCAGTGCCGCGGTGACTTTTTCAAGCGGCCAGGCACCTGCAATGTCGGCAAGCGCGGTCAACAGCGCCACACGCCGCTTTGCCTGCCGCAAGCCGGACTTCAGCTGATCCGGCGGCAGCTTACGCGCATCCGCCATGACTTCAGACAGCGCCTGATCCGGGCGCAATAAGGCATCAGGCAGCCATTCCCTTTCACGCTCGATCAGGCCTTTCAGATATGGGCTGGACCCGGCGATTCCCGCCACCAGCTCTCCCATCTCCTGCGACAGATCAGGTGTCAGAGCGCGGGTTTCATCGCCCAGAGACGGATCAAACGCACGTGGAAGGCGGGTAATGGCAAGAGCGTCAGTCATGCGCGCACCCTGCGCATTGCGGGACGTAATCGTCAATGGGGCATTCTGATCAGGTTTCCTGAACCGGCGTATCCTGACTGAAGCTGTTGACCCAAACGTCGTTTCTTCGTTCCCACAAAGATGAAATCAGCATTGCCTCGCGCCGATCTGCGCCCGAGCGCAGGTAATCGGCACGGTAGGACAGCAAGACGATATCCGGGGTCAGAACGCGTAACCGAGTGTTACTCAGATCAAACTCGGCCATCGTTGGCGCATCTGCAAATTGCCCGACGTGATCGTCCCGATTGGCAAAACCCGTGGGATAAACGCCCAGAAAATCCGCGCTTAGCAAGGCGCGGTCGGCGCTTGCTTCGCCTTCAACCAGCGCCACCCAGACCTGCGTTTCCAGTTCAAGAATGTCCTTTAGTGCAGGGGCAGCTTTGTTGTCCGTCATATCCATACCCAGACCCTGCGAGCCAGATCCTGAAACGTCAACCGGATTGCTTAATGTAAATCTTTTTCACATTACCCCTTGCACCCAACCAAACGATACCCCATCTATGCAATGTGAATAGAGTTTACATCAACCCTGGAGAGCTCAAATGACCGCATTGTCCGACCCCGCCGTCCCCGCGAATCCGGGATGGCTTTATCGAACCGAGGCCTGGCTGGATGACAAAGGCAAAGGGGCCTGGATCGCCGCCATGGTTCTTGGATTTATCTTCTTCTGGCCCGTTGGACTTGCCCTGCTGGCCTATATGATCTGGAGCAAACGCATGTTCAGCAAATCCTGCAACCGCCGCAAATCCTGGCACAGCCACATGAGTGCAATGAAGCCCTCGGGCAACAGCGCCTTTGACGCCTACAAAGCAGATACACTGGCCCGCCTGGAACGCGAACAACAGGATTTCGAAGCATTCCTGCGCCGCCTGCGTGACGCCAAGGACAAGGCCGAATTCGACCAATTCATGGATGAACGCGCCCGCGAGAACCATGACGAAGACGGCAAGGGCGAGCCCGCCTGATTGACCTTGCCCTGCCCCGGTGTTTCGGGACAGGGTGCCCCTACCCCAGTTTTTCGGACCTATCGAATGAACCATCTGCCCAACCCGGACACCCAACCCGATTTCTATCGTTCCGTGACAACCAAACGCTTTGTCGCCTGGCTGTTCGATATCGCCTTCATTTCACTGCTTTGCACGGTGGCAATCCTCTTTACTGCGTTTCTGGGTCTGTTTTTCCTGGCCCTGATCTACGCCGTTGTCAGTTTCGTCTACCGGGTGGTGACCATCGCCAACGGCTCAGCCACGCTGGGAATGCGCTTTATGGGGATCGAGCTGCGTGACGCGTTCGGAGAACGAATGGACTTGGGCAAGGCGCTTGCCCACACTGCCGGCTATTTTGTCAGCATGGCCTTTCCCGTGGTCCAGATCATCTCGGTCATCATGATGATGACCAGCGCCCGTGGCCAGGGTCTGACCGACAGTTTTCTGGGCACCGTGATGATCAACCAACGGGCCTGACGCAAGGTTGCGTGAAACACTTGGCGGTCTCGGGAACGGTTGCTATCATCCCTCCCGAGGTTGGATGGGGATTTCATGCGACATACGCTGCCAATTGCGCCACAATTCTATGTCACGGCACCGCAGCCCTGCCCTTATCTTGGCGGCAGGATGGAACGTAAACTGTTCACCGCCCTGCAAGGCGAAGGGGCTGAACAGCTGAACAACTCCCTGTCTCAACAAGGATTTCGCCGGTCTCAGAATGTACTCTACCGTCCTTCGTGTACGGATTGCGCAGCCTGCCTGTCGGCCCGGATCGATGTTTCAGCCTTCAGGCCGACCAAAAGCCAGAAGCGCGCAGCAAGGCGGAATGGTTACCTGGAACGCCGCGCAACCTCGCCATGGGCCACGGATGAGCAATACGAGCTGTTCCGCCGTTATCTTGATACCCGTCACGCCGATGGCGGCATGGCTGACATGGATGTTTTCGAATTCGCCGCGATGATCGAGGAAACACCGATCCGCAGCCGCGTTGTGGAATATGCCGATCCTGAAACGGGCGAGTTGATCGCCGTCAGCCTGACCGATGTGCTCGATGACGGGCTAAGTATGGTCTATTCCTTCTACGACCCGGAACAGCCGCAGAACTCACTCGGCACCTACATGATCCTCGACCATATCGACATCGCACGTGAGGCGGGCCTGCCCTATATCTATCTGGGGTACTGGGTCCCCGGCAGCCCCAAGATGGGCTACAAAGCCAAGTTTTCAGGGCTCGAGGCCTATATTCAGGGGGGCTGGCAAAAAATCAGTGATCCGGATGCCTATACCGGCACATCGCATCACCCCTTGTCGGCGCCGCCAATCGCCGAACAGGTCGCCAATATCCAGCTCCCTGACCGGCACCCGACCAAAGGCTGACCGCGCGATGAAACAAAGCCTGCATGCCGTCACCCTTGTGGTGCCGGATTACGACGACGCCATCTTGTTTTATACAAAGACGCTCAGCTTCCAACTTATCAAGGACATAGACCTCGGCAATGGCAAGCGCTGGGTTCTGGTCGCGCCTCCCGGTTCGGATAGCGGCTGTCTTCTTCTGGCAAAGGCTGACGGACCCGAACAAACCGCCGCCATAGGCAACCAGACCGGCGGGCGCGTTGGGTTCTTCCTGCAAACCGATGACTTTTATCGTGACCACGCAGATATGCGCGCCGGGGATGTCCATTTCGAAGAAGACCCACGCCACGAACCCTATGGCATCGTCGCTGTCTGGCGTGATCCCTTCGGCAATCGCTGGGACCTGATCCAGTTCACCTGATCCGCATCTTCATCTGGCTATAAGTATCCCGGGGATGAATTGGCCGCAGGCCAAGAAGGGGCTGGCCCCTTGCCCGAAATAAACAGAAAAGGGGGCCAGCCGGCCCCCTTTGCAATATTCTCTTCCGGATCGGATCAGTTTGGCATCAGGTCCGGAACGATCGTGACAATCGTCGGGAAGAACCACAAGATCGCGATCCCCATCACCTGGATCAGAACAAACGGAACGATCCCGCGATAAATATGACCTGTTGTGACCTCTTTCGGCGCAACCCCTCGAAGGTAGAACAACGCAAACCCGAAAGGTGGCGTCAGGAACGACGTCTGAAGGTTCACCGCCACCATGATCGTGACCCATTTCGGATCGAACGAGCCGCCATAGATCACCGGGCCCACGATGGGGATCACGATGTAGATGATCTCGAGGAAATCCAGCACGAACCCCAGAATGAACAGCACCAGCATCACGATCAGGAAAACCGTGAACTCGTTGTCAAAGCTCTTCAGGAATTGCTGGATATAATGCTCCCCTCCGAATGAAATCACCACGAGGTTCAGCAACTGCGATCCGATCAGGATGGTGAACACCATCGAGGTCACTTTGGCTGTCTCACGCACCACCGGGGTCAAAACACCGCTGGAATAGAGCACCCAGCATCCGTACAGCAGCCCGAACAGGGCGTACAGATAGGCCGCATAAGCAATGATGAAGGCGATCCAGGTTTCTACCGTCACACTGCCTTGATTGATACGCAGGTCAAAGTTGACCCCCATCAGCAGTGCAATGACAACGGCGAAGGTCGACCAGATGACCACTTTGCCCGAACGGCCCTGATCCTGCAGCTTGCGATAGGCCGCCAGCATGATCGCGCCACCCGCGCCCAGCGCAGCCGCTGGTGTCGGATTGGTGACACCTCCCAGGATCGAGCCCAGCACCGCTATGATCAGAACAAGCGGCGGGAAGACCACGCGGATCAGATCGTTTGTGGCACAGCGGGCCGCAGCCTCTTTGCAACCATACATGGCCAGCGCGAACGGCAGGGCGAGCAGCACGAAAGTCACGCCAGAGGATGTGGTCGGCGATATCATCAGGATATCGACCAGTGCCATCAGCAACAGCCCGATCGCGCCAAGGATCAGCGGCTGCGGTGACCGCGACGGTGCGATACCACGGCCGAGAACCAGGGTCAGACCAAGCAGAACAAGGGTAACCGCCACTCCAGTGCCGATCGGCGCCGCGTCGGCAATCCTTTTTTGTTGTTCAGCAGCCAGTTCCTCTTCTGTCAGGCGATGCGCTTCGGTTGTGCCGCCAGCGGCATCAATGGCCTCCTGCTCGGCAACAGCCTGATCCCAGGCAACTTGCCCGTGCAGATCGATCATCGACGCCTTGCACTCTGCCGAAACGTTGGTCCTCAGCGACGCACCCTCGCCGATATCCGAAAAGGCCGAGACCGAGATATTCTGGCTTCCGATCACACCGACATTGCCCAAAAGGACCGCACCGACGATCAGGGCTACAGGCGCACCCAGCAACCATGTCAGGCCTTCTGACCGCGTAATGGGTTCCCCGGAACCACCGGACACAGCCACAGCGGGCGCTTTGTGTGGATTCAGCAATGCATAACCAAAGGCATAGAGCGCATAGAGCAGCGCCAGCATGATCCCTGGCAACAGCGCAGCCTGGAACAATGTCCCGACCGAGACAACCGCAGGCTCACCCAGATAGGTCAGCGCGTCGGTACAACCGGCTTCAACAGCCCGGGTTTCCTGCGCTGTCGAATACAGATCCCCCGCCAATGTGCCCAGCAGGACGATCACGATCGACGGTGGAATGATTTGCCCCAAGGTGCCCGATGCCGCGATCACACCGGTCGCCAGTTCCGGCGAATAGTTGTTGCGCAACATGGTTGGAAGCGCCAGCAGGCCCATCGTCACAACGGTCGCGCCAACGATACCGGTCGAAGCCGCCAGAAACGCCCCCACAACCACAATTGACACGGCCAGACCACCCGGAAGCGGGCCAAAAACACGTGCCATCGTCGTCAGCAGATCGTTGGCAATCTTTGAACGTTCCAGCGTGATGCCCATCAGAACGAACATGAGCACGGCCAGAAGGGTCTCGATGGATTGCCCGGCCAGAACCCGCTCGTTCATGCGGTTCACGATGAACGACACGTTCCGGTCCAGCGCGGTTTCCCAGCCCGAGGCAAAAACCGGTTCGGCGAGCCTTGGCAAATCCGGGTATCGGAACACGGATATGGTGTCCGGCTTGATTCCGGAGTTCACAAGGTCCCGATAACTTTGCGATCCGACGTCAATCGCCTGGTGGATCAGCAACCCCGCGCTGTCCAGCGCGGCGATGATGCCAAAGGATATTATCCCTGCCCCGCCGATGGCAAAAGCCACCGGAAAGCCGGAAAGAATGCCCCCGAAAAGGCAAAAGAATACGATAATGAGGCCTATCTCGACGCCATCAAGTCCGAATAGCATTGTCTTTGTCTCCGCCCTTAATGCGCGCCTTCATAGGCTTCTTCGCCCTCACCAAGGCTGTCCTTGTCGAGGTATTTTCCAACGCTGTCCGGTCCTTCCACGTATTCCAGATACGACCGGTACAAAAACGCGATGGCGTGCAGGAACACCATGGCCGCAAACGCCACCAGAAGGATCTTGAACAGGAAGTAGGCATTGAACCCGTTGGGGCTGAACCCGATGGTTTCCACGTTCCAACGCAGGGCGCGGGATTTGGCAACCAGACGGTCCAGCGCGTCACTGGCCGATGGGTTCGGCACGATCAGGTGCCGCCACAGGAAGAACCAGCCGTACATCCAGGTCAGCACCGCCATTGGCATCATGAACAGCAACGCACCGCACATATCGACCACACGCTTGGCGCGGTGGCTGATACCGGCATAGATCAGATCAACGCGCACATGCCCGCCCTGCACAAATGTGTAGGTACAGCACAGGCAGACGACCATGGCGTTATACAGTTTCAGCTCTTCCGCGAACCAGCTGATATCCATCTGGAACGGTATGCCCAGACCGAAGGACATATCAGGACGGGTAAAGACCCGTTGCATGAATACGATGACAATTTGCTGAATCACCATCAGCAGACCCGCCCAGGCAAAGAACCGCCCGGTGGTGTTTGCAAAACCTTCCAGGCCGCGCACGATGGCCCACATGAAGTTCCGGTAATACAACCCGACGGCTGTCAGAACCAAAAAGAAGGTGAACACCACAAAGAAGAACTCGACCGAACCGCCGTAATAGACAAAGCGCATGATCGACGCCTTGTCAGACCAGTCCAGCCAGAGCTGCGGATGCGTGACCGCATATCCGAAATTATAGAAGGCTTCGGCAATGTTCTGAATGAACCAGACCAGTCCATTCCACAGGGCGCCGAAGAACGAGATACCGTTTTCGTCCTGCATGTTGTCCCCAGGTCGTCTCAGTTGCGCGCAGGCCTATTGTGGCTTGCCCAAGTCCTTTCACGCAACGGGAAAGGTTTCCCCGCAAGGTGCGGGGAAACCGTTTTTCCTTTGATCAGGAAGGATTAGCCGCGAACACGGTCACGCTGTGCGGTGTAGACACCCGACGACAGGTTGTTCCATGCCGACGAAGCCGCCATCGACGGCATTGCGCTGTCGTGGATCTTCTTGAACAGCTCATCGCCCATGTTCTCGTCCAGAACTTCCTGGCTGGCCTTGCCGAACGCATCCCAGACACTGTCAGGGAATTCCAGGACCTTGACACCACCGGCCTGCAGGCGCTGCAGCGCTGCACCGTTGTTGGCCAGGAATTGCGCCAGGTTCCACTGGTGTGCTTCTGCGGCAGCAATCTCGATGATCTTCTGCTGGGCCGGTGTCAGTTCATTGAACACGTCGCGGTTGGTTGCCAGCGACAGACCTGCGCCTGGCTCGTGGAAGCCCGCGGTGTAGTAGGTCTTGGTGATTTCCTGGAAGCCCGCCTTTTCGTCGGCCCAGGGTCCGATCCACTCGGTTCCGTCAATCGCGCCAGACGACAGCGCCTGATACACTTCGGAACCGGGGATGTTCTGAACAGACGCGCCCAGTTTGCCCAGTGCTTTGCCGCCCAGACCGGGCATACGGAACTTCAGACCATTGAAGTCTTCGGGGCTGTTGATTTCTTTCGAGAACCAGCCGCCCGCCTGCGCACCGGTGTTACCGGCCAGGAAGGACTTCAGGCCAAAGATTTCGCCCAGCTCATCATGCAGCTCCATACCGCCGTCATGATAGTACCAGTTCACCAGTTCCTGCGCGGTCATGCCGAAAGGCACAGCCGTAAAGAAGGCGTAACCTGGGTGCTGACCCACAAAGTAATAGTCAGCGGCGTGATACATGTCGGCCTGACCGGACGACACCGCGTCAAACACCTCGAACGCGCCAACCAGTTCGCCTGCCGCTTTGATTTCAACATTCAGGCTGCCATCCGACATGGCGTTGATGCTGTCGGCACAACGCTGTGCGCTGTCAAACACGCCAGCCAGACCACGACCCCACGAGGTCACCATGGTCAGTGTGCGCTGTCCCTGTGCATAGGCCGGAGCCGCCAGAGCGGTTGCTGCAGCTGCCGAACCGCCCAGCGCGGATTTTTTCAGAAATGAACGACGATCCATATGAGTGTTCCTCCCCTTCATAGTCACGATCCGGCAGAACCGGACCTGTCGCATTCAGTGCGCGTCAGCCTAATGTGAGCGAAGCGAAAGGGAATACCTACTACTGCGTAGAGAATCGATTTCTTTTGGGGATGCGGTGAAATTTCCGAACGAAAACTCCAACAAAAACGGCCCAAACACCGGAATTTCACAGACCAACGCCAATCTTTTTGCATTTTTGACGCCGCTTGCGTATCGATTCGTCCATGCAAAGACTTCGACATCTTGTCTCGCTGACCTATGCGCAGAAACTGTCGCTGGTGGCCGCAATCCCGCTGGTTGTGGCCGTGGCCGCAATCGCTGTGCTTGTAGCCTATGAGGCACGTGCGACCGCCGAGCGCGAGATCGAAGCCCTGGAGCGCAGCCTGATAGAAGCCAAGAAAGAAGAACTGCGCAACTACGTGACGCAGGCGCGCAATGGTTTTGCCTATATCTATGGCCGCGCTGAACCGGATGACGAGGTATCAAAGAACCTTGTCTCGCAGATACTCTCGGCAATGATCTATGGGCAGGACGGGTTCTTTTTTGTTTACGACTATGATGGCAACAATCTGGTCAGCCCCCGTCAGACACAATTTATCAACCGCAACTGGGAAGGTCTGACCGACAGCGATGGCACGCCCATCGTTGACGAGTTCATTAGCCTCGCCCGTCAAGGGGCCGGGTGGCACAGCTTCATGTGGGAGAAACCCTCGACCGGCGATGAGGCGCAGATGATCGCCTATGTCGTCGGGTTGCAGGACTGGCGCTGGGTCGTGGGTACCGGGGTCTTCATTGACGACATTGTCGCCACGGTCGCCAACGCAAGGGCCGAGGTCGAGGCCCGCGTGCAGCGCACCTTCATGTATATCGGCGCTATTGTCGTGGCCGCCGTTCTGATTGTCTTTGCCTCGGGCATGTTGCTGAACATTCGCGAGCGACGGTTGGCAGATGCCAAGCTGAAGGAACTGACGCAACGTGTCTTCGACGCGCAGGAAGAGGAACGCGGCCGGGTTGCCCGCGAACTGCATGATGGCATCAGCCAGATCCTTGTGGGGGTACGCTATGCGCTGGACAATGCGCGCCGCCGTCTGTTGCGCGGCGATGATGCAGGTGCGCGCGATCCGCTGGACAAAGGCATCGACCATCTTCGCACCGCCATCACCGAGGTCCGTCGCATCAGCCGCGACCTGCGCCCCGGCGTACTGGACGACCTTGGTCTTGGGCCTGCGCTGAAGGCTCTGACCGACGATTTTCGCGAACGAACCGGGATCGAGACCGAATTTTCCACCGTCGTTTTCCGAAACCGGCTGGATCAGGACAGCAAGATCGCGCTCTACCGCATCGCACAAGAGGCGCTGACAAATATCGAACGCCACGCGGATGCCTCTTATGTTACAATTGACCTGCGCGGCCACAAGAAAGGCGCAACCATGCGGATCACGGACAATGGCCGTGGGTTGCGCGCAGAATCCGGGACCCCGACCACCGGCATCGGCCTGCGCAACATGCAGGAACGAATTGAACAACTTGACGGATCGCTGCGTATTCTGTCATCACGCGGACCGCGCGGCGGAACGGTGATCGAGGCCAGTCTGCCGCTGAGCCACCTGTTGCCACCGCAGGAAGACGCAACTCCGAACCGAAAGGCCGGTACATGAGCGCCAAAAACATCCGAGTTCTAATTGTCGACGATCATCCCATGGTGGCCGAGGGCATTCAGTCGATCCTTGAAAGCTACGACGATATCGAAGTGGTTGGAACACTCGGCAGCGGTCAGGCCGCGGTGGATCAGGCGGTTGGCCTCGCCCCGGATGTCATCCTGATGGACCTGAATATGCCTGGCCTCGGCGGACTCAGCGCCACGGAGATCATTCTGGAACGCCTGCCCGATACGCGCATCCTGATCCTGTCGATGCATGACAGCCCCGAATACATTTCGACCGCGCTCAGCCACGGCGCAAAAGGCTATGTTCTCAAAGATGTCCCAACCGAAGAGATCAAGCAGGCCATCGATGCGGTCATGCGGGGTGAGCAGTATCTGTGCACCGGTGCCAGTGGGTCCCTGAAACCCAAAGGCGACAACGCACGCGAGGCGCTGACAGGGCGCGAGCAAACAATTCTGCTGGAACTGGCGCAGGGCAAATCAAACAAAGAGGTTGCGCAAAAGCTGGATATCTCGGTGCGCACGGTTGAAACGCATCGCAAGAACATCAAGCGCAAACTGGGAATTTCCTCGACTGCCGGGCTGACCCGCTACGCGCTGGAACATGGCATGCTGCAAGGCACCGGGGTCGGTTTCTGATCCTTGCGCAACCGCAGCGCGCAGCGCTGCCCGGCCCAACCAGAGAAGACGCGCCACAGGCGCGTTGACGGCGGGCGGGAGCGTTCACCTCCGGTAGTGCCCCTTCAATCCAGCAACTGATCCCTTCGCAAACCCGCGCGCTCATAATGATGCGGCAACACGCGTCCATAAAGCTGCTGCGTCCGTTCGATCCCGCCGCACATGCCTTCGGCCTCGACAAATGAAAAGATACCCACATACCGCCGCCGCGTGCCCTTGACCGGGGCGACCCTGTGCAGGGAATAGCGGCCTTTGAATATCTGCAAATCCCCAGGTCGCAATTCCAGCCGATGAACATGCGCCGTGTTTCCATCCAGAACCGAAGCGACCTGATCGAAATTCTCATCCTCGGCTGAGCGCAGATTGGGCGCGTATTCGAATGCACCGCCCTGCTCGCCATTCTGGATCGCCAGTGTCACGGTGTAGTTGTTGGTGTCGAAATGCCAGGGAAAGCCCTGCCCCTCTTCCACGACATTGATGATCACGTCTGCCAACGGGTCGTCGTAACGAAAGAAGCGGTCCTCAGGCTCATCCAGCGCATCCCGAATGAAGGGAAGAAATCCGCTAAACTCGTAAATCCTGCGTAAAGGACCGGAATGCGCAAAATTGTCGGCAGGAACAAACGCGTTCGACCGGTCATAGAACCGTCGGATCGGATGGGCGGCGTCGAACCGTGGGTCGTCCTTGGTGAAATAGGCATTTGTGCGATTGAAAGACCGGTGTGCATTGGGCGCCACCTCATCTGCCTCCTGCACCAACAGCTCGATCCCTTGCGCATGTGCGAAACCCGGTAGAACCGCACATCCGTCCTGTTCCAACTCGCGCCGCAAATCCTCGATCAATCGCCTGTAAGCTGGCGAATCCGGGCGATCGATCGGATATCGTCCCAGATCTACCAGGTCCTGTAACATGCTCCGCCTCCCTCATTTGCGACCACAAGGTCAGCGTGACCCAGACAAAACACCGGATCATGCCAGTTTCAGACATCGGCCTGACGCATTCAGACCTTCATACTTGTCCCGCCCTCAGGAAAACGACTGCCCTTTTCCCGGAAATTCCCGGCATGCGGCAATCTGCGCAACAAAATTTCGCAAAATACCGCCATTGAGATAGAAAATTGGTGGATTTGCCTGTTGACGCTCCTCCCCCCCGACCATAATGTCCCCTCCAAGCAAAAAGGAGCCTCTGGCGATGAGAACGCTAGTCGTAATCGTAGGAACTACGCGCATGGGCCGGTAACGGTAAACCATAATCGAACCCATGCGCCTCCGAAAATTCGGGGGCTTTTTTTTGTCAAACGCAAGACACATGTCGCGAACGGAGCAAAGCAGATGACACGTGAGATGACCGGCGCAAAGATGGTGGTTCAGGCCCTCAAGGATCAGGGCGTGGACACGGTATTCGGATACCCCGGTGGCGCCGTCCTACCGATCTATGACGAGATCTTTCTGCAAAACGACATTCGCCACATTCTGGTGCGTCACGAACAGGGTGCGATCCACGCCGCCGAAGGCTATGCGCGGTCGACCGGTAAGCCGGGTGTTGCGCTTGTAACCTCTGGTCCCGGTGCCACAAACGCCGTTACTGGCCTGACTGATGCGTTGCTGGATTCGATTCCGATTGTGGTTCTGACCGGGCAGGTCCCGACCTTCATGATCGGATCGGATGCCTTTCAGGAGGCCGACACCGTTGGCATCACCCGCCCCTGCACCAAACACAACTGGCTGGTAAAGGACACGAATTCGCTGGCTGAGACGCTGCACGAGGCCTTCCATGTGGCCAAGTCGGGTCGTCCCGGCCCGGTTCTGATCGACATTCCCAAGGATGTGCAGTTTGCCACGGGTGAATACAACAGTCCCAAACCTTCGACCTCGCATTACCAGCCGGTGCTGAAAGGCGATCTGGAGGAAATCAACGAGCTTGTTGCAGCTATTGAAAAAGCCAAGAAGCCGGTTTTCTATACGGGCGGTGGCGTCATCAACTCTGGCCCCGCAGCCAGCCAGTTGCTGCGCGAGTTGGTGGATTCCACGGGCTTCCCGATCACCTCAACCCTGATGGGTCTGGGTGCCTATCCGGCGTCGGGCGAAAACTGGTTGGGGATGCTGGGGATGCATGGCCTTTACGAGGCTAACCTTGCGATGCATGGCTGTGACCTGATGATCAACATCGGCGCACGGTTCGACGACCGGATCACCGGGCGCATCGACGCGTTCTCTCCAAAGTCGAAGAAAGCCCATATCGATATTGATCCGTCTTCGATCAACAAGGTCATCCGTGTGGACATCCCGATTGTCGGCGACGTGGCGCATGTACTGGAAGACATTCTGAAGGTGTGGAAGTCACGCGGGCGCAAGACCGATGCGGCAGCCGTCAAGAAATGGCAGGCGCAGATCTCCGAGTGGCGCAAGATCAACTGTCTGGCGTTCACCAACAGCGAGAAGTCGATCAAACCGCAATACGCGCTGCAACGTCTTGAAGAACTTACGAAAAAGCATGATCGCTACATCACCACCGAGGTGGGTCAGCATCAGATGTGGGCGGCGCAGTATCTTGGGTTCGAAGACCCCAACCGCTGGATGACCTCGGGCGGGCTGGGCACGATGGGCTATGGCTTCCCCGCCTCGATCGGTGTGCAGATGGCACACCCGGACGCTCTGGTGATCAACGTCGCCGGTGAAGCATCATGGCTGATGAACATGCAGGAAATGGGCACCGCCGTTCAGTACCGCCTGCCGGTGAAACAGTTCATCCTGAACAACGAACGCCTCGGCATGGTCCGTCAGTGGCAGGAGCTGCTGCATGGTGAGCGCTATTCGCACAGCTGGTCCGAAGCCCTGCCCGATTTCGTGAAACTCGCCGAGGCGTTTGGCGCCAAAGGTATCCTGTGTTCCGACCCCGCCGATCTGGACGACGCGATCATGGAGATGATCAACTACGACGGCCCAGTGATCTTCGACTGTCTGGTCGAAAAGCACGAGAACTGCTTCCCCATGATCCCGTCGGGCAAGGCACATAACGAGATGCTTTTGGGCGAGGCCGAGACGCAGGGCGTGATCGACAGCAAAGGTTCGGTTCTGGTCTGATACCGTCCGAGGATTACCGCCGGGCGACCGTTGCGCCCGGCAAACACAGGATGATGAAAGGGACATAAATGTCTGCCCTACATATCAAAAAAGGCTCCAACCGCCATTCGGCCTATAACCTACGGCCTACTTTTTCGGACGTGCAGGAACGCCACACCATTGCCGTGCTGGTCGAGAACGAACCCGGTGTCCTGGCCCGTGTGATCGGCCTGTTCTCGGGGCGGGGTTACAACATCGAAAGCCTGACCGTGGCCGAGGTGGATCACACAGGACACCTGAGCCGCATCACCATTGTCACCACCGGCACACCGCAGGTGATCGAACAGATCAAGGCGCAGCTGGGGCGGATCGTGACTGTCCATGACGTGCATGACCTGACGGTCGAAGGCCCTTCGGTTGAACGCGAACTGGCCATCATCAAGGTCGTGGGTGAAGGCGACAAACGCGTCGAGGCGCTGCGCCTGGCTGACATCTTCCGTGCCAATGTGGTCGACAGCACCCTGAACTCTTTCATCTTCGAGATCACCGGTGCGCCGGACAAGATCGACGCTTTTGCTGACCTGATGCGCCCGTTGGGCCTGATGGAAATCGCCCGCACCGGCGTGGCGGCCCTGCTGCGCGGCGACTGAACAATATACCCGCCTTGGGGCTTTTCCTGCATCCAAGGCGGGAGCACATCTTTGAGTTGGTGGGCATTTGCAAAATCAACCCACACGTCCTTCTATGCGCTAAATTTGCCATAGGGTAAGCTTTTCCGGGTAAAGATTAGGCATTTTCAGATAAAGCCTATTGCCATTGCGCTTTATGGCATTAGCCTCAACGCGCAACGCGACGTGGGGATACGTTGCTTGGGGTCAATCTGTACGATTTTTCAATGCGCGCCGGGGCTTGGTTCCAGTGCTGCGATGGTTTTTCAGGAAACTTAGCAAGGCGTGGGCATCCATGACCGACGACATTCGCAGCCCGGCTGAACTTCGCGCTATGTTTGGCGCGAATCTGCGGCAACTGGCACGAAGGTATCGGTCGGTCTCGGCACTGTGCCGCAAGCTTGGCGTGAATCGGACGCAGTTCAACAGGTATCTTTCGGGCGAAAGTGTTCCACGGCCGGATGTTTTGGATCGCATCTGCCGGTTTTTCGACGTGGATGCGCGCATCCTCCTGAAGCCCCTGGACGAAATTGAAAAGATCGAGGACCACCCCGCAGCGGCGGCCTTGACTGAGTTTCTGGGATCAGGTGTGGACATGATCGCCAGAACTGCGTTTTCTCCGGGGTTTTATGCCGTGATCGAAAGCGTCTCGGCCTCGCACCGCATGACCTTGCTGCACGCCCGACCACTGGCCCAATGCACATTGATACGCGGATATGTCTCGCGCGCCGCGATGCCCGAAGCAACGCCGCAGGCGCGCGAAATACAAGGGATCGTCGCCTGCACCGGTAGTTCCGTCTATATGCTGACCTCTCAGCGAGCGGGTCAGAACAGCCGCGTTTATATGATTTCACCCGATCCCACGGGAACAGCGGTTCAGTGGCGCGGCACGGTCATAAGCCCGGCCGCCCCTGAGGCACCGGAACCCGTGGTTCTGAAATATCTCGGGCACGATGCAACGGCGATTTTCGCCGCTGCGCGCTTGTCGACCAACAATCCGGCACAGTATCCCTGAGCGGTTTTCTCAGGACGATGTGCCCTCCCCTTCGACTTGGGTGATTTGCCTATACAGGTGCCAACTGGCATGGCCTAACAGTGGCAGAACCACCAAAAGGCCCAGAAACCAGGGCACCATGGCCAGGAACGTCAGAACAGCGATGATTACCCCCCAGGCAAGCATCACCGGAAAATTCCCGGACACATAGGTAAAACTTGCAATCATTGCCGTGACAAAATCCAGTTCGCGATCCAGCAGCAGTGGGATCGACAATACGGTGATCATATAGAGAACGGTTGCGAATACCGCCCCAACCACCGTGCCCACAGCCAGCATTGTCAGGCCATTCGCCGTCAGAAAGACCTCAAGCGAGGATGACACGTTAGTCATCGTGGCCAGCCCAAGGAACAGGGCAAAGATCATGTGCCCCAGGAAAAACCAGAACAGAAACACCACGACGATGATGGCGCAAATCGACGGCAATTGCCGGCGGCTTTGTTGCAGCACGACACCAAAGATTGCACCAAGATCCAGCGGTTCGCCCTGTTCCAGCCGGTGCGACACCTCGTAAAGGCCAACAGCGGCAAACGGGCCGATCAGTGGAAAGCCGATAGCTGCCAGAACCAGCCAGAAGGTTGTACCAGTCTGGATGGTGACCCATGCCATCGCCCATCCCGCAAGCACGTAGAACCCGGCAAAGATCAACCCGAACTGCGGCGCGCGCCGAAAGTCGGCCCAGGCGCGCTTCAACGCTGTGCGCAGCATGGCTGTATCTACCGGACGCATGTCCGGAACGCCAAATGGCTTTTCCATTTAGTCTCCTCCCTGATCGGCGTTATGACATCGCCGGCCTCTTGTTAGGCCAGTCGGTTTCGGTGTGATACGCCGCCCCGACCGACAGTAATTTCTGATCCGATCCTTTTGGTCCAAACAGTTGAAAGCCCATGGGCAGGCCCTGCACACCAAACCCGGCGGGCGCGGCCAGACAAGGCAAGCCAATCAGGCTGACCGGTACCGTGACATGCATCCAGCGATGATATGTATCCATTGCGCGGTCCGCGATCCGGGTGGGGTATGGCGTTTCGATCCCAAACGGCCAAACCTGTGCGGATGGCAGGACCAGGGCATCAAACTGCTCGAACAGTTCCGCCGCGCGCCGGAACCATTCTGACCGAATTACGCTGGCGTGATGCACGTCCATGGCACTCATCGTCAGACCCCGGTCCAGCTCCCACTGGGCTGTGTCTTTCAGATGGTTCCGTCGTTCAGCCAAGGGTTCAAGCCCCGCAGCAACACTCCAGGATCGCAGGGTGATCCAACTGGTCCATAACCGTTCGGCATCAAAAGGCGGGGCGACATGTTCAACGCGCGCGCCCTGCGCTTCGAACACCTTCATCGCATCTTGGCACAGCTCAAGAATTCCGGCTTCAATAGGAAAGGCCTCGCCCCAATCGCCCAGCCAGCCAATGCGCAACCCGTTCAGATCTGCTGCGACCACCGGGGAAACCCGTGCGTATTCTCCGACCAATGGCAGGCGCGGATCGGGCCCCGAGATCACATCGAGCAGGATACCCAAATCTTCGGGACTGCGCGCCATCGGCCCCAGCGTGGACAGTTGATGCAGGAAACTGTCACCCACAGGATCAGACGGCACCCTGCCCCAGCTTGGGCGAAAGCCGTAAACATTGTTCCAGGCCGCCGGGTTGCGCAGGCTGCCCATCATGTCAGACCCGTCGGCCAATGCGACCATACCCGTCGCCAAAGCCACTGCCGCCCCACCGGATGAGCCGCCGCAGGTGAAACTGGCGTCATACGGGTTGCGCGTCGCACCATAGACCGGGTTGAACGTGTGCGAGCCCAGCCCGAATTCCGGCGTATTGGTCTTGCCGATCAGGATGGCGCCCGCGGCCCGCATTCTGGCGGCAATCAGATCATCCCTGTCAGGGACGACATCCCCGAAAACAGGCGATCCGTGTGACGAGACAATACCTGCCACATTGACCAAATCCTTGACCGCAATTGGCAGGCCGTGCAGCGGGCCAGTGACAGGACCGCTGTCGCGGGTCTGCGCTTCGGCCATCAGCTCGCCCTTGTCCCGCAGCGCCACGATGGCGTTCACGTCACCGTTGACTTTGGCAATGCGATCCAGCGTGGCCCGCATGACTTCTGTGGCCGAAACCTGCCGGGTAGCCAGTTGGTTCAGAAGCTCTGTGGCAGATATCCGGGTCAGGTCCATAACACGCCAGTCTGTTGTTGGTCTTCGACAGCCTAGCGAGCGGTTCACCTCATTTAAACCCACTGTTTAGATGTATCTTTTCTTGTCTTACTAACAACAGCATCACAGTGCTTTGCGGTGCAATGGCAGGTTGCTGTCCCGGCCCAGCCAATACCGTAGGCAAACGGCAATGGCCGCGCTACTCAACACCAGCCAGACCCCACCCCACAGCATCGCGGTGCCGCCGAATTCCTCGGCCAGTAGGAACGCGTCCGAGCGCGCGCCGGACCGTCGGATGGTGTCATCAAAGATATCAAACGGCACGTAGATCATGCTGGTCAGCCCGACAACGCGCAGCACCAGATCACTGACCTCGTGGCTCATGAACCACGCTGTCGCAATCATTGCGGCCCCGACGCCTGCGCAAAATAACAAGGCGAAAGCATCGCGTATGTACAGCAGTGCGATCAGACACATGATTGCGCCGAAAACAGCCAAAACAGCCTGGTCAACATTTGTCCGCAAGGCGATGATCAAAAGCGCCATGCCAAACACGAGCGAGCCGAGATAGCCGGCGGACAGGCTGAGAAACCTGCTGCCGCCCCGGCCGATCACCATCCCTCCTTGCTGGGGTGAGATCGTGAAACTCTCGACCGAACCGCCAGTCAGTAGGATTGTCACGGCATGAGACAGCTCATGCAGAAAGACGACCAGAATTTTCAGCGGAACTACAACCGGCGTGTTCCAGAGCGCAAAGACCAGACCGGTGATCAGGATTAGCTGCCAGTGCCCTTTCAGCAGGTCCAGAAAGGAACGCTGGCGTGTCACCTTAGCTGTCGCCCTGCGCCTCGGATCGACTTTTGCCTGACACGTTCAGGGCCAAGGTTGCCGCCATGAATCCGTCCAGGTCCCCGTCCAGAACACCTTTGGTATCCGAGGTTTCGTGATTGGTTCGCAGGTCCTTGACCATCTGATAGGGCTGCAACACGTAAGACCGGATTTGGTTGCCCCAGCCCGCATCGCCCTTAGCCTCGTGCGCCGCGTTGATATCCGCGTTGCGGCGATCCAGTTCCTGCTGGTACAGGCGCGATTTCAGGGCTTTCATGGCAATATCGCGGTTCTGGTGCTGCGACTTTTCCGAGCTGGTTACAACAATCCCGGTCGGGATGTGCGTGATCCGAACAGCCGAGTCGGTGGTGTTCACGTGCTGGCCGCCAGCCCCCGAAGAGCGGTAGGTGTCGATGCGGATATCGGCCGGGTTCACCTCAATCTCGATATTGTCGTCGACCACCGGATAGACCCAGACCGAGCTGAAAGACGTATGGCGCTTGGCCGCCGAGTCATAGGGCGAGATCCGCACCAGCCGGTGTACGCCGCTTTCCGATTTCAGCCAGCCATAGGCGTTGTGACCGGAAATCTTGTAGGCTGCGGATTTGATCCCCGCTTCTTCGCCCGGTGTCTCGGATTGCAGCTCGACCGTGTAACCCTTTTTCTCGGCCCAGCGCACATACATGCGCGCCAGCATCGACGCCCAGTCGCAGCTTTCGGTTCCCCCCGCGCCCGAGTTGATTTCGAGGAACGTATCATTGCTGTCGGCCTCACCGTCCAGCAGCGCCTCAAGCTCTTTTTTTGCGGCCTTGGTTTTCAGCGTCTTGATCGCCGCTTCGGCATCCTGAACGACTTCTTGGTCTTCCTCCATCTCGCCCAACTCGATCAGTTCGATATTGTCGTTGAGGTCGGTCTTGATGGATTCGTACGTCTCGATTGCATCGACCAGCATCTGCCGCTCGCGCATCAGTTTCTGCGCATTTTCAGGGTTATCCCAAAGGTTGGGGTCTTCGACGCGCGCGTTGAATTCCTCAAGGCGATGCGGTGCGGTTTCATAGTCCATACGCTGCGCCAGCAGCTCCAGCGACTTTTTGATATCCGCCACGATGTTCTGGGTTTCGGCGCGCATGGTCTTGTCCCAACTTGCTCAATCAGGCCTGCGTGATAGCAAGAGGTGCGAGACACCACAAGACAGGCTGGACCTGAATGCAAAACACAGTCGAAGAGTTGCTGGGCAGATGGGATTTGCACTTGCCTGAACTGGTTGCGGACACCGGCCATGCAAGAGTGTGGAAAGTACAATCCAATTGCGGCCCGGCTGCCTTGAAGCTTTATCGCAGGCAAGATCGCCGGAACGAAAAACCGGGCACAAACTTGTTGGTCGGGTGGCGCGACAGGGGCGCTGTTCGGATTCTGGAAGAGGCACGGAGCGCCGTACTGATGGAGTGGTTGGATGGACCATCTCTGGGAGATATCGCCCGCGCGGGCAGGCCCGAAGACGCCGTCAAGACACTTGCGGAAACAGCAGCGTGTTTGCACGCAGGGGACCCGGTCAGCGCCACTGGAATGAAACCCTTGCAACAGGTGTTCGCCCCTTTGGCTGAATGCACCTTTGCGGCCGAGTGCCCCGCCCAACTGCGTAACGCGGTGAAGTCGGCGATTGCACTAAGTGAAGACCTGTTAGACAGCCAACCTTCACCCGTACCTCTTCACGGGGATTTTCACCCAGACAATGTCATTATGACACTATCAGGACCCCGGATCATCGATGCAAAAGGTTATCTAGGCGATCCCGCTTTTGAACTGGCCAACGCGTTGCGACACCCTAAGGGAATGCCGGATCTTGTGCGCCAACCCCTGCAAATCGAAACCTGTCTGTCGGAGTATTCCAAAGCAATGAGTGTTCCACGAATACGGCTGGCTCAATGGGCTGCCGCGAAATGCGCATTGTCCATCTACTGGCGATCTGACGGCCCGATCTGCGGTGACGCAGAAGCTGATCTACTAAACCTGTTTCTGAAAGCGGCCGGTCAGTAAAGCCCACCGGTGCTCAGGTCCCCTTGGGAAGCTTTCGGTCCAACGGTCACGGTCTCGCCCGTTGACGTCTGGACCTGAACCCCCGCGCGCTGGACTTCTTCAAACAATGGCAGGTCCGATCCGATGGCAAAACCACCATCATAGACACGGTCGATGAAACCATCGACACCGTCGCGGAAGAATTCGGCCACGACATAGTCACCGGTGGCATCATCGGGCAGACGGGCCCCGCTGAAGCGGTCGATCTTGATGAAATGGCCGCCTTCGGGCACTTCGAACGGACCGCCGCCGTATTTCTCGACCGCTTTTTCCATGAAGCTCTGGAAGACCGGGCCGCACAGCGTGCCACCATAGGCCCCACGTCCCATCGGACGCGGTCGATCATAACCGATGTAGCAACCGGCCACGATATTCGACGTAAAGCCGATGAACCACGCATCCTTCGAGTCGTTGGTGGTTCCGGTTTTGCCCGCTGTTGGCACAGGCAGATTCACAACGCTGGATGCCGTCCCGCGATCGACCACACCTTTCATCATCGATGTCAGCTGGTAGGCGGTGATCGCATCCATGACCTGTGCGCGATCCGTGACAAGCGTCGGCGATTCATCTGGTTCCAGCCAGGTCGAGTTACAGTCCAGACATTGGCGGTCATCGTGGCGATAGATGGTTTTCCCGAACCGGTCCTGAATGCGGTCGACCAGAGTGGGTTCCACACGCTGGCCGCCGTTTGCAAACATCGCATAGGCCGCGACCATCTTGTAAAGCGTGGTTTCCTCGGCCCCCAGCGAGTTGGCCAGAAACGCGCCCATCCGGTCATAGACACCGAACCGTTCCGCATAGCCGGCAACGACGGGCATTGTAACTTCCTGCGCCAGACGGATGGTCATCAGGTTCCGCGACTGTTCGATCCCTGTACGCAAAGGGGTTGGACCGTAGAACTTGTTGGAGGAGTTCTTGGGGCGCCACAGACCCTGCGGCGTGTTCACTTCGATGGGTGCATCGACGACGATTGTCGCGGGGCTGTATCCGCTGTCCAGCGCAGCAGCATAGACAAATGGCTTGAAGGACGATCCCGGCTGGCGCTGTGCCTGTGTGGCCCGGTTGAACACTGTATCCTGATACGAGAACCCGCCCTGCATCGCCAGAACACGACCTGAGTTCACATCCATCGCGACAAAGCCGCCTTGTACCTCGGGCACCTGGCGCGCCGACCATTGCCCATCTTCACCCGCAACGACAAAAATGACGTCACCGCGCTTGAAGTTGGCCGCAAAATCACCCTGCATCCACTTGATGTCCGCGCGCGGGATAATCCCATCGGCAGGACCTTCTTCGACACCAACGGTCAGTTGCTGGTCGGTCACGCCCAGAACCACGGCGGGATACCAACGGGTTGGCAGAATGACGTCGCGCGGAATTTCCATGGCCGCCAGCGCCTCGCGCCATTGCGCCTCATCCGCCAGTTTTTCTTCCGGGATCACGTCACCTGTGCCGCGCCATTTGCCACGGGAGCGGTCGTATTTCTCGAGCGCCTCGCGCAGGGCACGTGCGGCCTCAACCTGCATTTCCTCATCCACCGATGCACGCACGGTGAAGCCGCCGGTAAAGAACTCGCCCTCACCAAAATCTTCGCTCAGCTGGCGACGGATTTCGTCGGTGAAATAGTCGCGGGGCGGCAGGGCCGTACGGAAGCTTTCAAAATCTCCGTTCTGGACCGAGCGCAGAGGCAATTCGACCTCGGCATCATAAGTCGCCTGATCGATGTAACCGTTCTGCTGCATCTCGCGTAACACGTAATTGCGCCGGGCCAGAAGGCGCTCTTTTTGCCAAACGGGGTGGTAATCTGACGGTGCTTTGGGCATGGCAGCCAGCATGGCGGCCTCATGCGGGGCCAGTTCCTGCAGGGTCTTGTTGAAATAGGTCTGCGCGGCAGCAGTCACACCGTAAGAGTTCTGGCCCAGAAAGATCTCGTTCATATAAAGTTCGAGGATCTGTTCCTTGTCCAAAGTATCCTCAAGCCGGGTCGCAAGAATGATTTCCTTGATCTTGCGCTCGGCCCGGCGGTCACCGGACAGCAGAAAGTTCTTCATGACCTGCTGCGTAATAGTCGACGCACCGCGAACGGTTTCGCCCTTGGTCCGCACCGCCTCGACCCCGGCGGCAATGATGCCGCGCGGGTCATAGCCCTGATGGTTGTAGAAATTCTTGTCTTCCGCCGAAATAAACGCCTGCTTCACCAGATCCGGGATTTCCTCGGACGGGGTAAACAGGCGGCGTTCCTGCGCGAATTCATCGATCAGCTTGCCTTCACCCGAATAGATCCGGCTGATCGTGGGTGGCTTGTACTGTGCCAGCGACTCGTGGCTGGGCAGATCGCGCCCATACATCCAGAACACCGCACCGATCACCAGCGCGGTCATGAAAATACCCAATGTCACGAGGCTGAAAATCGCCCCGAAAATCGAAAGAATGAACCGGATCACGTTACTGCCTTTTTCTCGCGGTGCCGCCTATATAGTGATGCGCCGCCCAAGGGTCAAAACACCGAGCGTATTCTAGCCGTTTTGCGCCGCAAGGTCACTGGCCAATAAGGGATTTGCGGATCACATCTTGATGGCGCCAATCTTCAAGCCCCCGATGAATTCCCAGCGCCATTCTTGCCCGCCAATCAGGATCTTTGAGGTTCTTGAGGTCTCTGGGGCTGGACAGAAACCCAAGCTCGACCAGAACCGACGGGATGTCCGCCGCCTTGAGTACTGAAAAAGATGCGGTACGCAGGGGTTTGCCGTTCATCGGCCCGCCTTGTTGTGCCAGACCGTTTGCAATGGCTTTGGCCAGCGCGCTTGTGCGTGGCATCGTTTCCTGACGGGCCATGTCCAGAAGGACATCCGTGACTTGATCATCTGCCCCGTTCAGATCGATACCGGAAATCAAATCCCCGCGGTCATGCCGTTCTGCCAGCTTCGCACTGGCCACATCCGAGGCATCGTTGGACAGGGTATACACCACCGCGCCATGCGCCCGCCCTTCGGACAGGGAATCAGCGTGCAGCGAAATGAACAGGTCCGCACCGGCCCGGTGCGCCAGCGCAATTCGGCGCTCCAGCGAGACGAACTGATCGTCGACCCGTGTCAGAACCACCTCGTACCCGCCTGATCTTAGAAGGATTTCGCGCAGCTCACGCGCGAAAGTCAGCATAAGGGTTTTTTCATCAATCGCGTCAGTCTCGGCCCCCGGATCAATGCCTCCGTGGCCCGGATCCAGCATGACACGCAAGGGTCGGTCGGCACTGCGCACCGCGGCTTGCGGCACATCCGCCGGTTCCGGCAAGTCCCAGCCCGGGTTTCGCGGCGCACCTGCCGAGGCGTTGAAAGCATCGAAATCCGTCCCCTTGAGGTCGAGCGACAACAATGCAGCCCCCGAATCCTCTGCCACCGACAATTCTGCCGTCGCCACTGCCATCGGCGCCCCCAGTTCCAGCACCATACGTGACCAACCCGGAACATATGCGCCGAACTGCACGCCGCTGATGCGATTGGATTGCAGGAAATCTTCGCGGGTCAGCCCGGCCCAATCCACTTCGTTGAAGTCCAGAACCATACGGTAGGGATCCTGCAAGGTGAAAATCCTGTAGGGAACGCCCTGACTGAGGGCGATGTCCACCCGAACACCGGTACGCCCGACATCCGTAATACGGCTCTGGTCAGGCTGGACACGCGCCAACGCGCTGAAATCCTGCGCAATGGCACCACCAGCCAACGCCCAACACAGCGCAATGCTAAAGAAGATCCTGCTCATGGCCTCAAGTTATCCCGAGATCGTTTGTCCGGCACCCTATACCACAAGGGGCGGTTTGTGAACGGCTCAGGCCGGTTCCCTGACTGCGCCGCGCCGCGTCATAAACAGGCGCAAACGCTCAAGCCCTTCCTGAATGTCATCCGTCGCGCGCGCATAGGAAAATCGCAATGTGGTATGGCCGCGCTGTGGGTCAAAATCCAGCCCAGGTGTCACGGCCACACCGGCATGCTCCAGAATCTCGGCCGCAAATGCGCGGCTGTCATCGGTCAGATCAGACACATCGGCATAGACATAAAACGCCCCGTCGGGTGGCGCGATGTTCGAAAACCCGGCTTTGGGCAGCCCGTCCAGCATCAGCGCGCGATTGCGGCGGTACACGTCCAGATTGGCTTGCAATTCGTCATCGCAATCCATGGCAGCCAGCGCTGCGACCTGACTGGCATGGGGGGCGCAGATGAACATGTTCTGAGCGATCCGTTCGACCACGCGCACCTGATCCTCGGGCACCACCATCCAGCCTACGCGCCATCCGGTCATCGAAAAGTACTTCGAGAACGAGTTGATCACATAGCATTCATCTGTCAGCTCCAGCGCCGTCACGGCCTTGGCTTCGTATTCCAGCCCGTGGTAAATCTCGTCACTGATGAACGACGCGCCCTGCCCGTGCGCCGCCTCGATCAGGGCGCCCATGGCGGCCCGGTCCAACATCGTACCGGTCGGATTTGCAGGTGAGGCCACCATCAGCCCCTTCAGATCCATCCCCTGAATATCCGCCGCCACGGGCTGCAACCTGTTTTCCGGCGCGGTCGGCAGGTCGACCGGGACCAGACCCAGTGCCTTCAGGATCTGGCGATAGGACGGATAGCCGGGCGCGCCGATACCGACACGGTCGCCACTGTCGAACAATGCGGTAAAGGTCAGCAGGAATCCGCCGGACGAGCCAGGTGTGATCACCACCCGCTCGGGGTTCAGATCGACATTGTACCAATCGCCATAAAGCCGGGTGATCCGCTGCCTCAGGGCGGGCAGACCCAGGGCAACCGTATATCCCAGCGGACCTTGCTCCATCGCTGCGGCCAAAGCTTCGGTCGCGCCCTTTGGCGCGCCGGTTCCAGGCTGGCCGACTTCCATGTGAATAACATGGCGACCTGCTTCTTCGGCCTTACGTGCCGCCTCCATCACATCCATCACGATGAAGGGATCGACCCCGGACCGGGTTGAGTTTCTCATGCCCATCTCCCATGTTGCAGTCATGGCTTTTGAGCGCGTATCCCGGTCGGCGTCAATCCCGGCCCTGATGGTTGCCGTTGTCGTTTGGCTGGCGGCAGCGATGCAATCGCACGCGCAAAGCCTGATCCGCGACCCTGATATCGAACATGGCCTGCGTGAACTGGCCTTTCCGGTGTTGCGGGCTGCGGGGCTGAACACGAACCGGGTTCAGATTCTGGTCGTCAACGACAACACGTTCAACGCATTCGTCATCGACTACAACGCGATTTATGTGAACTACGGGCTGATTCTGACCGTCGAAAGCCCCGAGATGTTGCAGGCTGTCATCGCGCACGAGGCCGCCCATATCTCGAATGGTCATCTGGCGCGGCGGGCTGAGAACCTGAAAGCCGCGCAGCGCAACGCCAGTCTCGGCACGGCATTGGCCCTGCTGGCAGCTGCGGCGGGTGGGGGCGAGGCCGCCATCGGAATTGCCGCTGGCACCCAAGGCGCGGCAATTCGCGGTTTTCTGGGTCACACCCGCGCAGAAGAGGCATCCGCCGACCGCAGTGCGGCAAGTTACCTGCGATGGGCCGAAATCTCGCCCAGCGGGATGGTGGAACTACACCGGAAGTTCGCCGGTCAGGAACTGCTGAGTGTCGCCAATCAGGACCCCTATATGCGATCACACCCGACAAGCCGTGACCGCCTGCGTGCCGCCGAGGCGTTCCTGGATGAGTTTGGCGACCGAGCCGTTCCAAACCCCAATGCGGACTACTGGTTTGCGCGGGTCAAAGGCAAGCTCTCGGCCTTTCTTCGGTCGCCCAGTTGGACCTTGCGGCGCGCTGGCGAAGAATCCTACCGAGACATCCGCCTGATGCGAGAGGCTTCGGCCTATCATCAGAACCGCGATCTGTCCCGCGCCCGTGCCGCAATTGACGCAGCGCTCGCCGAGCGTCCTGATGACCCGTTCTATTACGATCTGAAGGGGCAAATACTGTTGGAAAACAGACGTGTAAGCGAGGCTGTTAAAGCTTATGCTAGCGCTGTTGAAATGGCCCCGAACAATGCGTTGATCCTTGCGAGCTACGGGCGTGCCCTGCTGGCGCAGGGGGAAACGAAACAGGCATTGAACGCACTGGAACAGGCGCGCGCGCGCGATTTTCGTAACGCGCGCCTGATGCAGGATCTGGGTGTGGCTTATGCGCAGGTCGGAAATAACGGCATGGCTTCGACCGTGACGGCAGAACGCTATGCGCTGCAAGGTCGGATGGAGGATGCCGGAATTCACGCGAAACGGGCTGTAGGACAGTTGCCCGAAGGCTCTCCGGGTTGGCAAAGGGCACAAGACGTGCTGATTGCCTCAGAACGACTCAAGAAAGATAAAAGGAAACGGAAATGATCCTCAGACATGCTGCACCTGCCCTTCTGGGGCTTTCCATGGCGGCGACCTCGGCACAGGCGCTGGACCTGAACGCGATGAATGATGCCGAAAAGGCAGAGTTTGGTGCTCAGGTACGCGAATACCTGCTGGAGAACCCCGAAGTCATTATCGAGGCAATCAATATACTCGAACAGCGAAACGCAGTGGCCGAAGCGGCCGCCGACAAAGAACTGGTCGCCGCCAATGCGGCCGAACTGTTCGACGATGGCTATAGCTGGGTCGGCGGCAACCCGGATGGCGATATCACGCTGGTCGAATTCATGGACTACCGCTGCGGCTATTGCCGCCGTGCGGTGCCCGAAGTGGCAAACCTGCTGGCCAGCGACGGCAATATCCGGTTTGTGATCAAAGAGCTGCCAATTCTGGGCGACGCATCTGTTTTGTCCTCGCGCTTTGCCGTGGCCACCAAACACGTCGCTGGTGGTGACGCCTATAAACAGGTTCACGATGCCCTGATGGCCTTCAACGGCGAACCGTCCGAAGTTACCCTGCGCCGCATCTCTGACGGGCTGGGCCTGGACAGCGACGCGATCATCGCCGCGATGGACAGCGACAGCGTCACGGATGAGATCAGCCGCACCCGTGCCCTGGCGCAACGGATGCAGATTTCGGGCACGCCCTCATTCGTGCTGGGAACCGAGTTGCTGCGCGGCTATCTGCCCGCCGATCAGATGCAGCAAATTGCAGATGGCGTTCGCGCGGAACAGGGTTGATTGGTATTGGGGGCGGCACAGCTGCCCCCAGACAAAAAAGACGAACTGATCGCTGACCTCAGTCGTCTGCCGGTTCCACGGCCCGTTGATAGAGATGCCACGTTGTATGGCCAAGGATCGGCAAGGTGAAGATCAAGCCCATAAACGCCGGAACCATCGACAATAACATTGTGACCGAGATGATCGCTGCCCAGCCGAGCATGACCACAGGGCTTTCCGAGACGACGCGTAAGGACGTCAACATGGCTGAAACGAAATTGGTTTCCCGGTCCAGAAGCATGGGCATGGCGACGACAGTTACCGAAAACAGGACAGCCGACAGAAACGCTCCGACACAGGTACCGATTGCAAGGAATGTCCACCCCTGCGGAGTGAACAAGATGATGTTCAAGAATCCATCAAAATCCGAAAAGGATGAGTTCTGCAGGATGATCGCAAGCCAAAGCCGGACCTGGTAAACCCAAACCCAGAAAATGAACAGTGTGACAAAGGCCATCCAGCCCATTTCGCGCTTGCGTTGATCGGCCATGACAGTGAGGATTTCATACCAGCCAAATTCCTCTCCCTTCTGTAACCGCCGGGACATCTCATATAGTCCTGCAGCGGCGAAAGGCGCGACCAGAGGAAATCCAACAATCGCTGGAATGATCATCCAGATCTTGCCAAGCCAGACCAAGCTCCAGACCATCAGGATTCCAAAAGCCGCATAGAAAAGCCCGAAGAAACCGCTCATGAAGGGGCGCGCCAGAAAGTCGGAAAACCCAGCTTTCAGCGACGCCTTTATATCATCCGAAGTAACCCGAATGACATTTGGCATGGCCTGTTGGTCTGGCGTCAGGTTCTCAGGTGGCGTAGGGCCTGCGGTCTTGGATGTCATGACACACTCCTCCCAAAGCATGGGTCCGCGCGGGTCTGTTTACCAACAGAACCAGCGGCGAAACAGGCATCGTTCAGTCACGAAACAAGTTTGCAACAGCTCAGGCATCAGGGCAAGGGATGAGTAAGGTCGCTATGCCTGCCTTACCGACACAGCCAACCCCACACTACTCTGCGGCTTCCGCAGCCGCATCCAGTTCCGCGGCTTTCTTTTCGACCTGTTCCACGATGTGGTCGATCATCTGATCGTTGGACATCTTGTGGCTGGCCTTGCCTGCCAGATAGACCATCCCGGACCCGGCCCCGCCACCGGTAAACCCGACATCGGTCATCAACGCCTCGCCCGGCCCGTTGACCACGCAGCCGATGATCGACAGGCTCATCGGTGTCTTGATGTGTTCCAGACGGCGTTCCAGCGCCTCGACGGTCTTGATGACGTCAAACCCCTGCCGTGCGCAGGACGGGCATGAGATGATGTTGACGCCCCGGTGGCGCAGACCAAGGGACTTGAGGATTTCAAAGCCGACCTTCACCTCTTCCACCGGATCGGCAGACAGGCTGACGCGGATCGTGTCGCCGATCCCCATCCACAGCAGGTTGCCCAACCCGATGGCAGATTTGATGGTGCCGGACACCAGTCCGCCCGCCTCGGTGATACCCAGATGGATGGGCGCATCAGTGGCTTCGGCTATGCCCTGATATGCGGCGGCGGACAGGAAAACGTCGCTGGCCTTCACACTGATTTTGAACTCATGAAAATCATTGTCCTGAAGGATGCGGATATGTTCCAACCCGCTTTCGACCATCGCTTCGGGGCACGGTTCGCCATATTTCTCAAGCAGGTGCTTTTCCAGACTGCCCGCATTCACGCCAATGCGGATCGAGCAATTGTGGTCGCGCGCGGCCTGAATGACTTCTTTCACCCGGCGTTCATCGCCGATGTTGCCGGGATTGATGCGCAGACAGGCAGCGCCTGCTTCGGCCGCCTCGATACCACGGCGATAGTGAAAATGGATGTCCGCAACGATGGGCACCGGGCTTTCGCGCACGATCTCTTTCAATGCCTTAGCCGACGCCTCATCGGGGACTGAAACGCGCACGATATCCGCGCCAGCCTCGGCTGCGGCCTGAACCTGCGCCACTGTTGCCGCCACATCGGTGGTCAGGGTGTTGGTCATGGTCTGAACAGCGATCGGGGCATCGCCCCCGACAGGGACGTTGCCGACCATGATTTGACGGGATTTACGACGATAAATGTCGCGCCAGGGGCGCACGTGATTAAGGGACATAAGGACGGATCCGCGTCTGCCTGAGTTGCGACAGTAGATAGTCCGGCAAAGGGGTTACCGCAATGGCAAGATCACTCGGCGGGCGCTTCTGTCGCCGCGGTTTGCAGTTCAGCCACCAGCTGCTTGAGCGCGCTGTTCTGATCCGCTTCAAGATCAGCAACGGCATAAACTTCCGAAACTGCGTCTTTCGAAAGGATCACCCCTTTGGCAACCGTGCCGGGTGCCCCTGCCGGGCCATAGTGCTCGCCGTTCATCGAGAAATAAACCGATCCCGACGCCCCTGCCCGCAACAGCGGCGGTTCTTCTGTCAGCGGAACCTCAAAGACACTGCCTTGCTCGACCGTCCCAAGCGTCCCTTCGAAAATGACACTGCCATCTGCCGCCGTTACCCGCATCCAAGATGGATCGACAGCAACGATTTTCAGCGTGGTATCAACCTGTTCCACGACCTGAGGCAAAGCTGGTCGTTCAACCGTGTGCACTTCGGCAACTTCGAACTGCGGCAGGCTTGGCGGGCGGAAGGTTCCGACATCGCGCGGATCAAGGGTCGAAATCGGCGCATCCCGAGCGACCAGAACCGGAACATCCAAGGCCTGCGGACGATAGAGACGGTCCAGTGCTTCGGTATTCGCCGCAGCAACCACATCATCGACAACGCCGCCGCGCACGGCATCCAGCGGATCAAGGTCGGACAGCACCACAGGCGCTTGTTCAACCGGGCTGACCTGCACCTGCTGGATCTTGTTCAGAACGGCCCACCCGCCATAGCCGATGCCGCCAATTACCGCCAACAGCACCAGCGACGAGCCGATGGCGCGCGGTTCAATCTGACTGACCAGAGATTCCTTGCCCGGAATGTACGGCGTATTGGGCGAGATGAAGGGATCGCGCCCCATTGGCCCACGCGCCGGAAGCGCACCGGTCGGCTTTCGCACCACCGAAGCCTCGGCCGACATGCCATGCGCGACCGAAAAACCGCTTTCCGCGCAGAAAGTCGAGAATGTTTCATCCGGGTTCATACCCAGATAACGCGCATAAGAACGCACATACCCGGCGATAAAGCCGGGCGTGTCAAAGGCGTCGGGATCCGCGTTTTCGATGGCAGCAATGTAGTTGGCTTTGATCCTCAACTCGCGCTGAACATCCAACAGGGATTTGCCCATGGTTGCGCGTTCGCCGCGCATCTTGTCACCAAGGCGTACCTCGTAGTCATCAAACCCTTTGGGTCTGACATCTACGTCCTCATCAGATTCGCGCTGTGATCTGCGCCCAATCATTCCTGCTGCCCCATTCTGCCTGTCGCGTGTTTCGCGTTAGCGGCGAATCATCCCCAAAACGATTCGTCTGCCAATTTTGTTAGCGTAAGCTTAACACGCGGCAAATACGTTGCACACTTTGGCGCGAGGTTAACCGGCAAGTTCGGCGCGATTTAGCGCACAATGTGACCAAAGTTCGTCCATCGCCTGTACCAGACGGTTCATTTCGTCAGGTCCATGCACCGGAGAAGGGGTAAAGCGCAGACGCTCGGTTCCGCGCGGAACGGTCGGGAAATTGATCGGTTGCACATAAATGCCGTAATCATCCAACAGCATATCGCTGAGCTTCTTGGTATGGACCGGGTTTCCGACGATCACGGGCACGATATGGCTTCCGTGGTCGATCAGCGGCAGTCCCATCCCCTTCAACCGCAGCTTGAGGATTTTGGCCTGCGTCTGATGCTGCTCGCGCAGTTCAGGTGCAGTTTTCAGGTAGGCAACAGATGCGGCAGCCCCGGCCGCAACCGCAGGTGGCAGGGACGTGGTAAAGATAAAGCCCGGTGCGTATGACCGCACGGCGTCGCACATCTTGGCGCTGGCCGCGATATAGCCGCCCATCACGCCATAGGCCTTTGCCAGCGTGCCGTTGATGATGTCGATCCGGTGGGCAAGGTTATCGCGCTCGGTCACACCGCCCCCGCGGGGGCCATACATGCCCACGGCATGCACTTCATCGATATAGGTCAGCGCGCCGAATTCATCTGCCAGATCACAGATTTCTTCGATTGGACCAAAATCGCCATCCATTGAATAAACCGACTCGAATACGACCAGTTTGGGCGCGGCGGGGTCATCCGCCTCAAGCAGTTCGCGCAGATGCGCCACGTCATTGTGCCGGAAGATGCGCTTAGCCCCGCCATTCCGGCGTACGCCTTCGATCATCGAGGCATGGTTCAGCGCGTCAGAATAGATGATCAGGCCCGGGAACAGTTTGGGCAGCGTGCTGAGCGTTGCGTCATTGGCGATATAGGCGCTGGTAAAAAGCAGCGCGGCTTCCTTGCCGTGCAGATCGGCCAGTTCAGCCTCAAGCCTTTTGTGATAAACTGTGGTGCCCGAGATATTGCGTGTACCGCCCGAACCTGCACCGGCTGCATCAACAGCTTCGTGCATTGCATTCAGAACGACCGGGTTTTGCCCCATGCCCAGATAATCGTTGCCGCACCATACGGTGATATTCTGCTGTGACCCGTCCGGACGCGTGCGCACCGCATGGGGGAAATGTCCATTGCGACGTTCGATATCGATAAAGGTCCGGTAACGACCTTCATCATGCAGCCTGGCAATCGCTGAATCGAGCTGAGCAGTATAGTCCAAAGGACCCTCCTTGAACGCCCGTATCCGGTTTCCCACTGGGCGATATTTTCGCCACATCCCACAGCTTACCCTGTTTCGGTGGCTTTGTGTTCCCTTATTCAGCTGGTTACAGCCGAAAAGGTGAACCCAACTTTGATTTGCATCAAATATAAGTTTGCACCCCGTCCGACAAGTAAAGTTACGGCCATCGGACGCGTGGAAACGACGCAGGGCTCGCCGCCCTACCCAAGCTTACACTGCCGGGCTGTAATTCGTGTCATCACCTCTGGACGGCACCGACAACGCTGCTAGGGTTCGCGGGAACAAAAAACAGGCAGGAGCCCCCCATGTCGCTAGACGCCGTGCTGAACCGGATTGACGAAGATCTGCAAACCTCAATCGACCGCCTGATGGAACTGCTGCGCATCCCGTCGATCTCGACCGACCCCGCATACAAGGCCGAGGTCAGCCGCGCCGCGGACTGGCTGGTCGCCGATCTGAACAGCATCGGGATTGCGGCTGAGAAACGGGAAACACCGGGCCACCCAATGGTTGTCGGTCACGTGGGTGAGGACGCGACTGCTCCGCATTTCCTGTTTTACGGCCACTACGATGTGCAGCCGGTCGATCCGCTGAACCTGTGGAAACGGGATCCGTTCGATCCCGCCATTGAGGACACCGAAACCGGTCCGGTCATCCGCGGACGCGGAGCATCAGACGACAAGGGTCAGCTGATGACTTTTGTCGAAGCCTGCCGCGCCTGGAAGGCCGTGCACGGATCCTTGCCCTGCCGCATCACTTTCTTTTTCGAGGGCGAAGAAGAATCAGGCTCGCCCTCACTGGTTCCTTTCCTCAAGGAAAATGCCGCCGAACTCAAAGCGGATCTGGCGCTGGTCTGCGATACATCCATGGTGTCACGCGGCGTTCCGTCGATTGCGGCGCAGTTGAGGGGCATGCTGAAGGACGAATTTACCATCGTGGGACCGCGCATCGACCTGCATTCCGGCCACTATGGCGGCCCGGGCCTGAACCCGCTGCGCGAACTGTCGAAAATCGTGACCTCTTTTTATGACGACGAAACCGGGCGGGTCGCGGTCGACGGGTTCTACGAAGGTGTGCATGAAGTACCCGAAGACCAGTTGCGCCAATGGCAGAATTGCGGCTTCGACGAAGCGGATTATCTGAATTCGGTCGGCTACACCCAACCGCATGGCGAAAAGGGGTACTCCACCTTGGAGCAACAATGGGCACGACCAACGCTCGAAGTGAACGGTCTGTGGGGCGGTTATAACGGTGCGGGCTCCAAAACCGTTATTCCGTCCAAGGCCCATTGCAAAATTACCTGCCGCCTTGTTGGTGACATGGACCCGGACGCGCTGCGCGCCAAAATCCGCAAACATGTCGAGGATCGGCTCTCCCCTGACGCCAAAGTGGTCTGGGACAACGACATGGAAGGCTCTCCCGCTTCGGTCATGAATATCACCCGCTCCGAATTCGAAGCCGCGCGCGGCGCGCTGTCGGATGAATGGGACCGCGAGGCAGTGTTCACCGGCATGGGGGGATCAATCCCTGTTGTCGGCTATTTCAACACCGTTCTGGGGCTCGACTCGATGCTGGTTGGATATGCAAACGAAGATGATGCCATCCATTCGCCGAACGAGAAATATGACGTGAAAAGCTTCCACAAGGGCATCCGGTCATGGGCGCGCATTCTGGATGCTTTGAACACATAGGTTTTTTGCGAGGCTCTGCCTCGCGCTCCGGGATATTTGCAGCCAGATGAATAAAGGATCCCTGCTTCATCTGGCCCAAAATATCCCGGGGGAGGCGCGCGGCACGCGCGGCGGGGGCAGAGCCCCCACCCGGTCGGGGCAAATACGCCGATCTTACATATGGATCACGCGGCCATAGGCATCCAGCACGCTTTCGTGCATCATCTCTGACAGTGTCGGGTGC
The DNA here is from genome assembly GCF_056542185.1 of Ruegeria sp. AE4. Classification (NCBI taxonomy): domain Bacteria; kingdom Pseudomonadati; phylum Pseudomonadota; class Alphaproteobacteria; order Rhodobacterales; family Roseobacteraceae; genus Ruegeria; species Ruegeria sp. AE4. The sequence goes on along the minus strand of NZ_JBQFZK010000001.1, from coordinate 163,704 downwards.
GGGAAGACGGTGTTCATCAGGTCTTCTTCCGTTGTCTCCAACTGGCGACCAACCACGTATCCCTGAATCAGTTCGGTGACTTCGGCACCGATCATGTGGGCGCCCAGCAACTCGCCTGTTTTTGCATCGAATACGGTTTTGATCAGCCCGTCCGGTTCACCCAAAGCGATGGCCTTGCCATTGCCGATAAAGGGGAAGCGGCCGACTTTGATGTCGTAACCCAGTTCTTTAGCTTTTGCTTCGGTATATCCAACCGAGGCAACCTGAGGCTGGCAATAGGTGCACCCTGCGATGCTTTCGGGTTTGACCGGATGCGCATGTTGACCAGCGATGAGGTCCGCAACCATAACACCCTCGTGGCTTGCTTTGTGCGCAAGCCAGGGCGCGCCCGCGATGTCACCGATCGCATAAAGGCCCTCAACCCCGGTGCGGCAATACGCGTCCGTGACCACATGTGTCCGGTCGATCTTGACGCCCAGAGCTTCCAGACCGAGGTTTTCGACATTGCCAACGATCCCGACGGCCGAGATCACTGTGTCGAACTCGTGTTTTTCAACCTTGCCTTTAACCTCGATATGCGCGGTCACTTTCCCCTTGCCACGATCCAACTGCTTGACCATGGCCTTTTCCATGATGGTCATGCCCTGTTTGGTGAACGCCTTCTTGGCCAATGCGCTGATCTCGGCATCTTCTACCGGCAACACCCGGTCCATCACCTCGACAACCGTGGTGTCTGCGCCCAGCGTATTGTAGAAACTGGCGAATTCGATGCCGATCGCACCAGACCCGATGACGAGCAGTTTTTTCGGCATCCGCGGCGGTTGCAGCGCGTGCTTGTAGGTCCAGACCAGATCGCCATCAGCTTCAAGGCCCGGCAGTTCCCGCGCCCGTGCCCCGGTTGCGAGAATGATGTTCTTGGCGGTCAGTTCCTCGGTGCCTTTGTCGGTCTTGACGCTGACCCTGCCCTTTGCGGGGATCGTGGCCTGACCCATCACAACGGCAACCTTGTTCTTCTTCAGCAGATGGCCGATGCCACCTGACAGCTGCGCAGCTACGCCACGGGATCGTTTGACCACCGCGTCCAGGTCATATCCGATCTTTTCGGCTTTCAGACCGAAATCCTTGGCGCGCTCCATCAGATGGAACACTTCGGACGACCGCAACAGCGCCTTGGTGGGAATACAACCCCAGTTCAGGCAGATCCCCCCCAAATGCTCGCGCTCGACAACCGCGGTTTTCAAACCCAGTTGGGCTGCGCGGATTGCAGCGACATAGCCGCCGGGGCCAGCCCCGATTACGATCAGATCATAGGATTGTGCAGCCATGTGTTCCTCTCGGCGCAGGAGTTGAAAATTTAGTTTACCATTAAACTATTATTCGGAACGCATCAATATACCCATCCCGCGACAAATAGGACGCAGGGTAAGCGATGCCTGAACTTGCGGATTTCAGCCTATACCCCGGGCCATGCAATGGCTAGAAAAGAAACGCCGACACCGGTCGGACCTACTCTTTTCTCAACCCATTCAAGGGGCTGACCATGGCCAAAACTCTGAAAGATCTGCTGCTTGCCCTGCTCAACGCCACATTGATACTTGTTGCGCTGTGCCTGTTTCTGGGCTGGAAACTGGCGTCGAAAGCCGAAAGCATCACTGCTGAAGTCTCGCAAACGGTTCAGGCCGTGACCCCCATCCGGGATGAGGCGAAGGGCATTCGGGACGAGCTTGCGGCGCTGCGGACTGATTTGACGGCGATTTCACAGCAAGACACGTTGGCAGACAGCCAAGCCGCGCAAAACCTCCAGGCAACGCTGGGCCGCCTGAATGCAGCAGAACAGAAGCTGCAAACGGTTCAGGAGCGGATTTCGGAACTTGCTGACACGCCAGAAGTGCTGATTGCGCAGGCGATCCAAACCGGTGCCGATATCGCAGCGGAACGCGTTCTGGCATTAAGGGGATGCACGCCTAAGTCATAAAGCGCAGCCGCGGCCAAAGCGCGGTTGCGGTTTAGCGCTTAGCCCGTTGCCTGTAGTTCGCGCACGGTTGTCCCGTACCCGCCCATATCGACATAAGCAGTTTCGTGCGGGGTCGAGCTGCGGGACAACGCTGCGTTCCGATACGGGAAACGACCAAACTTGCGGATCACCTCGCGATGCGCTCTGGCGTGCAGCAGGTTGCTTGCGTCGCTGCTCATGTTTTGGCAGATCAGACGCACACAGCGTTCCTGATCGCACAGGTTTTCCGAGTGCATCATGGGCAGGTAAAAGAACTGTCTGGCCGGTTCGTCGATCTTCTTGTCCCAGCCTTTGTCGACTGCGCATTTTGCTGCCGCCAATGCCGCACGATCAGTCGAGAAGGCACGCGCCTCCCCCCGGAACATGTTACGTGGGAACTGATCTGTCAGGATGATATAGGCCAGCGCCCCGCTGGGGTAAGTCAACCAGAGCGAAAACCGGCCCGCTGCCGCCGCTTCCCAAGTTGGCTGAAACCGCGCCCGAATGTCTGCATCCAGCGCCTCATCCTCAAGATACCAACCCTTAGGGCCAACTTCATCTAACCAAAAACTCAATACTTCTTCAGGCGTTACCATTGCCTTAAACTCCGTCAATTGCCCGCGCCCCAGACGTAACGTCATTTAAGTCCCTTTTACAGAACTGTTACAGTAACATATTGCAACACAACCGACATAATTTCGTGTCTCAAGCGGTTTCGCGCGCACCTTCTTCGAACTCTGCTTCTGCCGCCTCAATGGCAACTTCCTGTGCAACCTCGAATGCAACGGGCGATGCAGTGGGATAAAGCGTAGACATGGTGCCGGTTTCATCAACAGGAACTGCTGCACGCTGGGTCATCCGGTAAACCGAATAGGCGGCCAATGCGACAAGCAACACGGCAATGATCAGGAAAAAGCCCGGCGGGCCAAAGACTGCGTCACCCATCAGCCAGCCTGTGATAACGGGTCCGGTAATTGCCCCAAGGCCGTTGATGAAGATCAGACCACCGGATGCCGCGGCCATATCCTCGTATTCCAGAAAATCGTTGGTGTGCGCAATCAGCAATGAATACAAAGGGTTGGTCATTCCGCCGATCACAAAAGCAGACGCCAGGAGGATTTCGAAGGAAAAGCCATAAAGCATACCACTGACGGCGCCAACTGCCCCGGTTGCCGCGACCAACAGGATCAGGAAACGCCTGTCCATCCGGTCGGAAAACCAGCCCAGCGGGTATTGCAGGACAATTGCCCCAACATAGAACGCCGCCACAAATGCCGAGATCTCAACCAAGGACAGACCGGCCTGGGCCCCGTAAACCGCAGACATCCCGAATTGCGCCGAGAACACGCCGCCTAGCAGGAACATGCCGACACACCCCAGCGGAGAGCTTTTCATCAATTCCCGCAACGTCATCGGCTTGGTAGTATCGAATGCAGGCGTTGGCGAAATTGACAGCAAAATCGGTGCGAAAGATACCGAAACAAGGATCGAGGCGATCACAAATGTTTCGTATCCGGCAGGGTCGCCCAACAGGAAAAGGCCCTGCGCGCCGATGATACCCAACATCTGAACGATCATGTAAAGCGACAGGGCCTGACCGCGGTTTTCATTATTGGCTGCGTTGTTGAGCCAGCTTTCCGCAGTGACGTAAACGCCCGAAAAACAGAACCCGATCACTACGCGTCCCAGAACCCAGGCGATCGGGTCTGCCAGCATCGGGTACATGATCATCACGGCAGAAATGAAAGACGCCAGCGCCGCAAAGACCCGCACATGACCAACACGCCGGATCATCTCGGGCGCAAGCCGTGAACCACCCAGAAAACCAACAAAATATGCTGACATTACAAAAGACATCTCAAGAGTTGAAAACCCCTCGAGTTGTCCGCGAACACCCAGGATCGTGCCCTGAAGGCCGTTTCCGACCATCAGCAACCCCATGCCGAGCAACAATGCCCATGCGCTGGACAGAACCTGAATCATTTGGGCCTCCGATAGGTGCCAAGCTGGTTTGAGTTTTGTTCTGCGATCAAAGACCGCTTCCATCGCGCTTGTCTACGACATTCCCTGTCGGTGATGCCGTATGCGCGCCTATCCGGGGATCAAAAGCGACGCATCGCCATAAGAAAAGAAACGGTATTTCTGCGCGATGGCATGGGCGTAAACCTCGCGCATCCGGTCCTGACCCATCAACGCCGAAACCAGCATCAACAACGTGGATTTCGGCAGATGAAAATTTGTCATCAGCGCATCGGTCACGTGAAACCGGAAACCGGGATAGATGAAGATATCGGTGTCACCTTCCCACGGTTCGATCGTGCCCGAACGCGCAGCACTTTCGATCAGGCGCAAGGCGGTGGTGCCCACCGGGATGACACGCCCGCCCGCAACTTTTGTCGCCTGTATCTCGGCAACAGCCTCGGCGCCAACCTGCCCCCATTCGGCGTGCATCTTGTGGGTTGTCACATCCTCGACCTTGACCGGCAGGAAGGTTCCGGCGCCAACATGCAGGGTCACATGTGTGACGGCGACACCCCGTTTCGACAAAGCCTGCATCAGGGCATCGTCAAAATGCAACGAGGCGGTCGGGGCTGCCACCGCACCGGACCTGCGGGCCCAGATGGTCTGATAATCCGTCTTGTCCTGCTCGTCCGCCGGACGTTTGGCGGCGATATAGGGCGGCAGCGGCATCGCACCGGCCTGATCCAGCGCCTTGTCGAAATCCTGACCACTGAGATTGAAGCGCAAGTAGGCCTGCCCGTCTTCCACCCGATCCAGCGTCGCGCTCAGATCGGCCGAAAACACGATCTCTTCCCCCGGCTTCACTTTCTTCAATGGCTTGATCAGCGCAGACCAGGTGCCATCGGCCTGCGGGTCCAGCAGAGTGGCCTCGACCCCGGCGGAAACCGGGCCTTGCGCGCTGCTTCTGTGGCGCCGCCCGTTCAGGCGCGCCGGGATAACGCGCGTGTCGTTCAGCACCAGCCGGTCGCCCGGCCGCAGGAAATCGGGCAGGTCGAACACGTGGCTGTCCACTGTGGCACCCCCCCGCACCACAAGAAGGCGCGCAGAGGATCGCGGGCTGGCAGGCCGCGTGGCAATCAGGTCGTCGGGCAGGTCGAAATCAAAATCGCTGAGCTTCATGACCGCGCCTTACAACCCCGCAAAAGATTCGGCCATATCCCGTCAGCGGTCACTGGGAGGAGAGCCAAATGTCGGTTTCGGCTCGTCAGGTTCCACCGGCGCAGCATTGGGGCCGTCCGAGACCTTTGGCGCAGGCTGACGCAACAGATCACGCAAAAACAAGGGCGCCAGACCGGACAGAGGGTTCACCGCGACTTTGGGCGAGGATATCGGCCCGGTGAGCGTGTAATTGAACCCAAAGACGCCTTCACCCTTGCGGGTAAATACGCTGCCAACGGCATTTAGAAGGTAAATCGGTGAAATCGCCCCCCGCAGGTTCAGCAGGCTGTTCACGGTGTCGATTGTGCCATCAAACGAAAGCCCCATTGACGGGCCAACAGCGCTGCCACTCAGCACTTTGATGTCGGTGGGCGATATCCTCATGCGGCTGTCAATCGCCGAAAAGAAGATCCCCTGCCCGGCCATCTCGTCCAGCAGACCAACAAGGCTGATCGCGTTCAGGATCGCGGCCATGGCCGGGGCATCGGTGATCCGGGTATTAACGATCTTCAGGATCACGTCGTAACTGCCGGGCGCAGCCACCGGTTCAAGCTTGAGGTCCAGATCACCGCCGCGCGCCTGCGTCAGAACCCCGGCTGATCGCAAAACGGCCCCCGCGTCTTTCGACGTCAGGTCAACGGCGCTTCGATTTCCCCGCGGGGTCACTTGACCGGCAACAGCCGCTCCGCCGTTCACCCGCGCTGCGAAAGTGCCATTTACGCCACCGGTCGTCTGGAACGCACCCCGGAAACCTGTCAGCGCAACAGTTTCGGTGACCTGAAGACGGTCCAATGTCACGTCCAGTTTTGGTCCGGCACCTCCGCCTCCGCCCGATCCGCCGCTTTCCCCGAAGTTTGCACGCCCCATGTTCAGCACACCGCCTAAGACGCGGATATCCGGGACAGCAGCCCCCCGCCCGATCAGTTCCGCCGGAACCGCGAGCCAGTCCCCCAGATCGAACGAGCTGAACTGGACACGGTCATATTCACCGTTTTCGTGAAAGGAAATGGATGCGGTTGTGCGCAGTCCCGCTGCGTTGATCCGCAGGTCGTCCACCTTCAGCTGCGCGCCCAACGTCGCGTCGGCAGTCAGCGATCCTTTGGTGTTCGCCGCCTTGCGCCAGCCGAGTTCAGGGATGGCAAGTGCGACGCCCTGAAGGTCCGAAGCAACAGACAGTTTCGGAGGTGCCCCAGCGCCCAGGCCCAGTGTAATATCGGCAACCCCTTTGCCCGTCAGCATCCCCGGCGGCAGGCCGGCCCTGATCTCATCCATCAGACGCGGGGACAGTTCGATCTGGCCGGTCAAGGTGCTGCGCTGTTCGGTTTCGCCGTCAATAGGCTGCTGCCAAAGTGCTTCTAGCGGAACATCGCCGAACTGACCCAGCCCCTGAATCTGAACACCCGACTGATTGCCGGAAATATCCAGCATCGGGGCACTTACGGAAAATCCCGGCACCAGACGGTCACTGGACAGATTGGCCAGCGTTCCGTTGAAGTGAAATTCGGTATCCTGAAACTTTAGCTCTTTTATCAGCGGCAGGGACAGCGTTCCGGTCAACGCAACCGTGCCTTTGGCAACATCAACGGGTAACCCGGCCTTGCTCAGCAATTCCAGCGGTGGTCGGTCCAGCAGCGACAATGCAGAAGTCACGCTGCCCCTTGCCTGAATACGCGCGATGCCGGGCGCGGATTTCTTGATATCCGTGTCAGGTATGATGAAGGACGTCCCCGCGGCATCCACACTCCCCCCGTCATCGGCGACCACCACCCCCTGCTGCGCGGTGACCGTAAACCGGCTGTCGATCAGACTGGCCTGACCTTGTGCATCTTCGATTGGCGGCAGGGTCTTTGCAAAGCGAACCTTGGCTTGCTCGAACCCGAAATCAAGATACAGATCCGGTTTGGAACCGGGCTCCAGACGCAGGGCGAAATCCATGTCCGACAAAACCCCCTGATAGAGGTTTTCCGTCACCCATTCCCGTGGCTTCGGCGCCAGACGCTCGGGCCAGTAACTCAGAACATTGTCCGAGCTCATCTGATCCAGATGGGCATCCAGCGCCACAGCCCAGCCATCTGGACGCCCGTGCAAAACCCCGAAGGCGCGCACGGTATGACCCGGATCCTCGATAGTCATCTGGCCAAGGCGCAACTGGAACGGGTTGAACGCCATCTTGAAATCCACGCTGGCACGCGACAGCTGAATCGGCTCCGGGAAAAGATTTGCCGGGTTCACATTGATCCCGGACAAGCGCAGTTGCGTCTCCAGACTGTCCAGCACACCGTCTTCAGCCCCTTGCAGAAACGCCTTTCCATCGGCCTGAACTGTGCCCCAGGCCGACACCACCGAAACCTCATTGAAATCCAGCATCTGGGCTTTCGGGTCATAGGTGAAATACGTGCGGGCAGATTCGAAAGGAACCGGGCGCGTTTCCGGGTTGGGCTGCACCGCCCCGGCCCCCAGATTGAGGGTTGCGAACACGGTTCCTGTGGCCCCGTTCTCATCGACACTGCCCCGCAAAGCCCCTGAAATCGGTGCGCGCAGAACCTGCAACCAGGCAAGGGCCGGGCTTTGGCCTGCTATGTCTTCGGCCGGAAGATCGGTGACCGAGATGCCAAAGCTGGCGGCAGGCGTGCCCAGCACGCTGGTATAGTTGGCCTCGATACTGCTGACATAGTCACGCCCGGCCAGAACCGAAAACCCGGTCGCAAGCCGCACTTCGTTGTCACTGCGGTTCGCCTGAATATGCCCACCGTCCAGAACCCACGACCGCCCCTGCCGCAGGTCGCGGTAATCCAGCGTAATCGCATCAAGTTCGACCGAGGTCAGCGCCGACAGGAGCGGAGACTGAAACACCTCGTCCGATCCCTCGATCAGCTGTGCAAGGTCCGGCGCTTCCTGCACCGGCGCGCTGCCCGATCCCACGGTCAGGGTCAGCGCCCCGTCCTGATCGCGGGTCATGGCGATCTGCGCGCCGCTCAGAATGATGCGCTTGGGCCGGACCTGACCGCGCAGCAAGGGACGCATGGCCAGGCTGGCGCGCATATCGGATACCTGCGCAATCTGCTGGCCTGCGGCGTCACTGATGGCAACATCGGTCAGCCGCAGACGGGGGCGCCAGCCTTCGTGGATGATGAAACTGACGTCTCCAAACCGGATTTGCAGCCCGCCCAGCGCCCGTTCCAGCCGGGCTTCGACCCTGTCGCGCAGCCACACAGGTGCGTGCATCCTCTGCCCCACGACCATGAAACCGGTGAACATCGCCAGAAGCACCAGCACGATGGCCCCACGCATGGCCCACAGACCAGCGGTGCGGCGGCGCGACCGACGGCGCACAGGCTTGCCCGGCTTTGCTTCGTCGTCTTCGTGCTGCTTCAATTTGCTATCCACGCCTTCCAACCCGCACGCGTTGCCCTATGATGAAGGGCAGCCTTTAAAAACCTTTAGCGGAGTTTCCAATGCCCGACGTTTCAGACATCGCCCCCGACTTCACTTTGCCGCGCGACGGCGGTGGCGAGGTGACGCTTTCGGCGTTGCGCGGTGGCACCGTGGTTTTGTTCTTCTATCCCCGTGATGATACGCCGGGCTGCACCAAGGAATCCATCGGTTTCTCAGAGCAGCTTCAGGCGTTTACCGAGGCAGGGGCTCACGTTTTCGGCATTTCGCGGGACAGCGTCGCCAAGCATGACAAGTTTGTCGCCAAACACGGGTTGACCACTCCGCTCTTGTCGGACGAAGGCTCGACCGTCTGCGAGGACTATGGCGTATGGGTTGAAAAGAACATGTATGGCCGGAAATCGATGGGGATCGAGCGATCGACCTTTGTCATTGATAGCGAAGGACGCATTGCCAAGGTCTGGCGCAAGGTCAAGGTGCCCGGCCACGTGGAAGAGGTGCTGGAAGCGGTGAAAGCGCTCTAAGCCCCCCTCGACCTGCCGCGCCATCCGGTCTATCACCCGCGCTGACAAGCCTAAGGCGGAGCGACCCGGTGCCCAAAACACTGACACAGATGGCAACAGAGGTTCTGACAACAGCGGACGGGCGGACCAAAACCGCCCTGTCCAAAGCCCATGCCGCCGCATGGTTTGCCTCCCGCAAGGCCGAGGGTGAACCCATCGAGATCGGCACCGCATCACCGCCCCTGTCCCCCGCGCGCCCGGACAAGCCCGCGCTGTTGTCCCCGCGTGAGGTACCCAAACGGAAACCAGGTACCGAGGCCGGGCGCATTGCCCTGCTACACGCGGTTGCCCATATCGAGCTGAACGCTGTCGATCTGCACTGGGACATCATCGCGCGCTTTGGCCATGTACCCATGCCCATCGGGTTCTACGATGACTGGGTGAAATGCGCCGAAGAGGAATCGCGCCATTTCGAGATGGTCTGCGATTGTCTGGAACAGATGGGCAGCCACTACGGCGCCCTGCCCGCCCATGCTGGCATGTGGCGCGCTGCCGAGGATACTGCCGAAGATCTGATGGGGCGGCTGGCCGTTGTACCCATGGTGCTTGAGGCGCGCGGGCTGGACGTGACGCCCGGCATGATCGAGATATTCCGCAAGGCCAAGGCCGAACAGGCCATCGCCGCGCTCGAAGTGATCTATGCTGAAGAGGTCGGCCACGTCGCTTACGGCTCAAAATGGTTCCACTTCCTGTGTGGCCGGGAAAACGCCGACCCAAAGGATGTGTTTCACGCGCTGGTCCGGCGGTACTTCCACGGTGTTCTCAAGCCCCCCTTCAACGAAGAAAAACGGGCCGAGGCCGGGTTGCCACCCGATTTCTACTGGCCCCTGACCGAAGACCTGCCTGCGCCCGGAGACCTCTCGAACTGACACTTTTGCGTTATTTTCGGCAAAATCTCGCCGATCTTTGCAGGATTTCAGCGCCATTTGCATCTGATTGGTCAACAAACTTGCCCGAACGCCGCTGCCGCTTTATGCAATCGGCCCAAGGGACGGCAGGCACTCACGACCGGTTCCGATCTTGGGGATGAAAGGTGGGACGCGTGCGAACACGTCTGGCAATAAAACTGCACTCACTGCTTGAGAGACATTTCCCGGAACGCCGGGTCTTTCTGAAATCCGACACAGACACGAAATTTATCCGGCTCAGTTCGGAAACTCAGGTGGTCGCAGTGGCCGGAGTTGCCGTCATGGTCGGATGGACAGCGGTTGCGACAGCCATACTGTTGATGGACAGCATCGGGGCCGGGAATTTCCGGGAACAGGCAAAGCGCGATCAGGCCATCTATCAGGAACGCCTGAACACCCTGTCGGCAGAACGCGATTCCCGCGCGCATGAAGCACTGGCCGCTCAGGACCGGTTCAATGCCGCGCTGGACCAGATTTCCGCGATGCAGTCGGAGCTGCTGGCCTCGGAAAACCGTCGCCGCGAACTTGAGACAGGTATCGAAGTTATCCAGACGACATTGCGCGCCACGATGAAGCAGCGCGAAGAGGCGCGCTCAGAGCTGGCCCAATTGAAACAGGACACCAGCGGCTCTGATATGTATGCCGCGGTTTCCAGCGCCCCGGTACAGATGGCCTTCATGACCGACGCTTTGGCGCGGACGGCCAAAGAACGCGATCTGATCGCCTCCAACGCGCAGGACGCGCTGGAACAGCGGGACGATCTGGAACTTGAAATCCGTCTAATGCAGGAACGCAGCGACGAGATCTTCCGCCAGCTAGAAGAGGCGATGGTCATCTCGGTCGAACCTCTGGACAAGATGTTCCGTCAGGCCGGAATGCCCACCGATCGCATCATCGAAGAGGTCCGGCGCGGATATAGCGGTATGGGCGGTCCGCTGACCCCTTTATCCCTTAGCACACGCGGCGAAGAAGACGAGCTTTCGCCCGAAGAAGTCCGCGCAAACACGTTGCTGCGCCAGATGGATCAGCTGAACCTGTACCGGATTGCTGCGGAAAAGGCCCCCTTCGCCAATCCCGTACATTCTGCCGTGCGTTTCACCAGTGGCTACGGCAACCGGCGTGACCCCAAGTCCGGTGGTCGTCGGCAGCATAACGGTGTCGATTTTGCGGGACCGCAAGGCACCGATATATTCGCGACCGCTGATGGTGTGGTCACGCATGCCGGCTGGCAATCAGGCTTCGGACGCCTTGTGAAGATCAAGCACGCGTTCGGAATTGAGACACTTTATGCTCATAACACCAAGATCAACGTAAAGGTCGGCCAAAGGGTCTCGCGCGGGGATCATATTGCTGATATGGGTAACACCGGACGGTCCACCGGCACGCATCTGCACTATGAGGTGCGCGTGAACGGAAATCCCGTAAACCCAATGACTTACATCAAGGCTGCGAAAAATGTTTTCTAAAAGCAAAATCAACGAGCCCGCACCCAAAGCACCTGAGGCGGCCAAACCTGCCGCTCCGGCGACCCCAGCGGCTCCTGCTCCGGCTGACGCGAAACCTGCAATGGCACCCAAACCCAAGCCGCCGGCCTCGGTTCTGTCCTCGGATCTGCACATCACCGGCAACATCAAGACCAGCGGTGACATTCAGGTGGAAGGCACTGTCGAAGGCGACATCCGCGCCCATCTGCTGACCATTGGTGAATCGGCAACGATCAAGGGCGAAGTCACCGCAGATGACGTTGTGATCAACGGTCGCATCGTTGGCCGCGTGCGTGGTCTCAAGGTTCGCCTGACCTCGACCGCCCGTGTCGAAGGTGACATCATCCACAAGACCATCGCCATTGAAAGCGGCGCGCATTTCGAAGGCTCGGTTCAGCGTCAGGACGACCCCCTGAACCCCGGCCGCAGCGCCAAAGCCGGATCGAACCCGGCGGCAGAAGTCAAGCAGTAAGCAGACTGCATTTCTTGTCAGGACGCCGTGGGGAAACCCGTGGCGTCTTTTCTTTTGCGTGCCCGGTTGATCCGGGTTTCCCGTTTTCGTCCCTATCTGATCACGCTACAGTCGATCCATGTTGCTTTTTCTGACGGTTGTCGCGCTGATCGCTGGCGCTGTGGCCTTTCACTTCTGGTCGAAAAGACAATCCCGCCTGACCTTGCTGGCCACGTCGCTGTCCCGGCACCAGCGCGATATTGTGAACGCTCAGGTACCAATTATCCGGAAACTGCCCAAAGACCTGCGCGGGGCGCTGGAAGGAAAGATCAACCTGTTTCTTGATCAGGTCGATTTCGTCGGCTGCGACGGGCTGGACGTCACCGAAGACATGCAGGTGTCGATTGCCGCGCAAGCCTGTCTGCTCGTGGTGAATACGGACCAGTGGTATGACAACCTGACGACCATTCTGGTTTACCCCGGTGCCTTCAAGTCAAAACAGCGTCGCCACAGTGGCTATGTCGTCACCGAACAGGAAATCATCCGCAGCGGGGAAAGCTGGAACCGCGGCCCCGTGATCCTGTCCTGGGCCCACAGCCAGCGCGGAGCCCTGAATGATCACGATGGCCGGAACGTCGTCTTTCACGAGTTCGCGCACCAGCTTGATGACCTCTCGGGCGCAACCAATGGTGTTCCCGTGCTCAGCAATGGACAAAGTTTTGGCGAATGGGAAACCGCCTTTCTGAACGGTTACAAGACACATGTTCTTGCCGTGGAAAACGGAAAACCTACAGTGATCGATCCCTACGGCGCGGAAGGTCACGAAGAGTTCTTTGCCGTTTCGGTCGAAGTGTTCTTTGAACGTCCACATGCACTGAAATCCTCTGACCCGGCAATCTATGAACAGCTGTCAAAGCTTTTTCATCTTGATCCCGCTCAATGGCACAGCGGTCCGTTCTGACCCGATTGAGGAAGCGTCGAAAAAAATTCCCCGTTCGCAACAATTTAACATAAGCTAATTCTTGAATTACGGTTAACCTCATTATTGGGCGGAGGATTTTCTATGTCATCGAAACTACTTGCCGAGTTCTTCGGCACGTTCTGGTTGGTTCTGGGGGGCTGCGGCAGTGCCGTTCTGGCGGCTGGTGTGGCAGATGTCGGCATCGGCTGGCTTGGTGTTTCCTTTGCCTTTGGCCTTACCGTTTTGACGATGGCTTACACGGTCGGCCCAATCTCGGGCGGGCATTTCAACCCGGCCGTCAGTTTGGGTCTGATGATTGGAGGACGGTTTCCGGCCAAAGACCTTCTGCCCTATTGGGTTGCACAGGTCATTGGCGCAATTGCCGCCGCAGTGGTTCTGTACCTGATCGTCAGTGGCGCACCCGATTTCGCTGGTGTCGGTGGGTTCGCGTCAAACGGGTATGGTGAGGCCTCGCCACAGGGATATTCGTTGATGTCGGCTTTGATCATCGAAATCGTGATGACGGCTTTCTTCATTCTGATCATTCTGGGCGCGACGTCGGACAAGGCACCTGCAGGGTTCGCTCCGATTGCCATCGGTCTGGCGCTGACCCTGATCCACCTGATCTCAATCCCGGTGACAAATACCTCCGTCAACCCGGCGCGCTCGACCGGCGTTGCCCTGTTTGCCGACGGCCCTGCTTTGGCTCAGCTCTGGCTGTTCTGGGTGGCCCCCCTGATTGGCGGCGCAATCGGCGCTTTGATCTGGAAGGCAATGTCCTCGGATGACTGATCCGCGCGGGAAAGGTAATTATCCCGTTTACTGAAAAACACGGTATCCTTCCGTCAAATCTGGCTTGGTTACGGCCTTTGGTTCAACGGGAGGATACAATGAAGACATTCACCACAGCACTTTTCCTAAGCTGCGCCGCGACGGCAGGCTGGGCCGAAGACAAATGGCTGAGCATTCCGCAAGCCCCCCAGATGCCCGCCGCCACCGAAGCGGGCACGGCAGAGATCAACGGCATCAACATGTATTACGCCACATATGGCGAGGCGGGCGGCACCCCGGTTCTGATGATCCACGGCGGGCTTGCCCATGGCGATGTCTGGGCCGCGCAGGTTGCCGACCTGTCGCAGGACCACAGGGTGATTGTGGCGGATACGCGCGGGCATGGACGATCCACCAACGATGGCAGCCCCTATTCCTACGCGTTGTTGTCGCAGGATTATCTGGCGCTGCTGGATCATCTGGGTGTCGATCAGGTGCATCTGGTCGGCTGGTCCGACGGGGCAAATATCGGGTATTCAATCTCGACCACCAACCCGGATCGGCTGGCCAGTCACTTTGCCCATGCAGGCAATGTCACGCTGGACGGGATCGATCCTTCGGTGGAAACCAACGAGGTGTTTGGCACTTATGTGGGCATGATGGCGCAAGATTATGCGGCCATGTCCCCGACTCCTGACGGGTTCGAGGCATTCCTTGGTGGGGTGGCCGCCATGTGGGGCACCGAAAAACCCGGTGGGCTTGAGGCGCTGTCATCGATCACCGTCCCGACACTTGTGGTTCAAAGCGCACATGACGAGGCCATTCTGATGGCGCATTCACAAGCAATTGCTGACGCGATTCCGGGCGCCAAGTTGCTTGTTCTGGATGATGTCAGCCACTTCGCATCTTTTCAGGATCCCGGTGCCTATACCCGTGCCATCCGCGATTTCATCGATCAATAGGCCAAAGAAAAAGCCCGGCGCTTGAGCCGGGCTAAATCATCTTATTCGGTAACGGTAACTTTTTTCATCACATCCGGTGCACCGATGATCGCACCGTTCTGGCCATCGCCCCGCTTGATCGCGTCGACCACATCCATACCGTCGGTCACCTGACCAACCACGGTATACTGGCCGTCCAGAAACGGGCCGGGGGCGAACATGATGAAGAACTGCGAATTGGCCGAATCCGGATCGCTGGACCGGGCCATGCCGACAACACCCCTGTCAAAACTCACGTCCGAGAACTCGGCCGGCAGATCCGCGCGATCCGACCCGCCGCGCCCGGCATAGCGCATGTCGAAGCCGTCCGCGCCCGAGTTGCCGTATTGCACGTCGCCGGTTTGCGCCATGAAGCCATCGATTACGCGATGAAACACGACGCCGTCATACTGACCGTCAGCAGCCAGAGCGGTGATCTGTTCCACATGCTGGGGTGCCACATCTTCGAACAGGTCGATCGAGATTGTGCCATTGGCCCCTTCCCCTTCGACCTCGATCTGCAAACCGCTGGCCAGCGCCGGGCTTGCCAGCAGGGCAAAAGCCGCAGCCAGTTTATGCATCTGCGGCCACCTTGACGCTGATCATGCGGTCCGGGCTTGCAGGCGGCTCGCCGCGTACAATCGCATCGACGTGCTCCATCCCGTCGATGACCCGGCCATAGACCGTGTACTGACCGTTCAGGAAGTGATTGTCCTTGAAGTTGATGAAGAACTGCGAATTGGCCGAATCCGGGTTCTGCGAGCGCGCCGCGCCCAGCGTGCCGCGATCATGGGGCAGCTTGGAAAATTCTGCCGGAACATTCGGCAGTGACGAACCGCCGGTGCCCGCCATGCGCAGGTTGAACCCGTCTTCCATATCACCATGCTGCACGTCGCCGGTTTGTGCCATGAAACCGTCGATCACACGGTGAAACGCCACGTTGTCATATTCACCGCCACGGGCCAGTTCCTTCATCCGCGCACTGTGCAACGGCGCTACATCCGGCAGCAGCTCGATGACGACATTGCCGCCTTTCAGCTCGATGATGATTGTGTTTTCGGGGTCTTTGATCTCGGCCATGAGGCCCTCCTGTCGTTTATCTTGCGCAAATACCTATGACGCACGCGTGCGAATGCCAAGTGACGCATTGACCTGAGGGCAAAATGCAGGAAAAGAACCGCCTAAATCGGTTGCCAACGACAAGGATCGCACAATGGGCTGGAAAACACTGGACGATATGGACCTGAACGGCAAACGCGTGCTGGTGCGTGTGGATATCAACGTGCCCGTGGTTGACGGTGTTGTGACCGACGCCACCCGTATCCAAAGGATCGTCCCTTCGGTGCGCGATATTCTGGCCGCTGGCGGCAAGCCGATCCTTCTGGCCCATTTTGGCCGTCCCGGTGGCGAACGGCGTGAAAGCCTGTCACTGAAACAACTGGTCCCGACTTTGGAAAGCGCTTTTGGCGCAAAGGTTCTGTTTGCTGCCGATTGCGTCGGGGCCGAGGCGGAACTGGCCGCCAGTGCCTTGCAACCCGGCCAGGTCCTGCTGCTCGAAAACACGCGCTTTCACGCAGCCGAAACCAAGAATGACGCCGATCTGGCCGCTGGGATGGCCAAGCTGGGCGATGTCTATTGCAACGATGCGTTTTCAGCCGCGCACCGCGCCCACAGCTCGACCGAGGCCATCGCACGTCTGCTGCCGGCCTGTGCGGGCCGTCTGATGCAGGCCGAGTTGCAGGCGCTGGAAAGCGCGCTGGGTGCACCCAAGCGCCCGGTAACGGCGGTTGTCGGCGGCGCCAAGGTCTCGACCAAGTTGGAACTGCTGGGCAACCTGATCGACAAGGTCGATTATTTGGTGATCGGTGGCGGTATGGCGAACACATTCCTTGTCGCCCAAGGCATCAGCGTTGGCAAATCTCTGGCTGAAACCGCAATGAAGGACACCGCCGCCGAAATTCTGGCCAAGGCCGAAAGCTCGGGCTGCCAGATCGTCCTGCCGCTTGATGTTGTGGTGGCTGAAAAATTCGAGGCCAACGCACCCCACAAGGTTCTGCCCGCCGATCAATGCCCTGCGGATGGCATGATCCTGGACGCGGGCCCTGAAAGCGTCGCAGCGATTACCGCGATTTTCGACAAAAGCCAAACCCTGATCTGGAACGGCCCGCTGGGCGCGTTCGAGCTGGAGCCGTTCGACGCGGCCACCAATGCCGCAGCCCTGAAAGCCGCAGCCCTCAGCCGTTCGGGTCAGCTGATTTCGGTCGCGGGTGGCGGTGACACGGTTGCGGCGCTGAACGCGTCGGGTGCGGCCAAGGATTTCACCTATATCTCGACCGCAGGTGGTGCGTTCCTTGAATGGATGGAAGGCAAAACCCTACCGGGTGTCGCTGCGCTGGAACACTAAGCGACGCTCACCGCATTTGGCCGCTTGTCACGGTTCATGGTATTATCCCCTATTTGAACGGGGGATTATGTCATGAGGTCATTATACCTGCTCGTCCTTCTTGCAATGCCGTGGCCTGCAACAGCACAATCCAGTTGCGGTGGCCAGACACAGCTTGACGCAAATTTCTGTGCCAAGGAGCAATGGGAAGCCGTTGACCGCAACCTCAACCGGTTATGGAAACAGATCAAGCCGGTCGCTGATGCACGTGGCAACGGCGATGCCCTTCTGACGGAACAACGTGCGTGGCTAAAGACACGGGACGCCACTTGCGACAAGGAACTGTCCGGCGGCGGCAGCGCTGCGCCCATGTTCTACTGGACCTGTATGAAAGAAAAGACGCTTGCAAGAAATCAGCAGCTTCAGTCCTGGCGCTGAGCTTTAACCGGGACGCACACGAAATACTGATGAAAAAACCGAATCAGGGGATTCACAACCCGAATCGCCTGTGACATAGTGCGATCAGAGGCTCGGAAAGAGCCCGTTATTGAGGCAAGTTTTCATACGGCGGTAAACAGAGTGTCCCGTTCCCATCGGCCCGGTTTGGGTGCAGTTCTCTTCTTCTCGGTGGCTTTCATGCTGGGTGTGTATTTCACCTTTGCCGCTGTTCAAGGGGATTACGGCCTGTTCCGGCGGGTCGAAATTGCGGCGGAACGGGACGCTCTGTCACGCAGTCTGGAAAAACTGAATGTCGAAATCGCCGAGATGGAAAACCTGACACGGCGTCTGTCCGACACCTATCTGGATCTGGACCTGCTGGACCAGCAGGCGCGCTCGGTTCTGGGCATGATCCGGTCGGACGAAATCGTGATCCGCTGATCAAGTACCCTATTCAGAAAAGGCAACTCAGGCCCGGCGTTTCGGCCGGGATGCGCCGTGGCGAACGCTGCGTCACATTTACCCTCGCCAGAAAGCCCCAAATGCTTTATGAGATAGTTTAACGCTAAACTATCTGTCCGAAAGGGGGAGATCGCCACGATGGCTGCGCGAAAAACCACAAAGAAACCAAATGTTTCTGCGGAAGAACTCCAGACATACTACCGCGAGATGCTGCTGATCCGCCGATTCGAGGAAAAGGCCGGTCAGCTTTATGGTATGGGCCTGATCGGCGGGTTCTGCCACCTTTATATCGGACAAGAGGCCGTTGTTGTCGGGCTTGAGGCCGCAGCAGAGGAAGGCGACAAGCGCATCACCTCGTATCGCGACCACGGTCACATGCTGGCCTGTGGCATGGATCCGGGCGGCGTGATGGCCGAACTGACCGGGCGCATCGGTGGCCTGTCCAAAGGCAAGGGCGGCTCGATGCACATGTTTTCGAAAGAAAAGCACTTCTACGGCGGGCACGGTATCGTCGGCGCGCAGGTTCCGCTGGGCGCGGGGCTGGCTTTTGCCGACAAGTACAAGGAAAACGGCCGCGTGACCTTCACCTATTTCGGGGACGGTGCCGCGAACCAGGGTCAGGTGTATGAGACCTTCAACATGGCGGCCATCTGGGGCTTGCCGGTGATTTTCGTGATCGAGAACAACCAATACGCCATGGGCACCGCACAGTCCCGCTCAACCTCGACCAAGGACATCTTCCATCGCGGCGAGGCGTTTGGCATTCCGGGCGAGATCGTCAACGGCATGGATGTGCTGGCGGTCAAGGAAGCGGGTGAAAAAGCTGTCGCGCACTGCCGCGCAGGCAAAGGCCCCTATATCCTGGAAATCAAGACCTACCGCTATCGCGGCCACTCGATGTCCGACCCGGCCAAGTACCGTACCCGCGAAGAAGTTCAGAAGGTCCGCGAACAAAGCGACCCGATCGAACATGTGCGCGAGTTGCTGCTGACCGGCAAGCACGCGACCGAGGATGACCTGAAAGCGATCGACAAGGAAATCAAGGAGATCGTCAATCAGGCCGCCGAATTCTCGAAAGAAAGCCCCGAGCCTTCGGTCGAAGAGCTCTGGACTGACATTTACGCCTGAGAGGACGAATAAGACATGGCAACCGAAATTCTCATGCCCGCCCTTTCCCCCACGATGGAAGAGGGCACGCTGGCCAAATGGCTGGTCAAGGAAGGCGACACCGTATCCTCGGGCGACATCATGGCCGAGATCGAGACCGACAAGGCAACAATGGAGTTCGAAGCCGTCGATGAAGGCATCGTCGGCAAGATCCTGATCGCCGAGGGCACCGAAGGGGTCAAGGTGAACACCCCTATCGCAGTGCTGGTCGAAGAAGGCGAAGACGCCTCTGCCCTGCCCGCGGCAACCCCCGCAGCCGCAGCGGCACCCGAGGCCGCCCCCACAGCAGCCCCGGCCCCGGCTCCTGCCGCAGCGGCCCCCGCTGCTCCAGCGGTGGACCTGTCACCCGACTGGCCCGCGGATGCCGAGATGAAGTCCGAAACCGTGCGCGAAGCCTTGCGCGATGCAATGGCCGAGGAAATGCGCAGTGATGAAAACGTCTATCTGATGGGCGAGGAAGTCGCTGAATATCAGGGGGCCTATAAAATCTCGCAGGGCCTGCTGGATGAATTTGGCTCCAAACGCGTGATCGACACCCCGATCACCGAACACGGGTTTGCCGGTATCGCGGTGGGTTCGGCCTTTGGCGGTCTGAAACCGATTGTCGAATTCATGACCTTCAACTTCGCCATGCAGGCGATTGACCAGATCATCAACTCTGCGGCCAAAACGCTTTATATGTCTGGTGGTCAGATGGGTTGCCCCATCGTGTTCCGGGGGCCCAACGGGGCCGCGGCCCGCGTGGCCGCACAGCACAGCCAGGACTATGCCGCGTGGTACATGCAGATCCCCGGCCTGAAGGTCGTCATGCCCTATTCCGCTGCTGATGCCAAAGGCCTGCTGAAATCGGCCATCCGCGATCCCAACCCGGTTGTGTTCCTGGAAAACGAAATCCTCTACGGCCGCTCCTTCGAAGTGCCGCAGGTGGATGACCTGACCATTCCGCTGGGCAAGGCCCGCATCTGGCGCGAAGGGTCAGATGTGACAATCGTCAGCTTTGGCATCGGCATGCAATACGCGCTGGAAGCTGCTGACAAGCTGGCCGAAGACGGCATCAGCGCCGAAGTGATCGACCTGCGCACCATCCGCCCGATGGACACTGGCGCCATCATCAACTCGGTGATGAAGACCAACCGTCTGGTGACAGTGGAAGAAGGCTGGCCGCAGGGGTCTGTCGGCAGCTACATCAGCTCGGTCGTGATGCAGGAGGCGTTTGATTACCTCGACGCGCCGGTCATCAATTGCACTGGCAAGGACGTTCCGATGCCCTATGCCGCCAATCTCGAAAAGCTGGCCCTGATCACCACCGATGAGGTGATCGCCGCCGTCAAACAAGTGACCTACCGGTAAGGAGCGACAGACAGATGCCTACAGAAATTCTGATGCCCGCCCTGTCCCCGACCATGGAGGAAGGCACGCTCGCCAAATGGCTGGTCAAGGAAGGCGACACCGTCTCCTCCGGTGATCTGCTGGCCGAGATTGAAACCGACAAGGCCACGATGGAATTCGAGGCCGTTGACGAAGGCACCATCGGCAAGATCCTGATTCCCGAGGGCACCGAAGGGGTCAAGGTCAACACCGCCATCGCGGTTCTGCTGGAAGACGGCGAAAGCGCCGATGACATTGGCACGGCTCCGGCTGCTGCACCGGCGGCTGCCCCCGCAGCCGTCGCGGGCAACGAGGCTGCCGCGCCAGTGGCACCCGAGGCGCCCGCCCCTGCCCCGGCCGCTCCGGCCAAGGCAGATGGCGGTCGGATTTTTGCCTCGCCTCTGGCCCGCCGGATTGCTGCGCAAAAAGGTCTCGACCTGACACAGATTTCCGGTTCCGGCCCGCATGGTCGCATCGTCAAGGTCGATGTCGAAGGCGCAACTGCCACCGCTCCGGCAGCAGCTCCTGCCACTGCTCCGGCCGCCGCCGCGCCCGCAGCTGCCCCAGCAGCTCCGTCTGGTCCATCGGCGGATATGGTCGCGCGGATGTACGAAGGCCGCCAGTACGAGGAAATCAAGCTCGACGGTATGCGCAAAACCATTGCTGCACGCCTGGGCGAGGCCAAACAGACCATCCCGCATTTCTACCTGCGCCGCGATATCAAGCTGGACGCGCTGCTGAAATTCCGTGGTCAGTTGAACAAGCAGTTGGAAGGTCGCGGCGTCAAGCTCAGCGTCAATGACTTCATCATCAAAGCCGTTGCCAATGCGCTGCAACAGGTTCCGGCCTGTAATGCCGTCTGGGCAGGTGACCGGGTGCTGCAACTGAAACCGTCAGATGTGGCTGTTGCGGTCGCAATCGAAGGCGGGTTGTTCACGCCGGTCCTGCAAGACGCTGACATGAAATCCCTGTCAGCCCTTTCGACCGAGATGAAAGACCTTGCCGCCCGCGCCCGCGAGCGCAAGCTGGCTCCGCATGAATATCAGGGCGGCACCTTTGCCATCTCGAACCTGGGCATGTTCGGCATCGACAATTTCGATGCTATCGTGAACCCGCCCCATGCCGGAATTCTGGCCGTCGGCACCGGCGTCAAGAAACCGGTTGTCGGGGATGATGGCGAGCTGACCGTGGCAACGGTGATGTCTGTCACCATGTCGGTTGACCACCGGGTCATCGACGGCGCGCTGGGGGCCGAGCTGCTCAAGGCCATTGTCGACAATCTTGAAAACCCGATGGTCATGTTGGCCTGATCACAATAAACGCCCTCGCCAGAAAGCATCTCTGGCGAGGGCACATTTTTTATGGCGCTGAATTGAGCCCCCGTGATCGGCGAACCGATTGCCCGACACGGGCGCCATCCCCACCTTCTTCCTGCGGATGCTGAACGAAGAAAGGTGCGCGATGTTCCTACGATCCCTGATCCAAATCCTGTTCGTCTTTGTACTCCTCGCGGGGGCGGCACCTGATGCGGTATCCGCAAAGCCCAACAGCTATCCCGGTGAGAATTCGAAGTTCAATTCGAACGATCCCGCCGTCATCGCGCGCCAGAAAGCCGAGCAAAAACAGCGCAGGGAAATGCGCAGGCAAAAGCGGGAAGACAGGCGTCGCGAGCGGTTGGAAAGGCGCAACAACCGCTCGGACTGAAACCGTTTACTGATCTTTGCCCAGCATGTGATCCATCGAGATCGACGGCTGATCGCATCCGGCCTCGCCCACGATCTTGGCCGGGATACCGGCAACGGTCTTGCACGGCGGAACGTCCTGCAACACCACCGAACCGGCGGCGATACGACTGCAATGGCCGACTTTGATGTTGCCCAGCACCTTTGCCCCGGCCCCGATCAGAACACCGTCTCCGATTTTTGGATGGCGGTCTTCCTCTTCCTTGCCGGTTCCGCCCAGCGTCACAGAATGCAGCATCGACACGTTGTCTCCGACCACGGCGGTTTCACCGATGACGATGGAATGGGCGTGGTCGATCATGATCCCCTTGCCGATCCTCGCGGCCGGGTGAATATCGATGCCGAAAATCTCCGACGATCGCATCTGGAAGAAATACGCCAGATCATAACGCCCCTTGCGCCACAGCCAATGCGCGACGCGATAGGCCTGCATGGCCTGATAGCCCTTGAAATACAGAATGGGCTGCAACAACCGATGGCAGGCCGGATCACGCTCATAAACCGCCATCAGATCGGCGCGGGCGGCTTCCAGCAAACCGGGATCGTTTGCATAAGCCTCGTCCACGATCTCGCGCAGAACCATCATCGACATTTCGTTCGAACACAGCTTGGCCGCGATCCGATAGGACAGTGCACGCTCAAGGCTGCGGTGATGCAGGATACAGGCGTGCACAAGCCCGCCCATAAGCGGCTCTGTCTCGACGGCTGCTTGGGCCTCGGATGTGATACGGTTCCAGACCGGATCGACCGGTGTCACGGGGCTGCGTTTTTCAAACATAGCTTTTGATCCTTTGCTGCGCCTAGAATGCCATTTAGTGGCAAAAAGGCCAAACGCAAACCCGTGATCCGCGATACAACGAAAATGAATGAGTCCGAACGCGCATATTTTGAAACACGAATTCACGAGCGTCTGGCCGAACTGGATCAATTGTCCGCATCAGGCCAGCAGGCTCAGGCCGTTGTTGAACTGGATCAGCAGGCGGTTGGTCGGCTCAGCCGCATGGATGCGTTGCAAAACCAGGCGATGGCAAAGGCACAACAGGTGAATCGCAATGTCGAAACCCGCCGCCTTCAGGCCGCGTTAAAGCGTCTGGACGAGGGGGAATACGGCTATTGCGAGGATTGCGGCGACCGTATTCCCGATGGGCGATTGTATCTGGATCTGGCCGCCAGCAAATGCGTCAGCTGCGCAACCGGGTGATCAGAAACTCGGCAAGATGGTGCAAAACCAACGAGAAACACTGACAATATTGCAAATCGTCAAACCCCGGCTCATCGGCCAGCACCCTGTTGCGCGCAACCGCCATCAACGATCCGTTGCCGTAAACCGGATGCAGCCGACCCGTGTGCGCGCGGTGATTGTCGGCCAGTTCCGCCTCATAGATCATCCGGACGCATAAGCGGGTCCGCTCTGGCGGCGGCGCCGCCAACAAGGCGCGCGCCGCGGCACTTACATCACCGTGCAATAGCGGTCGCATCGGGCCGCTTACCCGACAACCAGTCGCGCCATCGCACCGGGGCCGTAAATGGCCGACACCTGCGCAATCCCGACCTCATATGACCCGGTCAGACCATCTGCCGCCTTCAATGCCGCCGAATAGGACCACCCTGGCAGGGATGTCATCTCTTCACGAACAAGGGTTCCCCCAGCAAAGACACGCACAAGATAGGATTCGCTTTCCTCGCCCAGTGGAACCTCCAGCCCTGACCAGTCATCCCCATCCAACCGGGTGCGCCGCACCCAGGTCAGGTGATCGCCGGTTGCGTCGGATCGCACCCGGAGGTGAACCGGGGAAAACGGGCGCAAACCATTGCCATCGAATGAGGCGATCAGGTGCTGGTAAGCCGGATCATCGTAACCACGGGTCGCCGGGCCGATGCGATAGTGTTTGGCCAGCCCCCGCTCGTTGCGCAACAGGTTGATCTGCTGCACCTGATCGTTCAGCACCACGAATATGGACCCGTCCGGCCAGACATCCGGCATCAGGGCATCCGACCCCAACTGGCCTCTCAACCGCCCGGACAACGCGTAAACGCCGGGGGACTCAAGCGTGGCATCCGAGAACTGGAACACCTCCCAGTTGCCGGGTGTTCCGTCGCCGATGGCCGCCAGATTGACACCGTTCAGAACCGCGCCACGCGGACGCGATTCCAACTGACCGGCCAACAGCCGCACCTTCACGGCCGCGCCTTCGTCCCAGACGCCGATACTGGCGCGCCTCAGCGGTGTTTCGGTCACGCCCACAATGGCCTGACCGGGGATCACATCACTCAGGCTGTACCCCTCATCGGTTGAGGAGGAATAAACCGTCGCGGCCCCCGGCCAGGGATCAGCGGTCACCGCAAGATAAGGTGCATGCGGGACCTCTGCCCCGGTGATCAGCGGCAGGTCCAGAAACACCGGCAACACGGGAACGGGCGCGGCATAGGGTCTGACAACCGCCGGGTCGTCGCGCAATTGCGATGCCTTATACACGCCCTGTTCAACCCGAACCGCCTCGACCAGTTGCAGATCGGCCGATTCCAGTCGGTCAATCCGGTAAAGCGGGCTGTTTTCGGTTTCTGACAACCGCACCAGATCACCTGCGCCCAGATGCAGCAGCGATGGCGGCAAGGCAAACCGCACCGTATCGCGGGAAACACGGGCCTCGCTCAACCAGCGCTCAGCCGTTTGCCGGCCTTCGGTGCGTGTCATGGATAACGGCATCTCGTTGACCGAGACCGAATGCGTGCTGTCCTCGGGCAGAACCGCCTCTTCCGCAACCAGATCGTGATCCGCATCCGACTGGACAAAGCGCAGGCGCACGCGGCCCGTCATCTCGGCCTCGGCTTCACGCCGGTGTTCAACCGTGCCATCCAGATCACCGCTGATCGCCAGATGATCGGGGTTCAGGGCAATCGCGCCATAGCCATCCCGCATCTGAAAGCGCAAGATGCCGTTCCGTTCGATCGCGTCGAACCCATAGCGCAGCATCAGCGGCTGCAAAGCCGACCGCGCATTTGTCACATCTTCGATGACATATCCCCGAACCACGCCATAAAGCCCGGTAACATCGATATCTGTCACCCCTGCCGCGTGGCAAATTTCAGTCGCGACCGAGGCCAGCGTGCGCGAGCCGGACCGGCCGTTCAGCCAATGCCCCCGGTCATAGTTTGACCCATCATCCCACTGGCTTCGCAGATTTGGAAAGGTCGGAAACGGGCGGGTATCCCACGCCCAGACATAGGCATTCGCCAGGTCCAGCATTGGTCCGCCATAGACTTGCGACACCGGGTTGACGTTCGGGTCGCTCCAATATCCAAGGGTCGCCGCCAGGTACTGAACCTGAATGAAATCGTCACGCAGCCCGTTTGAATATGCAGGCAACAGCGATTCAGACGATTTCGGATCCAGAAACTTGTTCGGCTGGTTCGTGCCCTTGTCGATTGCCGCACATCCCAACTCGGTAAACCAGATCGGCTTTGATCCGGGCACCCAGTCGGTCGGATTGGGCTGACGAACACCGCCGATCCGCTCGTGATGCAGATTTGACCACCAGCCGCGCAGGTCCTTGTAGCGCCAGACCCATGGCTCATCATGCTCCTGATCTTCGATGGGCGTTCTGATCTGTGCCTCGGCCTCTTCCGGCGCGGCATAATACCAGTCATACCCCTCGCCCCCCTCGATATTGCCGCGCAGATACCCAAGGTCGTAGACCGACGGCGCACCTGCCTCGGCGTCCACGTGGTTTTCTCCATCACGCCAGTCAGACAAAGGCATGTAGTTGTCGATGCCAATGAAATCGATGTTATCATCCGCCCATAACGGGTCGAGGTGAAAATACCTGTCTCCGCTTCCATCCGGCTGGTATCCGAAATACTCGCTCCAATCCGCCGCATAGCCGATCTTGGTGTCCGGGCCCAGAATCTGGCGCACCTCTGCCGCCAGCGCACGCAGTTGCGCAACGGCGGGAAAGCCCGAGGCTCCGCGGATCTGGGTCAGGCCACGCATCTCGGACGAGATACAGAAGGATGACACCCCACCAGCCGCCTTGCACAACATGGCATAGTGCAGAATGAACCGGCGCAGGCCCCATTCCTGCGGGCCAGAGTATTTGACGATCTTCGTGGCCGGAACCGGACCATTGCCAAGCAAGCCGCCAAACGTGCCGCCACCGTTTACCCATTGCAAATCGCCAGGCCCGCGATCATCCGGCCGCCCGCCAAGCACCGGGCCCGAGCCACTGCTGCCGCTGCCGCCGCCGATGTCCACCGGGGCGTCAAAACCTTCGTTGATCGTAAAATCCGCAGCACTTGCCGTCCCAAAGAACGCGGCCACCTGCGCGTCCGCCGCCGCGGTCTGATCAGCAGACCCCGCGCGCCCCGGCGCCACATCCAGCGTGATCCGTCCCCGCCAAGGCAGGTGGGGCTGACTTGTGGCCTCTGACCAGGGATCGGGCAGCCCGTTTCCCTGCAATTGCTCCATTAGGATGAACGGATAGAACATGACCCGTTTTCCCGACTGGTTGAGGTGTCGGATCGCCTCGACCACCGCCGGGTCTGCGGGTGTTCCGCCATAGACCGGGCGGCCGTCCTGCCGCGCGACCTGGCCCGCCGTGCTGCGGACCTGATCCGACACGATCCATGGCATGTTGCGGCTGTCCGTACCACTCTGTTCGACCTTGGGCCGGATCGTGCATGTGCCGCATCTCAGATCGTCACCGAACCACGACACCACCAACGAGGCCGCGCCGCAATTTGGCAGCTCGGTCTCCAGCGCACGGGTCGAGCTCACAAGATCCGATACACCCGACGCGGAATGCACATTGGCCGCCCAGCTTGTCCCGGATTGCGTATAATTCACCTGCGAACGGGCCAGCGCATACTCGCCCGTACCCGGAATCACCGCCACGCCCCGCACGATCTGCGGCAGGGCGCTTGGGTAATCCGGCATGTCGCGCTGCGCGGGGCGCACCACCTCGAACGAGAACTGCGGCACCCGGTTGCCAAAACTCGCAAGCGGGAAATCCTCGATCACGACATAGGCTGTACCGCGATAGGCCGGCACCGTACCCGCCCCTTCGATTGCTTCGATCAGGGGATCGGGCAACTGATCCTGCGTGCCGTGATAGATGCGCATGTTCAGCCCGGATCGGTCCTGTTCTTCCCCGTCTGCCCAGATGCGCCCGACATCGGCGATCTCGCCTGCACCAACGGCAATGGCCAGCGAAATCGAATAGCTGTAGCTGACGGTGGTCACTTCGGGGGCCTTGGGTTTGCCTTTGCCCCCGCCTCCGCCGCCCTGCGTTTCCCGGGTCTCGGTCTCAAGAAAGTCCGACGCCCAGATGACCTGACCACCCACGCGCATACGCCCAAAGACCGTGGTCACCGGTGCACCCTCGCCGGTTTCCGTCAGCCTGAACCGGTCCATGCGGCCTGTTTCGACGACTTCGCTGCCACTGCCCATGACGGACTGGCTGAAGAACCTCTGGTCGATGACCCGCCCAACCGTCGCGCCAATGGCCCGGCCGATGATCGCGGTGGACAGGCCCGCGACCGTTCCGCCGATTGAACCGCCCAGCGCCGCCCCGGCTGCGGAAAGAAGAATAGTAGCCATCAGAGCACCTCCAACGGGAATTCGAAACAGGAAACGACCCTGCGGCGCCAAGGGCCGCTCAGCGCGTTCTCGACGACGCCATGACCGGAATAGGCGTGAACGAACCTCGGCTCGTGGCCTGCGACGCTGACGATGCCAAGATGTTTGGCCACGCTGCCATCGCGCATCCGGAACAGCAGCACATCTGCGACCGCGAAATCGCCGACCGGTTTTTCGACCAGATGCCGCCGCGCCGCCGCCCACATGCGTTCCTCGCCCTGCGGCTCGGACCAGTCCAGACTGTAGACCGGAACCGCCTCGGGCTCCTGTCCGATCACGGCGCGCCAGACGCCGCGCAGCAGGCCCAGACAATCCGTGCCCGCCCCCTTGGTCGAGGCCTGATGCACATAAGGCGTCCCCAGCCAGCTGCGCACTTCTGCGACAATATCCTGCCTGTGTATCGTCACCTCAGGCTCCCTCCGCTGTTGGCTTTGCTCTGTTTGGGAACGGCCATCACCCAATCTTCGCCCGGAAGATCGGGAAAGCCCTGAAAGTTCAGAAGGTTGTTGAACTTCAAACGACAGGTCTCCATGCGTTTGTCGCACCCCGCCCTCAGCCTGACCGTGTCACCCGGCACCAGGCTTTCCCCGAAACCGGACCAGAGCGTGATCTGCCGCCCGTCCGCCACCTGCTGGTCATGCTTGATTGATGACCAGAGCCCCTTCGCCGCTCCCGACACAACGTCAATCCTGCCGCGCTCGAACCAGCCGTCTTCGATGGTTGCCCCGCCCGCGACAAGCAGAACGGTTCCACCATCAAAACCGGTGACGGCGCCCTCAATCCAATAGCCGGGCGTATCCATGTCGAACCGACAGGTCCGGTCCCCCAAAACGGCAGTACAAGGCTTCTGATACACGCGCCCCAACGGGCGGTTCAGCAAATCGGTCAGGCCACGCAACTCGGCGTGGAATGCACCGCCTGCGCGCCGCAATTCCCCGATCGAGCCCCGGAACTGAAGGATGCGCTGATCCGGGTCGGCCCAGTTGACCAGCCACGCGCGCACTTCGGCCCCGTCGAACCGCCCCGCCTCGATATCCTCTTCGCGAATGGCCGCATCCGACAGCGCGCCCATGGCTTCGGTGTTGTCAATGGACAGGCCGGTGGCCTGCTCGATGGCCGCCGCCGTCAAACCGGTGCTGGCCCTGAACGTCAATCCGTCAAAGCCAAGTTCCAGATCATGATCGGTGAACCCGTATTCCTGACCATCCCGGCGTCTGATCGCCCAACACCGGCACACGGTGGTCATCCCGCTTTGCAGATGCGCGTGCAGGCCCTGTTCATCCACAGCCATCAGACACGCACCTCAACCACGGGAACGTTCGGCGCCTCTCCGGCCTGAAAACTGGCGACGCTGGTATGGATCTTGTCGGTGTCAAACCGCACCGGCACATCGAATTCGAACCCGGCGGTGATATCCACCTCTTCCGGTGGCGGGTCGGCAAAGGTGATCCGGCCTGTTGCCAGATCAACCTCGAATTCCACGCCCTCCCGGATCTCATCCTGATCCAGCCCCAGACGCACCGTCCCAAGCACCGGCTTGACGATGGGGCGGGCATAGCTGACCCCGCCCGAGCTATAGGTCTTGATCAGCTGAAACTCGGTCCGCACACCGTCGCCGCGTGCGATAACCTGATCTCCGACATCGACATCCAACGTGGCCTTGCCGGATTTGAAATCCGACCAGTCCTTCCAGCGAAACCCGTACATCTGGCCCTGCCGCGCCTCGAAGAACGAGATCAGCGTCTCGATATCGTCCAGCGAGCGCATACCCAGCCCCGCGTCATACCTGCGCCGGGAATGGGCCCAGGGCGTGTTGCGCTCTTCGAACCCGTTGGCCAGCGTCACGATATCCGTGCGCCGCTCGGGGCCCCCGACCGAGCCAAAGCTCAGGCTGGCGGGAAATCTCACCTCGTGGAAAGTCATCACCTGCTCCCTGATTTACCTGTTGCGATTGCCGCGCCCCAACGCACGGCTCATCTGTGCTGCAATCTGTCCCTGCGAGCGGCGGAACCCCTGCACATCCGGGGTCGTGATGTTCATCACCACATTCACCGAACGCCCACCGCCCTGCGTGCGCACGCCCAGCTTGCCGTCCGCGCCGCGCGCCAGCGGCATGATCGCCTCGGGGCCGGCCTCGCCCATCAGCCCGGTGCCGCCGCGCATCGGAAACATCGTCGGGCTGCTGACCACGCCGCCATTGGCAAACGGCATCACCCGGCCCTGGCTGAAACTGCCGCCATCGGCAAAGGGCAGAAGACCCTGCACCAACCCGCCGACCGAGTTTGCCAGCAATCCGCCAAAATGATCCGTCACCGGCTTGATCGCGGCTGCATAAGCCGTTTGGATCAACGAGTTCTTCAGCACATCCAGCGCGCCCGACAGGCTCATCCCGTCCAGAACCACGCCATCGAACGCCTTGCGCAAACCGCTGGACATGCCCCGTTCCAACGTGGCGACATCCTTGCCGGTTTCCTCGAACGCGGCGCTGATCCGCTTCATCTGGCTGTCAAACGCCGCGGCCATCGTCGCAGCATCACCCAGGGCATCGCCCAGCGCTGCCCCCCGCTCCTGCAAGTCGTCAAACCCGTCACGATCCGTCATCACGCTCTCCTTGTTGCTTGTCCGGGAAGGCGGCCAGCAGCGCGTCAAGGCCTGCCCGGTTCATCGCGGACATCCCGGCGCCCTGCCCCAGCATCAGCCGCAGTTCTGCCGGGGTCAGACGCCAGAACTGATCCGGCGTCAGCCGCAGCCCCAGAAACCCGGCCCGCATCAGGGCGGGCCAGTCAAACCCGCTCATGTCGTTTCCGGCACCATGAAGGCGCGGGCCAGCAGTTCGGCCGCCGCTTTGGCCGCAGCCATCGGGCCGCCCTCGATTTCGGCATGAAGCAGGTCGGCGCGGCTGGTATCCCGGCCCCCGCCCCGCAATCCGGCAACGATCAGCGCCAGCACGTCACTGCTGGAATACGCGCCACCCTCGAACCGCTGCACCAGCTCGACCAGGGATCCGGTGTTCAGCTCCTGCTCCAGTTCCGCCAAAGCGCCCAGCGTCAGCTTGAGCACCCGCCGCTCTCCATCGATGGTCAGTGCCACCTCGCCCGTCCACGGATTGGCCATGCGATTACAGCGCCGTAAAGCTCAGCGCACCGGCGCTTGCCATGCTCATCTCATAAGTCGCCTCACCGTTGTGCGAGCCTGCATACTCGATGCCCGTCACCTGAAACGCCCCCTCGACAATGCCGAAATCGGGGATGATCACCTGAAACGCCGGGGTCTCGCCGTCAAAGAACAGCTGCCGCGCACGTTCGTCCGTACCAGCATCCTTGAACACGCCCGAGCCCGAGATTGAGGCCGATTTGACCCCCGCCCCCGACAACAGCTCGCGCCAGCCCCCCTGGCTTTCCAGGCTGGTGACATCCACGCTTTCGGCGTTGAAACTGATCCGCGTGGCCCGCAGGCCCGCTATGGTCTGGAACAGGCCCGTGCCGTTCATATCCACTTTGACCAAAAGGTCTTTTCCGTTCTGGGCAGCCATGTGCTCTCTCCGTTGATTGCTTAGTCGTCTTCCACGCGGGCGCGGAATCTCAGGTCGATCTGGCGGATGCTGCCGCCTGTCCCGGTCCGCCGGGCCGAGGCGCGCTCGAACCACAGCCCGATCAGATGCCCGCGGCTCAGAGCCAGTGGCGCATTGTCCAGCGCGTCACACACCGCCCCGGCCAGCGTCTTTGCCGCGCCAAACCCGGCGGCTTCGGACACCACCGAAACCGTGAAGCGGTGGATCGCACCCGCGCCCGACCGGTCCGAAGCGTCGCGGACCTCTTCCGGGCCCAATGTCACATAGGTCTGCGGAACCGTTCCCGTGGGCACCGCGTCATAGATCGCGCCACCGGACTGGCCGCTGACATCCGCATCCCCGGTCAGGTGCTGAAACACCGCCGCCTGCAGGGCGGCTGATACGCCATAACTCATGCCGCCACCTCTTCATCCGCGAAACAGGTCAGGTACTGGCCGCGCGCGTCGCGCTCAGCCACGGCGCGGATGACGAAACGGCGATTGCCTTCGCGAAACCGCTGATCCGGCGCCGGGCGCATGGTCGATCCCTCGGGCGCGCCCCGCACCACGATGCGATACCCCACGCGCGAGACGGAAACGCCGGCGATCTGCCGTTCCGCGCCACTGCGCGCCGTGACCTCGGCCCACAGCGTTCCCAGCGCGGCCCATGCCTCGGTATATCCCCCGGACCCGTCAGCGCTGCGCATCGGGGCCTCAAGCACCAGCTTGCGGTTCAGACGCGGCGTGTTCATTGCACCACCCCCGCACCAAAGCGCACCATCCGATAGCGCTGGATCAGGCTGGTAACCCCAAACGGCATACACCCCGCGCCCAGCGCGGTCTCGTCCCGGTATTCGTAATAATGCGCCGCCAGCAGCAGAACCGCCTGGCCCAGATCGGCGGGCAAACCGGCCCAATCCGTGGCCATCCCGGCCGTGAAGGAGATCTTCACCGCACCCCCCGTTGCAATCGCAGGCAGGGCCGACCCGACCGGCCGCACCCGCGGGCGCTGGCCATCGCGTTCCAGCCGATACACCGCCGCATCCGCAACGGTTTCAGAACCTGCAGCATCGGTCAGCGTCATGGCCAGCACCGATGTCACCGGAGCAACCGGTAAAACCTCGCCCAACGGATCGCGCCAACCGCTCAGGCTCCATGAAAAGTCGCGCTCGATCAGAACCTTGCCGGTGCGCGCCTCAATCGCGGCCATGGCCGCCCGCAGGAACCCCTTCAGCACCTCGTTCTGAACGTCATCCTCGGCAAAGCCCCTGCCCAGCCGCAGATGCGCCTTGAACTGATCCACCGGCAGCGCCGCATCCGCGATGGCGGTTTCTTCGATCAACATCATCCATTCACTCCGCAATCTCGGACCCCACCGGGGGCCTCAGTCAGGAAAATGACGGGCACGCGCCGCCCCACGTTGCTCGGACGGAGGGGAGCAGCTAGACAACGCGGGGGATCTCACCCCGGCCCGCGCCCGCCGCCCGAGGGGCCGATGGCCCCCCGGATTCGTCACCGCTTAGGCGATGCCGAATTTCACCAGCTTGATGGCTGCAAAGTCGCTCACATCGCCGCCCACACGCTTGGTCGCATAGAACAGGACATGCGGCTTGGCGCTGAACGGATCACGCAGCACGCGCAGATCGGGGCGCTCGGCGATGGTGTAACCGGATTTGAAGTCGCCAAACGCGATCGAGAAGCTGTCCGAGGCCGCGTCCGGCATGTCCTCGGCAATCAGTACCGGATAGCCCATCAGGCGCGCGGGCTCACCGGCGGCCAGACCGTCCGACCACAGGAAGCGGCCATCGCTGTCTTTCAGCTTGCGGATCACACCCGCCGTTTTCGAGTTCATGACGAATGTGCCATTGACCCGGTATTGCGCGCCCAGCGCATAAACCACATCGACAATCGCATCCGCATCGACGCCGCCATCGATGCCGGTGGCAACATACCCCAGGCTGCCCCAGGACCACGTGTCATCGGATACCGCACGGTGGATCATCAGACCCTTGGGTTTGTCCACACCATCACCCGTGATAAAGGCCGCCGCCTCGGCACGGGCGAACTTGTCGGCAATCCGACCGGCCAGCCAGCCCTCGACATCGAACGCGCTGTCATCCAGCAAACGTTGCGAGGCTTTGGGCAGCGCGCTCAACTCGTGCAGCGGGATCGAGATACGGTCAATCGACGGGGTTCCGGTTTCGGAAGTGGCCGAATTCTCATCTGCCCAGCCGGCACCGACATCGGTATGGTCGATCAGCACATCGAACGAATTCGCCTCGACATTCACCACCGACGCAATCGAACGGATTGACGCGGTTGCGTTCAGAACCGACTTGATCGTCTCGGCGGTCTGCGGATCGACCAGATACCCACCATCGCTGTTGACGGCGGTGGACAGCGATTTGCTCTCCATTTCCAGCCCGCGCAGCCCATCATCCTCGCCCGAGCGTACATAGGCGTCGAACGCCTTCTGGTGCGGGGCACCGTCCAGGGTCGAGGCCGCAAGATGCGGGCGCGCCGCGATGGTTGATTTACGATCCAGCATGGTCAGTCGCTCTTCTGTCTGTTGCAATTTGGTTTTAACTTCAGCCTTCAGGCCCTTGAATTCATTCACGAAGCCAGCCATCGCCTGCTTCACCTCCTGAACCAGGGGCGCACCCTCTCCGGTCAAGGCCGGGATCTCGGTCTTGCTCATCAGCATGTCCTGTTTTTGGGTGGGTTTGAGGCGCGCTAGGTCCGCGCCAGCTCCTGCCGGGCGTCGTTGAACACCTCGGCAATACTGCGCCAGGTGTTCTCGGCATCGGGGTCGCTCCCCTTTGCCGCCACCCGCGCACTGGGCAGCATCGGGAAGGTCACAAGCGACACCTCCCACAGCTCCAGTTCGGTCAGGACCCGGTGGCCCTTGTCATTCTTCACGGCCCGTTTGGTGCGATAGCCGATCGACAGGCCATCCATCGCACCCGCCCGGATCAGCTCGGCCGCTTCCCGGCCTTTCTGGGTGCTTTCCAGCAGGCGACCCTTGACCCACAAGCCCTTGTCGTCCTCGCGCACCTCGTCCCAGACACCTATGGGTTGCGCCGGGTCGTGCTGCCACAGCATCTTGACCCGCTGACCCGCCTTGGCGAGCCCCTCAAGCGAGGCGCGATAGGCCCCGCGCTGCACCATGTCACTGCCCTGATCGACTTGCCCGAACAGGCTGGCATAGCCTTCGATCACCGCATCCTCGGTCACTGACAGGATGTCACCAAACCCTGCGAACTTATGCTCCAAATCCATGAACTTCTCCATGTAACCCACTGAACTTATGGCGTTACCACCAGGAATGACTGAAACGCCTGCGCCAGGATCACTGCGGCCACACCATAGACTGTCAGCCACAGCCGTTTCTCCAGCCGCTCCATCATCTCTTCGATCTGATCCAGCCGCCTGCACAGATGCGCGTGCTGGATCTCGGCCACCCGCTCATGCGCGGCCAGACGTAGCCCCGGCGCGCAGTCGAACGGCGGATACCCCTCAGCCATCGGCACGCTCCGGCAGCCCCAGCAATCTGCGTTTTTCCACATCGCTCAGGAATTCCGCCCGGTTGACCCGCGCCCATTGCGCATCCCTCTCGGCAGACAGGGCCGTTACCTGATCCAGATCGGGCTTCAGGATCAGGTCCTCGCCGGTAAAGCCCGTCAGCCACTCCGACACCGCCGCCGCCACCCGCGTCACCAGGGGCAGCACGGTAAGGCGGTAAAACGCCCGGTTGGCCTCCTGATAGTTTGAATAGGTCGCGTCGCCCTGTATGCCCAGCAGCATCGGCGGGACCCCAAAGGCCAGCGCGATCTCGCGGGCGGCGGCTTCCTTGGTCTTCTGAAACTCCATGTCCGAGGGGGAAAAGCCCATCGGCTTCCAATCCAGCCCCCCCTCCAGAACCATCGGCCGACCCGCATTGCGCGCCCCGCGATAGTTCTGCTCGATCTCGTCGGACAAGCGGCGGAACTGCTCCTCGGCCATCATTCCGTGCCCATCACCGCCCTTCCACACCAGCGCCCCCGAGGGCCGCGCGGCATTGTCCAGCAGCGATTTCGACCACCGCGAGGCGCTGTTGTGCACATCAATCGCCGTCGCCGCCGCCTGCATCGGCGAGAACCCGTAATGATCATCTTGCGGGTGGAACGTCTTGATATGGCAGATGGCCTCGGCCGAGAACCGGTGCGTCTTGCCGCCGACGCTGTAATCATAGGCCTTGGGCCACCCATCCGCCCCCGGCACCACGCTCATCCGGTCCGAGCGCAGAACATGCAGCTCAACCGGCAGCCCGTCCTCGGCCTGCACCGCCTCGACATAAGCATTGCCCGACAGCAGCAGCTGCCCGAACAGGGCCTCCAGCATCTCTGCCCGCCCCTGCGCCGCATTCGGGCGCCGCAACAGAGCCAGGATCGGATGCGCATCGAAACGCTGCCCCTGACCCTGCAATATCAAGGGCAGAGCCGCCGCCGATTCAGCAATCAGCTTGACCGACCGAAACCCCACCGGATTGCCCGAAAATCCCGTCCGCGTCAGAGACACCGTGTCCCGCGGGCTCCACGCCACGCGCCCGCCGGTCTGCCACGCCACCACAGGCCCCGTCGCGCTCGCCTTCGCCTCGGGCGCTGCCTCAGCCGATCCACGACGCAAGAAATCGAATACCATCTGTGCTCCTTTCTGCCGCCGCTTTGCCCGGCTTGTTGAAAGGAGTTATGACGGAAAGACGTTTAAGCCTTGGGAACGGGGCGTACGGGGGGTGCGCAACGGGTCAATCACGCGGATCGTTTCGGTTCGCAAACCTGCTTTCGATCACGCTGAACATCAGTATCAAGTATATCCAAGGTAGGGTTAGTACGTAGTAGAGGAGCGATCGTTGTTCTGAAATCGACGCAAACAGCAAGATTGCAACGAAGATCAGTCTGACAAATAACCCTTGCTTCAGAACCGGCAACTCAGCTGCAGACGGGAACTTCAGTACTTTTCCGATGAAATCCATGGTCCTACCTGTCAAGGCAACACGACCGAATAGTCGCAACTAGATGCTCGGCATCCGGAATATAGTCTAGCAAAATGGGATAATGCGTCCTGCCAAAGAGAATTGGATGACCTGGGTGAGAAAGCCCGAGTCCGAATGGCTGTACTTGCTGTTCGGAAAGAAGAATACCAACCTCAAGTGACGGGTAAGGGCGCGTATCGACAACAGAGTACGGAAACGTTGCTGAATGCTCACACGATATGACATAGAGCCGTACACCAAGTCTCCAATTTCTACCGCGCCTACAAACAATCACGCGCCTATCTGTGACAAAGTAGGCCAGGTTGTTCAGCACATACTGACGCTGGCTCGCGATGCCTGTTGAAAACAAGAAAAAGGCGAATGTCGTGGCCCCATAAATCCAAAGCGCATCACCGGGACCAAACTGGGCGTCGGCATTGATGAACGGCAGCGTCGCCCACATGACAACACAAGCAATTAAGTTAAAGAAATGGAGCTTACGCTCGTCACCTACAACTTGAAAGTACTTGGTTCCGTAACCCGGTCCACCTGACCAAAGTAGCTTTTCGTCGGGGTCAAGAATATCTTTTAAATCAAATCTGTTAGTATTGGTTACTGTGACCTTTTGCATAGCTTGGCCTATACACTGCCATATCTCCAGAAACCAGCCGCAAACAGTTGATAGAAAAGCTTGGTTAAAGCTTTGTTGTCGTCATTACTTCGCCATCGCTAGGCTCACAACGCCCGCACCCTCGGCCTTCGAAACGCCCCCGCAGGCCCCACCACCAACTCATGCAGCGCCCAGACCAGCGCGTCGACCCGGTCGGGTGAGCCCTGCCCCTCGAACCCGCGCGCCGTCATCTGGCACATCTGCTCCTCCAGCGCGTCCAGCCCGGCCACATGGGCCACCCGCCCCTGCTCGTACAGCGCCGCTACAGGCTCGGCCCGCGCGACCTTGCCGCGTGACGCCCGCACCGCACGATAAGGGACCAGAGGGTCCACCTGCCGCACGACCTCTTCCACCAGTTGCCCGCCCTGATTGACCTCGGCCACCAGCCGTTCGGCCCCGAACTCATCCATCGTGTCAATCGCCGCCTGCGCCCAGCCCGCCGGGCCAACGCCCTGCACCGTCCGGTCAGCCAGCACGAACGCCCGCCACGCCTCAGGCGGGCCTTGCACTTGCGCGCCAACCACCACGATCCCGCAGGCATCCGCGCCTGACCCGGATGTCACCGCCGGGTCCAGCGCCACCACGATGCGATCCAATTCGGGCACCTGCGCACAGCGCGCCGCCTCCAGCATCGAACCCGTCCACAGCGCTCCTTCCGCGTCTGACAGCAGCACCCCGTCCAGCTCCTGCCGCCCCAGCCGCGTACCCGCATAGCGCGCGCGCACTTCTTCCAGAAACGACGCCGCCAGATTGGCCCGGTTCGCTTCGGTCGGCGCATGGGTCTGCACGGTGGACGACGACGCCAGCAACTCCTTCAAAACCTTCACATTGCGCGGCGTTGTGGTCACGCAAACCCGGGGCCGCTCGCCCAAACGCAGCGCAAATTGCAGCATGTCCCAGGTCTCGCTCGCCTTCTTCCACTTGGCCAGCTCATCCACCCAGGCCGCATCGAACTGCGGCCCGCGCAGCCCTTCGGGATCATGTGCCGAAAACGCCTGAGCCTCGGCCCCGTTGGGCCAGATCAGCTTGCGTTCCGATGCCTTCCACACGGGTCGCCGATCCGGGGGCGAGCATTGCAATATCCCGCTGTCGCCAAAGATCATCACGTCGCGCACCTGATCGAATGTTTCACCCACCAGCGCCACGCGGCACGCCTCGCCCTTGTCCAGCGGTTTCGGCCCCTCGACCATCGACCTTACCCACTCGGCCCCGGCCCGCGTCTTGCCCGCACCGCGCCCGCCCATGATCACCCAGGACCGCCAGTCGCCCTCGGGCGGCAATTGATGTGGCAGCGCCCAGAATTCAAACAGGAAAGGGAGGGCACACAGCCCCCCCTCCCCGATCTCACTCAGAAAACTCTCCCGCACCGCAGCATCGGCGGAGGCGAGCCAGCCTGCACCCGATCTCAAATCGGGCCCGCTCAAGGTCGAGCGCATAGCCCCCTTGGGCAATTCCGGCTTGTCTGTAATGTTGTTCGACAAAGCTTGTCTCCACTTTCTGGCAACTTCGGATCAGCCCCTCCAGCTGACCGAGTTGCTTGGCTGAACCAGCAAGATCTGCATCCTCCCCGGCACCGATCTGTTTGCGCAGGTCTTCTGCCGCTTGCCGCAGATCGCGAATGGACCTTTCCAGGGACTGCAACAGTTCAGCCGTCTGGGAAATCCGCTCTTCCGGGGTAATCAAAGTCATGTTTGCCTGTGACCTCATGCGTGAGTGTTCTCCGCACGAGAGAAACGAAAAAACGGCCATCGGGTCACCCCGAGGCCGTTCGCCCACTTCTTCTAGCATGACACAACCTATACGGGATAAAGCGCGCAAAGTCAAGGGTTTACGCAACAGGTACGCAACAGGGATCGTACGGTGCGGGTTAACGGACAGTGAATTTCCGGCTGTGGTAACCCTCGGCCTAAACGCCGCCCCGCCCTTTTGCCTCCCTAGCCCTGACCGCCTAACCGACCAGAGGGGTTAATACAGGGTTACCCCTGTGCCGCTTTCAGCGTGTACAAATTGCACAACCCCCGCGCGGACGCGTGTACAAACCTGACATTTTCCGAAGTCGCGCTCAAAATCGCCCGCATCACCCGATTTCGGCGCCGCAGGGTCCGGCGCGCTGCAAAACCAGTTCTTGACATTTCCCCCCGAAACCCTCATGTGCCCCTCATCACGGCGCCACCGCGTGAGCATCGTCGGGCTTCAGGCCCCACAGCGCCAACACATAACTCCCAGTTCCCCTTCACGCAGGGTTCTTTAGGCGATGGCCGGATGGCGCTGGATACGCTCGCGCATCCCGAGGTCTCGCTCAACCCTGCCGGTCACATGAACGTGGCCAGTCATCACCTGCTCGCGGGGCTTAACCTGCGGGCCGTAAAGGATAATTTTTTGTTCGACTTCGATATGCTCGGCCTCGCGCCGACACTGAACGACGCGTTGAAACGCGCCAATTTCACACAACCCACCCCGATTCAGAACCAGGCCATTCCGCTGGCCCTGAACGGGCATGACATCCTCGGGCTGGCCCAAACCGGCACCGGCAAGACACTGGCCTTTGGCCTGCCTCTGATCGACCACCTGCTGGCACAACCCGGCAAGCCCGATCCCAAAACAGCCAAATCGCTGATCCTCGCCCCTACACGCGAGTTGGTGAACCAGATCGCCGACAGTTTGCGCACCCTCACCAAAGGAACAAAGCTGCGGGTCGCCACAGTTGTTGGTGGCCAGTCGATCAACAAACAAGTGATGTTCCTTGCCCGCGGCACCGATATTTTGGTCGCCACCCCGGGGCGCCTGATTGACCTGATGGAACGCGGCGCTGTTGACCTTGGTTCGGTGCGCCATCTGGTATTGGACGAAGCAGATCAGATGCTTGACCTGGGCTTCATTCACGCTCTGCGTCGCATCGCGCCTGCACTGGGAACACCCCGCCAGACCATGCTGTTCTCGGCCACAATGCCGAAACAGATGGAGGAGCTCAGCCGTGCCTATCTGAACAATCCACAGCGGGTGCAGGTTTCACCCCCGGGCAAGGCGGCGGACAAGATCACTCAGTCCCTTCATTTTGTTCCAAAAGCCGAAAAACCCTCTAAACTTCGCCATATCCTGTCTCAGGACGCGGATGCACTGACGCTGGTCTTCACCCGCACAAAACACGGTGCCGAGCGGCTGATGAAAGGGCTGGTCGCCGATGGCTTCAACGCAGCATCCATTCACGGGAACAAAAGCCAGGGCCAGCGTGACCGGGCCATCAATGCCTTCCGCGCTGGAGAGGTGAACATACTGGTGGCCACCGACGTTGCCGCGCGTGGCATCGACATCCCCGGTGTCGCCTATGTCATCAACTTCGACCTGCCCGACGTACCCGACAATTACGTCCACCGTATCGGGCGCACCGCCCGTGCCGGGCGCGAAGGGGAAGCGATCGCGTTCTGTGCACCGGAAGAAGTCGACCTGCTGCGTCAGATCCAGAAGCTGATGAAAATTGAAATCCCTGTCACAAGCGGCACCATGCCGGAAGGGGTCGAGGTTCAGCAACCTGCACGTCGTCAAAACAACCGCCGTCGCGGGTTTAAACCCAAACCGGCCAACGGTGATGGGAAACCTTCCAGCAG
Organism: Ruegeria sp. AE4; assembly: GCF_056542185.1. Taxonomy (NCBI): domain Bacteria; kingdom Pseudomonadati; phylum Pseudomonadota; class Alphaproteobacteria; order Rhodobacterales; family Roseobacteraceae; genus Ruegeria; species Ruegeria sp. AE4. The sequence continues at coordinate 122,990 of NZ_JBQFZK010000001.1, read as the reverse complement.
CAGACGGCGCCGTCCCAACAAAAGACGTTCAGCCGCCTAAGGACTGAACAGGCTGCCAAAGAAAACGCCGACGCCAGTTTTCATACCGGCGTCGGCGTTTTTTGTTAGCAAAACCAGCATTCCGCCGGGCTTAATTCCCCGAGCTTTGCTGTTCCTCAATTTCGCGCCATTTGGCAACGTTGCGATTATGCTCCTGCAGGGTTTCTGCAAACGCATGACCGCCCGAGCCGTCGGCGACGAAGAATACATAGTTGGTGTCATCCGGCGCAACCGCAGCTTCAAGGCTCGCCAGACCCGGATTTGCAATCGGCGTGGGGGGCAGCCCATCAATCTGATAGGTGTTCCACGGTGTCGGACGGTTCAGTTCGCTGCGCCGCAACCCGCGGCCCAATGTGCCCTGCCCCTTTGTCACGCCATAGATGACGGTCGGATCTGTTTGCAGGCGCATCCCCTGTTTCAGGCGGTTCACGAACACACTGGCGACCTGGCCACGTTCCTCCGGAACACCGGTTTCCTTTTCGATGATAGACGCAAGGATCAGCATCTCTTCAGGAGTGTCCAGCGGCAACCCGCCTTGGCGGCTTTCCCAAACCGCGTTGATCCGCAGTTGTTGCTTGTCCTGCATGGCCTGCAAAATCGCATTGCGATCCTGTCCGGCCACAACATCGTAACTGTCCGGGGCCAACATGCCCTCAGCCGGGATCTCGGTCACTTCACCTGACAGCGCTTCGAATGATTTCAGAGCTTCAACCACCTGCCACGAGGTCACACCTTCGGCCAGCGACACGCGATAGCGCGTGTCAGCCTCGTTGCGCTTCTCGGTATAGGCATCAGGCGTTTCTTCCTCTGCCGCATCAAATGAAGCAATCTCGACGAAATCCAATGTTGCCGGGTTCAATTCACGCACGCGGGTTTGGGTGCGTGTCACACCGATACGGTATTCGATTTCCGACCCACAAGTGCTGGCGCCGCTGCTGGTGATTTCTTCGATGATCTGCGCCATAGACGCGCCTTCGCGCACCAGAAAGCTGCCCGCTTTCAACCGCTGCGCCTGATCGGTATAGTCAGCGGCCATCCGAAACAGAATTGAACTGCGAATGGCACCCTGATCTTCCAGATCGCGACTGACACGTGTCATATTCGAACCGCTTTTGACCTGAAGGCAAATCGCAGTTTCAAGCGGGCCTTCGGCCTTGTACTGCGACTGTCCCCACAGGATCAGACCGCCCACCAGAAACAGGCCGACCACCAGGATGGTCAGCGCATTCGAAGCGATGGCCCGCCACATTTAACTGACCTTTCCGAAGATCACGCTGGCATTGGTTCCGCCAAACCCGAACGAGTTCGACAACGCCACGTTAATCTCACGCTCGCGCTTGGCGTTGGGGGCAAGATCAATCGGAGTTTCAACTGCCGGGTTGTCCAGGTTGATTGTTGGCGGTGCGACCTGATCGCGGATCGCCAGGATTGAGAATATCGCCTCAATCGCACCCGCAGCACCCAGCAAGTGACCGGTTGCCGACTTGGTCGAGCTCATCGTCGCATTCCCGGCATGCTCGCCCAACAGGCGCTCGACAGCACCCAGTTCGATCGTGTCCGCCATGGTCGAGGTGCCATGCGCGTTGATGTAATCCAGGTCTTTCGGCTCCAGCCCGGCGCTGCGCAACGCCGCTCTCATGGAGCGTTCGGCCCCGTCGCCATCCTCGGACGGGGCGGTGATGTGATAGGCGTCGCCCGACATACCATAGCCCAGAACTTCGGCGTATATCTTGGCACCACGCGCCTTGGCGTGCTCGTAATCTTCCAGAACCACGATGCCAGCGCCCTCTCCCATAACGAAACCGTCACGGTCCACGTCATAGGGTCGGCTGGCAGCCTTGGGATTATCTGCATATTTGGTCGACAGCGCCTTACATGCGTTGAACCCGGCAATACCGATCTCGCAGATGCAGCCCTCGCCACCACCTGCCACCATGACATCCGCGTCACCCGCCCGGATGATGCGGCTGGCGTCGCCGATTGCGTGCGCCCCGGTTGAACACGCGGTCACGACCGAGTGGTTCGGCCCTTTGAACCCGTGGCGGATTGATACCTGACCCGAGGCCAGGTTGATCAGTGCGCCCGGAATGAAGAACGGAGATACCCGGCGCGGACCCTTGTCGCGGATCAGGTTCGCGGTATTGGCAATCGATCCCAGACCACCAATGCCCGAGCCGATCAGAACACCAGTACGCAGGCGCGATTCTTCGTCTTCCGGCAGCCAGCCTGCATCCTTACAGGCCATTTCGGCGGCTGCGATGGAATACAGAATAAAGTCTTCGATCTTGCGTTGCTCTTTCAGCGGCATCCAGTCATCGGGATTGAAGGTCCCGTTGGTTCCGTCGCCGCGCGGCACCTCGCAGGCGTAGGTCGTTGCGACCCCGCTTGCCTCTGCATCGAAATGCGTGATTGGGCCTGCGCCGGACTCTCCGTCCAGCAGCCGCGACCAGGTTTCCTCGACCCCGCTGGCCAAAGGAGTGACCAATCCAAGACCGGTTACAACAACTCTGCGCATGAAGTGCCTCTTGCCTGCTTCCTGTTATGAGAACCGCTCATACCCCGGCCCGGGGTGCGGGGGCAAGAGCAACGGTTCTTTCCGCCCCGGCGTTCTGCCGCCGAATGCCCAAGGAAACCGGAAATTCGGCGCTTGTCAAAACCGCCCTTTCGCGCGTTCAGCCGAAAGGGCGGAGTTGCTTACTGAAACTGCGCGACTGGCTCGTGGGCCGATTTGGCAGTTTCAAGTGCTTTGGCCAAGTCTAGTGTCTTGCGGAACAACGCGCGCCCGACAATCGCGCCCGAGATATTGGGGATGTATGCCAGCCGCGAGATATCGTCTGCCGTGCGCACGACACCGCTGGCAATCACCGGGGTACGCGAATGGTTTGCCAATCGCGAGATCAGACCCAGCTTTGCCTCGACATCTTCGATGTCGCTGTCGATATCCGTCACCACGATGGCGGCAAAAGGCGCATCGCCGAACGCGTCGATAAAGGCTTCGGGCGTGAACGCACTTTGGCTGCGCCAGCCGTCAGTCATAACAAGGCCTTGCCAGACATCAACCGACAGCACGATCTGATCCGGGTAAAGCTTGGCCAGTTCCTTGACCAGGTTCGGTTCGCGCGCGGCCAGCGTGCCAACCACAACGCGGCCCGCGCCCTTGTCGATCCAGCGCTCAATCTGTTCGCGCGTGCGCATGCCACCCGCCAGCTGCACCGGAATCTCGGCCTTGCGAATGATATCTCCGACCAGCTGCGCGTTGGTATCCTTGCCCTCGATCGCGTCGAAATCCGTCAGGTGCATCCATTCGGCACCCGCCTCTGCCCAGCTCCGTGCGGTTTCTACCGGATTCACGTGCCAGATCATCGCTTCTTCCAGACGACCCTTGTCCAGCGAGACACACCGGCCGTTCTGCAGTTCCATCGTGGGGTAAATCCTCATGAGCTTGGTCCTCCGCTCAATCGCTCTGAAAATCCCCGGCAGCATACATCCAGAAAGCCCGCCCGAAATCTCCGGGATCGGCACAGTTTGGCCATTTTGCGGCATACTGATTAAGTGGCGAATCTATGCGCGGGCTGGCGGTCCGTTGCGTCGTAACAAATGCACCGGGGTTTCATTATACACCCCTTCCCGCATCAGAACATAGCCAAGCTTCTTGGCGAGTTTCTGCGAAGACGTGTTGGACGCGTTTATCATCGCGACCAACGGTCCGGGAATCACCCGGTCAAACCAGTCATGCGCAGCCTTGGCGGCCTCGTATCCCAATCCCTGCCCCTGTGCTTCGGGGACCAGAACCCACCCTGCCTCGGGGAAGCCGTCGAAATCGTCGCCCATGCATCGGTTGCTATAGAAGAATCCGGCTTGCCCGATCAGCTTGCGATTCGATTGCTGCATTACGCCCCACTGACCAAAACCGGCCATCTGCCAATGCCCCGCATTACGCAGGAAAGAATCCCACGCTTCGCCACGCGATCGGGGAGAACCGCCGATATGCCGCACGACGCAAGGGTTACGCCAGATTTCTGCGAACCGGTCAAAGTCCTCTGGGCGCATAGCGCACAGCGTCAAACGCGCGGTATTTATCATCGGAGTGGATCTTATCATGCCCTGTCCACTTTGAGTTTTGCCTCAGTGGAAACAGTGCGCAGGCCACAATAGCCACGCAAGCCCGAAATTCGGGCAGGCATAAAAAAACGGCGCCCCCGTTGCCCGGAAGCGCCGATTTTAATCAGAAAGAAACGCTTAGGACGCTTCGCTGATGAACTTGACGGCGTCGCCAAAGGTCTGGATGGTCTCGGCTGCGTCATCGGGGATCTCGATGCCGAACTCTTCTTCGAAGGCCATGACCAGCTCAACAGTGTCCAGGCTGTCTGCGCCCAGATCGTCGATGAAGGACGCGTTTTCCACGACTTTATCTTCTTCAACACCCAGGTGCTCAACAACGATCTTCTTAACGCGATCTGCGACGTCGCTCATGTCTATTCCTCATTCCTTTACAGGGCGGTCCGCCCGATTCTGCCCTTGCCCGCACGGGTTGGCTTTGGTTTGCCCGTTTTGGGCGGTTTCGGTCCCGGCGAACCGGGAAATAGAAGGCCGACCTGAACGACCGGCCCCGCATAGATGCGCCGCCTATAGCATAGTCGACGCAAGAGGCAAACGCTTTCGCACTCGCCCCTGTCGCGCTCACAACATGGCCATACCGCCATTCACATGCAAGGTGCTTCCGGTAACATAGCCCGCTTCGGGGCTGGAAAGATACAGAACCGCAGCTGCAATTTCCTCCGGATCGCCCATGCGCCCGGCTGGAACCTTGAGCAACAGACCCTTTTTCTGTTCCTCGGTCAGTTTCTCTGTCATTGCCGTCGTGATAAATCCAGGTGCCACGGCATTCACAGTAATTCCGCGCGTCGCAACTTCGTGAGCCAAAGCTTTGGAAAACCCGATCATACCGGCCTTCGACGCGGCATAGTTCGCCTGCCCCGGATTACCGATTGCGGCCACCACGGACGAGACATTGACGATCCGGCCCCAGCGCGCCTTCATCATACCCCGGATCACCCCTTTGCACAGTTTCATGGTCGAGGTCATGTTCACATCAATGACGCTTTGCCATTCTTCATCAGACATGCGCATGAACAGATTGTCGCGCGTGATTCCGGCGTTGTTTACAAGAATGTCCACCGATCCCATCGCCTCGGCCGCTTGCTTTGGCAACGCTTCAACGGCTTCCGGATCACTTAAGTTGCAAGGCAGAACATGTGCGCGTTCGCCCAGTTCGTCGGCCAGAGCCTGAAGCGGTTCAACGCGTGTACCGGACAACCCAACCGTTGCACCTGCGCCATGCAACGCACGTGCGATGTGGCCTCCGATACCGCCCGAAGCACCGGTGATCAGCGCATTCTTACCTGTTAAATCAAACATTCGGTTTCCCTCTTGCTGCGTCGGTTACAACGCGAATTGAGCTTACGATTCGGCCTGAATGGCCTTCTGGACGTCTTCCGGTGTGCCCACAGCCTTACCCGCGATTTCGCGATCGATCTTGCGGATCATACCGGACAGCGCTTTGCCAGCGCCGATTTCCCATGTTTCGGTCACGCCTTGTGCCGCCATATATTGCACGCTTTCCCGCCAGCGAACCGAACCTGTCACCTGCTCGACCAGCAATTGACGGATCAGATCCGGATCGCTGACAGCCTCGGCGCGCACATTAGCCACCAAAGGTATGACAGGGGCCTTAATTTCGACGGCAGCAAGCGCTTCTGCCATTACATCTGCAGCAGGTTTCATCAGCGCGCAGTGAAATGGAGCACTTACAGGCAACATAACAGCACGTTTTGCGCCTTTTTCCTTGGCGATCTCGGCTGCGCGTTCGACAGCCGCTTTTGAACCCGACACGACGACCTGCGTAGGATCGTTGTCATTTGCGGCCTGACAGACCTCGCCCTGTGCGGCTTTTTCCGCCACAGCGCGCACGGCCTCCAGATCCAGCCCCAGAATGGCGGCCATGGCCCCCTCGCCCACGGGTACGGCGCTTTGCATGGCCTGACCACGGGTGCGCAACAGACGCGCTGTATCTGCAACAGACAAGGCACCCGCCGCGGCCAGGGCCGAGTATTCACCCAGTGAATGCCCCGCCACAAAAGCCGCCTTGCTGACAGATACGCCTTCGGCTTCCAAAGCGCGCATGGCTGCCATCGATGTTGCCATCAACGCGGGTTGGGCATTCTGGGTCAGTGTCAGGTCAGCAATATCGCCATCCCAGATCAGGCTGCTCAACTTCTCGCCCAACGCGTCGTCCACCTCATCGAAGATGGCCTGAGCCGCCGGGTAAGCCTCAGCCAGAGCTTTGCCCATACCTACGGTCTGGGCGCCTTGCCCCGGGAAAACGAACGCGAGTGTCATTGCAACCTCATGGATGGTGTCAGGTTGCGGCGGGGTGTAAACTGACTGACCGTCTGGCACAAGCATTGCCTGCTTTCTGCATTCTGGCACCTTTTGTGTGCACCCGCGCTCACTTGTGTCTGTTTCATCCGGCTTTACCTTGGGCACACCCAAGAATCCCGGAGCGCGCGACAAATGCAATCGACCAATTCCTTTTCAAGCTACGGCAGCATCGCAAAGACGTTTCATTGGCTGACCGCGTTGCTGATCTTCACGGCTTTGCCCCTCGGCTGGGTCGCAGATAATCTGGCGCATGCGGTACTGCACTCGGCAACGGCCCCTACCGAGTTGGAAATTGCCCGTGCGGCGCGCGTGTTCTCATTGCATAAAACCGTGGGGGTTACCGTGTTCTTCGTGGCATTGGCCCGCATTCTTTGGGCGTTCACGCAAACCAAGCCCGGCCTTCTGAATGCTGACAACAAGCCCGAAGCCTTTGCCGCTGAAACCGTCCACTGGCTGCTTTACGGTTCGCTGGTCCTTGTGCCGCTGACCGGCTGGATTCACCACGCCGCGACCGAAGGCTTTGCCCCAATCCTTTGGCCCTTCGGCCAAAATCTGCCTTTTGTACCGAAATCCACCGCCGTGGCCGAGGTTACAGGAGTTCTGCATTGGCTTTTCATGTGGGTTCTGGTTGTTTCCCTTGTCCTACACGTTGCAGGTGCGCTGAAACATCACGTCATCGACAAGGACGGCACATTGCGCCGGATGTTACCGGGCCTGTCTGATGTGCCGGAACCACCACATCAAACCCATTCACTGATTCCAGCCGTCGCCGCATTGGTGGTCTGGGGTGTCGTCGTCACCGGAGGCTGGGCAACGGGTAAGCTTACCCCTAACGTAGGTGAAGCACCGGATGTCCAACTGACCGAGGTTCAATCCGAATGGCAGGTTCAGAACGGCACGCTGTCGATTACGATTTCGCAACTGAATAGCCCCGTCACAGGTTCGTTTTCGGACTGGACGGCCGCAATTACTTTTGACGAACCCACAGAGCCGGGCCCGGCAGGGTCTGTCGATGTCACGATAGCCATCAGCTCGCTTAGTCTTGGAACCGTAACCGATCAGGCCATGGGACCGGATTTCTTCGACAACGCCCGGTTCCCGACTGCTCAGTTCAAAGCCGACCTTTATAAAACCGAAAATGGTTACGAGGCGCGCGGTCCGCTTACAATTCGCGACAAGTCGATCGATGTCGTTTTGCCCTTCTCGCTGGATCTTCAGGGCGACACAGCCACCATGGCGGGCACAATCGAGCTTAACCGGCTGGAGTTTGATGTAGGCACATCGCAGCCTACCGAAGACTCGCTGGGCTTTACCGTCGCAGTATCCGTAGAACTCACAGCGGCACGCGGTCAGTAAGGCAAAAAAAACGCCGGTGATTTGATCACCGGCGTTTTTCTGTTCGTGATTCTGTGATTACTCGGCTTTTTGTGCCTCGACCGAAATCTGGATCTGCACTTCGTCGCTGACAAATGGTGCAAACTGACCCAGGTCGAATTCGCTACGGACCAGCGTTGTTGTGGCATTGAAACCCGCCCAGGGCTGATTTGCCATCGGGTGAGTGTCAGCCTTGTTGAGCTTTGCGTCCAGAACAACCGATTTGGTCACACCGTTCATCGTCAGATCGCCGGTGATGTTCGCGGTGTTGTCACCGGTCACTTCGATTCCTGTCGATGTAAAGGTGATCAAATCTCCTTCGGCCGCGCCAAAGAAATCCTCGGTCATGAAGTGATCTTCACGGGGTTTCCAGCCGGTAAACATCTCCAAAACGGGCATCGACACACTCACGCTCGAAGCGGCGGGGTTTTCCTGGTCGAACATGATCTCGCCTTCAAAGCCGGAAAACATGCCAGTTGTGGTTGAAAACCCAAGGTGGTCATAGCTGAAAATGACTTGGCTGTGGCTGGGATCCAACACGTATTTCTCGGCGCTGGCGAATGCCGTTGTCGCTGATACGGCCAATGCAGCAGCAAGAAGGGTGGATTTCATATCAATCTCCGCGGTTTTGTGAATGCAGTCCGTCAGGACTGCTTGAATACAAAATGTGCCGCCCAAGGGCGGCACACAACCTTTTTTGATTCACAACTTCTGTTCTTTTTTGAACAGAATAAAAATCAACCGAAAATTGTTACGCTTTTGCTGAGCTGCCCTTTCAGCGCCCGGCTGACATCCGCCGATTCAAGTGGCAGCTTCATCAAAAGACTGCCGTCCACGTCAAACAGGTGAACTTCATTCTCTTCAAAACGCGCCCCACCCAGCGAGTCATAGCTGCGGCGCAGGACAGTCTGAGGGCGTCCGTCTTCGTTTCTCTGCAACACCCGGACTTCTCGGCGGATCGGGTCGAAATAGGCGTCAGGGCGCGGGTCAAGAACCTCGATCGTCAGCAAGGCGACGCCAACGACCAGAAACAGCATGGACGCCGCCATCTTGATCGGCCAAACATCTGCGCCGACCACCGATCCGGGCATCAACCACATTGAGAACGCAGAAACGATCAAAAACGCCCCGACCATCCGCGCCAGGATCAGGCGGGCCTTCCAGTTAGGTGCAAACGTGATCATTACCGGCACTGAATTCTCAAATCGCGAGCCGGCAACGTTTTCCTGATATGCGTTTGTGTTAGTAGCGGTCATAACACGTCACCCTTTTAAGGTTACTTTCGAAATTCTGTTGATCCGGTTGATGTCCGGTATGCAAAACAACTTTGAGCCGAAAAGCGTCAGCAATTGGGCGGCCTAAAGGAATTTGGGCGGCGTCTCAGAGGCATATGTGGCAGGGCTTGCCCTTGTGGCTCAGACGTGTATATGGGGCCATCCTTCGCAGTCGTATGAATCGCGCAGCCTCTCGTGGCAGGGTCGCGAAGGAACGTTTGGCCCCGCCTATGAAATGCGCCTTGATATAAACAGGAGTGCACATGCCACTGTATGAGCATGTAATGATCGCGCGTCAGGATCTGTCCAACGCGCAGGCGGAAAGCCTCGTCGAACATTTCGGCACCGTTCTGGCTGACAACGGCGGCAAGCTGGTTGATAGCGAGTACTGGGGCGTCAAGACGATGGCCTACAAGATCAACAAAAACCGCAAGGGCCATTATGCCTTTCTGAAAACCGATGCCCCCTCGGGCGCGGTGCAGGAAATGGAGCGCCTGATGCGCCTGCATGAAGACGTCATGCGCGTTCTGACCATCAAGGTCGACGGCCACGAAGATGGTCCGTCGGTTCAGATGCAGAAGCGTGACGAACGTGGCGAACGCCGCGAGCGCCGTTGATCAACGCCTGAGAAAAGGACACTAAACCATGGCCGCAAAACCATTTTTCCGCCGCCGCAAGGTCTGCCCGTTCTCGGGTGAGAATGCGCCGAAAATCGACTACAAAGACACCCGTCTGCTGCAGCGCTACATCTCTGAGCGTGGCAAGATCGTGCCTTCGCGCATCACCGCCGTTTCGGCGAAAAAGCAGCGTGAACTGGCCCGTGCTATCAAGCGCGCCCGCTTCCTCGCCCTGCTGCCCTACGCTGTGAAGTAAGGAGAGACTGACATGCAAGTTATCCTGCTGGAACGCGTTGCGAAACTGGGTCAAATGGGCGACGTCGTTGACGTCAAGCCCGGCTACGCCCGCAACTTCCTGCTGCCCCAAGGCAAAGCCCTGAGCGCGTCCGACGCCAACATCGCGTCGTTCGAAGCCCAGAAAGCGCAGCTTGAGGCCCGCAACCTGGAAACCAAGAAAGAAGCTGAAGCACTGGCTGAAAAGCTGGACGGTCAGCAGTTCATCGTGATTCGCTCGGCATCGGATGCCGGCGCTCTGTACGGTTCGGTCACCCCGCGTGACGCCGCTGACGCCGCAACCGAAGCAGGTTTCACCGTCGACAAGAAACAGATTGTCCTGATCGCCCCGATCAAAGAACTGGGTCTGCACACTGTCGCAGTGAAACTGCACCCCGAGGTTGAAGTCGAAATCAAAATGAACGTGGCCCGTTCGGCAGAAGAAGCCGAACTGCAGGCTTCGGGCAAATCGATTCAGGAACTGGCTGCTGAAGAAGAAGCCGCTGCTGAATTCGAAATCGCCGAACTGTTCGACGACATCGGCTCGGCCGCTTCGGATGATGATGACATGGTTGCCGACGCGGCACCGGTTGCGGAAGACGAAGCCAAAGCCTGATCCGGCTGCTTGTGAGCATCCTAAAGGCCGCGCCAAAGCGCGGCCTTTTCTTTTTTCCCTTTGTATTCACAAGTCGTACCGGCAAGTTTCAGCCCATTTTCCCGTGTACGCTTGAAGGCTCATTGTCGTTCCGTATCATTGCCGCCGAAATCCAGAGGACCGAAAAATGCTTGTTTATCTGCGCCAAAGTTTCCTGGCACTGTTTCTATTTGTGTCGTTGGTTGCCTGCGGGGCAGACCAGGTCTCCAAGGCGGGTACGCCACATTTTGACCCGCCGCTCCACCCGAATGAAACGCCCGAGCTGAGAGCTTCGATCAACAGATGGGCGGACCATTACGAGATTCCGCGGGAACTGGTTCACAAGCTGGCCATTCGCGAAAGCACACACCGACCATGGGCCGTCAACCGGCCCTATTACGGCCTTCTACAGATCCTGCCAGCCACGGCGCGCTCGATGGGATACACCGGCAAAGCCGAAGGGTTGCTGGATGCCGACACCAACCTTGAGTTTGCAGGAAAGTACCTGCGCGGGGCGTGGATGCTTTCAGATGGGGATCAACGCAGGGCTATTTACCTGTACGCCAAAGGTTACTATCCAGAGGCAAAAGCCAAGGGAATGCTGGTCGAAACCGGGTTGAGACCGGCGCCCTGACGTCCATTGGCGTCAGAAATTGGCCGGAGTTGGCACTTGAAACTGAATAGTGACAAAAATGTTCTATTGGTTGTCGCAATATGCGGTATTGCACAGACAATTTAGACCTCTCCTTGTCATGTTTAGAAAAGTATGATGTTCTGACTTGGTGAGGTAAACGGGTTCCACTCTGTGTAATACGCATGCTCGACGACACCATCGGGCAGCAAGATGGGCCACAGCTGGTAGGCGCCACATGGAAATTGTCGATCTGAGCACCCTGCCGGATTCAGAAGTTCGATATACCGAATTTCTAAGGCAAATCTGTGAGAAGCATGACATGGATCATGCTGCCTATGCTGGTATGAATCCGGCGGCAGGAACTGTGGCTGGCTTTGTCACCTATGACGACGCCTGGACTGAGCACTACCAGAAACAGGGTCTGATCATGATTGATCCGACCATCCACATGGCTCGCCGCAGTATTGCGCCGGTGGACTGGAGCCGTCTGGAAAGAAGTCCGGACTTTCAACGCGTGTTCCGGGATGCTCATGATTTTGGCTTGCCTAGTCAGGGTGTTACGATCCCGGTACGCGGCCCTTACGGTGATATTGGCCTGCTGAGCGCTACCCGAAATTGCAGCAAGGAAGAGTGGCGTAAGCTTTACACGAACTTTATCGGCGATTTGCAGGCCATGGCCGTGCACATCCACGACAACGTCGTGTCCTCGGATCAGCTGACCGGCGCACTATATCATCCGACATTGTCCTCTCGCGAAGCGGAAATCCTGCAATGGGTCGCTGCAGGTAAGTCGCAGCAGGATATCGGCGATATTTTGTCGATTTCGCACCGAACCGTAGAAGTACACTTGCGTTCGAGCCGGGAAAAGCTTAGTGCGCTGACCACCCCGCAGGCCGTAGGGCGGGCGATAGCGATCGGGCTTATTACCCCGGGATAAACAAAAAAATCCCCAAATTCCGCCAAAATACGGGAATCCCCCAATAGAAAAATCTTTCGAGAGCGGTAACGTCAGTATTACCGAACAACCACTCGAAGGGGGAAGAAATGATCATCGTGGTAGATGGCCTGAACAGACACATGTTCAGCGAAGTTCTTGACGAAATGTTCGAGTTGAGAGCACGTGTTTTTGGCGGACGTCTTGGATGGGACGTAAAGATCGAAGACGGCAAGGAAATTGATGAATTCGATCATCTGGACCCGGCATACGTAATCGGACTCGACGACGGGGGGAATGTCGTCGCAGCCGTGCGTGCCCTTCAGACCACAGGACCTCATATGTTGTCGGATGTGTTTTCGGCCATCCTCTGCGGGGAAGCACCACTGCGCAGCGCAACAATGTGGGAATCGACACGCTTCTGCGTGGACACGCAACGCCTTACACGCGGCAAGGAAAAGAACTCAGTCTCTTATGCCACCTGCGAGCTTATGATCGGCTCTCTGGAATATGCCAAGAACGCAGGTATTCAGGATATCATCACCGTAATCGATCCGGTCATGGACCGGGTTCTGAAACGGTCGAACTGCGCGCCATACGACTATGTCGGTGAAACGGTTCCCATGGGGAAAGTCTCGGCACTGGCCGCCCTGTTGGATTGCACCGATGAACGCATCTCGGGCCTGCGTGAGTTTGCAGGCATCCATGAGAACGTCTTTATGGATGACGAAGAGGCACTGGCACTGTTTGCAGCCAAGAAGGCAGCAACCCAGAGCCCGGCCAATCAGGATCACAAGCCACTGACCGAACTTGAGAAGTATTTTGTGGAACAGATGAGCGCCGCAAGAAACGAAGCTGAACGTCAGGACGTTTTGAAGCTGATCGAAGCGCTCTCGGATACGTTCACACCAGAGCAGAAGATCGCTCTGCTAGATACCCCCCGTGCTTTTGCTCATGAGGCCTGACCCCCTCACCTCATAGATACAAAAGCCACCCATGCGGAGCCGTCTGTTTACAGGCGGCTCCGTTTTTTTTACCCCTCTCTGAACAAAGAGGGAAGGAAGAGGATTATTCCTCTTCCAATGCCTCAATGGCTTTTTGCAGGTCGTCCTTGCTGACTTCCTTGTCGCTGACCTGCGCCAGCTCGAACACATAGTCGACAACCTTGTCTTCGAAGATCGGCGCGCGCAGTTGCTGCTGCATCTGAGCGTTCTGCTGCACGAACTCGAAGAACTGGCGTTCCTGACCCGGGTACTGACGCGCCTGGTTCATGATCGCCTGGGTCATCTCGGCGTCGGTGACTTCCACCTCTGCCTTCTGGCCCAGCTCGGCCAGCAGCAGACCCAGACGCACGCGGCGTTCGGCCAGCTTGTTGTGCTCATCGGTGGGTTCGATCTCACCGTGGTCATGACCGGTTACTTCAGGGTTTTCCTCGTGCCACAGCTGATGTGCAATCTGCTTGGCTTCGGCTTCAACCAGCGACGGTGGCAGGTCGAACGACACTTTTTCGTCCAGCACGTCCAGCAGGGCCCGCTTCATGACCGCGCGCGACGCGCCCGCATATTCTGCTTCGAGACGTTCCGAAATCTGAGTTTTCAGAGCGGCCAGATCCTCGGCGCCGAACTTCATCGCCAGCTCATCGTTGATCTCGGCTGCAACCGGCTCTTTCACTTCCTTGATCGTGCAGGTGAAGACCGCGTCTTTTCCGGCCAGGTGTTCGGCACCATATTCTTCCGGGAATGTCACGTTGACGTCTTTTTCTTCCTCGGCCTTCACACCGACCAGTTGCTCTTCAAAACCGGGGATGAAGCTGTTTGACCCCAGAACCAACGGGTAATCTTCGGCCGATCCACCTTCGAATTCTTCGCCATCAACCTTGCCGACAAAATCGAACACGATCTGGTCGCCATCCTTGGCTTTCGAACCCTTGCGGCGGGCTTTGAAGTCCTGAGCGGTTTCAGCCAGGTTATTCAGCGCTTCCTCGACGGCGGCGTCATCCGCCTTGACGATCAGCTTGTCCAGCGCGACCGATTTCAGATCAACCTCAGGGATCGCGGGCAGCGCTTCGTAGGACATCGCGACCTCGATATCGTCGCCTTCTTTCCAGTCCTCGTTGGTCATCTTGACTTCGGGCTGCAGCGCGGGGCGGTCGCCGCTGTCTTCAAAATGCTTGTTCATCGCACCGTCGATGGATTCCTGCATCGCCTCACCCAGCAGGCGCTGGCCAAACTGCTTTTTCAGCAGCGCCATCGGCACCTTGCCTTTGCGGAAGCCTTTCATTTCGATTTCCGGCTGTGCTTCGGTCAGCTTTTCATTGACCTTGTCGTCCAGTTCGGCTGCGGTCACAACGATGTTGTAGCCGCGTTTCAGACCTTCGTTCAGCGTCTCGGTAACCTGCATTTTGGTAGTCCCCATAGGATTCGGGGCGCGCAAAACGGGCGCGCCGGGCAAATTTGACGCCTTCTATTTGCCCTGCCGCCAACGTGCAAGGGGCAAAGGCTGAATCAACCTAGTTTTGGCAAAAAAGAACGCCCCGAAAACCGGGGCGTTCGTGTTGGCTCGCTGGAAGGCAATTAAAACTTCCAGCGCGCGCCCAGTACCCAGGCTTCGTTGTTTTCGAACGACGTTCCGTCATCGAAATCGTGGTTGCGATACTTCAGATAAACATCGGTATTGATCGCTTCGACCTTCTGCACGACAGCGATACCCCATGCCTTGGTGTCGGACCCGTTGGTCTCGAAATCCGCGCCGTCATAATAGTCGATGCCGACACCTGTCTTACCCCAGGATACCCAGTTCCCCTCGTACGAGACCTTGCCGTACCAGTAATTCGGGTCCGTCTGGCCAGCTCGGTCATCGTCACGCGTGCCGCCGGCAATCGTGAACCCCAGACCGCTGGGCAACAGCACCGAGGCCGAACCGAGTGTATCCTTGCGATCCCCTGAATTGTCATCCCGCTCCCGCACAGAATACGCGACAGCTGCCGCAAACTCTACACCGCCTGCAAAGGTGTTTTCATAGAACACGCCGACATCGTAGTAGTCATCATCGTCACTGCTGGACAGAATGTTCTGACCATATGCAAAAGCGGCCGAGAATCCGTTAACCGTTGGAGTGTCATACCGGACGCGCCCACGACGTGAGCCATCAAAGTTGCTGGAACTGTCACCAACCGTAATACCACTCAGCACACCGTTTGTGCCGCGATAGAAAAAGCCAGAGTTCTCATCGTTTGTGAACGAATACAGCGCGGTGCCGACATAGGACAGGTCCACTTCTGCAGCACCATCTGCCGCCATGCTGCCCTGACCTGCCGAGAACTTGCCGTAGCTGCCCTTCAAGGCAAAATCCACAAACCGGATATCGTCGCGGGTCCAGCCGCTAAAGTTTGTACCGTTCTGGTTCCATTCAGTCGAGTTCGGCAATCCCAACGCCGATTCCAAGCGGAAGGTAAACTCGTTCTGGCCAAATGGCTGCATCAGACGCAGGCCAACCCGGCTGTTCGACAGATCGTTGTCGAGGACCCGGGTCTCGGTATCTTGGCCGTCATCAACCGAAATCAAGGCCGGGTTTAACTGCCCGTAAAGCAGCACATAGCCGCCGCTGTTATTTTCGTATTTCAGCTCTGCGGCTGCCGGAACAGCGACCGTGGCAGTCAGAAAGGCGGCAACCGATATCTTTTTGATATTTGGGGTCATTTCACTCACCATAGTTGGTTCAGGGTTCAGATACTGCCCATTTGTTTACTGAATCCGAGCGTTCCAGTGATCTGCGCCTTGTCTTACGCAAGAATTGTATTTTAGCAACAGAACATACTAATAATTTGGACATTTTACATTATTTTTCATTAACTTACAAGATACAGCTCCATCTCGTACTGGCAGCTTGCAAACAATTAGTGATGCCTGCCTATGCACCTGGCAAATATGCGGTATGCATCTGCGCACATCTTGACAGCGAAAACATGCCATTCTGACAGAGCCTGAGCTGCTTTCTGCCCAAAACAACTAGATATTCAGCTGTTTGAAAACATCGGGCAACTGCTCAGGCAGATCCTCGGCGATCAATCCCGGCCCGAAACGACGCGCGCATTCCACGTGCAGCCACGCTGCTGTCTCAGCCGCCGCCATCGCATCGAATCCCCGCGCCAATAGCCCGGCGATGTAACCGGCCAACACATCGCCTGACCCGGCGGTTGCAAGCCAAGGGGCTGCGCGACCATAGCATGCGGCATTGATCGAACATCGCCCGTCCGGGGCAGCAATGACTGTATCCGGCCCTTTGAACAACACGACACATCCCGCGCGTGCCGATGCCTCTCGCGTTGCGTCCACCTTGGAATAGGCGGGGCCTCTGACCGGCGTTTCGCTCAGCTTTTCAGCCAGATCGGGGAACAGCCGCGCAAACTCACCGCCATGCGGGGTCAGAACGCAGTGGTCATGCAACATTTCAAACAAGTTTCCGGGATCGCCCGCAAATGCCGTCAGCGCATCCGCATCCAGAACCGTCGCACGTTTCGCAATCAGGGCGACTGGCACCAGGTCCCGGGCTCGCTCCAACCCCAGACCAGGGCCAAGACAAAGGGCGTTCATCCGCACGTCCTGCAGTACGTCTGACAGCATTTGAGACCCATCAACGCACTGTAGCATGAGGGCGGTGATCCGGCTCGCAACCTCTGCTAAAGCCAAGGATGGCACCCCCAGCGTCACCAACCCTGCCCCAATCCGCAACGCCCCCCGCGCGGCCAGTCGCGCCGCACCTGTCTTGCCGGGCCCACCCGAAAGGATCAGGGCATGCCCATGGGTGTATTTGTGCTCATTCATACTCTTACCAAGGCAAACCCCAGGCAGATTATCCACAGCCTTCGAAATCTCGTCGCCCCCCGCATCCTGCCTCAACCCGATATCTTTCGTGACAACATGTCCGCAAAAATATGGTCCCTCACTCAGCACGTGGCCAAGCTTTCTCGAATGAAACGAAACCGTAAGTGCTGATCGTGCACAGCGACGTCCATGCTGAGGGAAAAGTTCTCCCACGACTTTACCTGAGTCTGCGCAAAGACCTGAAGGAACGTCTATCGCGACCGTGCGTGGAGGAACGATGTGCGTACCTCCATCCTGACGCCGCAACTCCCATGCCGTCTCTGCGTCATCATATGCCCAAAGAACTTCCCATAGCCTCACATCTTCAATCGATCTTGTTAGACCGGTCCCAAACAATGCGTCGATGAGAATATCCGGATAAAAGATTCTGCCCCGTGCGATCTCAGATACATCCTTTGCCGAACCACCCCATCGCTCATAATTCACCCGGGCATCCGGCGGCAACTTTTCGGGATCGCCATACAGGAATACCTCAACCTTCCAGCCCAGTTCCCGCAAAAGCCGCGCCACGACAAACCCGTCACCGCCGTTGTTTCCGGGCCCGCACAATACGACTGCACGCAGCGGATCCTCTTCATCTTTTTCCAAATACTCCGGGGAGCGCGAGGGGCTGGCCCCTCGCCTGTCCAGATCCGGCCATTCCTCGAAGATCGCCTCGACAACACATTGCCCTGCCCGCTCCATCAGTTCCAAACCCGTAACCTCACCGGACCTGATGGCCGCGTGCTCGATGGCTTTCATCTGCGCTGCTGTCAGCAATTCCGTCATATCACACCTTCGCACGATTCAATTTCGATTATTTTTTGTGCAAACCGCCTAAAATTTAGCACAGAGCCTGATTTCAACGGATACCGACCCAACCGATACCGCAATCACGTTGCCGCCCGATCTTAGACGTGATCACTGCGCCTGAGACAACCATTCAAGGTGAGCCGGAATGAAAAAGATCGAAGCGATCATCAAGCCGTTCAAACTGGACGAAGTGAAAGAGGCGTTGCAGGACGTAGGTGTTCAGGGTCTCAGCGTCGTCGAAGTCAAAGGTTTCGGCCGTCAGAAAGGCCATACCGAGCTGTATCGTGGAGCGGAATATGTTGTCGACTTTTTGCCCAAGGTGAAGGTCGAGGTCGTATTGGACGATGACCAGGTGGATGCCGCCATCGAAGCCATCGTGTCGGCTGCCAAAACCGACAAGATCGGCGACGGAAAGATCTTTGTCTCTCCGGTTGAACAAGCCATTCGCATCCGTACCGGCGAGACCGGCTCGGACGCGCTCTAACATACCAATCTTCAAGTCAGAGGAATCAAGAGAATGAGCAAGGACGCAGTTCTTCAGCTGATCAAGGAAGAGGGCGCCGAATATGTCGACGTCCGTTTCACCGACCCCCGCGGCAAGCTGCAGCACGTGACCCTGATGGCCGATCAGGTCGACGAAGACTTCCTGGACGAAGGCTTCATGTTTGATGGTTCGTCCATCGCAGGATGGAAGTCGATCGAAGCTTCGGACATGAAGCTGATGATCGATACCGATAGTGCATATGTTGATCCGTTCTACGCAGAGAAAACCATTTGCGTGCACTGCTCGGTTGTCGAACCCGATACAGGCGAAGCCTATGAGCGTGATCCGCGCGGCACAGCGCAGAAAGCCGAAGCATACCTGAAGGCATCAGGAATCGGTGACGTCGCATATATGGGTCCCGAAGCCGAGTTTTTCCTGTTTGACGATGTCCGTTATTCGAACACAATCAACAAGGTATCCTACGAAGTTGATGCAACTGACGCATCATGGAACACCGACACCGAATACGAAATGGGCAATACGGGCCACCGTCCGGGCGTCAAGGGTGGCTACTTCCCGGTGAACCCGATCGACGAAGCGCAGGACCTGCGGTCGGAAATGCTGTCGACCATGAAGCGTCTGGGCATGAAGGTCGACAAGCACCACCACGAAGTTGCGTCTTGCCAGCACGAGCTGGGCCTGATCTTCGACAGCCTGACCAAGCAGGCGGATGAGCTGCAAAAGTACAAATATGTCATCCACAACGTGGCTCATGCGTACGGCAAATCGGCAACCTTCATGCCGAAGCCTATCGCAGGTGACAACGGCACCGGCATGCACGTGAACATGTCAATCTGGAAAGACGGCAAGCCACTGTTCGCGGGCGACAAATACGCTGATCTTTCGGACGAAGCGCTGTACTTCATCGGCGGTATCCTGAAGCACGCCAAGACCCTGAACGCCTTCACCAATCCGGCTACCAACAGCTACAAGCGTTTGATCCCCGGTTTCGAAGCCCCCGTTCTGCGCGCCTACTCGGCCCGTAACCGTTCGGGTTGTGTCCGTATTCCATGGACCGAAAGCCCTAAAGCAAAACGTGTCGAGGCTCGTTTCCCCGATCCGGCTGCAAACCCCTACCTGGCGTTTGCCGCTCTGTTGATGGCCGGCCTTGACGGCATCAAAAACAAGATCGATCCGGGCGAAGCCATGGACAAGAACCTGTACGATCTGCCTGCCGAGGAACTGGCCGGTATCCCGACTGTCTGCGGCAGCTTGCGTGAAGCTCTGGAAGCGCTGGCATCGGATCACGACTTCCTGCTGCAAGGTGACGTGTTCACCAAGGACCAGATCGACGGCTACATCGCCCTGAAGATGGAAGAGGTCGAAACCTACGAGCACACACCACACCCGGTTGAATACGGCATGTATTACAGCTGCTAAGCAACCACGGCATGGATTTGCAGGGGCGCTCAAACGGGCGCCCCTGTTTCATTTGCGCCGGTCTGTCGCTGTTCAGCCTCATCGGGCGCCATAGCGCAGAATACACACTTTTTACCTTCGCCCTTGCTATGCGCCCGATGCTGAGGATCTGAAATCCTTCAAAGGCACTCCGCAGATCAATCAACAGGCATTTGCAGGAACGGTTGGAGACACTCCAACGAACCGCTTTGCCCAATTCAAAGCTCAAGGTAGGCTGGCCACAGATTTCAACACCATCGGATTATCCTCATGTTTCGTCTTTACGTATTAATCGCCCTGCTTGTGTCTTCGCCCCTTCTGGCCGCGCCTTGTGGGAATACCAGCGCGGGGTTCGAGGCCTGGAAGGCCGATTTCGCCCAGCAGGCCCGCAAGGCTGGTGTGAAAAAGATGGGCCTTCAGGCGCTTGCTCAGGCGCAATACGCCACGGGCACAATTGCGGCGGATCGCAATCAGAAAAGCTTCAAATACACGCTGGACAAATTCATGCGTGTCAGAGGCGCTGATGCAATCGTCGCGCAGGGGCGCAAACGCAAGGCGGCAAATCCCGATTTCTATGCTGCTCTTGAACGGCAATACGGTGTTCCGGCGGGCGTTCTGATCGCCATTCACGGCATGGAAACCGGCTTTGGCAATTTTATGGGAGACAGTCAGGTTGTTTCCGCAATCACGACACTGGCCTATGATTGTCGCCGGTCCGAGTTCTTTGTTCCGCACGCAATCGGGGCACTGAAACTGGTCGATGCAGGAAGCATTACCGTGGCGACAAAAGGGGCAAAACATGGCGAGTTGGGTCACACTCAGTTTCTGCCGGGCAACGCCCTGACCTATGGCGTCGATGCCACCGGCGACCGTCGGGTGGACTTCTATGACATGACCGACGCGCTTGCCTCGACCGCCAATTTTCTTCGCAAGAAAGGGTGGAAGCCGGGGCGTGGCTATCAGCCAGGGGAGCGGAATTTTCAAGTGCTGCAACAGTGGAACGCGGCCTCTGTTTATCAGCAATCCATAGCAATCATGGCCGCCCGAATCGACCAATAGCCCGGTCGCACCAAAAACACACTCCGCACCCGCTTTCGCCACATTTCCGCCACAGTGACAAACAAAAGCCTTTAGTTTCTTGGTTTCCAATGCGTAACCAATGCCGGGGTAATATTACCTTTTTTGCATTTTCCGCCAAATTCTCCTCACGAATGGTTGTTACAGTGTTTGCTGAACAGTACGCAAAAAAGGACAGTGCAGTGGCTCGGAAGCACAGCTACCATGGCGGCCTGCAATTCAATGGCGACGCAAATGGCGCGATCGAGCGTTTTGGCACAATCGTTGCCACGACGCTGGAAGATTACGGCCATCTGGTCGAACGCAAGGCGTTGCTGAGCAATTCCGAAGCAAGCATTGTTTCAAGTCAGTACCTTGTGCGACTGACCTTGGATACAGGCACCCCCGAGCAGGAAGACCGGTACGAGCGTATGGATCGCGCCGCGGGGCTAAAAACGATAACAAAACCCCGCGCCGCAAATCCGCAAAACAGGTTGGTTCTTTCGATCACGCCGGTTTCCCCCCTGCTGGATGACTCCGAGATTTCGGAACTGATGATGGTCGTCATTCTGTATCGCATGGTCGATATCTGTTCGACCCGGCGCGTTGAATGGCTGTCGCCACACACGGTTCTGACGGTCGAGCAGTTCATGAGCGCCTTTGACACTCTGACCCCCAGCCGAACACGCGACAGAAAACAAATTTTTCAGTCGCTGACCGGGCAGTTTTCGGCAATGAATTTGCCCGAGAACGATGACACCATAAGTGTTCTTCATGCTTCGACGTCCCGCCCGATCCAGCTGACAGATGAACAATTGCTCAGCATCGCGTTTCGCAGTGAAGATACAAACAGGCCAGGTCAGGAAACGTTCGATGACGAAGATGGTGTCGTAAAGCCAAGTGACGTTTTGCGTCTCAGCAGTTGGTGCATGACGGGTGTACTGGCTGGCGTTTCGACCCCGATTGCCCTGTCAATGGCTGCTGTCAATCTGATCCGGGGTGAAGATTTTCGCCTCAACACACAGGTGCTTGTCTTTACCTTCGCGATAGTTGCCCTGAACGCAACGAACGCGTTTGCCGATGTTGCGGCCGCCTTGGGCCAATAAGAGAATTACAGAAGACCCTCCTTGGATGCCCCGCCTTTAGGCGGGGTTTTCCATTTTGGGAACCGCGTTCGCGGCCAGAATATAAGTGTGGATTGAAAAGACGACCGCATCCGTTTTCGGCAAGCGCAGCAGGGTTTGCCGCTCACTTCGCAAGTAGGACGTTTTACGTCGATCTGTGTCGCCCCGCCTGTCACTGGAGCTTCGGGGCTGAAACAGTTCGGGGTCTTCATACCAAAGCGCGTTAAAGCGCCAGAGTGGACGACCGGGCTGTATCCCGTCGAACAGGCGCTGCACCCGCTTGGCTATATTTTCGTCGTAACTTGCGACAGGCACATGGATGTCGATCAGTGGTCGCATGAATTTTTCCGACAAAAGCCAGCTGGCCGGGAAACACAGGATTGCGCCGGTCAATACATGTACAGTTCCGCGCTTTTGCAGGATGCAAAAATCCTCCTGAACCAGCCTGCACAATGTATCAAGCGGCTGCGCCCGGTCGACTGCGACACTTACTCCGTCGGGTCTCACGACTTCTTCATCCGCATTGGGATAGACCTGCGACAGCACAAGGTCGAGCAGTTCCCGAGCGGCCGGTTCAGCCTGCGGATCAAGCGCCAGAACGTCTTCGCGGCGTTCCGTCAGCAGCTTCTGCCGGCGTTGCATCTGACCGACAAAAGCCTCGTCCCGATGCAACCAGTTTTCCATCGTTGCAGGCTGGATACCCGGTAAAGCACGTAGGTCGCCGACATCATACGGTATATTATCTTGCAGAATTTTATTCATACCAGTGGCTTAGCATGGGTCGAAATATTTGTCGGTCGAAAACGACAGGATCGCCGTCGCATTTTTCCAAGACGATCGATATGGGCACCTTAGGTTTGACTGAACAAGCAACGAGGTCCGTCATGAACAAGCATTACCGAGACACGCGCAAGATTGACCCCAGCCGAGGCGCTACGCTGGGTGATGGCACGCCAAACGAAAATGACCGGATCGAGATCGGACCGACACAGCTGGCTTTTGACGAATGGGCTGCTGCGGGGCTGGAACTGCCCAATCTTGCCCGGATGCGGGAACACCGCTGGAAACGACTGACGCAGGCCATCGTTGATCGCGGATATGGTGGCTTGCTGGTTTTTGACCCGCTGAACATCCGCTACGCAACCGACAGCACGAACATGCAGTTGTGGAATACGCATAACCCGTTTCGCGCGGTGCTGTTATGTGCCAATGGCTATATGGTGATCTGGGACTACAAGAACTCACCTTTCCTCAGCACGTTCAATCCGCTGGTGCGCGAGCAGCGGTCAGGCGCGGACCTGTTTTACTTCGACCGTGGCGACAAGGTGGATATTGCGGCAGATGTTTTCTCGAACGAGGTGCGCGTACTGATCGATGCGCATGGCGGCGGCAACAAACGTTTGGCTGTCGACAAGATCATGCTGCATGGTCTGCGCGCGCTTGAGGCGCAGGGCTTTGAGGTCATGGAAGGTGAAGAGCTGACCGAAAAGACCCGTGCCGTGAAGGGACCGGATGAGATTCTGGCCATGCGCTGTGCCAATCACGCCTGCGAAACCGCTGTGGCGGAGATGGAGCGCTTTGCACGCGCGAATGTCGGCAATGGAAAGACAACCGAGGATGATATTTGGGCTGTTCTGCACGCGGAAAACATCCGGCGCGGTGGCGAATGGATTGAAACCCGCCTGCTGGCATCAGGCCAACGCACGAATCCCTGGTTCCAGGAATGCGGGCCCCGCATCACGCAGCAAAACGAAATCATCGCCTTCGACACCGACCTGATCGGGTCATACGGGATATGCATCGATATCTCGCGCACTTGGTGGATTGGCGACCAAAAACCCCGCCCTGACATGATCTATGCCATGCAGCACGCGCATGAACATATCATGACCAACATGCAGATGCTGAAGCCCGGCGTAATGATCCCGGAACTTACCGCCATGTCGCACAGGCTTGATGACAAGTTTCAGGCGCAGAAATACGGCTGCCTGATGCACGGAGTGGGATTGTGTGATGAATGGCCGCTGGTTGCGTATCCGGACAAAGCCGTCGAAGGCGCATATGACTATCCGCTGGAGCCCGGCATGGTGCTGTGCGTCGAAGCCTGCGTTGGCGAAGTCGGTGGCGATTTCAGCATCAAGCTTGAGGATCAGGTTCTCATTACCGAAACCGGGTATGAGAACCTGTCCAGATATCCCTTTGACCCCCAATTGATGGGAATCGAATAAGGCCGGGCCCTCAATTCGACCAATGGGACCGGCGGACATTTCCATGCCAATCTTCCGTGGCAAGGCTGACCTGAACCTGTGAACCACCTTGGGGCGCGGGCCAGGATTGGCCAATCGCGAACCCGGCAACGCCGGCCAAAACTATAGCCAGGATCATACGTGAACGCAGGTCGGGTATCCGGGGTGCAATATCTGCATGTGACATCTGTGTCTCCTGTTTCAGCTTTCAGGAACCACAAATGGGATGTGGAGAGACATAAGTGAAACGAATGTTTGTTTGAACCATCATCAAATTTTTTGATATTAAAAGAAGGTAAGAGCTCTGCCGCCATGCGGCCCGAAGGCGGCAGGGATCTTGCGCAGTCTGTGAAACACCCATTCGTTCTCACCTTCCCGTTACGCGTGTGACTTAAGGGTTGTGACCCAAGGGGCAAATACACAGTATTGGGCGTGTTCCCCCGTACCATTCAAGGAGCCGACATGCCCACGGAACGCATCACTTTTGCCGGACATGACGGCAGCCAATTGGCGGCGCGACTGGATTTGCCGGACGGACCGGTGCTGGCTACGGCCCTGTTCGCCCACTGCTTTACCTGCTCCAAGGATATCCCGGCCGCCCGGCGCATTTCTGCCCGACTGGCTGCCATGGGCATTGCGGTGCTGCGGTTCGATTTCACCGGACTGGGCCATTCCGAAGGCGAGTTTGCCAATACGACCTTCACTTCGAATGTCGAGGATCTGATTTCAGCCGCGCAATATCTGGCTGGTCGAAAAATGGCACCTGCCCTGCTGATCGGCCACTCGCTTGGGGGCGCGGCGGTGTTGCGGGCGCGGGCTGGTATTCCGACTGTAAAAGCCGTCGTGACATTGGGTGCACCGGCTGACCCCGCCCATGTGTCGCATCACTTTGAGGCGGCGCTGCCTCAGATCGAAGAGGATGGCAGTGCCGAGGTCTCTCTGGGTGGTCGCCCCTTCCGCATAGGTAAAGCTTTTGTGGACGACATTGCCAAATCGGCCCTGTCATCTGCAATCGCCGACCTCAAAGCCGCCCTGTTGATCCTTCATGCCCCACGCGACGAAACGGTCAGCATCGACAATGCGAGCGCGATCTTTCTGGCCGCGAAACACCCCAAAAGCTTTGTAACTCTCGACGACGCCGATCATCTGATCACGCGCGCCTCTGACGCCGAATATGCAGCGGATGTTATTGCCGCTTGGGTTTCACGCTATGTGAAACTGTGCCCACCCGCTCCGCCACCGGGAGCGCCAGAGGGCGTTGTGCGCATAACCGAAGCAGATCCGGGCGGGTTCATGCAGGATATTCAGGCGGGTCCAAACCACCATCTGGTCGCGGATGAGCCCGCATCTTACGGCGGTACGGACAAGGGCATGTCGCCTTATGGCTTTGTCTCGGCCGGTTTGGGGGCCTGCACATCGATGACAATACGCATGTACGCCCGGCGCAAAGGCTGGCCCCTGACAAATGTCAGCGTCGATGTGTGTCATGACAAGGTTCACGCACAGGATGCCGGATTGGTGAATGATGGCAAGGTGGACCAGTTTCGCCGGAAAATCCGCCTGAGCGGCCCGCTGGATCAGGAGCAAAGGCAACGTTTGCTTGAGATTGCGGACAAGTGCCCGGTTCACCGGACGCTCGAAGGCTCGGCCCACATAACGACCGAGCTTCTTTCATAAGAAAGGCCGCCTGACAGGCGGCCTTTTGTTCCTTAGCGCCGCGGGCCCGGTCGATGAATGGGCGGGCGGGCAACTGGCGGACGCGCCACAGGTGGGCGCGGGCGCGCGGGAGGTTTGGCCACAGGCGGTTTCGGACGCTCGGGGCGCACTGGTCGATCAGGTCGGTTGGGACGATCAACGTCAATATCCACATTAACGTCATGGTAGTAGTCGTTCCACAGCATCGAGTCGTAAAACGGGTCATACCCGTACCCGACCCCAACCGTCACACCGTCGCAGGCCGATAGCGTCAAAGTCGCGATCCCCAACCCCAGCGTAAGGGACATCCGTTTGATCAGTCTAATGCTCATCGCCCCCTCCCTCACTGAAGTGCCCGGAACGACGCGAAAACGGCGTTCAGATCATCTGCATAACTCGGGTCTGCCCCGTCCCGCAGAATAGCAACTGCGATGGCAACCCGGCCTTGCGGAAGGTCAATGACGGTGGCGGTAAAGCTTACTCCCTTGCCGTCCCGGTGTCCGGTGCCCCGAAACACGCGGGCTGGCATTCCGCCGATACGGGTATCGCTGGTGCTGGTCGTCGTAGGGTCTTTGACCAGAAACTTGTCGATATCCTGCAAGTACCGGACGCCGCCCTGAATTGTTCCAACCCCCGCAGGTGATACGAAACCCATCCACACCGCGTCGTCTGTCACTGGCCGGAACCCCATGACCCGCGCGACCGCACGGGCGTCGCCCAGTTCGGTATCCTCAATCTCGCGCGGGCCGCCGGTACGAAGGACCCAGAAGTCTGGTACATCAAACCGAAAGAGCGCTTGGCCTTCATCGGTGTATGTCACGGGTGTGTCAGCCAGTGCTGGTGCAGCTGCGCCGACCCAAAACGCACCACAGAGGGCAAGTATAGAACATGATAAAAATCGCATATCTCAATAACCTGGTTTTTTCCTTCCGATCAGATTGAACTGTCAAAGCGCTGTTTGTCCAGCATCGCTTGGCAGCAAGGGCAAGGCGGGCATCCACCCCAACTGGCGGCATGATCCGGTGAGACCTAGTTGCAGGCCCAAAACCTGCCTTGTTGCGGAGCCCTGCCCGTCAATGCCTTGCTATATCCTTTGCAGGACAGTTTTCCGAACCCGTCTGCTGCTGAAAAGCCCGAACAAACGGCAAGAATCAGGGCAAACCGTCTCATATACGCTCTCGCATCTTGTTCCCTACCCCGCACGCGGCTAAACCCCGCGCCAACGCCTCATCCAATCTGCAAAAAAGGTGCCGTCGCCTATGATTCCCCGTTATTCCCGCCCCGAAATGGTTGCCATCTGGTCGCCCGAGACCAAGTTCCGCATCTGGTACGAGATCGAGGCGCACGCGTGCGACGCCATGGCGAATCTGGGCGTGATCCCGCGTGAAAATGCCGAAGCCGTCTGGAAAGCCAAGGATGTGGAATTCGATGTCGCCCGCATCGACGAGATCGAGGCCGTCACCAAGCATGACGTTATCGCCTTCCTGACCCATCTTGCAGAGCATGTCGGCAGTGAAGAGGCGCGTTTTGTGCATCAGGGCATGACCAGCTCGGACGTGCTGGACACCTGTTTCAACGTACAGCTGACCCGCGCCGCCGACATCCTGATTGCCGATTTAGAAGGGCTTCTGGCCGCGCTCAAGCGCCGCGCGTTGGAACATAAGGACACGGTTCGTATCGGACGCAGCCACGGCATCCACGCCGAACCGACAACCATGGGTCTGACCTTTGCCCGCTTCTACGCCGAGATGGACCGCAACCTGTCCCGGATGCGCGATGCACGTGCGGAAATCGCCACCGGAGCGATCAGCGGCGCGGTTGGTACCTTTGCCAATATCGACCCGCAAGTCGAGGAACATGTCTGTGACAAGCTGGGTCTGGTGCCTGAGCCGATCAGCACGCAGGTCATTCCGCGCGACCGCCACGCGGCCTTTTTTGCAACGCTGGGCGTCATCGCCAGCAGCATCGAGAACATCGCCATCGAAATCCGCCACATGCAGCGGACCGAGGTACTGGAGGGGGCTGAGTTCTTCTCGATGGGCCAGAAAGGCTCCTCGGCGATGCCGCACAAGAAAAACCCGGTGCTGACTGAGAACCTGACCGGTCTGGCGCGCATGGTCCGCGCGGCCGTAATACCGGCGATGGAGAATGTTGCGCTCTGGCACGAACGCGATATCTCGCACTCATCGGTCGAGCGCATGATCGGGCCGGACGCCACAATCACGCTGGATTTTGCCTTGGCCCGCCTGACAGGCGTGATCGACAAGATGCTGATCTTCCCTGAGAACATGATCGAGAACATGAACAAGTTCCCAGGCCTTGTGATGAGCCAGCGCGTTTTGTTGGCCCTGACCCAGGCAGGTGTCAGCCGTGAGGACGCCTATGCCATGGTACAGCGCAACGCGTTGAAGGTTTGGGAACACCGCACCGACTTCAAGGAGGAACTGTTGGCGGATGCTGATGTAACTGCCGCACTCAGCCCTGCGGAGATTGAAGAGAAATTCGACCTCGGGTATCACACCAAGCATGTCGATACGATCTTTGCGCGCGTGTTTGGCGAATAACGATTATCTTTTCAGTCTGTTAGCCGGGGGTGCTCTGCCATATGCAGAGCACCCCCTTGCTTTTTGCCAGATCAACGGAAATGCGGTATCCTGCATGTGCTTTTTCCATACGAGGGAAACATCATGATCCGAACACTCCTAAGCGCATTGGCACTGGTTCTTGTGGCCTCGGTCGGGCTTGCCTGCGAAGAGCATTCCAAACAGACCCAATCCTGCGCACCCGGTACGGCCTGGGATACTGAAACAAAAAGCTGCGCGAAATCTGTCAACAGCTGACAATTTTTGTCCAGTTCGTGAATAAAAGCGACCGTTCCACTGTTAGCTTTTTTGTAGATCACACTATGATTTCAATAAGAGCCCCGAGAACGGAGTAAAGAAATGCGCCTTTTGTTAGCTTCTGCCCTTGCTTTGCAAGCCTTTGCCTTCGCGCCAGCTGTCCATGCCGCAGGTGGTGACAGCAGCAGCCCGCCGAAACCGACGAATACAACCAAGAAATGCCTGTTCGGCCGTGTATATGACGAAACCCGTGGAAAATGCGTCAAACCCGACAAGTCAAGCCTGACAGATGATCAGCTGTATGATGCGGTCCGCGAACTGGCGTATGACGGGCAATACGGGCACGCTCAGGACATTCTGCGCATCATGGATCAGGACGATGATCGTGTCCTGACCTATTGGGGTTTCACCTATCGCAAGATGGGCGAGCTGGAACTGGCAAATGTCTTTTACCAAAACGCGATCAATGCCAACCCAGACAATCTTTTGGCGCGCAGCTACATGGCGCAGGGGTTTGTGTCCGAAGGCCGAACCGATCTGGCGATCGAGCAATGGCGCGAAATAAAGTCCCGTGGCGGAGAAGGCACCTGGGCCGAGGCATCGTTGCGCGAAGCGATCCGAACGGGCCTGACATACAGCTATTAAGGTTCAGGGTTATTTAACCCGACTCTCTCTAATCTGCCTGTGGTTTGAAAACTTTAGCTCCACAGGCAGATGCAGAACACCAACGCATTAATTCAAACGGTTCAAGGGGCTTCGGCCCCATTTTCCGCAGGAGGTGGCGACAGCCCGCGCCTTGTTCCCCGATCTTTGACCAGCCGTCAAAAGGCGGCTGTTGTCGTGCGCCTGTTGTTGAACGACGGCGCCGATCTTCCGCTGGAGGAGCTTCCCGATGACCTGCAAGAGAAACTGACACATCAATTGGGGGAAATGGGCCTTGTAGACCGGGCGACTCTGGGTGCTGTGGCGCAGGAATTCAGCGAAGCCCTGGACAATGTCGGTCTGGCCTTTCCACATGGTCTTGCCGGGGCCTTGGATGCCGTCAGTGGAAAAATCACACCCGCGACAGCCGCGCGTTTGCGCAAAGTTGCCGGAGTTCGTCAGATCGGTGATCCCTGGCAAAGGTTGCGCGACATACCAGCCCAGGACCTTGCGGCCATGGCACAGGCGGAAAGCACTGAAGTGGCCGCTGTGATGCTTTCAAAAATGGATACGGCACAGGCGGCGCAGATGCTGGGCCACATGCCGGGTCCGGTGGCGCGGCGGATCACCTACGCAATTTCGAAAACAGCAAATGTCACACCCGAAGCGGTTGAGCGGATCGGCTGGTCACTGGCTGCTCAACTGGATCAGCGGCCTGTTCAGGCCTTCAATGACGGTCCGGGCGCGCGTGTGGGTGCGATTCTGAACCAGTCTGCGTCCGCCACGCGCGACGACCTGCTGAACGCGCTGGATGAGGACGACGCCGATTTTGCCGATCTGGTGCGCCGCTCGATCTTTACCTTCGCCCATATCTCCAGCCGGATTTCCCCACGTGATGTTCCAGCCATATTGAGGGAAGTCGATCAGCCTGTTCTGGTCGCGGCCCTTGCTGGTGCCGCCGCGGATGATGACAAGGCATCTGTCGAGTTTCTGCTGTCGAATATCTCCTCCCGCATGGCAGAAAACCTGCGCGAGGAAATCGCGGAACGCGGGCGGGTCAAGCAATCTGAGGCCGAAGATGCCATGACCCAGATCGTTGGGGCGGTTCGTACCTTGTCTGACGCCGGAACAATTACGCTGATTGAAAAGGAAGACGACGAAAACACGGGTTGAGGCAGGAACAGGCGCACCCGCCAGATCGTTAGGGCAGCCATTTCGCCAGGGTGCTTGAGGTTACGGGTACCGGGTTGTATGTCTGAGGCAACATTTCGCAACACGCGGTGAGACACCTCCATGCCCGTCGAAAAGTCGGAGCTCAGCCGGTTTGAGCTTGGAAAATACTATGTCGCCAATCTGTTCCTGCAGGGAATCATCGGCGCTATGCGCCAGCTTCCTTATGAAAAGCGCATAGCAACCATGGGTGCAATCATGAAAACCCTTGCACCCGTCGTTGGATTTCGCACCCGTGTCCGCCGGAATCTAAAGCTCACCTGCCCTGAATTGTCTGACGCCGAGATCACAAAGATCTATCGTGACGTGTCGGATAATGCCGGTCGGGCAATTATGGAGCATTTTTCACCCGAAGGTTTCATCGAACGTCAGGTGAACGCCAAGATATCCGGGCCGGGTATTGCTGCGTTTGACGCCGCGATTGCCGAAGGGCGTCCGGTGATGATGATCACGGCGCATTTCGGTCACTATCTGGCCGCGCGTGTTGCCCTGCAGAAACACAGCGGCAAGCCGATTGGATGCCTCTACCGGCGGATGGCCAATCCCTATTTCAACGACGCCTATGTCGAAGCCTTTTACAAAACCGGCGCGCCGATGTTCGAACAGGGGCGGCGTGGTATGGTCGAAATGGTCCGGTCACTCAAGAACGGTGGAATCATTGCCATCGTGTCCGACCTGCATGCGCTGGGGGGCGAAGAGCTGACATTCTTTGGCAAGCCTGCCGTGACATCCGTGCTGAACGCAGAGCTGGCCATCAAGTACAAGGCCGTACTGATACCGTGCTATGCCGTGCGCCAGCCTAATGGCATCGACTTTGAAATCATCCTGCATGATCCCGTTCCGCACACGGACCCAAAGACGATGACTCAGTTCACCAATGACGATCTGGAACAGATCGTGCGGCAGCATATGGGACAGTGGTTCTGGATCCATCGGCGTTGGAAAAGCTGGAACGGGCTTGGCGTTCAACCGGACGACATGCCCTGATCACTTGGCCCAAGACGCGGCAACTATAGGCCCGTGACCGGCCCTTTGCACAAGCACGACGGCTGGCAAGCCTGGTTCAAGCTGCGCCGAGTATGTCTGCGGCGTTTGCCCATCCCACCGGCCCGCAATCTGCCAGGTCTCGACAACATTGGCATAATCCAATTCCCGCCCTGCTAGTTCACCACGGCGGATCGAGGCATGGCGCAGAGGCGAATACTGAACGATACGCACGTCATAGGTCTCACCTTCGGGCAATTCTACAGGCGTCACACTCACGGTCACTTCGTCAGCGTCTCGGATTGCTGTCACCGCTGCCTCGGGGGCGGCCTTTAGATGCGCATCAATCAGACGGTCGAGCTCCTGAGCCTGAGCGCCGACAATATCGTGCTGACCATTTATGATCATCTGGGGCGTATAGATCATGGATTTTCCGTTTTCGCGGGCATAGGCCCGTTGCCGGAGCGTGTGATCAGGATCGGCATATTCGTCCTTCCAGCCGATGTAATCCCAATAGTCGACATGCAGCGCCAGCCCGATGACATCGTCGCGTTTCGCCAGCTCATGCATGATCCGGTCCGCCGGCGGGCAAGACGAACACCCCTGTGAGGTGAACAGCTCAACCACCACAGGATCCTCACCGGCCATGGACTGGGTGGCGAGCAGGCAGGATATCAGGGCGGTCAAAGCAGCGGGTCTGAACATAAAAACTCTCGGATAAAGCGGGTGTTCTCTGGGATAGCCGTTTTGCCCTTCAACCGCCAATCAACGTTTCTTGAGGGCGGTACTTGCAATTCTCCGCCTAAATGTGTGCAATGGTATACAAAATTGCAAATCCAGTGTCATTGAACCTTGAACCAGCGGCTTGGGTGATGCAGATAACATTCAGCGATGCCCGAAATCCAAGTCATTTGAGAAGGGAGGCCACCCGATGCCCATTAAAGTCGGACAGGATACCGCTAAGACACGCCGCAGCCTGAACGTGAATGGCAAATCCATTTCCTACTATTCGATCCCCGCCGCGCAGCAGGCCGGTTTGGGTGATTTTTCCAACCTTCCTGCCGCGTTGAAAGTCGTGCTGGAAAACATGCTCCGATTTGAAGACAGCGGCTTTTCGGTCTCGGTCGATGACATCAAAGCATTTGCCGAATGGGGTGCCAATGGCGGCAAGAACCCGCGCGAGATTGCATACCGCCCTGCCCGCGTGCTGATGCAGGACTTCACCGGTGTTCCAGCGGTGGTCGATCTGGCCGCCATGCGCGACGGGATCAAGGGCCTGGGCGGCGACGCACAGAAGATCAACCCGTTGAACCCGGTCGATCTGGTTATCGACCACTCGGTCATGATCGACGAGTTCGGTAACCCGCGTGCGTTCCAGATGAACGTCGACCGCGAATACGAGCGCAACATGGAACGTTATCAGTTCCTGAAATGGGGTCAGAACGCGTTCAACAATTTCCGCGTTGTGCCTCCCGGCACCGGTATCTGTCATCAGGTGAACCTGGAATATCTGGCACAGACTGTCTGGACTGACACCGATCAGAACGGCGAAGAAGTTGCCTATCCCGACACACTGGTTGGCACTGACAGCCACACCACCATGGTCAACGGCATGGCCGTTCTGGGGTGGGGCGTTGGCGGGATTGAGGCCGAAGCCGCAATGCTGGGTCAGCCGATCTCGATGCTGATCCCTGAGGTGATCGGTTTTGAGTTAACCGGCTCGATGGTCGAAGGCACCACCGGTACAGACCTTGTTCTGAAAGTTGTCGAAATGCTGCGTGCCAAGGGCGTGGTGGGCAAATTCGTCGAATTCTATGGCGAAGGGCTGGACCGCCTGCCGCTGGCTGACCGTGCAACCATCGCCAATATGGCGCCGGAATACGGAGCGACATGCGGCTTCTTCCCGATCGACGGAGAAACCCTGCGCTACATGCGCAACACCGGCCGCGACGAAGACCGCATCGCGCTGGTCGAAGCCTATGCCAAGGAAAACGGGTTTTGGAGAGGCCCGGACTATGCGCCGATCTACACTGACACTCTGTCACTGGACATGGGCACAATCGTTCCTGCAATTTCAGGCCCGAAACGCCCGCAGGACTACGTCGCGCTGACCGGCGCCAAGGCCGCTTTCACCAAGGAAATGGAAGAGACCTTCAAGCGCCCCATGGGCAAGGAAGTCGCCGTCAAGGGCGAAGACTACACCATGGAGTCGGGCAAGGTTGTAATTGCTTCGATCACCTCCTGTACCAACACGTCGAACCCTTACGTGATGATCGGTGCAGGCCTTGTGGCTCGCAAAGCCGCAGCTCTGGGTCTGAACCGCAAACCTTGGGTTAAAACCTCGCTGGCACCCGGTTCGCAGGTTGTATCTGCTTATCTTGAGGCCGCTGGACTGCAAGAAGATCTGGACAAGGTCGGTTTCAACCTTGTTGGGTACGGCTGCACCACCTGCATCGGCAACTCGGGCCCGATCCAGAAAGAAATCTCGGAAGCCATTGCCGAGGGCGATCTGGTCGCCACGTCGGTTCTGTCCGGCAACCGGAACTTCGAAGGCCGTATCTCACCGGATGTCCGCGCAAACTACTTGGCTTCGCCGCCGTTGGTTGTTGTCTATGCGCTGGCAGGTACGCTCGACATCGATCTGACGTCCGAGCCCATCGATCAGGACAAGGATGGCAACGACGTCTTCATGAAGGACATCTGGCCAACCCAAAGCGAAATCGCGGAACTGGTCGAAGCAACCGTAACCCGCGAAGCGTTCCAGTCGAAATATGCGGATGTCTTCAAGGGGGATGAGAAATGGCAAAGCGTCGAGGTTCCGCAACAGGAAACCTATGACTGGCCGCCAACGTCGACCTACATCCAGAACCCGCCCTATTTCCAGGGTATGGGGGCGGAACCGGGCACGATCTCGAACATCGAAGGCGCCAAGGTTCTGGCCATTCTGGGCGACATGGTAACCACCGACCACATCTCACCTGCGGGATCATTCGCTACCACGACGCCGGCTGGCAAGTATCTGACCGACCGTCAGGTTCAGCCGCGCGAGTTCAACTCGTATGGCTCGCGACGGGGCAATCACGAAGTCATGATGCGCGGCACCTTCGCCAATATCCGCATCAAGAACGAGATGTTGGACGGAGTTGAAGGCGGATACACCAAAGGTCCGGATGGTGAACAGACTTCGATCTACGATGCCTCGATGGCCTATCAGGCCAATGGCACTCCGCTAGTCGTGTTTGGTGGCGAACAATACGGCGCAGGCTCAAGCCGCGACTGGGCGGCCAAGGGCACCGCACTGCTGGGCGTCAAAGCCGTGATTGCAGAAAGCTTTGAGCGAATCCACCGGTCCAATTTGGTCGGCATGGGCGTGATCCCGTTCGAATTCACCGGTGGAGATACCCGCAAAACCCTGGGTCTGAAAGGGGACGAAACCGTCTCAATTCACGGGCTGGATACGGTCGAGCCGTTGCAGGACGTGCCCTGCACCATCACCTACGCAGATGGGGCTGAGACGACCATCCAGTTGAAATGCCGGATCGATACCGCGCCTGAGATCGAATACATCGAAAACGGCGGTGTGCTTCAATACGTGCTGAGGAATCTGGCGAAGGCCAACTAAGCCTAACCGGTCTGGACAAATGACAGGGGCGCCTGCGGGGCGCCCTTTCCTTTTCTGTATTTCAGTATCCCGTTCACGCATTTTTAAGTGGATTCCTTGACCCTGCTACAAAAACCGGAGGCGCGTATGCAGGAAGTCGTCATTGTCAAATCCACGCCCCTGCCGGGGAAATTCGCGGCGCTTGCCAAACTGATCGGGGATCTGGTTGCCGAAACCCGAAAATTCCCCGGATGTCGTGCCGCTTATCTTCTGCTCTCGCCCGCAAACAACGAACAAGTCGTTGTTCACATCTGGGAAAACCCCGACGCGCTTGAAGCCTACCTGAACTGGCGTGCCGACAAAGGCGATTTTCTGCGAATCAACGAGTTTCTTGAGGTCGAGCAGGATTTCCAAACCTACCAGCTCGCCTGAACCAGAGGTTGAAAGGCCCTACTCAGCCGCTTTCTCAAGCGCAGGCCGGATGGTGCTTTCGATGACACGTTGCGTGATCGGGCCTGCAAAGCGCAGAATGATCGTTCCATCACCGTCGATCACGTAGGTCTCGGGAACACCGTACAAACCCCAATCAATTGCCATGCGGCCCTGTTCGTCGCGGCCCATGGCGACGTAAGGATCGCCAAGATCAGCCAGAAAAGCCTCGGCACTGCTCAGCTTGTCTTTGTAGTTGATGCCATAAACAGGGATGCCTTCAGCTGCCAGCGCTTCGAGATTGGGGTGCTCGACGCGGCATGGGGCGCACCAGCTGGCCCAATAGTTGACCAGCTTGACCTCTCCGTCCCGCAGCGTTTCGTCGTCGAAAAGGGTCTTTCCCGGAAACTCGGTTAGAACCACGGGCGGCGCCGGTTGGCCTTCACGGGCCGAGGGCAAAGCGTTGGGATCTTCGCGAAACATGCCGATGCCTGCGAGAACCGCGAATGCGCCAAATATCAGAGGTGGCGCAATCATCAGGGGCGAGATTTTAGCCATTGCGCGACATCCTCTGTTCGACCTTTTCCATTTCAGCACGCACCTTGCGCCCGCGCATCACGCTGAACGCAACCAGTACCACGATAAGGGCAATGGAAACGGCATAAGACGACAAAACAGCGTCTGCATATTTTCCAAGATCGGGGATCATCCGCCCACCCTTTCCCGTGCCTGTAACGCCTTGATACGACGGGCGCGTATTTCCGTTCCGGTGCGGTACAACACCAAGGCGATGAACAGCAGAACAAATCCGATGATGCAGGCCAGCAGAGGGTAGAAAAAGACATTGCTGACTTTCTCTTCCGTATCCGCCCCGGTAACGGCCCCGGCCCGCATGACCGATGCGCCCTGATGCAGGCCCTGATTCCAGAAATTCACCGCATACCGGCTGAGGATCGCAAAGACCGACCCAACAAGACACAGAACCGAGGTCAGATCGGCTGCGGTATCAGGGTCCTCAATAGCTTCCCACAAGGCGACATAGCCAAGGTAGAACAGAAACAGGATCAGAAACGATGTCAGGCGCGGATCCCAGGCCCACCATGTGCCCCACATGGGCTGTCCCCAGATGGCCCCCGTCAGCAGCGCAATCAGGGTCATTACAATCCCGATCGGTGCAGCAGCCCGTGCCGCAAGCGCGCTGACATGGTGGCGACGCACCAGCCAGACCAATGAGGTGGCCAGCATCATCAGCCAGCAATTGATCGCCATCAGAGCCGCCGGAACATGCAGATAGATGATCTTGACCGTCGACCCCTGCTTGTAGTCGTCCGGTGTAAAGAAAAAGCCCCAGGTCAGACCGACAACGATGCAGAGGATCGAGACGATCCAGAAAAACGGCAGGACCCGTTCGCTGGTTTCAAGAAACTTGCGCGGGTTGGCATATTCCCAGAGGGCGTTGGCTTTGGCTGCGATTGACATGGGCCCTATCTAGTCCGAGTTGGGGTGGTTCTCAATTGACATCCATCAAACTTGTCGCGGTTCACCGCAGATTGATACGTAGCACGGCAGCGCTGGCAAAGGGCAACAATGCGATGGTCGCCGCTGTGATCCCGGCCAGCATCAGCAGTGGCGTCTGTACCTCCATCCCTGTTGCACCACGCCGGGCAACCTCGGCCCCGAATATCAGGGTGGGGACGTAAAGTGGCAACACCAGAAGCGACAGCAATAGCCCGCCACGTTTCAGACCAACGGTCAGCGCAGCACCAAATGTCCCGATGACGCTCATGGCTGGGGTACCGATCAGGAGCGAGATCACCAGCCAGAAAAACCCCGGCATCGGCAGGTTCAGCAAAACACCCAGAAACGGCGCGGCCAGAACCAGCGGTAAGCCGGTGGTCAGCCAATGGGCCAGCGCCTTGACCGTGACAACCGCTTCAAGCGGCAGCGGTGCTGTAGCCAGCAGGTCGAGCGAGCCGTCTTCCCAGTCCAGTGCCAGCAGGCGGTCAAGCGACAGAAGGCAGGCCAGCAAGGCCCCCAGCCAGAGCACTCCGGGCGCAATCGTAGACAGCAGCGAGGATTGCGGCCCCACTGCAAACGGCACCATCACGGTCACGATCAGAAAAAAGGCCAAACCCAGCCCGAACCCGCCGCCCGCGCGGAAGGCCAGTTTCAGGTCGCGCAGCAACAGGGCGATCACAGGAAACCTCCGTCGAAATCGTCGATGGGTTTGGGTTTGGCCTTGTTCGGACCGACGTCCAGAACCTCGCCATCCAGGCCAAGGTCGATATGGGTCGCGATTAGGGCTGAACCGCCCTGACCCAGATGTGTCCGCACAGCGTCGGCAAACATTTGCACCGCGTTTCTGTCCAGCGAGACGGTCGGCTCGTCCAGCATCCAGATCGGCCGCCCTGTGACCAGCATCCGTGCTAACCCCAACCGCCGTTTCTGGCCCGCCGACAGATTGCCGGCGTGACGGTCGGCGAGTTCGTTCAATTCAAAAGCGTCCAGCGCTGGCTGGATGTCATATGTGCCAAAGACCGCTGCCCAGAATGTCAGGTTTTCAGTCACTGACAATGTCGGTTTGAGCCCGTCCGAATGGGACGCGTAAGCGATCTGGTCCTCGGCCCCTTCGATCTTGCCTTCCAGCGGAGGTTGCAAGCCAGCCAACGTGCGCAGAAGCGTCGTTTTGCCGATACCGTTTGGGCCCCGCAGGATCAGAGCCTTGCCCGGCGACAGCTGAAAGCTGAGGCCCTCTAGGACGGGAACACCGCCACGTGTGATCGACAGATCTGTTACAGTCAAAGTCATGAGACCCGCTTAGCGGATTGTCCGCAGGGGCAAAAGGCGAGATTTGCCGCAGGATGCCAGCGCACCACAGCTGACACATGTCGGAGTGAGGGGCCAGCCCCTCACACTCCCCGGGATATTTTTGGCCAGATGAAGAGAATCCCGTCAGACAGGGATCAGGGCAAGTGCGATGCGGCGACCTTCGGCGAGCAGCACATTGTAGGTGCGGCAGGCGGCGGGGGAGTTCATGATTTCAACACCAAGTCCGACATTTTCCAGCTCAACCCGTAGCGATTGGGGGATGTGGGCCATGTCTGCGCCCGTGCCGATAAGCAGGACGTCGATTCTGCCCGCCAGGTCCAGAAGGGGGTGTCGGTCGTCATAGCCGCCCCACTCTGCCGGGCCTGCCGGGCCTGTCAGGACAGCGCCGTGGAAGACATCGCCACCAATTCGAAAAAAACCGGGGCCATAACCGTCTATGGGTTTGGCATCTGTAAAAGTAATCTGATTCAGACGCATGATGTCCCTTCTTCAATCCAGAAGCGGCAGTCCGGAAATGACCGCAATCAGGATGACCGAATAGGCCGCGAGGCGGTAGATCCGTTCCAGTTTCGGGTCGAACAATGCCTTGCCGATAAGCGTAGTGATCAGATAAGGCACGCACAGCAGCAGGACAATCCATAGGATCGACAAATCTGCGGCACCGCTGATGAGGATGTTGAAAACGATGACAACGTCGAGCAATGCCAGAAAAATGATGGTGTTGGCACGAATCTTGCGCACATCTGTGGAACTGGCCAGATAGAACACGATGACAACCGGGCCGGTCAGCCCGGTCATGCCGCCGACAACGCCTGCGCTACCGCCGATGGCGAGACGTCCGGGCAGTCCCAGTTTACCCTCCCACCGCCAGCCAGTAACCACGGCCAGCAGGGTCAGACCGGTAATGCCGCAAACAACCCAGCGCAGCGCAACCGAGTCCACCTGCACCATGATCCACAGCCCCAGCGGCACGGTTATCGTTGCGGCAAAGCCCAGAGTGCTGATTTCGACCTTGTCACAATCCCGCCACGCCTGCGGAGCCAAGGCAAAGGTTGATGCAATACCGGTGGCGGCCATCAGAAAGACCACTTCTGCAATAGGCAGGAACTGGGTCGCCACCGGCACAAAGATCATCGCGGTGCCAAAACCTGTGAAGCCGCGGACAAGTCCCGCGGCTCCGATGGTAAGGATCAGCCAAGTGAGGCCCGGCAGGGCCAAGGCCTGTTGTAGAGCCTCAGGCATCAATATTGGCAAACTGGTTGCCCGCCGTATTCGACGGTTTGGACCAGTCGCGCTTGACCCCCAGCCACAGCAGGATGGTTGAGGCCACGAAGACCGACGAATAGGTCCCGACAACGACACCCCAGATCATCGCGAAGACAAATCCGCGGATGACGTCCCCACCCAGCAGATAAAGCGAGATCAGCGCCAGTAAAGTTGTGACCGAGGTCATCACCGTTCGGCTCAGGGTTTCGTTGATCGATACGTTCAGAACCTCTTTCAGGTCCTTCTTTTTGTATTTCCGCAGATTCTCGCGCACCCGGTCGAAGACGACAACCGTGTCGTTCAGCGAATAGCCGACGATGGTCAGCAGCGCCGCGATGATCGCCAGATCGAAGCGGATTTGCAGTTCCGAGAAGATGCCGATGGTCAGGATCACATCGTGCACCAATGCGGCAACTGCCCCCAGTGCAAACTGCCATTCAAAGCGCAGCCAAATGTAGACAAGAACGGCGCCGATGGCCAAGACAACCGCGATAACAGCAGTCTGGATCAGCTCGCCCGACACTTTTGGGCCAACGGATTCGACGCTTTCAAAGGGCAGTTTTAGTCCGGGGTCTGCGGCAGCCAGCGCTTCGCCGACCTGGGTGATCACATCTGCGGTGACCGCTTCGGCGTCTTCCTGAGCCTGAATACGGATCATCGCGACATTTTCATCGGGACCGAAGCTTGGATCAAAAATCTCGGTGATGGTGACGTCACCCAGTTGCAGCGGAGACAAAGCATCGCGGTATACACCCACGTCGATTGCATGATTGCTTTGGGTCCGGATCGTGGTTCCACCGCGGAAATCGATGCCGAAGTTCAGCCCCTGCAGCAGAAATGAGGTGAACGCAATCACCATCATCAGGCCGGAGATTCCAAGCCAGATTTTCCAACGATTGAAGAAGTCGAACGAGGTGTTCTGCGGTACGAGTTTCAGTCTCATGTCAAACCTCGATCGTTTTCGGTCGGCGGCGTTCGAACCACATGACAACCATCAGGCGCGTCACGAAGATCGCGGTGAAGACGGATGTCAGGATACCCAGGCCCAGAGTGATCGCGAACCCGCGCACAGGGCCGCTGCCCATGGCAAACAGGATAACGGCGGTGATGAAAGTGGTTATGTTGGCGTCCAGAATGGCCGACAACGCCTTTTCATAGCCCAGATCGATGGCGCGAGCCGGACCTCTGGCGGATTTCAGTTCTTCGCGGATGCGCTCAAAGATCAGCACGTTGGCATCCACTGCCATACCGACCGTCAGAACGATCCCCGCAATCCCCGGCAGTGTCAGTGTTGCGCCGATCAGGGACAGCAAGCCGAACAACAGGCCCACGTTGATGATCAGCGCGATATTGGCGAAGACACCGAACAGGCCATAGCTGAGCGCCATGAATACCAGCACCGCGACAAAGGCCACGATTGTGGCAACTTTACCTGCGTCGATACTGTCCTGCCCCAGTTCGGGGCCGATGGTGCGTTCTTCCAGGAACTCCAGCCCCGCAGGCAAAGCACCGGCACGCAGCAGGACGGCCAGATTGGTGCTTTCCTCAACGGTGAAGTTACCGGTGATGATGCCCGACCCGCCCGGGATATGGCTTTGGATCACGGGGGCCGAGATCACTTCGTCATCCAGCACGATGGCAAAGGGTGCGCCGATATTGTCACGGGTATAATCCCCGAACTTGCGCGCACCGGATGTGTTGAACCGGAAGTTGACCGCAGGGCGGCCGTTCTGATCGAAGGACGGCTGGGCGTCGACCAGTTCCTCTCCTGTCACGACCGGAGCGGATTCGATGTTGTAATAAACTTCGTTTTCGTCAATCGACGGCACGATTTTTTCACCGACGCCTGCGACGGCATCCGGATCGGTTCCGCGCCCGACAACCGGATTAAACGTCAACTGTGCCGTTGTTCCGATAATTTCCTTAAGTTCGCCCGCACTGCCGATACCCGGCACCTGAATCAGGATGCGATCCGTCCCCTGACGCTGGATTGTGGGCTCTCGCGTACCGACTTCGTCGATCCGGCGGCGGATGATTTCCAGCGCCTGACGCACCGTGCGATCATCCGAGGCCAGTTTTTCTGCCTCGGACAGTTGAACAACAATCGTGTCGCCATCCGCACGGGCTTCGATATCTGTGGCACCTACACCTGTCAGTGTCTGCACCTGCCGGGCCAGACCGCGAACAACCTCCAACGCCTGTGGCATTCCTTCGGGCTGGCTGATGCGCACGCGAATCTCATCCGCGGCCGAGTCCTGACGGCGGATGGTTCCCACCGTGGCACGTTCATCGCGCAGCGCGTCGCGGATTTCCGGCCACATCGCCTCCATCCGGGATTCGTAGACGTCCTGCACCTGAACTTCAGCCAGCAGATGCGCACCGCCGCGCAGGTCGAGGCCAAGATTGACCAGGGATGACGGCAGCCAGTTCGGCCATTGCGCGGCTTCAGCCTGTATCTGCGGCGTGTCATTGCCCAGCTCGATCGCAGCCTTGGCGTCGTTGGATTGCTCGACCCGCGTGTAAAACGCGTTTGGCAGGGCCATGAGCAGACCGGTCACGCAGACCAGCCAGATCAGAACCCGCTTCCAGGTATCAAATTGCAGCATTACCCTGCCTTTTCAAGGAATTGTCGCGCGAAGTTACTTCGCCGGCTCGGTCTTGTTAAGAACCTGGGCGATGGTCGATTTGACCACGCGAATCTTGACGCCCTCGGCGATTTCGACCTCGATCTCGTTATCGCCTTCCTTGACCTTCGATACCTTGCCGATCACGCCGCCTTGCGTGATCACCTGATCACCCCGACGCACGGCATCAACCATGGCCTGATGTTCCTTCATCTTCTTTTGCTGCGGACGGATCAGCAGGAAATACATGATCGCGAAGATCAGGATCAGCGGGAGAAACTGGGCGATTGCGCCACCATCCATAGGACATTCCTTTGTTCTAGTCTTGCGGCACAGTTCCGCAAATTTGGGCGGAACCTATGCTTTGAAATGTCGGTTTGCAAGCAAAGGCGGTCATGTACCCCACCTGAATACTGGCATGTCCCGGCAACCACGGGCAAAGCGTTGCAGATATGCCCTAGGAACATAACCGAAACCGGGTATAGTTTGTCCGAAGGGGGACACATGACACGGCCGCTCAAGCCTTTCCTTTCGTTGCTTTATTTACTGACTGCCCTGTCGGTGACCGTGTGGCTGTCCGATGCGGCCATGTCGCAGGAAGCACCCGCGGAATCCCCCCTGACCGAGACTGCGGGATCGGACACGTTCATGGCCCCGGTCATAGTAGACGGGGACATTCTGTTTCAGGTGCGCGGATCAAGCGCCCTGCCTGCTCCGGAGCGCGCCGAGGGCGTACAGGACAAGATCATTGCGGTTGCGGAAGCGTCGGAAGCACCTTTGGTCGAGATCACCTATGAAGAGACCGAGTTTGGCACCTGGATTCTGGCCGATGGTCAAAGAATCTCGATCGTTACTAAAGCTGACGCTGAACTGGATCAGATGGAACTAAGTGTTCTGAGCGTTTTGCATGGCAATGCGATCAAACAATCCATTGAGGCGTACCGAGCCAACCGAACCGATCAGGCGCGCGTTTCCGGTGCTATCGAAGCGGCTGCCTGGACGTTGGGATTTGCCCTGTTTGTTGTCACTATCCTGTGGCTGCACCGTCGGATCAGGCGTCGCACATTGAAGCTGGTAAAGCGCTATTTAAAGGATGTCGAAACGGCGACAGCCAAAAGTGTTCAGGCCGAAGCAATCGCGGCCCTTATCCGCTATGGTCTGAACTTCGTGCTGCTGATCA
The DNA here is from genome assembly GCF_056542185.1 of Ruegeria sp. AE4. NCBI lineage: Bacteria > Pseudomonadati > Pseudomonadota > Alphaproteobacteria > Rhodobacterales > Roseobacteraceae > Ruegeria > Ruegeria sp. AE4. The sequence continues at coordinate 79,407 of NZ_JBQFZK010000001.1, read as the reverse complement.
TCTTCTTTCTCGGTTTCTACTATTACCTGTCCTTTGTTCTTTTGGCTTTTGCGGAAACCAGATATTTCGCACAGCTTCTGCTGACCTATCTGACAGAGCCCGTGCTGCTTATCTTCCGGGGCATCCTCAGCTATATCCCCAATCTGATCATGCTGGGCCTGATCACATGGGTGACGTTGTACATCATCAAAGGGCTGCGCGTGTTCTTTGATGCGGTCGAAGCCGGTTCGTTCGAAATGGGTGATTTCGAGAAACACTGGGTCAACCCGACGTTCAACATCGCCCGTGTCGTCGTTATTTTGATCGCGCTGGTGTTTGCGGTTCCCTATATTCCGGGCTCAGATTCTGCCGCGTTCCAGGGGTTGACCATTCTGGTTGGCGCCATGCTGTCTTTAGGCGCGAATTCAGTCGTGTCCAACATGCTGGCCGGGCTGTTTGTGATTTACCGCAGGTCTACCTCGATCGGTGACCGTATCCAGATCGGGGACCACATCGGCGATGTGGTTCAGATTAAACTGATGGAGACCCACCTGAAGTCGATCAAGAACGAGCTGATCTCGATCCCCAATGCACAATTGATGAACTCAGATGTCGTTAACTTTTCAAAGAAAACCAATGGTGACGGACTATTACTGCACACGACAGTCGGCATCGGCTACGAAGAACCCCCTGAGAAGGTAGAGGCGATGCTGATCGAGGCCGCCAACCGCACCAAAGGTATCAAGGTCAATCCCGAACCTTTTGTGTTGTGGACCGCGTTGGCCGATTACGCGATCAATTATCAGATCAACGGCTACACCACCCGTGGCAGCATCATCCCCAAAATCCGCTCGGACCTGCATCGAAACATTGTCGCTGTATTTAACGAGAACAATGTGCAGATCATGACGCCTTCTTATGTGGCTGACCCGCCCGAGCCAAAAATACCGGCCGGGGCATGGGATGGCCACCTGACGCATGAAACCCACGAAGACGCTGATAAGTCGTAACCGGTGCTACACCCTGCCCCGCAGATGGTGCATAAGCGGGTTCAGTGATTCACGCATTCAAGGATCTGAGACATGCACGACATCCGCGCCATTCGCGAAAACCCTGCCGCTTTCGACGCCGCCCTAGCGCGCCGTGGGGACGCGCCGGTGTCGTCAGATCTGCTGAGGCTGGACGAAAGCCGGCGTTCCAAGATTCTGGCTGCCGAAACCGCACAGGCCGAACAAAACAAGGCCAGCAAGGAAGTCGGTGCAGCCAAAGGGCGCGGCGACGGGGCTGAATTCGAACGCCTGCGCGCGCTGGTCGCCGAGAAAAAGGCCGAAGTCGCCTGGATGCAGACCGAGGCCAAGGATCTGGATGCCTTGCTAACCGATCAACTAGCCCGCATCGCCAACCTGCCCGCCGATGACGTGCCGCAAGGCGCGGACGAAAACGACAATGTCGAAGTCAACCGCTGGGGCACCCCGCGCGATTTCAGCTTTGCACCGAAAGAGCACTACGACATTCCCGCCGTCGCAGCCGCAATGGATTTCGAAACCGCCGCCAAAACCAGCGGCAGCCGGTTTGTGAACCTGTCCAAGGGGGTTGCCCGGCTCCACCGTGCGCTGGCCCAGTTCATGTTGGACACACATATCGACAAGAACGGGCTGACAGAAATGCAGACACCGGTTCTGGTTCGGGATGAGGCGATGTATGGCACTGATAAACTGCCTAAATTCGGTGACGACAGCTATCAGACGACAAATGGCTGGTGGCTGATCCCGACCTCCGAGGTCACGCTGACCTATTCAGTGGCCGGTGACATTCTTGAAGAGTCTGCCCTGCCCATCCGTATGACCGCCCATACCGTCTGTTTCAGGTCCGAGGCAGGAAGCGCGGGCAAGGACACTGCAGGAATGCTGCGCCAGCACCAGTTCGAAAAGGTCGAGATGGTCTCGATCACCCATCCCGACGCGTCAGATGACGAACAAAAGCGCATGTTGCGCTGCGCCGAGGATCTGCTGGAACAGCTGGGTATCCCCTATCGCACTGTTGTTTTGTGCACCGGTGATATGGGCTTTGGCGCGCGCCGCACCTATGACATCGAAGCGTGGCTGCCCGGACAGGACACCTATCGCGAGATCAGCTCGGTCTCGACCACAGGTGCGTTTCAGGCGCGTCGGATGAATGCCCGTTTCCGGCCTGAAAGTGGTGGCAAACCCGAATTTGTTCATACTCTGAACGGTTCCGGTCTGGCTGTCGGGCGTTGTCTGATCGCAGTTCTGGAGAATGGGCAGAATGAAGACGGCACTGTTTCGCTGCCCGAGGTACTTGGCCCCTATCTGGGCGGCAAGCTGACCCTGCAACTGGACGGTACTTTGGCCTGACACACAAAACCGGCACCGTCAGGCACCGGTTAGGACATCAACTGAAGGCGAAGAGGTTTTACTTCTTCGCTTTTTTCTTGTCCTTCTTCTTTCCGCCTTTCTTGCCGTCTTTCTTTTTTCCGTCCTTTTTTGACTTTTTGTCCTTTTTGGACTTGGCTTTCACCTTGTCTTTGGCCTTGGAAAAGGCGGCTTCCATCTCTTTGCGCTTCTTCGCGGCTTTTTCGGCCTTAGCCTTGGCTTTGGCCTTTTTCTTTTCAGCAGCCTCGGCTTTTTCGGCGGCTGCTTTTTCTTCTGCCGCCTTGCGTGCGGCTTCCTCGACCCGTTTCTCGGCTGCGGCTGCGGCGATTGTTTTGCGGGGTGCGGCTTTGCGTGCGGTCGGTCTGCGCGTCGCGGGCGTCCGGGCCGCAGTTCGGCGTGTTGCCGGTTTCGCAGCAGGCGGTTTTGCAGCAACGGCATCTTTGGCAGATGCAATCAAAACCAGCGCGCGCGCCTCACCGATCCGAGGGACCTTGACCAAATCAGCAGGAGTGGCCTTGGCTATCGCCTCGGCCGTCTTGAAGCCATTGGCAACAAGGGCCTGGCCAAGTGCCTCTCCTACACCTTTTATGTCGGTCACAGCGGTCATTATAGGTCCTCTCTCTGTCTCGTTACCGGTTCGTATATACAAAAGATACACGAATCCGCAAGCTGTGTGGTGCTCGCCCCTGTTCTGCCAGCTTAGTTATGGGCAAGACCAGCGGCTCGGTTGTCTCTCGGAAAGGGTACGAGGCGCTTGGCATTTTCGTCCCATAGCTTCAGGTTCAATGCTGCCACGGCCTCGGGAAATTTGATCCGGCGGGGGGTATATTCCGGCGGCAGGTTATAGTGGCAGGCACGCAGGCGATATGATGGGATACGCGCGTTGAAATGGTGGATGTCGTGCAACGTGATGCAGGCCACAGCCATATCGAACCACCATCCGAAATCCAGTGCGGATGACCCCTCAAGCGCTGCTGTCTGAGGGTTCAGATCGGGGCGGCGATCCCAATAGGTATCTTCGAAGTTGTGCTGAAGATAAACAAGGAAGACGCCCAGCATTCCACCCAAAAAGGAAAACACCAGCCAGACCCAAATGCCCGTCATACCCGCGATCAGATACAACAATCCAAGAAAAACAACGATCGACAGGTTGTGCAACACCACACCTTTGGCGCCAAAACGCGCCGTATTCTTGGGCCAGCGGTATCGGATGAAATAGGTGAACAACGCGCCGGCCGGAACCAGGATGAACGGATTGCGATACAGCCGGTAAAACAAACGTGTTTTCCAATCAGCTGCATTCCACTCTCGCAGGGTCATCGTGTGAATTTCACCTGTCTCGCGGTGCTCAAGATTTCCGATGCCCGCATGGTGCAGATTGTGGTTCTGCTTCATCACCTCGAACGGGGCGAAAGTGAAGGGAGACAGGCCATGCCCTGCCCATTCGTTTTGAATCCGTGTTTCAAACAGAGAGTGATGCCCGCAATCATGTTGCAGCACATAAAGCCGTACTGCGGCAAAGGCGAACACGATCCCGGCGGGTATCATGATGTACCATCGATCAACAAAGGTGATCGCAACGGTCAGCGACGCGAAATACACCGCAAATGTGCCAAAATAACTTGCCGCGGCCAATCTGTTGTCCTGCACCGCGTAATGTCTTGTATATTCCCTCAAATCCATCCAGCCGTCTCCTTACGATGGCCGTTCAGTTTTCTGTTCAAATCTAGGTGCGGCTAGTCCGCGTGCAAGCAGTGCGTGCCCAAACAAATGCACACGCATGAATGCTAGCGCGGAGAACAGAAACTGTCACGCCCCCGTGAGGTAAGATGCTGAAAATTGGCGCAGTTACGCGCGGCCCTTGAGATGCTTGGCCAATGCGCCCGCATTTTTCTTGCGCCGCCCCTTATACGGGTTCTTGTCGCCCTGCCCGCGCAGCGTCAGACGGATTGGGGTGCCAGGCATGTCAAAGTCCTGACGCAACCCGTTGACCAGATAGCGGGTATAGCTTTCGGGCATCTTATCGGGATGAGAACACATCACAACAAAACCCGGCGGCCGCGTTTTCGCCTGGGTCATATAGCGCAGCTTGATGCGGCGGCCCTGCGGGGCCGGCGGCGGGTGTTGTTCCAGCATGGCAGTCAGCCACCGGTTCAACGCCGCGGTTGGCACACGGCGGTTCCAGACATCATGGGCGCGCAGGATGGCGGCGCGCAATCTCTCAAGCCCGCGGCCCGTTTTCGCCGAGACGGTAACCAGAGGGGCACCGCGCAGCTGCGGCAGCAAGCGATCAAAGGCTTCTTTCAGCTCCCGCAGCTTTTCCTGCTTGTTTTCCTCGACGTCCCACTTGTTTACAGCAACAACAACAGCCCGGCCTTCACGTTCGGCCAAGTCGGCAATTCTCAGGTCCTGTTGTTCAAACGGAATGGCCGCGTCCAGCAGTACGACGACAACCTCGGCGAACTTCACCGCGCGCAGACCGTCTGACACCGAAAGCTTTTCAAGCTTTTCCTGTACCTTTGCTTTCTTGCGCATTCCCGCCGTGTCAAAGATCCGCATCGGAATGCTTTCTCCATCCGGGTCGGCCCAATCGATCCGCAGGCTGATAGCGTCACGGGTAATCCCGGCCTCGGGCCCCGTCAACAGGCGGTCTTCGCCGATGATCTTGTTGATCAGCGTGGACTTGCCCGCATTCGGACGGCCGACCACGGCCACCTGCAACGGCTTGGCAGCGGTGATCAGGGGCATTTCGCCCTCACCGTCTTCATCCAGCTCAATATCTGTTTCCGGGGCTTCTTCGACCTGTTTTTCCTCGGCTGCATCCGCCAATGGCATCAGCTGAGCATAAAGGTCGGTCATCCCCTCGCCATGTTCACCCGACATGCGCACCGGTTCACCCAAACCCAGATTGTATGCCTCGAGCACCCCGGCATCCGCTGCGCTGCCTTCAGCCTTGTTGGCCGCAAGGATCACGTGCTTGGACCGCTTGCGCAGGATTTCTGCAAACATCTCATCCGTGGGCGTCAGCCCGACCCGCGCGTCGATCATGAACAGGCAGACATCGGCCATGTCCACGGCGCGCTCGGTCAGGCGGCGCATCCGGCCCTGCAAACTGTCATCTGTCGCGTCTTCAAGCCCGGCCGTGTCGATTACGGTAAAGCGCAGATCGCCCAGACGCCCTTCGCCCTCGCGCAAGTCACGCGTCACACCAGGCTGGTCGTCGACCAGGGCCAGACGTTTGCCCACGAGGCGGTTGAACAATGTGGATTTGCCCACATTCGGGCGCCCCACGATGGCGAGGGTCAGCGACATGATACTCTACTTTCAAGACTCAAGTTGCGCCCTTTAACGCATCTTGCCGTCAACGGAAAGCGTGTAGATCACCTTTGGTCGAAACAACATACAGCGTCTGCCCGGCCACAACGGGGGATGCTGTCGCGCCTCCGGGAACTTCAGCCTGATGTACCAGTGTTCCGTCAACTGGATTGAAGAACCGCAGATACCCGTCGTTGGACGCAACCACGATACGACCCCCGGCCAGAATTGGGCCGTAGTGCGCGAAGATCGGTCCTCGGCGGCCACGCTTGTCCTTGACAAAGCCCGGCAGGTCCTGCGCCCAGATGACAGACCCGTCCGCCGCGTTCAGGCGCACCAGCTGGCTGCGATCACTGATCAGGAAAATGCTGTTGCCCGCAGGCCAGACTGTATCGACCGCACCTTCATCCGCCGTCCACTGGCGCTCACCGGAAGCGGCATCAAATGCGACGGTCCGGCCCGAGTGATTGCCGATGTAGATACTGTTGCCAACAACCATCGGACCGCCGGTCACATCGACGATTTGTGCCGCAGCGCGCCCGCGACGCCCCCCTGCCACAGACGCGTTCCATCGACGGATACCGCCGCGGCGGAACGTGGCGGCTACGTCGCCCGAGCCAAAGGCAAATACGGCCAGATCAGACGCTATTGCAGGCGCAGGCGCACCCAGAACGTTCCCGACGCTTGGTGTGCCTTCGAATTGCCAGGCTATGCGTCCGTCCTTGGTGTTTACAGCCCAGCCGGTTTCGTCTCCGGCCACAACGTATAACAGCCCGTCGTTCACCAGCGGTGCGCCGCTGCCAGTCGCTTCCAAGCGTTTTTGCCAGCGCACAGAACCCGATTTGGCGTCCAGCGCAGTAAGCCGACCGAACCCTGACGACACATAAAGGACGCCGTCGGCATAAGCCAAACCACCACCTGTTGCATCCGAGTCGCCATCACTTGGCGGGATCAGGTCGGTCTCCCATGCCAACTGCCCCTGCGGTGTGACCGCTGAAACGGTCGCCCCCGAATCCAGTGTAAAAATCAATCCTCCCGCAACCACCGGCTCGGCGGTAATGCGCTGCTTGCGCGAGTCACCCTGCCCAATCGAAACAGACCAGATCCGCTGTGGCGTCGCGCGCAAAGCGGCATGCGTGGTCCGGTACGCGGGCGTTCCCGGACTTTGGGACCAGTTGGCGTTGACCTGTTGCCCCGGCAGGCTGATCGGTTGCGAGCCGCGCTTTTCGACCGTTTCAAGATCTGAAACAGGGCGAATATCCTCGCGTTCACCCGGCAGAATGGCTTCGGGCGGTTCACAGGCCGCCAATGCGGTCAGGGCCAGTGCCGCAAAAGGCATTCCCGTGCGGGAAAAAAATCTTTTTACCATGATACTCCGAACTCGCCTGTCGTTAAGTCTTTTGTCCCGCCTGGTCAGCCTTGCTGCGCCACCAATGGTTCAGGTTCCCCACCCAAAGCAATGATCATTTGCGCGGCGCGCTGTTGCAGGTCGATACCCACCTCGGCATCCTGCCGCAGCGCCTGCAACCGGTCCAGCGCAGCATCGACATTGCCGTCGGCCACGTCAATCAGGGCCAACTGTTCTTCCGCCAGCAGCCGCAGAGGAGCTCCGGGGGATGCCAACGCCTCGAACTGTTGCCGTCGATCGGCGGCAGGCAAGGTGTCACCCTGCAAAAGCAGCGATTTGAAGCTTGCTATCGCGCGGTAAATCTCGGGCAGGTCGCCCTGAACGGCCACCGCGTTCAGGCTGTTGACCGCGTCCTCCCGGGATCCGGATTCGACCTGTGACGCGGACAGCAACATATCCAGCACTGCTTTCCCGCCCGGTGACATCGCCTCTGCCTGCGCAAGACCAGCAGCCCTTGCAGCCGGGTCATTTTCGGACAACGCAGCAAGAATGGTGTCACCCAATTGCTGAGCTTGCGCCGTGTCCCGCGCCTTGCGGTATTCATTGAAAGCGGCACCGCCTACGATCAACACGACGGCGACGACACCCACCCAGCCCCAGCGGCGCAGCAACAGATAGATCCGGTCGCGGCGCACCTCTTCGGTGACCTCATCAATGAAACTGTCAATATCGCTCATCCAAGCCCCCCGGGCTGTCTATCTTGTGTAAGTGCGCCATGTCATACCCCGGCACCAACGCCAAGCCAAGGGTTCGATTTTGCACATTTTGACCGCTTTGCTTCCCTCTTGCGAAAAAATGCAAACCGAACTATTCAGTTCAGTATGGAAAAGATGCCGAACAGACCCCATTTCATGGCGTGACAGCCCAAGTATTAATGGCGCAGATTCTTAGGAGAAACACTGTATGCGTTTGATTTCATTCATCAACGCCCTTCTCGTGATTGTTGCACTGTATTTTCTGGTGTTTGAACGTGACACCTTGTTCGCCTTTGCCGGACGCGGTGATGCCGTGGAAGCAACACAAGACGAAGCAGCAGAAACCGAAAACTCCGATATCTCTGCCGTGGGCGTTGTCGCCGTGCGCTCGCAAGCGCGCGAAATTGACAGCGCCGTGCTGCTGCGTGGTCAGACCAAGGCGAACCGGCAGGTCGAAGTGCTTTCAGAAACCACGTCCACCGTTATCTCTGAGCCCAAACGCAAAGGTGCGTTTGTAGAGGCCGGTGACATATTATGCGAACTTGATCCCGGCACGCGCCCGGCACAACTGGCCGAAGCCATGGCGGGCAAACTGGAAGCCCAGAGCCGCATCCCCGAAGCCGAAGCACGCCTGACAGAGGCACATGCGCTTGTGGCCGAGGCCGAGATCAATCTGACTGCCTCGCGCAAACTGGCTGAAACCGGATATGCGTCGGAAACCCGCCGCATCTCCAGCGAAGCGGTGATGAGCTCTGCGAAAGCCGGTGTGAAAACAGCTGAAGCAGGGCTGGAAGCCACGCGTGCAGGCATCGAAGCAGCCGCAGCAGCAGTCGAGGCCGCACAGCGAGAGGTTGGCCGCCTGACCATCAAAGCCCCCTTCAAGGGCTTGCTGGAAAGCGACACTGCAGAACTGGGCAGCCTGATGCAGCCTGGATCACTTTGCGCGACTGTCATTCAACTGGACCCGATTAAGCTGGTCGGCTTCGTGCCCGAGACCGAAGTCAATCGGGTGCTTGTCGGGTCCGAAGCATCGGCGACACTTGTAACCGGTCGGCAACTGGGCGGTCGGGTCACGTTCCTCAGCCGTTCAGCGGACGAGACAACACGTACATTCGAGGTGGAAATCACCGTTCCGAACCCAGACTTGACCATTCGCGACGGTCAGACCGCCACCATCCTCATCGCGGCTGAAGGAACGAAAGCCCACCTGCTGCCGCAATCGGCGCTGACACTCAGCAACGAAGGAAAATTGGGTGTGCGCACAGTTGGCGCAGGCAACGTTGTTGACTTCATGCCAGTCCGCATCCTGCGCGACACCGCCGAAGGTGTCTGGATCGACGGCCTTCCGGAAACGGTTGATATCATCGTGGTCGGGCAGGAATTCGTGATCCGGGGTGTTACCGTTGCGCCAACTTATCGGGAAGCCTCGCAATGACGGGTATCGTCGCATGGGCCGCAGGCAGGGCCCGAATGGTAATGGCGTTTATCGCCATTTCACTGGTCGTAGGCGGCTTTGCCTATGTCTCGCTTCCGAAAGAGGGTGAACCGGATATCGAAATCCCTGCCCTTTTCGTTTCGGTGCAGTTTCCCGGGATTTCAGCGGAAGATTCGGAAAACCTTCTGGTCAAGCCAATGGAGACCGAACTGGCGGATCTCGACGGGCTCAAGGAAATGTCTTCGACTGCGGCCGAAGGCTATGCCGGGGTCGCGCTGGAGTTTGAATTCGGCTGGGACAAGACCTCGATCATGGCGGACGTGCGCGATGCCATGAACACGGCCCAGGCTGATTTCCCTGAAGGTGCGGAACAATACTCGCTGACGGAAATCAACTTTTCCGAGTTCCCGATCGTCATCGTCAACCTGACGGGGGCCGTTCCGGAACGCACAATGGCCCGTGTCGCCAAGGATTTGCAGGACGAGCTTGAGGCGCTGGATTCCGTTCTCGAAGCGGGTATCGCCGGCAATCGTGACGAGTTGCTTGAGGTCGTTATCGACCCCCTGCGGCTTGAAGCATACAACGTGACCGCGGCCGAGTTGATCAATGTCGTGCGAAACAACAACCAGTTGATCGCAGCGGGCGAAGTCGAAACCGCACAGGGTACATTCTCGGTCAAGATCCCATCGTCATTCAAAACGGCGCAGGATGTCTATGCCTTGCCGGTCAAGGTCAATGGCGACCGGGTTGTAACGCTGGGTGAGCTCGCACAGATCAACTACACTTTTGAAGATCGCGAAGGTACCGCCCGTTTCAACGGCGAGGCGACCGTCGCGCTGCAGGTTGTCAAACGCAAGGGATATAACCTGATCGACACCGTAACGCAGGTGAAGGAAACCATTGCTGAGGCCAAGACCAAATGGCCGCCCGAGCTTCAGGCGGCGGTCGAGCTTGGGACGTCAAACGACCAGAGCCGCATTGTCGGTTCGATGGTCAGTCAGCTTGAAGGCTCGGTTCTGACCGCAATCGCCCTGGTGATGATCGTGGTTCTGGCCTCTTTGGGTACGCGGGCCGCGCTTTTGGTCGGTTTTGCGATCCCGACCTCGTTTCTGCTGTGTTTCGCGTTTCTTGCGGTCATGGGTGTCAGTATCTCGAACATCGTGATGTTCGGCCTCATTCTGGCCGTGGGGATGCTGGTCGACGGTGCCATCGTGGTGGTGGAATACGCAGACAAACGCATCAAGGAAGGTGTCGGCCCGATGCATGCCTATGTCGAGGCGGCCCAACGTATGTTCTGGCCCATTGTATCCTCGACCGCAACGACGCTATGTGCCTTTCTGCCCATGCTGTTCTGGCCCGGTATTCCGGGCGAATTCATGGGGATGCTGCCGGTCACGCTGATCTTTGTTCTGTCGGCTTCGCTGATTGTGGCGTTGATCTACCTGCCGGTCATGGGAGGCGTTTCGGGGCGTCTGAGCCGCGTTTTCGACCGGTCTTCGAACTGGCTCCGGGCGCGTACCCGGTGGTGGGTTCGGGCAGTGATGGTACCCCCGTCGCTCTACATGATTTTCCTGGGTGCGATGCAAGTTCTGAACCCTGACTATCTGCTGCCCGGAGGAGTGATCGCAGGTGCCCTGCTGTTCCTGTTCGGGGCCTTTGCCGGGTCTGTAACGCTGAGCGCAGCCAAGTTCGAGCGGGCGGAAGAAAACCACGTTCACACGGCGGACGAACACACACCTTTCGGACATGTGATCGGGTTCCTTGTCGGCAACCCGATCATGCCGATCGTGTCGCTGGCGGCGGTTTTCTCTGCCGTGTATTTCGTGACCTTCGTCTGGTTCCCACAGGAATCCCGAGGTGTCGAATTCTTCGTTGAAAGCGAACCGGAACAGGCAACTGCTTATGTCCGCGCCCGTGGCAACCTGTCACTGGCCGAAAAAGACGAAATGGTGCTGCAGGCCGAACAGATCATTGGATCTCATCCGGCAGTAATCAACGTCTTTTCCTTTGCGGGCGAAGGCGGTCTGAACCAGAACACCGGCGGCGCGCAGGCACCGGCCGATACGGTGGGGCGCGTCCAGTTCGAAATTATCCCATGGGAAGATCGCCCGAACGTTTCGGAATCCGCTTTGTGGGGATTGTTTGAGCGCCACTTTGTGGCTCCAGAATTTGATGGCGATTACGTAATCGACGATCTCAACGCCAAACTGGCGACAATACCCGGAATCGTTGTTGAAATCCTGGCATTGGAACAGGGCCCGGCCTCGGCCAAGCCCGTTCACCTGCGCATCAAGGGGGACGGTTGGGACGAGCTGACATCGGCCACTGTCACCGCGCGCCAGATCTTTGACGAAACGCCGGGGCTGATCAAAACCGAAGACACCCTGCCCTTGCCGGGCATCGATTGGCAGATCGACGTCGATGTGGCGAAGGCCGGCCGGTTTGGGGCTGATGTGGCCACCGTCGGTGCCATGGTGCAGCTGGTGACACGCGGCATCCTGCTGGGTGAGATGCGCCCCGACAGCACGGATGAAGAGATCGAGATCCGTGTCCGATTGCCGGAACAGGATCGCGTGCTGTCGACATTGGACACGCTCAAGGTCCGCACGCCGGACGGGTTGGTTCCGCTGTCGAACTTCGTGACCCGGGAACCCGTGGCCAAACTGGCCCAGATCAACCGTGTCGACCAGCAACGTTATTACGATGTGAAGGCGGATGTCGAACCGGGGCTGAGCAAGGTTGTGACCAAAGGGCCGGACGGGAAAGAAGAACGTCTGGCTGTAATGCGTGAAGTGACCGACGGTTATACTCCTACCGGCACTGTGCTGGACGGCGACGGTGGAAAGTCCTACGAACTGGTTCAACTGACCGGTGCAGAGAGTATTGACCAGCTGCGTAGCGCGATTGACGCAGGAGACGCGCAGTTCGCCCTGATTAACCCGAATGAGCGGATTGCGGTTCTGACCGAATGGCTTGAAACCAGCCCCTTCGCCAACTCGATCAGTTGGCAATGGACCGGTGATCAGGAAGAGCAGGAAGAATCCGGCGCATTTCTGGTGAACGCCTTCATGGGCGCATTGGGGCTGATGTTCGTGATCCTGCTGGCCCAGTTCAACTCGTTCTACAATTCGGTGCTGGTGCTGTTGGCGGTTGTTCTTTCGACCACCGGGGTGCTGATCGGCATGATCGTGATGGAGCAACCCTTTTCGATCATCATGACGGGCACCGGCATCGTTGCGCTGGCAGGAATTGTGGTGAACAACAACATTGTTCTGATCGATACCTATCAGGAATACAGCGCCTATATGCCAAGGATCGATGCAATCGTCCGCACTGCGGAATCCCGCATCCGCCCGGTTTTGCTGACCACGTTGACCACGATGGCCGGTTTGACCCCGATGATGTTTGGGCTTTCGCTGGACTTTATCAATGGCGGCTATTCCATCGACAGTCCCACTGCCCTGTGGTGGAAACAGCTGGCCACAGCGGTTGTCTTCGGTCTTGGCATCGCCACTGTTCTCACGCTGATCGTGACGCCGTCACTTCTGGCCCTGCGTGTCTGGGTGACAACTTACGCTGTCTGGCTCAGCCGCGGGCTTGCCCGTGTGACTGCGGGGCGGTCCAGTCAGATCGCGCAGGACATGGCTATTGGTCGCTCGGCCCGCAAACTACAGGCGACCGAGATTGTGTGGGACGAACCGTCACAATCCGAAGCCCGGTCACGAGACGAGCCTATAGATCAGGTTCCGGGATCGCCGCTAAAAGCCGCAGAATAAGAATGAAAGGACCGGGATTCCCGGTCCTTTTCGTTTTCTGCCGTCACAGTCGGGACCAGGTCTGGTGCGCGCAAATCGCATGTTCACAGCCTTTGACCATGAGCTTGTTTCCCTGCAACGTCATCTGAGGAACAGCGTCAACGTCGATCAGGGGAACCCAGAACTCACCCCCGCCGTATTTTCCACCGCCTTCGCTCGACACATCCCAGAACAGCTTTTTCCCAATATTCGGCGTTTGAACCTCCTTGCCTGATGAATCAAAAGCCGAAAGTATCGTGCCGCAGAACTTGCCCGCGCAGGCGGATATCTTGATATGCGAGATCAGGTTCTTGCGATCAGGCTCGGTCTTCCAAACGCCCTCGATCGGGTCAGCTGCGACCATAGCCGGAAGAAGAACCGCAACAGCGACAGGTACTATTCGTCTTGCTAATCCATTGATCATGGCGTTCCCCTTCATGCACGGCGCATCCTAGCACATTCCGCAGGGCAAGATGAGCCCCTCAGGCGGCCTCACTGTCCGACTGCTGGCGGTTCCACAGTTGAGCATATCGCCCAGACCGTGCCAACAGCTCGTCATGTGTGCCCTGTTCGATGATCTCACCGGCCTCAAGAACAACAATCCGATCAGCCTCGGCAATGGTGCTGAGGCGATGGGCAATCGTGATCACGGTGCGCCCTTCCCCTGCGCGCGCCAGCGCATCCTTGATGTCCTGTTCCGTGTCGGTATCCAGGGCCGAGGTCGCCTCGTCCAGCAACAGGATCGGAGGGTTCTTCAGCAATGTCCGCGCTATGCCAACCCGTTGTTTTTCGCCGCCGGACAGTTTCAGACCGCGCTCACCCACCATGGTGTCGTACCCGTCGGGCAGCGAAGTGATAAAGTCATGAATCTGAGCGGCGCGGGCTGCGGCCTCGACATCCCCAGGGGTGGCATCGTCGCGCCCATACGCAATGTTGTAGCGAATGGTGTCGTTAAACAGCACTGTATCCTGTGGCACAACGCCGATCGCTGCATGCAGGCTGGTCTGGGTCACGTCCCGAACGTCCTGCCCGTCGATCTTCAGCGCGCCTTTGGTCACGTCGTAAAACCGGAACAACAGCCGCCCGATGGTCGACTTGCCAGACCCAGTCGCCCCGACGATTGCGACCGTCTGTCCGGCCGGAACCATCAAGGAAACACCCTTGAGGATTTCCCTTTCGGGGTCATACCCAAAATGCACATTCTCAAGTGTGACCTCACCACCTTTGACAACAAGCTCGGGTGCATCAGGCTGATCGGTGACTTCGGCAGGTTGTTCGAGCAGATCAAACATCTGCCCCATATCAACCAGCGATTGCCGGATCTCACGATAGACCGTCCCCAGAAAGTTCAGCGGAACGGTGATCTGGATCATATACGCGTTGACCATGACAAAGTCGCCCACGGTCAGGTTTCCATTCTGAACGCCAATTGCTGCCAGAACCATAACTCCGATCAGACCGCAGGTAATCAGGAAGGATTGGCCGAAGTTCAAAAACGCCAGCGAATAGGCGGTTTTCAGCGCCGCCCCGGCATAGGCTTTCATCGACACGTCGTAACGTGCAGCTTCGCGCGCTTCCGCGTTGAAATACTTGACGGTTTCGAAGTTCAGCAAACTGTCAATGGCGCGCTGATTGGCTTCGGTGTCCTGATCGTTCATCTCACGCCGCAGCTTTACCCGCCATTCGGTCACGGCAAAGGTGAACCAAATGTAAAGGCCGATGGTGACGGCGACGACGACCAGATACCAGACGTCGAACAACCACATCAGGATGATCGCTACCAGCAACAGCTCAAGGATCAGCGGCCCGATTGAGAACAGCAGGAATCGCAGCAGGAATTCCACGCCTTTGACGCCCCTCTCGATGATACGGCTCAGCCCGCCGGTGCGGCGCGAGACGTGATAGCGCATGGACAGGTTATGGATATGCCGGAACGTCTCCAACGCCAGCGCCCGCAAGGCCCGCTGTCCGACAGGTGCAAAGGCGGCGTCCCGCAGTTGCTGGAACCCAACCGTCATCATACGCGCCACGCCGTAGGCAACCGTCACACCCACTGCGCCCAGCGCCAGCGGCGGCACGCCTTCACCTGCCAAAGAATCAACGGCGCCTTTGTATAGGATCGGGGTATAGACCGCGATCAGTTTGGCCAGAACCAGCATCGCCATTGCGATAACCACGCGGCGCTTTACCCAAACCTCGTCCTGCGGCCAGAGGTAGGGCGCAACCTTGCGGATTGTCCGCCAGCCTGAACTGCGCTCGCCGCTCTGCACCCCGTCACTCGAGGCCATCGGAGATGTTCGTCTCATCACGTACCTTGTCTGCGGTCAGAGAAAGGCTCTGGCCCGCAACGGGCCAGTGCGTTGATTATTCCGGTATCGTAAAGATTTGCCCCGGATAGATCAGATCCGGGTCGCGGATCAAGTCGCGGTTGGCTTCGAACAGGCGCACATACAGGATGCCATCACCAAAGCGGTCACGCGAGATCGCCCACAGCGTGTCGCCCCGCTGCACAGTGACCGACCGGATTGCCGGGGCATTGTCCTGCGCGGCCGTTCCGTCACCGCCACCTGATGCTGCTTCCAAAACTTCCACAGGCTCGCGTTTGAACGGGGTTTCGACCCGGCTGAGGACCTTCCCGTCCGTGTTCACCGCGTCAACACGCAACGTGTAAACACCGGGGTCGATGCCGTCCAGATCACTCCGCCAGGATCCATCCTGTTCCGGAGTGAGGTCGGCAACCAGACGATTGTCCAGATACACCCTGATGGCCGCGCCGTCCTGTACTCGCCCGGTCAACTGGACATCACCGGTCTCAGAATACCCGATGGTATCCAGCGCGACCTGTTCCGGCGGGGTATCCCGAACCACGGGTGGCTGCACGAGTTCAACGCCTTCTTCGCCCGACCGCAGTACCGCGATCTGCTGACCCGTTTCAGATGTCTCTGCCGACTGGTCGGCAATCTGCGCTTCGCTGGGTTCTGGCGCGGTCGCCACAGGGTCTGATGTTTCGGTCTCAGCTTGGGTTTCGGTCTCTGGATCGACAACCGCCGAGGCTATCTGTTCTTCAGCTTCGGTTGTTTCGCCCTGATCGGCAGCATCAGGTTTCTGCGCAACCGGCTCTTCTTCGACCGGCTTCGGCAGAGCGGCGATCAGATAGTCGTCAGACCGGGTTGTTTGCCCGCCGTTTTTGCTGTGCAGGATTAGCCCCTGCGCGGCATCGCCGAAGGGGATCGAGACGAACTCGGCGAACTGCCCGCTGCTGTCCACCGTGAACGTGTGCACGGTTTCACCGTTCAACAGAACTTCAATCTGGCTGCCCGGTTCGGCGTCACCTGACAGAAGCGCCGTTCCGTCTGCTTCAACAAAAATCTGATCCAAAACCGGGGGGGCCGTGGGTGCCTGTACATTCTCTTCCGATTGGGCCGCCGCAGGTTCAGTGTCTGGAACAACATCTGTTGCCGCAGCCGTGTCTTCGGCGGGCTCAGCGGTTGGTACCTCATCCGGTGTTACGGCGGCCTGCTCAGCTGGTTCTGTTGTGGTAGTTTCCGCGGGCGCTTCGACCGCTTGTTCCTGCGGTTGCGTGGCTGCAACGGACGCGGGTTCCTGCGGTGCGCCCGCCTCAGGCTCTGGCGCTTTGGTGAAAGCGCCGGACAGATACAAACCCCCAACGCCCAGCACGGCAACCAGACCCGCAATCACACCCCAGACAAAATTGCCCGAGCTTCCGTTTCCCGATTTGGCGTCCATTGTTTTCCTTTCACCCCGCCGTACAAAAGCTTTGTCTTCAAAAGCCTTCCAGCGGACAGTTGAGCCAATCTATCAATCCCGCTATCAGGGGTCAAAACCTCTGACACAACCCCGGAGCGTCTCTTTCATGTCTCAGAAATCCGTCTGTGTGTATTGCGGGTCACGCAATGGGGCCGAGAAGGCTTATTCTGAAACTGCGCGACATTTTGGCAGCCTGCTTGCGCAGGAAGGCTGGCGGCTTGTTTACGGTGCCGGAGATGTCGGGCTGATGGGCGAAGTCGCCCGGGCCGCGCAACAAGCCGGTGGAGAGACCTTTGGCGTCATTCCAGTACATCTGGTCAAACGAGAGGTCGGCAAGACCGACCTGACCCATTTCGTGATCACCGAAACCATGCACGAGCGGAAAAAGGTCATGATCATGAACGCTGACGCCGTTGTTGTCCTGCCCGGTGGGCCGGGATCACTGGACGAGCTTTTTGAAGCGCTGACCTGGCGGCAGCTGGGCCTGCACGACAAACCCATCGTCATCGTCAATGTGAACGGCTATTGGGATGCGTTGAAAACCCTGTTGCATCAGGTGATCGGGCAAGGCTTTGCAGATCGATCACTGGGTGACTTTGTCATTTGGGCTGAAGATGCAGAAACAGCGATGACGGCCCTGCGCGACAAGCTGCGGTAAACCCGGCAGGTCGCGAAAGTGTCTGACCGAACGCAGCTGTGCATCGTTGCCGCACATATGCGGGCAAGACATTGGGCTGGTCGATTTGGTGAAGCCTCAGGTCTTTAGGCAGACAGTTCGATAACCGTGATCTCGGGGGTTACACCAAATCGAACCGGAAGAATGGAACATCCAATGCCGCCGGACACAACCAGATCACGCCCGCCTTCGCGCACATGCCCATAGGCATATCTGTTGCCGTATTTGGAGGGCACGATCGGCGACCAGCCAAACAGACGAATCTGACCGCCATGCGTATGACCGGATAGCGTCAAAGCCACCCTGTCGGGCACTTGAGGGAAGATGTCGGGCTCATGCGCCATCATCACAACCGGGGCATCATCGGTGATTTGCGCCAGTGTCCCCGACAGATCATCCAGCCCCTGCGGTTTACCGTTGCGCCAGATCGCAAGCTGGTCTTCAAGACCCGCCAACCAGAAACCAAGAGCTTCTAGCTTGATGGCGGTATTCGACAAAACCGTAATTCCGCTCTGCTCCAGCGCATCGGCATATTGGTTGGGGCCAGCACCACGGCGCTGCGCCTGCCGGTCATCCCACCAGTCGTGATTGCCAAGTACAGCAAAGACGCCGTTCTTGGCCTCAAGGTTGGCAAGAACCGGTGCCAGATCTTTCATTTCGACAGGACGCAAAACGCCTTTGTGGCTTGCGAAGAAATCACCCAGAAGCAGGATCATATCCGGCGCAAGCGCATTCGTACGCCGTACCACCTGTTTTATTCGGTCCAGCCCGACCAAAGGTTCGCCCAGATGCAAATCTGCCAGTACGGCAATCCTGAGCGGCGGCGCAGTCCAATCCTCTCGCCGGACGCGCCATTTTCGCACGCGTAGCCGCAGGGCGGGTTCGATGAAAAACCCGTAGACTGATGTGATTAGGCCTGCCAGCGTCACCGCCAGCAGGCCCTTGATAAACCGGCGTCGGTTCAATGACTTACATCCGCGACGCGACGTTCTCCCAGTTCACCAGATTGTCGAGGAAGTTCGACAGATAAGCCGGACGTTTGTTGCGGAAGTCGATGTAGTATGAGTGTTCCCAAACGTCACAACCCAGCAGCGCAGTCTGACCAAAGCACAGCGGATTCACGCCGTTTTCGGTCTTTGTCACGGCCAGCGAACCATCCGCGTTCTTGACCAGCCACGCCCAGCCCGAGCCGAACTGACCGGCACCAGCGGCGCTGAACTGCGATTTGAATTCGTCGACCGAACCAAAACTTTCGGTCAGAGCTTTCTCAAGCTCACCGGGCATGGCGTTGTCGCCGGGGCCCATCATTTCCCAGAACTGGTTGTGGTTCCACAGCTGGCTGATGTTGTTGAAGATACCGTTCTGCGCGACGGCATTTGCGTCGTAGGTGCCAACGATGATCTCTTCCAGCGACTTGCCGTCCCATTCGGTGCCGGCGATCAGTTTATTGCCATTGTCGACATAGGCTTTGTGGTGCAGATCGTGGTGATATTCCAGTGTTTCCGCGGACATACCCTTGGCTGCCAGCGCGTCATGTGCATAAGGAAGATCAGGAAGTTCAAAAGCCATGTCGGCCCCCTGTATAAATTTGAGTTGCGGTTCCCAAGGTTAAATGCTTTGGCAGCCGCCGCAGGTCAAGGGCCGAGACAAGAAAACCCGGAGGCAGGCGATGCTGACACAGGCGCGCAAGATGTTCTACCGCGCCCGCGGTTACTATGCGGGCAACCTGAACGGTGAGCCGTTTCGTCTGGACCCTTATCACTCAAAGTTCTGGCGCAAAGCCTCCACAGGCCAGTGGGAGCCTGAAACCTTTGCTGTTCTCGACCGGTATCTTTCGCCTGAAAGCGATTACCTGGATATCGGCGCATGGATCGGACCGACCGTTTTATACGGCGCGCGCAAGGCTCGCCATGTCTGGTGTTTTGAGCCAGATCCTTCGGCCTATCGATTTCTGGCGTGGAATCTGGACCTGAACCAGATCAGGAATGTCTCAGCCTTCGGGGTCGCTTTGTCTGACAAGTTCGGCGTGGCCCGCATGGCGTCGGTCTGGGGTGAGCCCGGGGATTCGACCACATCCCTGCTGCACAATGAAGCCCATGGGAATGACGCGCTGACGATTACATGGGAGCAGTTCCAGTCGACCTGTGATCTGTCGAAGGTTTCACTGGTCAAAATGGACATTGAAGGGGCGGAGTTTTTTGTACTTCCCACGCTAATACCCTGGCTCAAACAGCATCGTCCCCCATTGCTGCTGTCAACACATGCGCCACTACTGAATGAGGAAGACCGAGCCGACAGAATGAAGCATCTGGCCGACCTATTGTCGTTTTACGATACATGCCAGCGGGAAGGTGCTGCGTCAGATCACTCGATGACGGATGAGGGTGCCTTGACCCGCTTCCAGACCTATCTTTTCACGTCCTAGTACGATCAGAAACAGCTGTCTGCGGATTGGGAAGAACGCGCGAAACGCTCCCCCCTTCCGCGATCCGAATATCAGTATAGCGTGTGGGTATTGACCGCTTTGCAGCGTCCGACACCGCTTGGCCGGTTAGTTACATTCGCCTGCGGAAAACGCGCAATCATCTCGAACTCATTCGTTTGCGGGTTCATCATTGCGGTGTAGGACACACGCACTTGACCGCCCGAGTTCGCCATGAGGCTGACCCGCCAATTCATCTGGTATTCACCGCGTCGGTTGACCTTGAACTTGGTGTCCTTGGGTTGCTGTTCGTTCCTACCCGCCGATCTGTTGTCTTCGCCGATCACCCAATCATAAGCCCGAGCACGCTTGTTTTTAGCATCAACACTCAGCCAAACCTCGGGCGGGATCCACCCCCGAGCTTCCATACTATGAAGCTCACACATATAGTTCGCAACTTCGGCTTGCGCGGCAGCGGCCAATACAGAAAAACCAATAGCAAGAAATTTTCTTTTCATTTTCAGCACCTTTTTGTCAACTGGATGGTGTGGGTATCTGTTTGCATTTTCCTCGGGCAAAACCATCTCGCGGCAGGTACGCACTGTGTGAGGTTGATCGTGTGGTCGCCTTCAAAGTTCGGCGGTCCAGAAACACTGTGAACTCGTGATTGAGTAGATCGATCGCGTCAATACGCGACTCGTTCGACGCGTAGCTTCTGCCAGTCGCAGAATAGACATAGTCTCGACCGACCCAGGCAACCGACAAGTTTCGAATACTGTCGCGCTTGACCCTGGCTGGTCCTGGCTGTGTATCGATATCTGGCATCTCGATCTCATGGATATAGGCGGAACGACCATATTCATCGACCGAAAACACAAGGAATTCGGGAGTCGGTTTGTTGACAAGGCCATGGCCAAACTTGCACTCATACGTCTCTGTAAAGGTTTGAGAAGCTGAAACAGCCGGTATGGACAAAAGTCCAAGCGTCAATGCAAATGCTATCTTTTTCAAAGTATTACTCCGCTCTTTCCTTACCTTTGGAATGGTATCTCAACGCAGATCCCGTTTGCGTTTCCGTCATGTGAAGATTGTACATCCGAATTCGAGCTGGCTATTGCCTTCATTGTTTCGCGATTCAGGAAAATCGAAAACTCTTGGCGCCCTAAATCAAGAACCATCCTGCGAGGGTCACCGCTTCTGGTTCGTCTGCCAGTTCGTGAAAACGTATAGGCGTCGCCCGGCCAACTGATCGAAAGTACCCGAAAGCTGTTTCTGTTGATAGAAGCCGATCTTTTCGGCGTGTCTATACCCCGCATTTCAACTTCGTGGAGCAACGCCTGGCGCCCGTACACGTCAACTGAAAAAACAACGCGGGTCGGAGTTGGCCGATTTGCCAGGCCTTTGGCAAAAACACACTCAAATGTCTCTGAATAAGTCTCGGCTATGGCCACATTAGGTATAGTTGAAATAGCAATTAAGCCGCTTGCGATTAGTCTAAAGAAATTCATAATAAAGTTCTTATTTTTCAGCCTTTTGGTGATCGTTAGCCCAATCACACCGCTCCCGCAACAGGAGAAATCGCGCAACGAAATTCTCGACAGACCCTGTTGTGTGTCCCACACTCAAATCGCTTTGCAGCAGCACAAAATTCGATGGCCGCCTGTCCAGGACGAGGCGGCCATCGAATAAAACGTCAGATGTGTAGACAGGTCAGTAAACGCCAACCTCACTGCCCGGTTGCGCCGCAACCTTCAGCAGTTTGAAAACGTAATCCGCAGCCGAACGAAAGCAGACCACGCGGAAAGTTTCGGCATCGTCCATCCAGAACGCACCTGCCACTTGCGCCAGGCGCGAACGGCGGATTTGGCCGAGTTGGAAGGCCTCGGCCGACAGATCAACCGGAGCGACTTTGCCCAACACTTCTCGTGCGCTGGCGCCTGATATTGTGAAGACCGCGCGGGCATCCGAGACGTTGACGGCCAGTGCGTGAGTTTTTCCCAAAGCTTTGATAATTGCGGCCAGTTTGGCCTCGACCTCGGCATAAGGGACCAGCACCAGCAGCTCGTCCGGTGACATCCAGCATACGCCGGTATCTCCGCTGACCAGCGCCTCGCGCTGACCGGGTACGTTCTGCCCAGTCGCGTCCTTGACGGCCTTGGCGAGGCTTTTGTCGGACAAGTCACCGCGCAGGGTGATCATACCCTGCAGGCCACATTCCCTGACATTGGCGATGCCATCATAGCTGGCGTGGTTCAATGCGCTGATGGGTTCAGACATTCTGCTTCTCCCCGTCCTTGTCGAAGAAGATCGGGTCCACGATCTTGGCTTTGTAGGTTTTGCCGTCCGTGCCCGGGAACTCGACGATTTCACCCATCCGGTCCGGGCCGTGCTTGATCAGGCCCATAGCGATCCCTTTACCGAGGTTGGCCGAGTAATAGGTCGAGGTCACACGCCCGATCATGTTGCGCTGACCGTTGGCATTCACACCCTCACCGACCGCATAGGCACCGTCCGGCAAAACTGATCCATCCACAGTCTCCAAACCGACCAATTTCCAGCGTTCTGGATCGGCCATGTGAGTCCGTGAATGGGCGCGTTTACCGAGGTAGTCCCCTTTCTTTTTCGACAGCGCCCAGTGCAGCCCAAGATCCTGCGGGATCACGGTGCCGTCGGTCTCGTCGCCGATCATGATAAAGCCCTTCTCGGCCCGAAGAATGTGCAGACATTCTGTGCCATAAGGCATCACACCGAATTCCTTGCCTGCCTCCACCAGGGCGTCCCAGAACGCCTGACCCTGCGAGGCAGGAACGGCGATTTCGTAGGACAACTCGCCCGAGAACGAGATGCGATAGGCGCGGCAGTCGAACGCGCCGATCTTGCCATCGCGCCATTCCATGAAGGGCAGCGCCTCGCGGCTGACATCCATACCGCCCAGCTTTTCAAGAACCTTGCGGGCGTTCGGGCCGACCACAGCGACCTGAGCATATTGCTCGGTCACGTTGGCGACATAGACTTTCCAGTCCCACCATTCGGTTTGTAGCCATTCTTCCATGTGACCATGGATACGCTCGGCCCCGCCGGTGGTGGTGTGGCACAGCCAGGTGTCCTCATCGATGCGGGCGACCACGCCGTCGTCAATCAGAAAGCCGTTTTCCGAACACATCAGGCCATAGCGGCATTTGCCGACCTTCAGCGTGGACATCATGTTGGTGTACAACATGTCCAGAAACTTGCCTGCGTCGGGGCCTTTGACGATCAGCTTGCCCAGCGTCGATGCGTCCAGCAGGCCAAGGTTTTCGCGGGTGTTCTTCACCTCACGGTTCACGGCGTCATGCACGGATTCACCAGGACGGACATAGGCGTAAGTCCGGCGCCAGTGGCCGACCGGCTCCCAGTCCGCGCCGTTCTTGTCGTGCCAGTTGTGCATTGGGGTCTGACGGATCGGCTGGAACACTTCACCCCGCGCTTCACCGCCGATCGCGCCCATCGAGATGGGGGTATAAGGCGGGCGGAAGGTCGTGGTGCCGACCTTCGGGATTTCGGATTCCAGCGCATCAGCCAGAATCGCCAAGCCATTGATATTGCTCAACTTACCCTGATCCGTCGCCATACCAAGTGTGGTGTAACGCTTGGTGTGCTCAACACTCTCATAGCCCTCGCGCGCGGCCAGCTGCACGTCCGAGACTTTGACGTCGTTCTGGAAGTCGAGCCAGGATTTCATGCGCAGCTGGATTTCGGCGTTTGCCGGCATCAGCCAGACAGCCTCCATCGGTGCTTCTGCAGTGGTTTCGCCAACCGGAGCCTTGATGTTTTTCGGCTTGAACCCGGCCGCCTTGGCTGCTGCTTTTCCTACAGTGTGGGCGTCAGTCAGAACATCGCCCAGCGCCAACGCGCCATTCGATGCCCCGGCGGCCAGAACAAAGCCCTCACCATTTGCGCCCAGCGGCGGGCGTGAGGGATCGGGGCGGAAAAAGGCATTCGCGTCATCCCAGGTCAGCTTGCCACCGCAATGAGACCACATATGAACGACCGGCGACCAGCCGCCCGACATGGCCACTGCATCTGCTTCAACCTCTTCACGAGCGCCTCCAACACCTTCCTGGTTGCAGATGGCGACTTTTTTGACGCGCTTGCCGCCCTTGACCTTGGCAATGGCCTTGCCCGGATCGACGCGGATACCCAACTGGCGGGCTTCCTCTGCCAAAGGTCCAGCCGTTGCCCGTGCGTCAACAATACGCAAAACATCCACACCCGCTTGCTTCAGCGTAATCGCGGTGCGATAGGCGTCGTCATTGTTGGTGGCGACGATGACACGTTCGCCCGGGGTTACACCCCAGTTCACGGCATAATCGCGCATGGCCGAGGCCAGCATCACACCCGGAACATCGTTACCCGCAAAGGACAACGGGCGTTCAATTGCGCCGGTTGCAGTCACAATTTGCTTGGCGCGGATACGCCAAAGGCGGTGGCGCGGGCCCTGCACGCCCGGCGTGTGGTCTGTCAGGCGCTCATAACCCAGAACGTAACCATGGTCATAAACACCCGCGCCCATGCAGCGAGAGCGCATGGTGACGTTGTCCATTGTTTCGAGTTCGGAAACCAATTGCTCCACGAACTTATCCACAGGCTCATCATTGACTGTGCCGCCGTCAACCGGAGCGCGACCGCCCCAATGTGCGCTCTGCTCAATCAGCAGAACCTTGGCACCCGAAGCTGCCGCCGCCTTTGCCGATTGTAGGCCAGCCACACCGCCACCGATGACCAGAACATCGGTGAAGGCATAGAAGTGCTCATAGGTATCGGCATCGCGGCTGTCCTTGTCGGGCGCTTTGCCCAGACCGGCAGACTGACGGATGAACGGCTCGTAGACGTGCTTCCAGAACGGTTTGGGGTGGATGAACGTCTTGTAGTAGAAGCCAGCCGGCAGGAACCGGGCGAATGCCGTATTCACCGCGCCGATGTCGTGTTCAAGGCTTGGCCAATGGTTTTGCGAAACCGCAGTCAGGCCGTTGAACAGCTCGGTCGTGGTGGCGCGCTGGTTCGGTTCAAACCGGTTGCCCTGCCCCAGCCCGACCAGAGCGTTTGGCTCTTCCGCACCGCTGGCGACAACGCCGCGGGGGCGGTGGTATTTGAACGACCGGCCCATCATCATCTGATCGTTGGCCAGCAGCGCCGAGGCAAGCGTGTCGCCCTCATAGCCCTGCATCGACGTGCCATTGAAGGTAAATGTGACCTTTTTCGACCGGTCAATCAGCCGGCCTTGTTTTGCGAGACGGGTGCTCATTGTGCGGACCTTTCGCGGGTGGAGGCGTCGGAGCCTCCGGCGGGAGTATTTTTGAAAAGATGAAGCATCAGGAGAACTCTCTCCAGGTCCATCCGGGACGCTTTGCGGCGATGGCCTCTTTGATGTCCTGCGGTGGCTCGGAGGTCTGAGCCGTGTAAGTGCCAAACACTTCTAGCGTGCTTGTGCAGCGCGCCGCGTGAAACCACTTGCCACAGCCATTGGCATGGCGCCAGCGTTCAAAGTGTACGCCTTTGGGGTTTTCGCGCATGAACAGGTAGTCGTGGAACTCGTCATCCGACGAGCCGGGACCAAAACGCTTCAGATGCGCCTCGCCACCGGCGGCCAGTTCTGTTTCTTCGGCATCAACGCCGCAGTAAGGGCAATTCAGGATCAGCATGTTGTCATCCTTTTGGCGGTTGGTTGGCGCAGCGGCCAACCAGAATTCTGTTTCTTGGCAACCTCGGACCCACCTTCAGTGGGCCACCCCGGCGGCCACGCTTTCATCGATGAAGCGGCCTTCCTTGAAGCGGTCCAGCGAGAAGGCCTCGGTCAAAGGTGAATGACCTGTGGCCATCAGCTGCGCCATGCCCCAGCCCGAGCCAGGGATTGCCTTAAAGCCGCCGGTGCCCCAGCCCCCATTGATAAAGCAGCCCTGCAGCGGAGTTTTCGACAGGATAGGCGAGCGGTCACCGGTCATGTCCACAATCCCACCCCACTGGCGCAGCATCTTCAGGCGCGAGATCATCGGGAAGGTTTCGACCAAGGCGCGGACGGTTTCCTCGATATGATGGAAGCTGCCACGTTGGGTGAAGTTGTTGAACCCGTCGGTACCACCACCGATCACCATCTCGCCCTTATCAGACTGAGACATGTAGCCGTGAACGGTGTTGGCCATCACGACCACATCCATGCAGGGTTTGATGGGTTCGGATACCAGTGCCTGCAATGCGACGGCTTCCAGCGGGAGACGGAAGCCCGCCATCTCGGCCAGTTGACCGGAGTGGCCCGCAACGACGATACCCAGCTTGTCACAATCGATGGCACCCTTGGTGGTGTCCACGCCGACGACACGACCGTTTTCCGAGCGTACGCCGGTGACCTCGCATTGTTGGATGATATCCATACCCATCGCCGAACAGGCGCGCGCATAGCCCCACGCCACGGCATCGTGACGCGCAGTGCCCCCGCGTTCCTGCCAGAGCCCGCCCAGAACCGGATAGCGGGGACCGTCCAGATTGATGATAGGCACAAGTTGCTTGACGCGTTCGGGTCCGATCCATTCGGTCTTCACACCTTGAAGGGCGTTTGCATGGGCCGTGCGCTGATAGCCGCGAATCTCATGCTGGGTCTGCGCCAGCATGATCACGCCACGCGGGCTGAACATGATGTTGTAGTTCAGATTCTGGCTCAGATCCTCATAAAGGCCACGTGCTTTCTCGTAGATCGCCGCTGAAGGATCCTGCAGGTAGTTCGAACGGATGATCGTTGTGTTTCGACCCGTGTTACCACCACCCAGCCAGCCTTTTTCGATCACCGCGACATTCTGAATGCCGTAGTTCTTGCCAAGGTAATACGCGGTCGCAAGACCATGCCCGCCAGCACCGATGATGATGACGTCATAACGTTTCTTGGGCTCGGGCGAACGCCAGGCGCGTTCCCATCCGGTGTGATAGCGCAGGGCCTCCCGCGCGACAGCAAAGGCTGAGTAGTGTTTCATAAGCGAATCCATCCGGTTCGGTGATTGCGCGCAGATATGCCGCGCGGCGACAGTTTAACCGCGCCGCGCAACGCCGCAATATCGCACTATTGCGACATGTCGTTCATTCGCGGCCATTTGTCCCTTTTGTCGGACGCCCCACAGGTCTAAGTCAGGGCAGTATCTTCGGAGGGGCCATGACGTTCTGGGTTCTGATTTTTCTTGTCGCGCTTCTGATTGCGGCATTTCTGAGCTTCACATTGCTGCGCAAACGCCGCGGGGATGAACCTGCGGCGGCGTACGATCTGCGGGTGTATCGCGAACAGCTGACCGGTGTGGACCGGGATTTGGCGCGCGGGGTGATTGGTGAGGCAGATGCGGAACGGGTCCGCACCGAAATCTCCCGACGAATTCTTGCCGCTGACGAACAGATGAAAAAGGGTGGCTCGGGTGCCGGGCCATCACGGACCGTCTCGATTGTGACAATCCCGGTTGTCATGCTGATCATCATCGGGGGCGCGATGGCGATGTATCATCGTATTGGCGCCGTCGGGTTGCCCGACATGCCCCTGACCGCGCGACTCGAACTGGCTGAGGAGGTCCGTGCCAATCGCCCGTCCCAGAACGCCGCAGAAGAACTGGCGACCCCACCTCAAGCGGCCCAGCTTGACGAAAATTACGTGTCTCTTCTCAAGCAGTTGCGAGAAACCGTTGCGGCCCGTCCGGATGATTTGCAGGGGCAGATGCTTTTGGCGCAGCATGAGACCAATTCGGGAAACTTCAAGGATGGATATACCGCGCAACAAAGGGTGATCGAACTGTCAGGCGACGCAGCCACAGCCGAGCATTACGCGGATTTTGCCGAGATGATGATCCTGGCTGCGGGTGGATATGTGTCGCCCGAGGCTGAACAGGCTCTTGCCGAAACTTTGAAACGCGATCCTCATCACGGTCCGGCCCGGTATTATTGGGGGCAAATGCTGGTTCAGACCGGACGACCAGACCTTGCCTACCGCATTTGGGTTGAAACGCTGAGGGAAGCCCCAACAGGCGCACCATGGGCAGGCGCGATCCGGGATCAGATAGATGAGTTGGCCTTTCGGGCAGGGGTTTTCAATGCACCGGACCTGAGCGCACCGTCCGGCCCAAGTCGCGAAGATATGGCCGCAGCAGCGGAAATGAGCCCCGAGGAACGGCAGCAGATGATTCAGGGAATGGTGGATCAGTTGTCCGACCGCCTGGCGACAGAAGGCGGCGCGCCCGAGGAATGGGCTCGTTTGATCGCCGCACTGGGTGTTCTGGGTCAGGGCCAACGGGCCATGGATATCCACAATGAGGCGCTGGAGGTGTTTGCCGGAAACACCGAGGCGTTGCAGATCATTGGTGCCGCAGCCCTGCAAGCCGGGATCGCGAAATGATCCACGACGTGTTCGAAGACTTCGCCAAGGCGCTGCCCCCGATGCAAGCGCTGATTGGGCTGGATCTGGGCGAAAAGACCATCGGTGTCGCAGTCTCCGACCGGATGCGGGGCGTGGCCAGCCCGTTGGAGACTGTAAGGCGCAAGAAATTCACACTCGATTCCGCCCGGTTGATTGAAATTGCAACGGATCGCGAGATTGGCGGCATTCTGTTGGGTCTTCCCAAAAACATGGACGGCACAGAGGGGCCGCGCTGCCAATCTACGCGGGCATTTGCGCGAAACCTGTCCCGTCTGACGGAATTACCTATCGGATTCTGGGATGAACGGCTGAGTACGGTTGCGGCAGAAAAAGCACTGCTTGAGGCGGATACGTCACGAAAACGTCGCGGACAGGTTATTGATCACGTTGCAGCAGGTTATATCTTGCAGGGAGCGCTGGACAGGCTGCGCTTTTTGTAACAGGTCGGAGACCGATCGATGACGAACATGGTTTGGAAGCGCAATGAGGTCGAAAGCCCTTGTGTCCAGATTTGTGTTGTCCATCCAGCCGAGCGTATCTGCACCGGATGTTACCGCACGATTGACGAGATCTCTCGCTGGTCCAGGATGGACAGCAGCGAACGCGCTGAAATCATGAACGACCTGCCGTCTCGTAAACCGCGGCTCAGCAAGCGGCGCGGCGGGCGTGCCGCTCGCATGAATGGCTCCTGACCGATCAGCCTAGACGTTTTGACGACATTTCTGCCGGCTGTGCAGCGCTTTTCGGGATAGGCGCGTTCGGCGCGGTGCCCCGTAATTCTTTCTGAAACAGAAACGCAATCTCGGATTGGCTGGTTTTGGACCGCCGATCATCATTGCCCACGCATTCCGATTGCAGCACGTCAGCCGCACGTTTGGTCTTTTTGGTATTAGTGAGTCTTCCGATCAAAGTCTTTAGTGGCATTGCGGACGTCCCGTTTCCAGTAACCGTGCCACTGCGGGTCGAGTTCGAGCTCCGAGGGGGTCTAGCTCTTGAACATTGAGGTTCAACGTGAGTGGTAACCCGCAGCGACAGGGTGTGGCTAAAGGTATTTCCCGTCACAAGTAGGGGGAAAACACGCGGCCTTTGATCGTTTTTGACGCTTCAATCAAGAAAAACTCTCAAAAGCACATAATTTCCTAACGTCACTTTTCGACCCGACTTTGCCGAGACTGGGAAAGCTGGGGCCGAAGCTGCGGGAAACCCGCCGTCAGCAGTCGAATCATGCCTGACATCGCACGACCGGATTTGAGGCTGCATCACGAACCTTGACCGATTGGGTATTGCCTGCTCAGGCGTTTCACAGTCGAGGGTTTTATCCGGCGGCAAGCCAAGCCCTGGCGTTGTCGTATTCTTCAGACGGGAAAAACTGAGTCCGGGTTCCTAACACATGGCTGGCGACCTTCTGCGCCATGCGCTGCCAGCTTTTGTCCCCAACGATGGCAGCTCGGTCCAGTTGTCCGATATGTCGGCTGGCCAACCGGAAATGCGCCGCAAGCGCTGACAGCCCTTGCCAGCCATCAAATTCCCTGAGGTCTATCAGCAGGCGAAAGCCTGGCCGGTCCTGTAACAATGCATCCAGATCACGTTCTGCCTGTTTGTACCATTCAGGGTCCAGCTTGCCCAATAGGCTGATCTGAACACATGGGCCGCTCAGGTCAGTCACGTGGATCGATCCCAGGGACTCACGCATCCAGCGTCGGGCCGCCTCAAGCTCGGTCAGATCGAACACCTGAACCGGACAGGGCAGAATGGGGGCCGCCAGACGAACGCTTGTCTGCACCCAGCCCTGATCCGCCACAACAGCGATCCGGTCGAACCCGCGCCAATGGCTTAACCCCAGCTTGGTGTCAGACCAGGCCGCGCCCAGATCGTACCCCTGGAATTCAGGTTGTATTATCGCCAGCAGCCGAACCGTGTCATGTTCGGTCAGCGCAGCCTCGATCGCGGGAACCAGAGTATTGGCGTAATCGGCGCTGGTCACTTGCCCCGACAACTCGACTTCTATGAGTGCACCGTCAGAATTCGTATGAACCGTCATCATCGGTCAAAACCTCCAAAGCCAATTAATGACAGGACGTTAGGCGGATTCGATCCATTCGGCTACTCCACCGGAGCATTCGGGGCGGAAATAGGCGATCATTCGACCATCCTGCCCCGCCGTCGCCCCTGCGGCCCAGGGAGCAACCCCGTGCAGGCAATGGCGGTGCAGCAGATAGGCCTCTCCCGGCTTTGCAGGCACCTCGATCCTTGGGCAGGTCGCAAACACCTCGCGACGGGCGGATTGGTAGATATCCGTTATGTCAACGTCGTGCAGGACCTCAGGCGGCATCCCTTCAAGCGCCTGCCTGAACGCGGCCCGTAGAATGTCATGACTGCCGTCCCACACCACCATCGGAGACGCGTCTGCGCTGGCCTCGATCAGTGGAATGCCCAGAATCCAGGCATGAGGTTCGTCAACCCGGCGGCGGCGATCCGGCCCTGTTGGGCGCAAACCGTCCACATGGGCCGCATCCCTGTTTCGACGGTAGCGGGTGGCCGCTTCATTCTCGCCCCGGCGCGGGCGCGGATAACCCGGATATACAACAGAAATCTGCCCCTTGTGCAGCGGTAAATCTCCAAAGTGTTTGTCGATGAATGCCATGGCCTTGCCGATCAACGGCCCGGACTGCCCGACCCTGCCCTTCGTGTCATTGGGCAGTGCGTCGACACCGATGAACCACGTCCCTTCGCAATCCAACCATTCCGCGTGGACCGGATCCTTTGTAGACGCCCGTGCGGCAGGCAAAGCGTGGTTCACCCATTCGGCCAGCACCGGATCATACGGGAATTTCACCCAGCCCCGGGCCGAAAAATCGCTCATAAGCCCACGGCCTTGCGCAGCATGTTCAGCGCGACCAGCGTCAGGAACACGGCGAAGACACGTTTCAACGGTTTTGGGTCCATTGCATGGGCCAGCTTTACCCCCCATGGCGCGGTGATCATTGTCATTGCGACAACGATCCCGAAGGCCACAAGATTAACCGCGCCAATGGTCAACGGGGGGCGATGCTCGGGCGCGATATCCACAAACAAGAACCCAATGACCGAGGGCACGGCGATGATCACCCCAAACCCGGCCGCGGTCGCGACCGCGCGGTGGATAGGGGTGTTATAGAGGCTCATCAGCGGCACACCGAAACTGCCGCCGCCGATGCCCATCAGCACGGAAAGAAACCCGACCAGAGGGGACAGGACGGCCCGTTTGATACCACCGGGCATTGAGTCGCCCAACCGCCATTCTGCGCGACCCAACCCAAGATAGGCACCGATCACCATGCCCAGAATTCCGAACAGTGCCTGCAAAGCCTCGGTCCGCAGCGCCGATGCGACCAGCACTCCGACAATTGCGCCGACGACAATACCCGGCCCCCAACCGCGCAGGATATCCCAGTCCACCGCACCCTTCTTGTTGTGGGCAAGAACTGACCGCATCGACGTTACAATGATCGTGGCCAGCGACGTCGCCAAACAAAGCTGCATCAATTGCGGACCACCATAGCCAAGCGTTTGAAACGCATAGAAGAACGCGGGGACTAAAACGATACCGCCGCCCACTCCCAACAGCCCGGCAAGCACACCGGCCAGCGCGCCGATCACAAGCAAAAGGCCCATCATCTGGGCCAGCAAAATTGTCTCGGGCATCGTCCCCCCTTTTGCCGTCTAAACCTCGACCATCGGCGCTATGTGGTTCAGGGCCTGTAGCATGACTTCTGGCCCGGCCCCTTCATGCACGGCCCCTTCGGACAAGGCGCGCCGCCACGCCCGCGCACCGGGACGCCCCGCAAAGAGACCCAGCATATGCCGCGTGATCTGGTGCAAACGCCCGCCATTGGCAAGGTGCCCCTCAACATAGGGCACCATTTCTTGAACAACCGTCATCGGATCGCGAACGGTTCCAACGCCAAATATGCGCCGGTCAGCATCTGCCAGGATATCACCGGGTTGATGATAGGCCGCCCGACCGATCATGACACCGTCAAGACCCGCGTCCAGATGTGCTGCTGCTTCATCCAAGCTGGCGATACCACCATTGATCGATATATGCAGATCCGCAAACGCGGCTTTCATCCGATGCACAAGGTCATAATCAAGCGGTGGAACATCGCGGTTTTCCTTGGGGCTCAACCCCTGCAACCACGCCTTGCGCGCATGGATCGTTACTCTTTGACAACCTGCCGCACTGATCTGCTCAAGAAACGCAGGCAGAGCTTCTTCGGGCTCTTGATTATCCACACCGATGCGGCATTTGACCGTGACATCCACATTGACCGCGTCGCGCATTGCTGCGACGCATTCTGCAACCCGCGCCGGATCTTTCATCAGAACCGCCCCGAAAGTACCAGACTGCACCCTGTCCGACGGGCACCCACAGTTCAGATTGATCTCATCATACCCTGCATCAGCACCCAAACGCGCCGCTTGCGCCAGCTCCTCTGGATCGGACCCACCCAACTGCAAAGCCACGGGATGTTCCTGCGGTGAATGGTCCAACAGATGCAGCGCCCCTCCCCGAACAAGCGCTGGTGCGGTTACCATCTCGGTATACAGCAGGGTTTCCGAGCTAAGCAGCCGATGAAAATACCGACAGTGGCGGTCGGTCCAATCCATCATGGGGGCAATGCTCAGCGTGGCATGGTGTTGAATGTTATCTCTTCCACGTGCAGTCAACTCAACCATCCTCAAGAGTACGAAACCCGCAGCTATCATAGAAAAATCGTCGAAATAAGCCAATTTTTGAGGAGTCGCCAAAAGAAGCTGCTTTGCGGGTTCAGGCGTCGCATCAAATCCGATCGCCGCGCTTTCAACACTGAGAAAATCTAACCACTCTCTGACTTGCCGCAGACAACGCCATTGTGGAATATGTTCAATGGATTAACAGATACTCCCATGATGTTTTCACTGCTGGAAATGCGAGACGCGAGCTTTGTCGGCAGGACCACTTTTGCACTCAACCAAAAACTATGTCGAGCAGCCACATCTGACCCAAAAATCAAAATTTGATCAAATTTGGTGACAAATCCGATCCATTGAAGTACATCACGGGGAAACAGAATTGACGGAGCCCCAAATGGACCTGAGCGCCCTGCACAGTTTTCGTGTGACTGCCTGTGACCTGAACGGTCAGATGCGGGGCAAGCGCGTGCCCCCTGAATATGCGAGCAAGCTGGAGAAAGGTGCAGTGCGAATGCCGTTCTCGGCGCTCAATGTCGATCTCTGGGGCGCGGACATCCACGGCAGTCCGCTGGTGTTTGAAACCGGCGATGCCGATGGCGTGCTGCGACCAACCGACCGGGGCCCGGTGCCTGTCCCCTGGCTTCCGAAAGAAACGGCGCTGGTTCCGATGAGCTTGTATGACGATGCAGGCACTCCGTTTGCGGGTGATCCGCGTCACGCTCTGTCTGCCATTCTTGACCGATATGCCAAACGCGGTTGGTCGGTCGTCGCGGCGACCGAACTGGAATTCACACTCATCGATGCCTCGGGCGCGCAACCGCAACCTCCGTTGAACCCGATCACCGGGCGCCGCCTGCTGCACGAATCCGTTCTGTCGGTCGCTGAAATGGATGCGTTCGAGGATTTCTTTACAGACCTCTACGATGGCTGCGCCGCCATGGACATCCCCGCGCAAACCGCCATCTCGGAAAGTGGCGTTGGCCAGTTCGAAATCAACCTGAATCATCAGGATGCCATGCGCTGCGCCGACGATACGTGGCTTTTCAAGGCGTTGACGCGCGGCCTGGCGCGCAAACACGGGTTTGCCGCAACATTCATGTCAAAACCCTATGCCGATGATGCGGGCAATGGGATGCATGTGCACTTCTCAGTGCTGGACCAACGCGGTCGCAATGTGTTCGACAATGGCGGGCCTGAAGGGACCAGCATTCTGCATTCCGCTGTCGCGGGTTGTGTGGCGGCCATGCCAGGCAGCACGTTGATTTTTGCTCCGCATGGCAATTCATACACCCGGCTTGTACCGGGTGCGCATGCGCCGACCGGGGCCTGCTGGGCCTATGAGAACAGAACAGCCGCAATTCGCATCCCGGGCGGAGCACCAGCAGCGCGGCGCATCGAACACCGCGTCGCGGGTGGTGACATCAACCCTTACCTGATGCTGACGGCGGTATTGGGCGCAGCCCTTGTCGGGATCGAAGACGGCCTGCACCCCCCTGCCCCGATCACAGGCAATGCTTACGATATTGAAGACCTGCCCCAACTGATGCCGGACTGGGCAACTGCAATTGACAAGTTTGAAACCGACCCCCTGGTCGCCCGACTTTTCTCGGCTGACCTGATCCAGTACCTGACCATGACCAAGCGACAGGAAGTTGAACGATTTGAGCGTATCACTCCTGAAGATCACTGGCTGAGCTATCTCGAGGCGGTTTGACCCCCCTTGCCGCCTCATTCGGACTCAGCTAGAGTGAATTTGATCAAATTTGGTGACACATGAAAATCGGCATATTACAAACCGGCCACACACCAGATGCCTTGCATGGCGAATTCGGCGACTATGATGAGCTGTTTCCTGCACTTCTCGGTGGCAACGGATTCGAGTTCCAGACCTTCGCCGTGGTCGACGGCATATTCCCAAGCAGCGCGGATGACGCAGATGGCTGGGTCATTACCGGTTCGCGCCACGGCGCGTACGACGACTTGCCATGGATCGCCCCACTGGAAGACTTGGTCAGAGAGATACAGCAAAGCGGAAAGCCACTGATCGGCGTATGCTTTGGGCATCAGATTATCGCGCAGGCACTGGGCGGCAAGGTCGAGAAATTCAAGGGCGGTTGGGCTGTCGGACGCACTGAATACGAGTTTGACGGCAACACTGTCTGGCTGAATGCCTGGCATCAGGATCAGGTTGTCGAGCTACCCGAAGGGGCGCGCGTTCTGGGTCAGAACGCATTTTGCGAAAACGCTATGCTGGCTTATGGAGACACGATCTGGACGGTTCAGGCCCACCCTGAGTTCACCAATGGGTTTGTCGCGGGCCTGATGCGCACACGGGGAAAAGGCGTCGTCCCCGAAGACCTGATGCGCGAGGCCGCAAATCGCGAAACCGCTCCGGATGACAACGCCACAATCGCGCGCCATATGGCCGAGTTTTTAAAGAAAGAGAGAGCCTGATGGCTGATTGGACTGATAAACTGCCGGAAGCCGCCAAAGCCTATTTCCACGGACAGCGGCTGGACGAGGTTGAATGTATCATCTCGGACCTTCCCGGAATTGCGCGTGGCAAGGCCGTGCCTGCCACGAAATTCGCCAAGCAATCCTATTTTCACCTGCCCGACAGCATCTTCTTCCAGACCATCACGGGGGACTGGGGTGAAGCCGCGGGTGACGACGGGTTCATCGAAAAGGACATGATCCTGAAGCCCGACTATTCGACGGCTTCAGCCGCGCCCTGGACCGGGGACTGGACGCTGCAGGTGATCCACGACGCCTATGACCGGGATGGTGATCCGATCCCTTATAGCCCACGCAACGTGTTAAAACGCGTGGTCCAGCTGTATCACAACCGAGGCTGGAAACCGGTTGTTGCGCCAGAGATGGAGTTCTTTCTGGTCGCCCCCAACGTCGATCCCGCACAGGAAATCAAGCCGATGATGGGGCGTTCTGGCCGCCCCGCTGCGGCGCGGCAGGCGTATTCGATGACTGCGGTGGACGAGTTCGGCCCGGTCATCGACGATATCTATGACTTTGCCGAACATCAGGGGTTCGAAATCGATGGCATCACCCAGGAAGGCGGTGCGGGCCAGTTGGAGATCAACCTGCGCCACGGCAACCCGGTCAAACTTGCTGATGAGGTTTTCTACTTCAAACGCCTGATCCGCGAAGCGGCATTGCGGCATAATTGTTTTGCAACCTTCATGGCCAAACCGATCGAGGAAGAGCCGGGCTCGGCCATGCATATCCATCATTCAATTATCGACATGGAGACCGGCCAGAACATCTTTTCGGGCCCGCAGGGCGGCGAAACGGACGCGTTCTATCACTTCATTGCCGGGTTGCAGAACCATCTGCCCGCCGGTCTGGCCGTGATGGCACCTTATGTGAACTCGTATCGTCGTTACGTGAAAGACCACGCGGCGCCGATTAATCTGGAATGGGCTCGCGACAACCGCACTACAGGCATTCGCGTTCCTCTGTCCGGACCTGAATCGCGCCGTGTCGAAAACCGCATCGCCGGTATGGACTGCAACCCGTATCTGGGCATCGCCCTGTCGCTGGCGTGCGGCTATCTGGGTCTGGTCGAACAGGAGCGTCCGCGTCGTCAATTCTATGGTGACGCCTATGAAGGCGAAGGGGATATCCCCCAGGTCATGGGCGATGCGCTGGATCTGTTTGACGAAGCCACCGCCCTGCACGAAATCCTTGGCCCTGAGTTTGCCCGTGTCTATGGCATCGTAAAACGGGCCGAGTATGAAGAATTTCTGCAGGTCATCTCTCCGTGGGAACGGGAACATCTGCTGATCAACGTCTGAGACTTTTCGTGAACCTGCTCTATTCCAATGACCGCAAGGGCGAATATCCTGCCAGCTGGTATGCCGCGACGGCAAACCCAACGGAACGCTTTCCTGTTTTGGCCGAAGATATTTCGGCGGATGTCTGCGTTGTGGGCGGCGGCTACACAGGCCTGTCCGCAGCATTGCATCTGGCCGAGGCGGGGTTAGATGTCGTTCTGCTTGAAGCCCACCGTGTCGGATTTGGTGCCTCGGGGCGCAATGGTGGCCAACTGGGCAGCGCGCAGCGGATGGATCAGGAAGACCTTGAGCGTCTTGTCGGAGACGCGGATGCCGCAAAGCTGTGGGACCTGGCCGAAGACGCCAAGGATCTAGTCAAATCACTGATCGCCAAGCATCAGATCGCGTGCGACTTGCAACCCGGTGTCGCGGTTCTGGGTCTGTCAGCTTCGGAACGAAAAGAGCTGCATAACCATGCAGACCATCTGTCCGACCGGTATCACTATGACCAGATCAAGCTACTGGATGAAGAAGAAGGCCACAAACTGTGCCCCTCACCCGCTTACAAGGGCGGGTATCTGGACATGGGGGCCGCTCATCTGCACCCATTGAACTTTGCGCTGGGGTTGGCGCAGGCTGCGGCCAAAGCGGGTGTTCGCATTTTTGAGGGCACCGAAGTCATCGAAATTGACGAAACCCGGCCTGCGCTGATCCGGACCGCCAAGGGGAACGTGAGGGCCGACCATGTTGTGCTGGCCTGCAATGGCTATCTTGGCAATCTCAACCGGACCGTCGCGGCCCGTGTCATGCCCATCAACAACTTCATCGCAGCGACTGAACCCCTTGGCAGCGAGGCTGCGCGGGTCCTGACTCAGGATGTCGCGGTCGCGGATACCAAGTTCGTGGTGAACTATTTCCGCCTCAGCGCCGATGGCCGGCTTCTGTTCGGTGGCGGCGAAAGTTATGGCTATCGTTTTCCTGCGGATGTCGCGGCGAAGGTCCGCAAGCCGATGACCGAGATTTTCCCACATCTGCGCGATGTCAAAATCGACTACGCATGGGGTGGAACTCTGGCCATTACCATGCGGCGGATGCCTTATCTGGTGCGTATCGCACCCAATATTCTGTCTGCTTCCGGCTATTCCGGCCATGGTGTAGGCACCGCGACCCACGCCGGGCAACTGATGGCACTGGCCATTCAGGGGCAGGCAGAAGGGTTCGATACAATGGCCCGCGTGCCAACCCTGCCTTTCCCCGGCGGCTCCGCCTTGCGCAACCCGCTGCTGGTGCTGGCAATGACATGGTTCGCCATGCGAGACCGGCTTGGGATCTGATCCACGTTACTTGTAACAAATTGGTAAATTTCCGCTGGCACGGCGATTGAGGGCTTGGATTGCCACCTGAATAGCTTTATCTTTACCAAAGATAGAATTCGGGAAATCCAAATATGACGCTTCCACCAAACGTTCATGACGCCGAACCCATCCCAGAAGCAGCAAAAGAAGCCATCGACGCCCTGATGCAGTCGGGCGACTTGTTTCGCTATACCGCCCCGCAAGATGCCCCGGTGGCTTTGCTGGAGGCCGAGTTTGCCGAACTGCTGGGCACAAAATACGCTCTCGCTGTTTCATCCTGCTCTGCTGCGCTGTTCCTGTCGCTCAAGGCACTGGGTCTGCCGCGCGATGCGCGCGTCCTGATCCCCGGCTTCACTTTTGCGGCGGTTCCTTCGTCAGTCATCCACGCGGACTGCATTCCGGTTCTGTGCGAAGTAGGCGAGAATTATCGCATCGACATGGCCGATTTCGAAGCCAAGTTGGATAGTGTTCAGGCGGTGATCATCAGTCACATGCGCGGCCACACTTCTGATATGGACGCGATCATGGCGCTGTGTGACGCGCGTGACATCCCTGTGATCGAAGACGCCGCGCATTCGCTGGGCACGACCTGGCATGGCAAAAATATCGGCACCATCGGCAAGGTCGGCTGTTTCTCGTTTCAATCCTACAAGATGATCAATGCGGGCGAAGGCGGTATTCTAATCTCAAACGATGCTGATCTGGTGGCCCGTGCCGTCATCATGTCGGGCGCGTACGAACATAACTGGAAGAAACACAAAGGACCGCACGGCGACAACTCGCCCGAGTTGGAAGAGGCCTTCGTCCGCTGGCAGAACAAGCTGCCGCTTTATAACCTGCGTTTGAACAACCTGAGCGCCGCTGTGATCCGCCCGCAGATCCCAGAACTGGCCCGTCGTGTTCGCGACGGTCTGGCGAACCACGACTATGTTGCCGGACGCTTGAATACCTCACCGCATATCGACGTACCAGCGCCACTGCCCCCCGAGCAGCGCGCACCAGATTCGATTCAGTTCAATCTGGTTGGGTTGCAGGAACACGAGATTCGCGCATTTGCCGCCGCAGCCGAGGCGCGCGGCGTCAAAGTTCAGGTCTTTGGCCTGAGCCAGGACAATGCACGCGCCTTCTGGAACTGGCAATTTCTGCCGGAAACGTTCGAGCTTCCGCAAACACGTGACATGCTGATGAAAGCGTGTGACGTCCGACTGCCCGTACGCCTGACACGCGCAGAGCTGGACGTGATCGCGGATATTCTGCTGGCTGCCGTCGGCGAAGTGACCGGCCCAATGCCGGTCTACGGCACCTGAGACTAAAACTGGCCCACTTAATTGGTGGGCCTTATACTCGGGCTCAATTCAATTCAGCTTTGAAAGCTTCTGTTGTAGTTCAGCTAACTGCTTCTTGATATCGTCAAGATCCTCTTTCGGCTTTGACTTTTCGCTTTCCTTCTCTGGCGAGGACCATCTGCCAGACAACCCACCTGTCATAGCCTTCAAAAATGCCTGCTGCTGCGCTTGCAACGCGTCAAAACCCGGCATCTGAGACATCGGGTTCATGGCATTCATGTTTTCCATCATCTTGCTTTGGCTTTCGCGCAGCATATCGAACGAGCTTTGCAGGAATTGCGGCATCATGCCCCCGCCCGGCAGCATGTAGCTGCGCACCAGATCATTCAGAACATTGACCGGCAACACATTCTCGCCGCGGCTTTCATGTTCAGCAATGATTTGCAGCAGATACTGCCGTGTCAGGTCGTCGCCGGATTTCAGGTCGATGATCTGTACTTCGCGCCCGTCACGGATGAATCCCGCGATATCTTCGAGCGTCACGTAATCGCTGGTCTCGGTGTTATACAGCCGACGGCTGGCATAGCGCTTGATCAGCAGCGGTTTATCTTGGTCCGACACCGGGTTCCCTCCCCAAGGATGATGCGTTGCAGCACAGGTTATGCGAGTGCAGCACAAAAAGAAAGGGCAGGTCAATGGACCTGCCCAACGCGATTGCACCTATAGGGAGGGTCGGGTGCGTTTCGCTGACTTTTCTTACTTCGCAGCAGCAGCTTTTTTAGCGGCTGTGGTCACGTCGTTGGTTGCTTTTTTAACAGCAGCGGATGCTTCTTCCGCAGCTTCTTTACCAGCAGCCATCAGCAGTTCGACGGTTTCGGTCTGAACTTTTTTTGCGATTTCTGCGAAAGCGGCCATGTTCTCGGCTGCAACTTCAGCAGACGCGCTTGCGAAATCGGTTGCTGCTTTTGCGTAGTCGGCAGGCTCTGCCTTGGCTTTCGACATCTCGGTCAGTTTGGCCAGCGTGTCTTTGGTCCATTTGCTCGAGATCTCTGCCGATTTCTCAGCTGCTTCCAGAGCAACGCCCGACAGCTTTTCATTCAGCGAAGCGGTCGATTTGAATGCGCCTTCCATTGCGGTTGTGTCCACAGGGAATGCACCCATCATGTCTTTCATGATCGCGGTAAAGTCTTGGGTCTTAGCCATTGTCATAATCCTTTTAGCCAGTCCGGGCCCACCCCGGGTTTCATTAGCTTGAGGACAATATGATTGCTGCAACGCAGCATTGCAAGTATTTTTTTGCTGCATTGCAGAAAAATTTAAGTTTCAGAATGAAATCAGGTGTTTGGTTTTGCCACTACATACGTTCCGGGTGCAGCAGCCAGGCTCGGGTGCTTCGAATCGCCGGGTTTGCGGGCCGGTACCTGCTTGCCCGACCGCTTTTTCAGCCAGGCATCCCACATGGGCCACCATGACCCTTCATGAAAGTCGGCTTCCTTCAACCAGGTGGCGGCGTCTGGTTTCAAATCCGGGTTAGTGTAATGCCCGTACTTTTTCTTGCTGGGCGGGTTCACAATACCCGCAATATGACCCGACTCGGAAACCACGAAAGTTTTTGATCGCGAGCCCATCTTTTGCACACCGCGATAGCAGTCTTTCCATGCCGCGATGTGATCGGTTTCGCATGTGATGGCCATCAGGGGCACATCAACGTCACCAAGCTTTAGCTTATGCCCCAGCAACTCAAAGCCATCGGTGGCAAATTCGTTGCGCTGGCATAGTCCACGCAAGTACTCAACCGCCATTTTCGCAGGCAGGTTGGCTCCATCACCGTTCCAGTACAGCAGATCAAAGGCTGGGGGCACTTCACCCATCATATAGCTGCGAATGGCCGGGCCATAAATCAGGTCACGTGATCTCAGGAATGACATAGTGCGCGCCATGATCCACGACCGCAGAACACCTTCCTTTTTCACTTCTTCTTCGATTCCGTCGATAAAATCGTTTTGAAGGAAGGGCGTGAACTCTCCCTGATCGGAAAAATCCGTCAATGCGGTGAACAGGGTCGCCGATTTGACCGACTTGTCTCCTCGCTGTTTCAGCAGAGACAGCGTCAGGCTCAGGGTGGTGCCCGCGATGCAATACCCCACAGCGTTGACCTGTTTGACCTTGCAAATCTTCTTGGCCGTCTCGATTGCAGTCAGGAAACCGTCCTGAATGTAGTCTTCCATGCCTGTTTCGGCATAGCTTTCGTCCGGATTGACCCAGCTTACAACAAACAGGGTATACCCCTGTTCGGTGATCCATTTGATCATGCTGTTCTGGGCTTTCAGGTCCAGAATATAGAACTTGTTGATCCAGGGCGGAAACAGAACAATCGGGGTCTCGTAGACCGTTTCAGTCGCTGGCTTGTACTGGATCAGTTCCATCATCCGGTTGCGATAAACCACCTCCCCCGGCGTCGTCGCCAGGTTACCGCCGACCTCAAAGGCACTTTCATCTGCCAGTTTGACGACCAATTCTCCATTATTGGCCTCAAGATCTGACACAAGGTTTTCCAACCCCTTGATCAGTGACTGGCCCTCGGTTTCGACCGCTTTTTGCAAGGCATCCGGATTGGTCGCCAGAAAATTTGTCGGCGCCATCATGTCGACGATTTGTTGCGAGAAATATTGCAGCCGCCTTTTGTCTTTGGCATCCAGATCATCCACGGACGCAACAGCCTGCGCGATTGCTTGCGCATTGGTCTGGTATTGCTGGCGGATCAGACGGAAATAGGGATTGGTCTCCCAAAGGGGGTTCGAAAATCGCTTGTCTTCCGGCTTGGGTGCCTCGCTTTCCGCGTCAGACGCAGTCAGTGCTTTCTGCGCCTCGGCAAAGTTCAACACTGACTTGCCCCAAAATTCTATCTGCTGTTCCAGCAACTTGGCGGGATTTTGCCAAGCCTCGGCCCAATAGGCACTTGCTGCTCGTGCGAAAAGCTCTTGATTCGGGCCGTCCAGCGCGGGCGTGTGGGGCCGTTTTACAGCCATGACCTCAATCAGGCGCTTCGATAACTTCTCGACCTTATCCATATTTTCTTTAAGGCGTTCAATGTGTTCTTCGGATACGTCTGGCATGTGGTCTTCACTAGTTGTCATTTTAACAATTCCCCCCTAACCTCGCTGCTATGCAGAATAACGTCGTGGGTGCTGGGGGGCAAAGCGACGAATGGTCCGAACTATCAGGCTGACACTCAGGAGGCCCCATTTATGCGCTACATGATGACCTACGACCTGATGGAAACTGCGCGAAACACCAACCAGTGGCTTGGTGCAACCGCCAGCGCGATGGCGTCTTATCCGATGTTTTCCATGGTGCCGAACCCCGCATTCAACTGGATGGCCGCCTGGGGTGAAGTGACCGAGCGTACGTTCCAGCGGATGGTGGCAAAGCCCGATTGGGGTATTCGCACATTCACCTGCGAAGATGGCAAGGACCACCTGGTTGAAATCACGACTGTTCTGGAACGCCCTTTTGGTGATCTGGTACATTTCCGCGTCAATGGCCGGAAAGAACAACCCCGCAAAGTGCTGTTGGTTGCCCCGATGTCCGGGCACTATGCAACGTTGCTGCGCTCGACGGTGAAAAGCCTTCTGGTCAATTGCGAAGTCTACATCACAGATTGGCATAATGCGCGCGATATCCCTGTATCCGCAGGTAAATTCGATGTCGAAGACTACACGCTCTATCTTGTAGATTTTATGAAAAAGCTTGGGCCAGACACCCATGTTGTTGCCGTTTGCCAACCTGCGCCTCTGACATTGGCCGCAACGGCATACCTGGCCGAGATTGAACCCAAAGCGCAGCCAAGCACCCTGACGCTGATTGGTGGCCCCGTCGATCCGGACGCCACGCCGACCGATGTGACGGACTTCGGCCGTCGCGTCACCATGGGCCAGTTGGAAGAAACAATGATTCAGCGCGTTGGCTTCAAGTACAAGGGCGTAGGGCGCATGGTCTATCCGGGACTGCTGCAATTGGCCTCGTTCATGTCCATGAATGCAGACCGTCACTCCAAAGCGTTTTCCGACCAGATTCAGCGCGTCATGCGGGACGAGGCCTCAGATCAGGATGCGCATAACCGCTTCTACGACGAATACCTGGCCGTTATGGACATGACGGCCGAGTTCTATCTTTCGACGGTCGAGCGGGTCTTTAAGAATCGAGAGATTGCGAGAAACGAGTTCGTGGTCGCGGGTCACAAGGTGGACATCAGTAAGATTACTGATGTTGCGGTGAAGACTGTCGAAGGTGCAAATGATGACATCTCTGCACCCGGCCAGTGTATTGCCGCGCTGGATTTGTGCACCGGCCTGCCCGACAGTAAAAAGGCAAGCCACGTTGAACCCGGCGCCGGTCACTATGGTATCTTCGCAGGCCGCAGCTGGCGCG
The DNA here is from genome assembly GCF_056542185.1 of Ruegeria sp. AE4. Classification (NCBI taxonomy): domain Bacteria; kingdom Pseudomonadati; phylum Pseudomonadota; class Alphaproteobacteria; order Rhodobacterales; family Roseobacteraceae; genus Ruegeria; species Ruegeria sp. AE4. The sequence continues at coordinate 35,524 of NZ_JBQFZK010000001.1, read as the reverse complement.
ACAACATTCGTCCTCTTGTGATTGATTTCATGAACGAAAATGCGCGAAAACCAAACCGTCGCGCGGCCAATTCCAACAAGGTTGCCTAACCGAAATGAGTGGGTCAGCGCAAAATGGCCTTACCTTTTCCTGCCAATGCGGCAACTTGCAGGGACGCATTTCACCCCGCGGTGTTCAGCAAGGGACACATGTTGAGTGTTTCTGTCACGATTGCCGTGCCGCTCAACTATATTTCAAGCAACCCGACCCTGCACCTGCGCCTGTCGAGATTTTTCAGATCGCACCGGATGAGATCGAAATCAGCACCGGAAGTCAGTATCTTGCGGCGATGCAACTCAGCCCCAAGGGCATGCTGCGTTGGTACGCCAGTTGCTGTAACGCACCTTTGGCGGCAACGCCCAAAACCGCGAAACTCCCGTTTGCTGGCGTTATCGTCGGCAGGGTTGCGGGTGGAGCTTCGACGCTGGGACCCGTCACGACACGTGGGTTTGTTCCCCAACCGGACGGAAAGCAAAAGCACGAAAATCCCGGCCCCGCCATTTTTGGGCTGTTGCGCAGGGCCGCCGGATCGCGCCTGTCCGGGCGGTGGAAGAACACGCCGTTTTTCGACCAAAAAACTGGTAAACCCGTGGTGACGCCAACTGTCATTTCAAAGACCGAACGCGCGACGCTTTACCAGTAATCAAACCGGTGCTGGGCGTCCAACCAGGTTTGCAGCGCCTCATTGACGATGCCGGGTGTTTCGAGCGTCGGCAAGTGACCGGCCTTTTCAATAACCAGCAGTTCCGCTCCGGGAATGAGCTCTGCCATGAAAGAATGTCGTTTGACCGGTGTCAGAGTGTCATGCGCTCCGCACAGAACCAACGTGGGCACCTTGATGCGACGCAATGCGGCTTGTTGATCCGGGCGGCGTTGCAGAGCACGCATCTGACGCACGAAGGTTTCAACACCCAAATCCTGTGCCATTGCCAACAAGCCGTTCAGGATGGGAATGCGCTGCGGGCCCGGTGCCAGCGTGTCGGACCCCACAAGTTTCCGCAGGACCTCCTCCAACCGGCCACCCTGCGCGCCAATGATCAGGTCTTCGCGACTGGCAGCCATTTGAGGCGTGTCCGCCTGTGCATCAGTGGCCATCAGGCACAGGCGTGACACACGTTCCGGTGCCCGGCGGATCAGCTCTAACGCGACCACACCACCCATGCTTAATCCGGCCAGTGCAAACCGATGTGGAAGCTGGTCCAGCAAACCCGAGGCGATCTCTTCGATACGCTCACCTGCTGAGATTGGCGCAACGGTTACGGGTCGCGTCCGCGAAAACACCTCAATCTGAGGGCGATACAGTCGGGCATCGCACATCAGTCCAGGTAGCAGTACCAGCGGCTCGATCACGCAGGGGCTCCATATGCTCGGTATTCCGAGCCCTTGGGTTTGTAGTCAGGTTGAGAATTTATCACATTCAAACAAGCGGAACGTCACGGATAGGCGATTGCCCGAAAAGCCGGAAAGTCAGCATAGCGGGACCGTCGTGAAGCCGCACTTTCCTCGGGCTCAGCGCCCGGTTTCAGAAGGCATCCGCGTGGCGCAATGTAGCTGTCAATCCGCCGCTGCGGTTTAGGGCGCCACACCAGATTGAAAGCGCAGAGTTTCGGAAAAAACCAGATTTCGGAATAATCCAGGTGATCATGCATCCACCATGCCAAATCCCGCCAATCCCGGCCCTGCGCAAACTGATCCGCAAACCAGGGAATTACAACAGACGCCCCGGCAATCCGCGCATCCCCGTCCCCACGATCCCAGATGTGGCATTCCAACGGGTGATCATTCCGGGCGCAGTTCAGTTTGTTTTCATTGCCAAACCTGTTTAGCGACGGTGAGCGATAGCCCGAGCGCACAGCGATCCTGCCAAAGGTCTCTTCCAGCGGGTCCAGCAGAGTTTCGCAGAACGCACGTCCTGTCTCGATAGCCAGATCCGGGTTGTCTGGAATGTTCTGTTTCTGGTGAAAGTTCCCGATCTCGGAATAGAGGAAATCGCGCATGAAGAAATACCGGGACAGACGAACGCGCCCCAACGTCTCAAGGCTCCACATACTGCCCGGCTTACGCATCGTCCCTCGACCCGAGGCCGCCATCATTCCACCCCCAGCCCTTTTAGCCAGTCCAGAATACCGGCCACAGCCGCGTCGGTCTGCCCTGGCGACATCAGGCGACCGGCAATAACATGGGATGACGGATCATCCTCAGGGCCCATTGTCACCAATTTGACGGATGTTGGCGCACCCCACGCTTTGGCGACCTCGTGTGTGCGGTCAGGGCGCACCACCTGATCGTTGTCCGAGAACCAGAACAGCACGGGCACCAGGGCATTCGAGAAATCCAGCGCATAGACTTTTTCGACCAGAACGGACATCGGCACGACCGACTCCCACGGATAGACGGTAGACCAATATTTGTTCTTTTCCGGGTCTGGCCCCGATACATCGCGTTCGTCCCCCATCAGGACCGGCAACCAATCCCTTGCCCATGGCAAAGTGGGGATCCATGCCACAGACGTGTTGACCCCGAAATTGGGAGAGACAAAGACCATGCCGACAACATCTTTGCTGAGGCTGGCATCCAAAGCGGCGGCGGCTGCAAGCGTCGCACCGGTCGACGTTGAGATCACGATCACCTTGTCCCCAACAGCACGTGCGGCTGCCAATCCCTCGGCAGTGTCCAGCATCCAGCCCGAGGCAGTGCCTTCTGCCATGGCTGATCCGGTTCGCCCGTGACCTTGCAGGCGTGTGTAAACCAGATTGGCCCCCAACGCGTCTGCTACAAGGTCTGGTACTGGCCGGATTTCCTCGGAACTTGCTGAAAAGCCATGGATGTAAAGAACGGAATACGGGGTGCGCCGCTCGTTATGGCCATCTTGCCAGATTACTCGTTTTTCGACACCCGGAACGATATCGTCAAACGCGGCTTCGGTGCTTTCGAAATAAACCTGTACGCCCTCACCAAACTTGCGCGGATCAAAGCTTGGGTGCAGGTTCACCTCTTCGCGCGGGCCAAACCAGTAGACAAGGCCGCCGGTGGCAATCAACGCAAGGAACAAGCGCCCCAGAAGCCATCCCAAACGCCGCATTACGCGTCTCCCAACACATCCAGAACCGCCGCCTCGATCAAGCCAAGACATGCATCATCCGAGAATCTGTGATCGGCATCCTTGACTAAAAGAAGCTGCATGTCCGGCCCTGTTGCATGGTCCAGCAACCGAACGGCCGTTTCAGTCGAAACGGCTGTATCCGCTGTTCCCTGCAGGAAACGAACCTTGAACGGCAGGTTCAACGTGTCGCGCAGAACAAGACGCTGCCGCCCATCTTCGATCATCCGTTTGGTGACGATATAAGGCTCCATGTAATCGGACGGCAACTCGACATGCCCGACCGTTTCCAGGGCGGCTTTCTGGTTATCGGTGAATGAAGCCCAATAGCCATCTTCCGTGAAATCCGGCGCGGCGGCGATCGTGACCATACCTGCTATCCGGTCCGGCATGGCCTTGGCCAGCAAAAGCGCCTGCCACCCCCCCATGGACGAGCCGACAACAATCAGCGGCCCCTTGGTCAAGGCATCGACCGCAGCAACAGTGTCCTCATGCCAATCCCCAATGCAGCCATCCGTGAAAGCACCAGAGCTTTCGCCGTGACCGGAATAATCAAACCGCAAAAAGGCCCGCCTCCGCGCCTGCGCCCAAGCTTCCAGATGGACTGCCTTGGTGCCTTCCATATCCGACATGAGCCCACCCAGAAAAACGATGGTCGGCCCTGCCCCTTCGGTCTTGTGATAAGCCAGTCGCCGCCCCTGCGGCGTCTCCAGAAAATTCGTCGCTGCCATGAAACCTTCTTTCCTTTTACTGCATCATGCACGCCCCACCCCCGAGTGCAATTCCGCCCACTTCATCTTTTTTCAAATACTCCGGGGAGCGCGAGGGGCTGGCCCCTCGCCCCTACACTTGACACAGGCATATCCACCTGCCACATCAGCCAGACGCAAATAACCCGCAACCGGGCGTTCAGTGGGCGCCAAACCGACGAGGAGAGCCGACATGGCCCTGGATTCAAAATCCGTCTCTCTCACTTTCCCAGATGGCAACGCACGTTCCTATGACGCAGGGGTTACGCCTGCGCAGGTGGCTGCCGATATTTCAAGTTCGCTGGCCAAAAAGGCCATCTCAGCCACCGTTGACGGCAAACACTGGGACCTGCAATGGCCCATCGAAGCCGATGCACAGATTGCCATCCACACCATGAAGGATGACGTCCAGGCCAACGAGCTGATCCGCCACGATCTGGCCCACATCATGGCCCGCGCCGTGCAGGAAATCTGGCCTGCGACCAAGGTCACCATCGGCCCCGTTATCGAAAACGGCTGGTATTATGACTTCGACCGGGAAGAACCGTTCACGCCCGAAGATCTTGGCCTCATCGAGAAAAAGATGAAAGAGATCATCAACAAGCGCGACCCAGTCACCACCGAGGTTTGGGACCGCGAGCGGGCCATCGAGTTCTACAAGGCCAACAATGAGCCCTATAAGGTTGAGCTGATCGAAGCCATTCCTGGGGATGAGCCGTTGCGCATGTACTGGCACGGCCACTGGCAGGATTTGTGCCGCGGTCCGCATCTGCAACATACCGGTCAGGTTCCCGGTGATGCGTTCAAGCTGATGTCCATCGCTGGCGCCTATTGGCGCGGCGACAGCAACCGCGCGATGTTGCAACGCATTTACGGCGTGGCCTTCACCGGCAAGGAAAAGCTGAAAGACCACCTGCATATGCTGGAAGAGGCCGCAAAGCGCGACCACCGCAAACTGGGCCGCGAGATGGACCTGTTTCACATGCAGGAAGAAGCCCCCGGTCAGATTTTCTGGCACCCCAATGGCTGGACCATCTACACCCAGTTGCAGGACTACATGCGCCGTCAGCAGCGCAGGGGTGGTTATGTGGAGGTAAACACGCCGCAGGTCGTTGACCGCAAGCTTTGGGAACGTTCAGGCCACTGGGACAAGTACCAGGAAAACATGTTCATTGTCGAAGTCGACGAGGAACATGCCCGCGAAAAGGCCGTCAACGCGCTCAAACCAATGAACTGCCCCTGCCATGTCGAGATTTTCAAGCAAGGTCTGAAATCCTATCGCGACCTGCCGCTACGTATGGCCGAGTTCGGATCGTGCAACCGGTACGAACCCTCTGGCGCATTGCATGGCATCATGCGGGTGCGCGGGTTCACGCAGGACGACGCCCATATCTTTTCAACCGAAGAACAGATCGAGGCGGAGACCGCCGAATTCATCCGTTTCCTCAGCGTGATCTACAAGGATCTGGGATTCGAGGATTTTTCGGTGAAGTTCTCTGACCGCCCCGAAACCCGCGCCGGATCGGACGAGGTCTGGGACAAGGCCGAGGCGGCGCTTTTGTCCGCCACCCGTGCCGCCGGGATCGAACCGGAACTGAACCCGGGCGAAGGTGCATTCTACGGGCCGAAACTGGAATTCGTGCTGACGGACGCCATCGGGCGTGACTGGCAATGCGGCACCTTCCAGGTCGATTTCGTTCTACCCGAACGGCTGGACGCCACCTATATCGGCGCAGACGGGGCCAAGCACCGCCCCGTCATGTTGCATCGCGCCACGCTGGGATCCTTCGAACGCTTTATCGGTATCCTGATCGAGGAACACGCAGGCAAATTGCCGTTCTGGCTGGCCCCGCGTCAAGTCGTCGTCGCGTCCATCACATCTGACGCGGACGAATATGTCGCCGAAGTGGTCGAAACCCTGCGTTCTGCGGGTGTGCGGGCCGAGGCTGACATCCGCAATGAAAAGATCAACTACAAGGTCCGTGAGCATTCGGTCGGCAAAGTACCTGTCATTCTGGCCGTCGGTCACCGCGAAGTTGACGAACGCACCGTTAGCGTGCGGCGACTGGGTGAAAAACAGACCCAGGTACAACCGCTTGATGCTGTAACAAATGAGCTGGCACGCGCCGCCACCCCGCCAGATCTGCTGTAACAAACAGCACCATATCCAAAAAAATCCGACCCCTCATATGGGGTCGGATTGTAACATTTCACCCTTTCTTCATCAAAAACAGTGTATTACGCTGCAAGGGGGCAGGCCGCCCCATGACGCGCTTGTGAGACACGGGCTCGTGAATTCAACTCTGCCCACCAAGCCACTACCTTTGTCATTGTCACAAGCAGACATACCCAGTCATCAAGAGGATTACCGAGATGTCGAAAACAGCTAAATCCCTGGTTATCGCAACCGCAGTCGCAGCCGCCGTATCGGGTGCCGCAACCACAGCCAGCGCACAAGCAAAAGAAAAGTGCTATGGTGTATCGCTGGCCGGTCAGAACGACTGTGCCGCAGGCCCCGGCACCACCTGCGCAGGCACCTCGACCGTTGATTATCAGGGCAACGCATGGACCCTGGTTGACGCAGGCACTTGCGCCGACATCGAACTGCCTGCGGAAGCAAACGGCACGCCGCGCAAAGGTTCGTTGGAAGCGCTGGAACGCGACCTGCCGGCATAAGATTGGCCTGACGATTTCAAGGGGCGGGCACCATCGCCCGCCCTTTCCCTTTCGTGATCAAGGAACTGGCCCATGTTGGATGACAGCCACCGGTCAAACCGCCTGCCCGCAGCACCGGGCGTTGGCTACAAGCCGCAGCATTTTGCTCAGATACTTGAACACGCACAGCCCGTTGCATGGCTGGAGATCCATGCCGAGAACTATATGGGCGACGGCGGGCGGCCCTTGGCGCAGCTGCGCCACCTTTCCGAACATTTCCCAATCTCGGTCCATGGCGTTGGCCTGTCCATTGGCGGTGAAGGCGCGCTGGACCCCGATCATCTGGCCCGGCTGAAACACTTGGTCGGCTGGCTGAACCCCGCAAGCTTTTCCGAACATTTGGCTTGGTCCACCCATGACAGCCATTTCTACAACGACCTGCTGCCCCTGCCCTATATAGACGAAACTCTAGCGCGGGTTTGTGAACATATCGATCAGGTCCAGCACACTGTCGGGCGGCAGATGCTGCTGGAAAATCCGTCCAGCTATCTGGCCTTCGAGGAAAGCACCTGGTCCGAACCTGATTTCCTGAGGGAGATTGCAAAGCGCACCGGATGCGGCCTGTTGCTTGACGTAAACAATGTCTTTGTCTCAGCCACCAATCTGGATTTCTCGCCGCAAGGTTATATTGACGCTTATCCGCTTGAAAAAGTGTCGGAAATTCACCTTGGCGGCCATGATGAGGATGAAGACGATCACGGTCATCCGCTGCTAATCGACAATCACGGACGAGAAGTGGTCGACCCGGTGTGGGCTCTGCTGGATTATGTGCTGGAGCGTTCGGGGCCAAAACCCGTTCTGATCGAATGGGACACGGATGTGCCGGATTGGCCCGTTCTGCGGAATGAGGCCGTTCGCGCGCAATCCGCTCTGGACCGGATACCGGTATGAGCGTTTCGCAATCTGAATTCCGCGCGGCCATGATGGATGCGTCAGCGCCCGTTCCCGGTGGATTACTGGATGGCGGCGCGCGACCTGCCGGTCGCAGGTTCAGCGTGTACCGCAACAATGTTGCGGTGTCGCTGACCGAGGCGATGCATCAGGCGTTTCCCGTGATTGCCAAGTTGCTAGGGGCGCAGAACATGGATGGGCTGGCCGGGATTTTCCTGCGTCAACATCCGCCCTCCTCTCCGCTGATGATGTTTTATGGCGAGGCGTTTCCTGATTTTCTGGCCGGAATGCCTCAACTTTCCCACCTTGGATACCTGCCGGACGTGGCCCGGTTGGAGATTGCCTTGCGCAAGTCCTACCACGCCGCCGACAGCGAACCTGCACCGGCAGATGTCCTAGCGGTCGAGCCCGAACAGGTCATGCAGGCCCGGTTGCAGTTTGCACCGGCCATGCAGTTGATCCGCTCGGACTGGCCCATTCATGCAATCTGGCGCCTCAACATGGAAACCAATGCTCCGAAACCGGATGCACGGGCCGAGGATGTGTTGATCACCCGCGCCGAATTCGATCCCACACCCAATCTGCTTCCGGCAGGTGGTGCAGATTGGATCGCCCATATGCTGAGCGGCGACACAATCGGTGAAGCATTTGAAAAAACGACTGCCGAACTGCCTGAATTTGATCTTGGAACCACTCTGGCACTGCTGTTGCAGGGCGGTGCAATAACCTCTGTGACTATCGAAAGGCTGGAGACATGACTGCTTTGATCTCAACCTACAATAACACCATGGGAAAACTGGACCTTGCGTCTGGCTGGTTGACCCCTACGCTGGCACGACTGGTCTTTGTTGCGGTTCTTCTGGTTTATTACTGGAACTCAGCCATGCTGAAGATCGACGGATCGATCTTTTCGCCTTCGGCAGGTGCCTTTGGTCAGATATTCCCAAAAGCGGCCGAGGCTGTTCTTTATGACGTCTCCCAAATGACGTTCTTCCAACGCATCGTCATTTTCATGGGAACAATTGCCGAATTTGTTCTTCCGACCCTTCTTCTGGTTGGACTATTCTCGCGTCTGGCGGCTTTGGGCATGATCGGTTTTATCTGGGTACAGACACTTGTCGACGTCACCGGCCATGGCGTGAAACTGGGCAGCCTGTTCGACGCGGCGCCGTCCCTGATGGATCAGCGCACGATGTGGACCTTCCTGATGCTGGTGATCGTCATCAACGGCGCAGGGCCGATCTCGCTCGACCGGATCCTGCGCCTTAAGTAACTTAGAAATGTGCCTTGGGCTGGTCCGGTTTTCCCGCGGCCAGTCCAAGTATCCCGGCGATCCCGGCAAATGTGATCGGGAACATGGTGAAAACACCAAAACCAAAGGCGTAGTACATCGCAGCCGCTGACCCCAGCAACAAGACCCCGCCAATCAACGCGCGCGCTGGCGCCATGGCCCCGCCCGCGATTGCAAGCAAGGGCGCGATAATCGAAATGGCTTGTACCATATCGGGATTGTCGACCTGGCTTAGAACTCCGTCAATTTCACCGACATGGTCGACCACGACCACCTTCGCATAGCCGAAGAACCCGACGATCATTCCGATCAACCCGGCGATTACACCCAATAACATTGCGGCATTACGCATTGAAAATCCTCATTGTAGCTTTCACGCAGATAAGCACCCGTTCAGGAAATGCCAAGCTGAGCACGGGTTTCAGCTGTCCAACCCAACAACAGCCTGCCATCGACTTCGATCAATGGGCGTTTCATCAGGGTCGGGTGCTCTTTCAAAAGCTCCAAAGGGGGCTTGGCACGCTGGGTTTCGTCCAATCCGCGCCATGTCGTCGATCTGGTATTAAGCAAGTCATTGCCGAACTCGGCAAAGGCCCGTGACAGCACCGAACCCGGCACACCGTCGCTGCGTACATCAGAAAATTTGACGTCTGGCAGCGATTTCAATGCCTTGCGACAGGTGTCACAGTTTTTCAATCCATAAAGCTGCATGTCTTTGACGCTCCTGCCCATGCTTTGATTTTAAGCAATCTTGCCCGCTTCTTGCGGTTATTCTTGATTTTTTACTTCACCGTGCAATGTTGAAAAAGGCGAAACACACGAATTGGACTGTTCAGCCAGTGCCAAAACAACTTTTTCGTGGTGACGCTGACCACAGCCCCCACCAATTTGTGGGACAATGCGTAAGTAGAAGGAGACACGGGACATGCCAACCGGCACCGTGAAATGGTTCAATACCACTAAAGGCTATGGATTTATTGCCCCTGACGAAGGGGGCAAAGATGTGTTTGTACATATCTCGGCCGTAGAACGGTCCGGCCTCACCGGACTCGCAGACAACCAAAAAGTTTCGTACGAGTTGCAGGACGGACGCGACGGCCGCCAAATGGCAGCTGATTTGAAACCACTGTAACGACATCCCGCTAAACACGCGGTTGATCATTAAGGATGACGGCCAATTTCCGGCCGTTATCCATCCCCCACCGGTTTCGTTCCATTACCCTCGCGCGGGCTTGGCGTCGGCGTGGGTATTCCAGTTTTCGCCCATGGCAACGATGCAGGATGTGCCTGTCGCGTAGGTGACAACCATGGTCCAGTCCCCGTGCTGACTTGCCCAGACTTCCATAATCTGTTCCGGCCCGCGAACACCCGATGCCACGCGCCGCGCACCGAACTGCCTTTCCAGTTTCTGGTGCAACCGGGGCGTCGGTTCGCACAAAACCTCAGCTATGGGGGACTTGGCCTGCGCAGGCAAGGCGAGACCAAGAAACAGACATAACAGAGCAAGATGCAAAATGCGGGCCATGGAACAAGTGTAACAAATCCATGACTACACGTATAGACAAAAGCTATGCAGATCGTCAGCTCTATTTGCGAATGATCGCCTCGAACTCACGCCACTCGCGCGCTGTCATCCCCGAGTTTTCTTGCGTGACCGCCTCTCCTGCCAGCATGCGTTGCAGGCTTTCGACCATCTGGGCAGACAGGTTCACCGCACCCAGCCGGTAATCCTCGAACGCCTTATACGCAAACGGCACCCAATCAGCGACGATCTTGCACATCGCCTCGGCATAAACGCGGATTTCATACTGAGCATGCGGGTCGGCCCGCAGGCGCAGGAAGTGGAACAGATTATGCAGATCCACCTTCCAATACCATTGCGTATAAACGTTTGCGGGTAGGTTCATGCGGGCCAGTTCACGTGCTAGCCCCTGTTGCCCGTCCTGGCTGATCATGGACTCGTAATTGTCATAGCACCGCGTGCTGTCGGCCTTGAGGGTTTCCAATACGCGAGCGGCCTCTTCGCCTTCCAACGTTGCCCCACGGCCCTGATTGTTCACTTCGGATTGTGCCGCCACATGTTCTGGGGCTGGGATATAAAACTCCCGATCCAGAATTGAATACCGTGCCGAGTATTCATTCACATTGGCGGTCCGGTGCCGGATCCACTGCCGCGCCACGAACACAGGCAATTTCACATGCAATTTGACTTCGCACATTTCGAATGGCGTGGAATGCCAGTGCCGCATCAGATACCGGATCAACCCCTCGTCATTCTGAACGGATTTGGTGCCTGTGCCGTATGAAACGCGCGCAGCCTGACAGATGGCCGCATCGTCCCCCATATAGTCGATCACGCGGACAAAGCCATGATCCAGAACCTGATGCGCCGTGTACAGGTGGTCTTCCATTCCCGCCGAGACAACTCGACGCGTGGGATGCGATTGCGCGCGTTGCGCGTCGATCTCGGCCTGTTGGTCAGGGGACAGCGGCATCGAATCTTCCTTTCTGGCAATGAGTCGCCCACTACTATATATCGCCGATCCCGACACAGGAACCGCGATATATGCCGCAACCGGCGCAAAAATCAAATTGCTGCCGAGGGCTCTATCGACACATCGAGGCGGAGCGCTAAGCTCTTGGCAATGTGAGTCGAAAAAGGATGGCCGAAATGGCGCTGAAATATCTTCACACCATGGTCCGCGTGAAGGATCTGGAAAAATCCATGGCATTTTACGAGCTTCTGGGTCTGAAAGAAACACGTCGGTATGACAGTGAAACCGGCCGATTTTCTCTGATCTTCATGGCCCCTCCGGGACAGGAAGAGGCGCCGATCGAGTTGACGTACAACTGGGACGGCGATGACGCGCTGCCAGCCGACAGCCGTCACTTCGGCCATCTGGCCTACGGTGTCGACAATATCTACGAGGTTTGCCAACATCTTCAGAACAATGGCGTTACGATCAATCGCCCGCCAAGGGATGGTCGCATGGCTTTTGTTCGATCGCCCGACAACATCTCGGTTGAGCTTTTGCAGAATGGAGAAGCACTGGAACCAGCCGAACCCTGGGCCAGCATGGAGAGCAGTGGTCACTGGTGATCCGTTGGCTGATAGCGTTTGGGCTGGTCGTTCAGGCCAGCCCTGTTAAGGCCGAGCAATGCCGCTTGGCGCTGGCCTTGGCGATGGATATTTCCGTTTCAGTCGATGAGGCTGAAGATGTGTTGCAACGGCAGGGGTTAGCCGCCGCCTTGATTGCACCCGAAGTGCAAGAGGCCTTCTTTTCTTCACCGATGCCCGTTGCCCTGGCGGTATATGAGTGGAGTGGCCGCTCAACCCAAAATGTCGTCCTGAACTGGACAATGATCGATGACGTGGGTGATCTGCTGTTCGCATCCAGCCAGGTCAGCCAATCCGTCCGATCTGACAGCGGATCGGCAACAGCTATGGGCTATGCGTTGGCATACGGTGCAAGTCTTATGGAGCAAGCGCCGCAATGCTTGTTTCAAACCATTGACCTGTCCGGCGACGGCACGAACAACGATGGCTATGGGCCGCAGATCGCCTATCGGCACTTTCCCTTTCAAAACACTGTCGTGAATGGGCTTGTGATCAACGCAGCCGATTTCGAGGGAGAATTGTTCCTGATCCCTTTCTTCGAAAATAATGTCCTGCACGGGCCCGGCGCCTTTTTGGAGATTGCGACCGGGTTTGAAGATTTCGAGCGCGCCATGCGAAAGAAACTGAAACGGGAACTGAGCGGTCTGCAAATCGGTGCATTACGGAATGAAGGCCCATGATACGTCAGGTGGTCGTCTTTCTGGCTTGCCTGATATCAGGACCTGCCTTTGGCGAATGCCGGCAGGCCCTTGCGCTGGGGCTGGATGTGTCGGGTTCGGTGGACAGCCGGGAATACAGGCTGCAACTGGACGGGCTGGCGTCGGCCCTGAGCCGCCCCGAAGTCAGCCAGCTGATGTTGTCGGACGGCGCAACCTCCTTACGTCTGGCGATCTTCGAATGGAGCGAGCGGGGACATGAACGGATGCTGTTGGAGTGGACAGAAGTACGGTCCCCCGCCGACCTGATCGCAATCAGTGATCGTTTGGTCCGGACCTCGCGCAGCACAGCGCCGCAGGGAACGGCGCTAGGGTCGGCCATGTTATTTGGCTCTTCCCTGCTTGATCAGCAAAGGGGGTGCTGGCGCCGTACGCTGGATCTGTCCGGTGATGGCAAACATAACCTCGGACCGCATCCACGTGATGTGAAAGCCAGTTTGCGACATGACGGGATCACAATTAACGGGCTGGTGATCGGCGCCGACGATCCGAAAGAAGGTGATCGGAGATATGTTCAGGTCGGTGAACTTTCAGCTTACTATTCAGCCTGGGTCATTTTGGGGCCAAACGCGTTCGTAGAAGTGGCGCTGGGCTTTGAGGCGTATGAAGAGGCCATGACCCGCAAACTTCTTCGTGAGCTGGACAGTCTTGTCCTGTCTGACGCCCGCCACTGATCAATAGATATACCTTATCTGATCCGTCCAGTACCGTTCAACGCGACGCAGCGAACTGGTGATATCTTCGATGCCTTCAAGCCCAAGCACCCCCCTGCCTTGCAGGCCTTCGGCGTGACGTGCAAACAGCTTGGACACGATATTGCGGATTTCCCTGCCTTGCGGCGTCAGGCGCACGCGAACTGAACGGCGATCAATCTCGCATCTTTGGTGGTGCATATAGCCCATCTCAACCAGTTTCTTGAGGTTATAGCTGACATTGCTGCCCTGATAGTACCCACGGCTTTTCAGCTCGCCTGCCGTGACTTCGTGATCACCGATATTGAACAGCAACAACGCCTGAACCGCATTGATTTCCAATACGCCGACGCGCTCAAACTCATCCTTGATGACATCCAGCAACAACCGGTGCAGTCGCTCCACAAGGGCCAGCGCCTCAAGATAGCTGGTTATGAAACCCTTAGTCTCTGGCGTGGAGACCTGCATTTCCATACTCATCCGACCCTCCGATTCAGTCGCGCTGTTTGACACACGATGAACCGAAAATCCGAAAAATCGGTTAAGCGGAACTTTGCCTTATTTCTGAAAGGTTTGAGCTATGTCTGCAATCAGGCTGGCAAATCGCGCCGGAGGCTGCACCTGCCCTGTAACCCATTGATAAAGGTCCTGATCGTTTTCATGCAACAGCGCGTCATAGACATCCAGACCGTCGGCATCCATGTCGGCCAGGTTGCGCCCCGCATAGGCGGACAGGATAATGTCCATCTCTTTGATGCCGCGTCGCATCGACCGCATTTGCATGCGCTTGATACGCACATCCCGGGGTTCGCTCAATTCTTCTGCTCCAGCATCTGACGCATTTTCTTTTCCAGACGCGCTGCACGTTCAGAACAGGCGCGCATTTCCGCACGGATGGCGCGCAGTTCGGCCACGGCCGAGGACAGTTCCATCCCGCCTTCGCCCTCATCCACGGGCGCATCCATGCCGTCGCCCTCGCCGGTCAACAACCACATGATTGAGACATTGACCATGCCCGCCATCATTGACAGCCTGTTGGCCCGGGGTTCGGACAGATCGTTTTCCCAATCTGAAATTGTCGCCTTTTTGACCCCAAGACGCCGCGCCAGTTGCGCCTGCGTCATTCCCGCGGCTTCGCGTGCGCCTGCCAGACGGTCTCCGAATGTCGCAGAATCCGGACCGTACCAGTCGTTTTCATCATTCATTCGGGTCTCCATCTCACATTGTCTATACTGCTTGATCGTCACTCGGACGCACCCTATGACAGTCGGGCTGAACATACAAACCGAGGCCGAGCATGAGTTTTCTGTCTGCGACACTGTCACGCGTCAAACCTTCACCCACCATCGCCATGACAGCCAAGGCAGCCGAGCTGAAGGCCGCCGGACGTGATGTCATCGGCCTAAGCGCTGGTGAGCCGGATTTTGACACGCCCCAGAACATCAAAGACGCCGCTGTTGCGGCCATCGCAGCAGGCAAAACCAAATACACCGCGCCGGACGGTATCCCCGAGTTGAAACAAGCGGCATGTGCCAAGATGAAACGTGACCACGGGCTGGACTATTCGCCGGCCCAGATCTCGGTCGGGACCGGTGGCAAGCAAACGCTGTACAATGCTCTGATGGCGACGATGAATGAAGGCGACGAGGTGATCATCCCTGCACCGTACTGGGTCAGCTACCCCGATATGGTGCTTTTGGCCGGTGGCACCCCTGTTGTGGTCGAGACGACGCTGGAAAACAGTTTCAAGCTGACCCCAGAACAACTGGAAGCCGCCATCACGCCCAAGACAAAGTGGTTCATCTTTAACTCGCCTTCGAACCCAACGGGCGCAGGGTACAGTCGGGATGAACTGAAGGCGCTGACCGATGTTCTGATGCGTCATCCGCATGTCTGGATCATGTCGGACGACATGTACGAACATCTGGCCTATGACGGGTTTGAGTTCTGCACCCCGGCCGAGGTTGAACCCGGCCTATTTGACCGAACCCTCACCTGCAACGGGGTTTCAAAAGCCTATGCCATGACCGGTTGGCGCATCGGTTATGCTGCCGGTCCGGTCGAAATCATCGCGGCCATGCGCAAGATCCAGTCGCAATCCACCTCGAACCCCTGCTCGGTCAGTCAGTGGGCTGCCGTCGAGGCCCTGAACGGAACTCAGGATTTTCTGGCCCCGAATAACGAGACATTCAGGCGCCGGCGCGATCTGGTGGTTCGGATGCTGAACGAGATTGATGGCGTCACCTGCCCCACACCCGAGGGGGCCTTTTATGTCTATCCGTCAATCGCCGGATTGATCGGGAAGACGACGCCCGCTGGGACCGTTCTGGTAGACGACGAAGCCTTTGCAACCGCACTTCTGGAAGAGGCCGACGTGGCCGTTGTATTTGGCGCCGCCTTTGGCCTGTCGCCGAATTTCCGCGTCAGCTATGCTACGTCCGACGCGGCACTGACCGAAGCTTGCAGCCGCATCCAGCGTTTTTGTGCTTCTCTGAGGTGACCATGTCCGCCGAACTGCCTGAGTATTACTTTCGCATACGTGAAAACGGTGCTGCGGTGTTTCGGATCGATACGGAAAACCGTCAGCGCCGGATCGAGATGGACCAGATTGCCGTCATCAATATCCGCAATGGCGAGGTCAAGCCGCACGGGCAGCGGACGTTGTCAGACCGGGATCAGGCCGAGATTGCCCAATGGATGGAAGAGCGCCGGGCCCTGCTGGCCCAGCGCGACATTGACGATATCCATCGCGCGGTCGACTATCTGAATCTGACCACGCAATGGGCACAGTCCAAGGCAAGCGACACGCAGCTGGAGGATGTGACAGACAGGTTATTGATGGCCATGCACGACCTGCGTACGGTACTGGTGCGAAAAAAGGCAGATCGGCTGGACAAAGACTAGGCGGGCTCGGCCGATGCCTGTATCTGCTGTACCGAATACATCCAGAATCGGGTCATGAGAAGCACGGCTGCGAAGGCGAGACCAAGCACCAGGCCCAGCCAGACGCCGATGCCGTCCATATGACGGACAAAGCCGAAATAATACGACGCGGGAATCCCTACGACCCAATAGCTGAGCGCCGCCATGACCATTGGGATCTTGGCATCCTGCAACCCGCGCAGCAGGCCCAGCGCAATCACCTGCGCGCCGTCGACCAGCTGAAACAACGCCGCCATGGCAAGCAATCCGGTACCGATAGTCAGGATTTGGCCCCGCTGCGGGTCATCTGTTTCCATGAACAGGGAAATCAAAGGCTCGGCGCAGGTCAGGAACAGAATGATGGTTGCCACCGACATGACCAGCGACATACCAGTCACGGAAATTGCGCCCTTTTCCAGATGCGCCCTGTCCCGACGACCCAGCGCATTGCCAGCCCGGATGGTCGCCGCATTTGATAACCCCAGGTGAACCATGAAAGTGGCTGAAGCCAGATTCAGGGCGATCCCATGCGCAGCCAGCGGGACCTGACCCAGCCAGCCCATCATCACCGCAGAAGTCGCGAACAGTGAAACTTCGGCCAATGTGGTCAAGCCGATGGGTACACCCAACTTCCATACGCTGGAAAACATTTCCCAATCCGGTCGCCAGAACCGTTGGAATAGGCTGTGCTCCGGCAACGTCCGGATCACATAGATAACGACCGCGATCAGCGAAACAACTTGTGTCGTGATTGAGGCGATTGCCGCCCCTGTCACGCCCAGTTCGGGGGCACCCCAGTTGCCGAAGATCAGCGCATAATTGGTCAGCCCGTTCACAGCCGCCGCCGCAATTGTGATCCACAAAACAATCTGCGTTCGCTCCAATGCCGCCAGATAGCTTTTCAACACCATCACAATGAGGGCCGGAAACAATCCCCAACCGGCAACTCGCAGATATTCGGCTGCGGTTTCAGCAATTTGCGGTTCCTGTTTCATGGCGATCAGGATCGGATAGGACCACCACAGCAAGGGCATGACAACCACGGCATACAGCAACGACAACCATAGCCCCATCCGGGTCGAGCGGCGAATGCTGGTTTCATCCCCTTCCGCCGCCGCTGTGGCAACCATGGGCATGACGGCCCATCCAAATCCCGCACCAAACAAAAACAACACGAAATAATAACTGTTGGCCAAGGTAACGGCCGCCAACGCCTCGACCCCGTACCAACCCAGCATGATGGTGTCGGTCAAGCCGATTGCGTATTGCGCCAGATGACCGCCAACCAGTGGCAGGCCGAGAACGGCAATTGCCCGAAAATGGGCCGGGTATGTCATCACCTTTGTCATCGCTCCAGCCATATGCGCGGCTTTGGCGCGGGACAAGAGCGGATCTGCAATATTTCAGATTGAGACTTTGGTGCCCGACCTTTCCCTGTGGCCGGGCATTTTGATGCTCAGCGGGCGTCGGGATGCAACGCGGTGCCCAGAATATGCTCGGACCGGTGAATAACGTGATGCGCCTGCCCTACGATCAGCGGATCAGGCTCGCACACGATATCGTGATCCTTGCCAGGGTAATCCAGCGAGGACAGGAAGTGACGCATGCAGTTCAGGCGTGCGCGTTTCTTGTCATTTGACTTGATAATCGTCCAGGGTGCGTCAGCCGTATCCGTGTAAAAGAACATGGCTTCTTTCGCCTCGGTATAATCATCCCACTTGCTGAGGCTCGCCTTGTCGATGGGCGACAGTTTCCATTGCTTCAAGGGGTCGGTTTCACGGCTTTTGAAACGGCGTTGCTGCTCTTGCTGTGTAACCGAGAACCAGTATTTGTATAGCTGAATGCCCGAGCGCACCAACATCCGTTCCAACTCGGGCGTTTGCCGCATGAACTCAAGATATTCGTTGGGCGTGCAGAACCCCATGACCCGCTCCACACCCGCGCGGTTGTACCAGGACCGGTCATAGAACACCATCTCGCCCACGGTCGGCATCTCTTGAATGTAGCGCTGGTAGTACCACTGGCCTTTCTCTTCCCAGGTGGGTTTGTTCAATGCAACGACACGGGCCTGACGCGGGTTCAGGTGCTCCATGAACCGCTTGATCGTACCCCCTTTGCCGGCGGCATCGCGCCCTTCGAACAACAAGACAAACCGCTGCCCCGTTTCCTGCGCCCACAGCTGAACCTTCAAAAGCTCGGCCTGCAGATTGGCTTTTTGCGTCTCATACACCGACCGGGCCATTTTGCGGCCATAGGGGTATTTCCCACTTTCAAACGCCTGCCGGATTTTCTCGGGGCTGGGCGCTGAAGGGTCGGTGTCTTTGGTGAGCGTGGTCTTGATCTGGGTGGGTTCTGCGTTGGTCGTGGCAATGGCGTCCATACATCCTGTCCTTTTCTACTGTCCTGAAGGGTGGCTAGCAGAAAGCTCGGAAATGCGCTTTGATTGGTGTCAAATAGATGCCTCAAAAACCCATGATTTCCAGCGCGGATCCCTTGTTCCAATGCAGACGTCTTTTTTCAAGCTGAACGGCCATTCTTTCCACGTCAGGACATGGGGCGACAAAGCCGCGCCACCATTATTGATGCTGCATGGTTTCCCCGAATACAGCGGTGCCTGGGCCGATCTTGCGCCTCATCTGGCAGAACGCTTTTATTGTATTGCTCCGGACCAGCGCGGTTATGGCCAAAGCTGGTGTCCCGAAGGGGTGCAGAACTATACCCTGTCGCAACTGGTCACAGACATGGCCGCACTGATTGAAACCTGCGGCGCGCCAGTTGCGCTGCTGGGTCACGACTGGGGCGCATCGGTGGCTTATGGCGTTGCCATGTTCCGCCCGGAACTCGTTGATCGGTTAATCATTGCAAACGGCGTACATCCGGTGCCGTTTCAACGCGCCATGGCCTCAGGTGGCGCACAATCCACAGCCTCGCAATATATCAATCTGCTGCGAGCACCCGATGCCGCACAAAAACTGTCCGAAAACAACTTTGCGATGCTGGAACAGTTCTTTCGCCATGGTATGGGGCTGGACTGGTTGACCGAAGCTCGCATGGCCGACTACCGCACTGAATGGGCCCGACCCGGTCGGCTGCAGGCGATGCTGAACTGGTACAGAGCCTCTCCGTTGGTTGTCGCCAAACCCGGTGTCCCCGCGACAGACCTGCCCGACCTGCCGCTCGACCGGTTGCATGTCAGGTGTCCGCACTTGTTGATTTGGGGGCCGGATGACAAAGCCCTTTTACCGGAAGCCACTGAGGGGCTGGAGGCGTTTGCCACCCACCTCACCCGTGTCACGATCCCTGGGACCGATCATTGGTTGCATCATCAAAACCCGCGGGCCGTGGCGCAGGCCATTCTGGAATGGACTGGCCTGACGTAATCAGGCCCCACCCGCGCGCAACGGCAAGCCAGGCAGCCTTTGTCGCAGCACCAACGATATCTGTAGCACCTTACCGGTGCCCCCAATCGTCAGGGTTGTCAGAGTTGTTCGGCGACAACCCCAACTCATCACCATCGGTTGAGCACCCAAGCCCCAGAACCGTCCGGTTTGCATATGAAAAATAGGAGCAAACCTGATTGATCTCTAGGATTTCGCCATCATCCCACCCCGCGTCGCGCAGGGCGCTGACATCCGCCTCGACCAGATCGCCCGGCGCTTCGGTCAGCTTGCGGGCATAATCCATCGCAGCCATTTGCGCCGCATCCAGCGGTGCAGCCGAGGGATCGCGCGCCTCAATCGCTGCCCTGATCGCGTTGCCACGCACCGTATCACCCAGCAAGCGCTGAAGACCTGCAAAGTGATGCTCGACGCAATACCCGCACCGGTTCAGTGAGCTGACCCAAACCCCCAGCACTTCCAGAAACCATTTCGGTATCTTGTTGCCCGAATGATGCAGCACTGCCTTGTACATGGCCATATGGCCTTCCATCGAATGCGGTCGAAGGCTGTGTGCCATCATGATGTTGTCTACGTTATTGTTCGGCCCGGTCACGCGTTCGTAGAGTTTCTTCAACTTTCCAGTCGCGTCTTCGAACGGAACGGTTCTGATCCAGCTCATTTATTCACCTCCGCTTTACCGGGATCAAAGGACTGGTTATCTGCACGGATTGCAAGCGGCTTGACAGAAAACGCACAACACCTCGCGTCCCTCTTCCCCCGGACCACATCACCTGCCATAATGGCGGAAACCCAAAAACAAGAGCAGCACCCATGCCCGAAGATCTGTTGACGCCCAGCGCCACTTCTACCTATGACGCCTCCTCGATCGAGGTGCTCGAAGGGCTGGAACCGGTTCGCAAACGCCCCGGCATGTATATTGGCGGCACGGATGAGCGTGCGCTGCACCATATGTTGGCCGAGATCCTCGACAACTCGATGGACGAGGCCGTGGCAGGCTATGCCAACCGGATCGAGGTCGAGCTGCATTCCGACTACGCCCTGACCGTCCGTGACAACGGGCGCGGTATCCCGATCGACCCGCATCCAAAATTTCCGGGCAAGTCCGCGTTGGAGGTGATCCTGTGTACCCTGCACGCGGGCGGCAAGTTCTCGGGCAAGGCTTACCAGACCTCGGGTGGCTTGCACGGGGTTGGTGCGTCGGTGGTGAACGCGCTGTCTGATTCGATGGTCGTGCAGGTGGCGCGGGACAAGCAGCTATATGAACAACGTTTCTCGCGCGGTATCCCACTTGGCCCGGTCGAAAAGGTTGGCGCGGCCCCGAACCGGCGCGGCACAACGGTGACCTTCCACGCCGACCCGGACATCTTTGGCCATCACAAGTTCAAACCCGCGCGGCTGTTCAAGTCCATCCGCTCCAAGGCCTATCTGTTCTCGGGCGTCGAAATCCGCTGGAAAACCGCCATCGATGACGGTGAAACCCCGCTTGAGGCCTCGTTCCACTTTCCCGGCGGCCTGTCGGATTACCTGAAAGAGACGATGAACGGCTCGTCTACCTATGCCGAGCAACCCTTTGCGGGCACCGTCGATTTCAACGAGAAATTCGGCACCCCCGGCAAGGTCGAATGGGCGATCAACTGGACACCGTCGCGTGACGGGTTCATCCAATCCTATTGTAACACCGTTCCCACCCCCGAAGGCGGCACCCATGTGGCCGGTTTCTGGGCTGCGATCCTCAAGGGGATCAAGGCCTATGGCGAGTTGATCAACAACAAAAAGGC
This sequence comes from Ruegeria sp. AE4, assembly GCF_056542185.1. Lineage (NCBI taxonomy): Bacteria > Pseudomonadati > Pseudomonadota > Alphaproteobacteria > Rhodobacterales > Roseobacteraceae > Ruegeria > Ruegeria sp. AE4. The sequence goes on along the minus strand of NZ_JBQFZK010000001.1, from coordinate 14,112 downwards.
CGCGCAAATCACCCGCGACGACCTGCTGACAGGTGGCTGCGCGCTGGTGTCGTGCTTTATCCGCGAGCCGGAATTCGTGGGCCAGACCAAGGACCGCCTGGCCACGGTCGAGGCGCAGCGGCTGGTCGAAAACGCGGTCCGCGACCATTTCGACAACTGGCTGGCGGCTGATACGAAATCCGCTGGCGCGATCCTCGACTTCCTCATCCTGAGGGCCGAAGAACGCCTGCGCCGTCGGGCCGAGAAGGAAACACAACGCAAGTCCGCCACTAAGAAACTTCGTCTTCCCGGCAAGCTGGTGGACTGTTCCAGTTCAACACGCGACGGCACCGAATTATTCATCGTCGAAGGCGATTCTGCGGGCGGTTCTGCCAAAATGGGTCGTGACCGCAAAACGCAGGCCCTGCTGCCCCTGCGCGGCAAAATCCTGAACGTGCTGGGCGCGGCCAGTTCCAAGCTGGGCACCAATGCCGAGATCAACGACCTGACGCAGGCGCTGGGTGTCGGGCTTGGCACCAAGTTCAACGTTGACGACCTGCGCTATGACAAGGTCATCATCATGACAGACGCGGATGTGGACGGGGCGCATATCGCGTCCTTGCTGATGACGTTCTTCTTCACCCAGATGCGCCCAATGATTGACGCGGGCCACCTTTACCTAGCCTGCCCGCCTTTGTACCGCCTGACCCAGGGCGCCAAACGCGTCTATTGTCTGGACGAGGCTGAGCGCGATGAATGGCTGAAAAAAGGTCTGGGCGGCAAGGGCAAGATCGACGTGTCCCGCTTTAAGGGTCTGGGTGAAATGGACGCCAAGGATCTGAAAGAGACCACGATGGACCCCAAATCCCGGAAATTGATCCGGGTCACCATTGACGAGGACGAACCCGGCGAGACCGGCGATCTGGTCGAGCGCCTGATGGGCAAAAAACCCGAACTGCGGTTCCAGTACATCCAGGAGAACGCGCGGTTTGTGGAGGAGTTGGATGTTTAGACTGGTTCACCTATTGCTAACCAGTTGAAGATTTCTGCCAAAAGCTCACTGGTTGGATACTGTCTGATTTCCTCTTCATCAGCACCCTCTGCGAGCTTCTTTTCCCAATACCACTCTTGGAAATCCGAGTACTTACCCCAGATGCGTTTTGCCGCAACGGGATCAATCCCAGCTTCTGAAACCAGCCAATTGCGAACATGTTTCACGGCATTCTGCGGAGCCTTTTGATCGTCAGTGCCGTAAGATTCAATATCGCAACCGGAAATATCTGAAAGAGCGGCTTGGAAACGGTAACGTTTTTCTTCTAGAATCAAGAATTTTTTCTTTTCCCGACCATCACCAAAATATTGACGGCATCCAAAATCAATCCCGAGCTCAAATGGCATGTTAAGCCTGAAGTGCTCACCTTCCCGTTTGGCTTGGCAGCGACTTAGATCGTGAATTGAGTACTTTGAACACTCGATCAAGCTGCGAATTTTTTCAAGACGATTTTCGCCACTGTCATTCCGCTCTGACGCCAACCTGGGCCTGAGGCCCAGATAAGCTACGCAAAACATTATTGCTTGTAGTATTGGCTCAAAATCTTCATCAAACGGACAGTTGATAAAAACACAACTTTCAAAAGGATATTCAGGCAATACTTAGCCTTTCGACTTCACTGGATCATTCCCATATGAATCGCGTTCTCTAATTCTACCATCGCGACCATGAATATAGAGTTCCGTGCCCTGGTTTTTGGCAATTTTCCGAGCTTCACGTATTGCTTCACCCTGCGTTGTATAAGTGCTCGTAACTCTTGACGAACCTGCTTTACGCACGCTCCATTTGCCTCCATTAGGCACAACGTGCTGACCTTTGGCTGCCATATCCGACTCCTAGCCTTTGTTACGTGTCCCTATGCTTAAGATATGCCAACAAATCTCCTACTCCAACTACGAACAGCAAATAACTTAACAATTTGTGAATAAAATTAAAAAGTTGAAGCGGGTCGGGCGCGTGAATGATGCTCTACACCAAGCAATGGATTGGATAGGAAGACACCCCCACACCACACGCGCCCTCAAAAAACCAAAATCTACTGCAATTCAAATCCCTTCGGTTTACTAATCAAACCAAGACCCGGCTTCCCCGTGGCAAGCTGGCTTGGATTTAACGATTAAGGATTTGCAATGGCCCGCCTTTATGACAGTCGAAAACGTGTTCTCGTAACCGGTGGGGCCGGGTTTCTGGGCTCGCATCTGTGTGACCGGCTTCTGGATCAGGGGCACGAGGTTTTGTGCGTCGACAACCTGTTCACCGGCACCAAGCGCAATATCGACCATCTGCACAACAACCCGCGCTTCGAGTTCATGCGCCACGATGTGACCTTCCCGCTGTTCGTCGAGGTGGACGAGATATACAACCTCGCCTGCCCCGCCTCACCCGTGCATTACCAGCACGATCCGGTGCAGACGACCAAGACCAGCGTGCATGGCGCGATCAACATGCTGGGCCTGGCGAAACGCCTGAAATGCAAGATCTTTCAGGCTTCGACGTCTGAGGTCTACGGTGACCCGACGATCCATCCGCAGACCGAAGACTATTGGGGCAACGTCAACCCGGTTGGTCCGCGCTCTTGCTATGACGAGGGCAAGCGGTGTGCCGAGACGTTGTTCTTTGATTACCACCGTCAGATGGGGCTTGAGATCAAGGTCGCCCGCATCTTCAACACTTACGGCCCCCGAATGCACCCCGCCGACGGGCGCGTTGTGTCGAATTTCATCATGCAGGCCCTGACGGGCGAGGCGATCACCATCTTTGGCGACGGCACGCAGACCCGGTCATTCTGCTACGTGGATGATCTGATCGAAGGGTTCATCCGCCTGATGGACACCGGCAAGGAGGTCACCGGCCCGGTCAATCTGGGCAATCCCAACGAATTCTCGATGAACGAGCTAGCCAGCGAGGTGCAGGCGCTTGTTGGCGCGGAAACCCCTATCAGTTTCAGGGAGTTGCCCGAGGACGATCCGAAACAACGTCAGCCCGATATCACGCTGGCGCGGACCCTGCTGAACTGGGAACCTACAGTACAGCTGAAGGAAGGGTTGGACGCAACGATCCGGTATTTCCGGACGCTTCAGTCAGAAGGCGCAGCCGGATAACGCGTCTTGCCATGGCTCGGGGACCGGATCAGACCGCCGTGCCGATCAGCGCGACGCCAATCGCCATGAGGACCGCGGCGCCCAGGCGTCGCATCCAGTTGCCTTCTTTCAGGAAAATGAACCCGATCAGCGCCGCAAAGATGACCGAGGTTTCCCGCAGGGCCGAAACCGCCCCAAGCGGCGCAAAGTTCTTGGCGTAAAGCACCAGACCATACGCTGTCATCGAAACCAGCCCACCCAAAAGGCCCGTCATCCATATTCTGACTGGCAGGTCTTTGAGGGTGGTGCGTTTCCTGACCCCGATAAACCCTACAATGAACAGGTGCAGAAAGGCTCCCCATGCCCAATAGCTGAGCGTATTGCCTGACAGCCGCACCCCAATCCCATCAACCACCGAATAGATCGAAATGCAGAACCCGGTTCCCAGCGCAAATCCCAGCGCGCTGCGCCCGACACCCGAACGCAGCGCCGCCCAGCTGCTCAGCTGAATGCCAACCGCGATTAAGGCGATCCCACCCCAGGCTTGCCAGGGCAGAACTTCGCCCACCAGCGCCATCGCCCAAAGCGAGACCAGTGCCGGAACAATCCCGCGTGCTATGGGGTAAACCACACTCAGATCGCCATGCTGGTAGGCCTTGCCCAGCATGAAGTAATAGCCGAAATGCACGACGGTCGAGAGCAGGATATAGACAAAGCTCTGCGTGTTCGGCAGCGGCAGCACCATCACCATAACCGCCGCCGGCAAGACCTGACCCAACGCGACCAGACCCAGCATGGTGGTGCGGTCCGCTGCCGTTTTCACGATGGCATTCCATACGGCATGCAGCAGCGCCGCCGACAGAATAATCAGAATGACGAACAGGGTCATACCCGAACCTTTCCCGCAGAATTCGTGCGTAAAAAGGGTCTTTGGCCCCATTTCACTTGGGCGTGGTGTCTGCCAAAACCGGGATTTTTGTCAAGCCGGATTCCAGTGGTCAAATTACCGCCACTGTTGGGGACGTGTCCGCAAGCCGTTTCCGGTCTCGTCCCGCACCCTTGTGCCCGGTAAGAAGTTACAACAGCACGTGATCCCGGTTGCAGGACGCGCATCACGTTCTAAGATCGGGCACATGAGTTTTGTGACAGACAACCAATTGCCCCTGCTAATCCTGTTTTTTCTGTCAGGATCGATCGGCACCGCCTTTTTGTTCCGCAAGCCAGCGGGGCACCGGGCGTGGAAACTGGCCGATCTGGTCTGGGTCGTGCTGGGTGGCATCGGCGCATTGGTGGCTGTTCTGGCGGGGCTTTACACGTCGGACAGTTCGCGACTGGATCGCCAGATTGATGTGGCCTACGCCGCAACATTGGCATTCGACCGGGATGCCGCACGGTTTCGTCTGCGTTTCTGCGACCCTGCTTACGATCCTGATACGGCAGTGCTGTGCGACAAGGTTGAATTCCTGTCGGCATCAACTGCCAGCAACTCGGAATTGCCCCTGTTCATCGCCGTAACCAACGAAGTGGCCCCCCTGCAGGGCCTGCACTTCCTGTTCGGAAGTCAGGGCAAAGATGAAATGGACGAGCTGCGGGATATGACGGCAAAAGCTGATGCTTTCGATATCGACCAGTTCCTCGTTTTCACGTCTCTGGACGACAAAACTCAGGTGGCCATCGACAACATGCGCCGTAAGGTACCCGCGATTGCCGGAGATTATCAGATCCTGGCACAAAGCTATGACGACCTGATCGAGCAGGTCGGCAAGTTGAAAAACGAATGGGAATACCTGCAGGCCAACGCCCATATTCTGGTGCTGCAAATCGTGGCGCTTTGTCTTGTTAGCTTTGCTGCCCCGTTTCGACTGGGAAAATCTTTGGTCGAATTGCGCCGGGCGCTCAACGTCGATAGCCCCGCGCCAACACCTGTGGATCAACCCCCAGAAAATAGCGCAGAAGTGTCCACAAGTTCCGCATGCCCCGTCGAGTCCAACCTGCCTGTTCATAGCGCTCCGCGCTCGTAAAGGCGCGCGACTCGAGTATTGCGATCCGTGGCAATGCGCGCACCAGCGCCACATCTTCCATCAAGGGTTGGTCCGGATACCCACCAGCCGCCAGATAGACATCACGCGGAACCAGCAACCCCTGATCTCCGTACGGTAAACCGAACAGCCTGCTGCGCAAATTGGCCCATCCGGCCACCCAGGTCGGCGCAAACCCACGCGCGCGAAAAGCCAACCGAAACGCAGCTGGTGCGTTGGAGGGTAGATGGGCGCTTACGCTCTCGGCCCATCCCTGTTGCAGCACGGTATCGGCATGAAGGATTAACAACCATTCACCATCAGCCTGCGCACACCCCCGGCGCAATTGACCGCCGCGCGACGGCTCACCTTTCAGAACAAGCGCGCCAACATCTTCTGCAATTCTCAACGTCTGGTCTGTTGAGCCTGCATCGCTGACGATCAGGTCCCTGATCAGCCCGGAATGCACCCCTTCCATCAGGGCTTCAAGGCACGCAGGCAAGGAACCGGCGGCATTCAAGGTTGGAATCACTACAGTGACGGGTGCGGGCACGTCCGATAACCTCTGGTCTTGACTGCGGGACTTCCTATATCACGAGGCCAAAGGCAATGACGAGGACCAAGCCATGCTCACCCGCCGCATCCTGCGCCTGACCGGCTCGGACACCGAAGACTTTTTGCAGGACCTTGTCACCAATGACGTTCGGGGGCTGGGCAATGGGCTTGTTTATACGGCGTTGCTTACTCCACAGGGCAAGTATCTGGCCGATTTCTTTCTGAAACGCGATGACGGTGGAGTGCTGCTGGACGTGGCCGAGCCTTTTGCAAATGACCTGATCAAGCGCCTGAACATGTACAAACTCCGGGCGGATGTAGTAATCGAAGGCACGGATCTACATCTGCAACGCGGCACTGGGCCAGCACCGGACACCGCCCTTCCTGACCCTCGTCACCCGGATATGGGTTGGCGCGATTACTCGACAGCTTCGGAAGGCGATGACGGAACCGACTGGGACGCGCTGCGCGTTCGACACTGCATCCCCGAGGCTGGGGTCGAACTGACGCCAGACAGCTATATCCTCGAATCCGGGTTCGAGGCGCTGAACGGCGTGGACTTCAAAAAGGGTTGCTATGTCGGTCAGGAAGTGACTGCGCGCATGAAGCACAAGACAGAATTACGCAAAGGCTTGCGGCGGGTCTTTGTCGAAGGCTCGGTTCCGGTGGGGACTGAGATTGCCGCAAACGGCAAACCTGTCGGCACCCTGTTCACGCAATCAGGCGGACACGGAATCGCGTATCTGCGCTTTGACCGTGCGAATGCAGACATGTTGGCCGGAGACGTCGTGGTTCGCCTGACGGACCAAGAATAACTTGTTGCCAAATCGGCACGGCCTTATCCGCCGTTTATCTCGTAAAGTTTGAACCCGTTACCCAGCCCTGCCAATGTGTCGGCACAGGGGCAACACGGATACCCGCATGTTTCAGCTTTACTCCGCGATTTGGCGCGCCAGCGCCGGACGGCAGATTGTCCTCATTCTGTTATCCATTGCCATTGCTGCGCTTGCCGCGGTTCCGCTTGAATTTCAACGCGATATTGTCAACCACCTTACGTCCAACGATCTTCATGTCGAAAAGCTGGTTCTGCTGGGCATCGGCATGATGATTGTCATCCTGCTAAGCCTCGCCCTGAAATGGGTTCTGGGTTTTCGCGCGGGTACATTGGGCGAAGACATGATCCGGCTGATCCGGCAACGCTTGCTGTGGCGTGCTACCGACCTGAAGGAAACGGGTGAAAATCTGCGCAAAGGTACCATGACGACCGCCATCTCAGCCGAGGCTGAGGAGCTGGGCAAGTTCGCAGGGGGCGCGTTCTCGGACCCGGTGGTTCAGGTTGGAACGCTGGTCAGCGTGATCGGGTACATATCCTCAACGCAGCCAGGCCTTGGCCTTATCGCGTTTTCCATGATTGTGCCGCAGATCATTATCGTTCTGGTGTCGCAACGCAAAGTGAACACGTTTGTCGCCGAACGCGTCCGCCTTTTGCGCAGCGCCACTGATAGGCTGACCACCGAGGATATCGATGCCGTCGAGCGGGATATCAATGCCCTGTTCGACGACATCTATGACACAAGGCGGCGCATGTTTCTTTGGAAGCTTTCGGCCAAGTTCCTATTGAGCGTAATCAACGGCGCCGGAACCGTAGGTATTCTGATGTTGGGCGGTTATCTGGTGCTGCAAGGAAAGACCGATGTCGGCACGGTGGTGGCCGCGATCAGCGGGCTTGGCCGGATACAGGGCCCGACCGCGTTCCTGATCGCCTTTTACAGACAAGTCAGTGCCAACCGCATCAAATACGAGCTGATGCTAGAACTATTCGGCCCGGACCCCGCGCATTACCGGTACCGCAACAGTGCATAAAAAAGACCGCGCAGCGGCTGCTTGCGCGGTCTGACACAAAAAGCGACGAAACGTCACGCGCGTTCGGAATATTCCATCGTTTCGGTGTTCACGATGATCATTTCATCCTGACCGATGAACGGCGGCACCATGACTTTCACGCCATTGTCCAGAATTGCAGGCTTGAACGAGTTCGCGGCGGTCTGACCTTTTACGACCGGCTCGGTTTCGACAATCTTGCAGGTTACTTTCTGCGGCAGCGTCGCGTTCAGCGCTTCACTTTCGTAGAATTCGACAACAATCGTCATGCCATCCTGAAGGAACGGACGACGCTCGCCCAGCAAATCCGCTGGCAATTCAATCTGTTCGTATGTTTCGGCATCCATGAAGACCAGCATGCCATCGGTTTCATACAGGAACTGCTGATCCTTCTGTTCAAGGCGCACACGCTCAACCTTGTCAGCCGAGCGGAACCGTTCGTTCAGTTTCGAACCATTGCGCAGGTTGCGCAGTTCGACCTGCGCGAAAGCGCCGCCCTTGCCGGGCTTCACATGGTCAACCTTGACCGCGGCCCAAAGGCCGTCGTTATGCTCAAGCACATTGCCGGGGCGAATTTCGTTCCCATTTATCTTGGGCATTACATAATTCCTTCACAAACGGTTGATGCGTCAGTTGCGCCTCCTATATCTGGCGGGAACATACCTGACAAGACAACCAAACCTAGTGCTGCAAGTGCAGCGAGATATGCAAGTGACGCAACGCAACTATGCATATTAGCTGTATCCGAATCGCACTTTATCGGTCATAAGGACCGTCACGCCGAAAATTGCAAGAGCAAGAAAAACAAGGAAGACGAGATGAGAGATTTCGTTGACGGCACTGCCTTTAACAACGAACAAGGCAATCGTGCTCGCAAACTTTTCGCGGCCGTTGTGTTGGCCGCACTCGATGACGCCATTGCCGATGACAAGAAGTATGGCAATGGCCCGGAACAAATCGCCCGTTGGGCGCGCTCGCGCGATGGACGCGAAGTGCTGTCTTGCGCGGGAATCGACCCGAACGAGCGGGTTGTCAGCGGACTGATGGAGTTCGTTGGCCGTGGCGTGCGGACCTCGGTCGCGCTGTCGCGTGAAGAAAGCGAGCGTCGCAATGCCGCTCAGCAGGCTGAAGCTGCCTGATCCAAGGCTGTTTCAACTCAGAAAAAACGCGCTCTGCCATCAGAGCGCGTTTTTCTATGCGTATCCCACCACGATCCCGGGCGTCAGGATGAGTTCGGGGCTTCCCCTGCCCGCCCAAATCAGGTCATCTGCGCCTTGACAGGTAGGAGACAATCCATGGTTCGCGCCATCATGATTCAAGGCACCGGCAGCAATGTCGGAAAATCCGTTCTGGTGGCGGGGCTTGCGCGGGCTTTTACACGGCGGGGTCTTCGGGTTGCGCCCTTCAAACCGCAGAACATGTCGAACAATGCTGCTGTTACAGAAAACGGTGGGGAAATCGGTCGCGCACAGGCCCTTCAGGCACGGGCGGCAAGGCGGGCGACGCATACGGATATGAACCCTGTATTGTTAAAACCTGAAACTGATACCGGCGCGCAGATCATTGTTCAGGGGCAGCGCGCGGGCACCATGAAAGCCGGTGATTACCGCAAGGATAAATCCAGACTGCTAAGCGCCGCACTGGAAAGCTTTGACCGGCTGTGCAACGACGCGGATCTGGTTCTGATCGAAGGGGCGGGCAGCCCGGCCGAAACAAACCTGCGCAAGGGTGACATCGCCAATATGGGCTTTGCCTGCGCTGCGAACATACCTGTAATACTTGTCGGCGACATTCACCGCGGCGGTGTGATCGCACAGATCGTTGGCACTCAGGCGGTTCTGGACGACGGCGATCTTGCGCGAATTCGGGGCTTCGCCGTCAATCGGTTCAAAGGCGATGTGTCCCTATTTGACGAAGGGCGCGATGATATTGCCTCTCGTACAGGGTGGCCCTGTCTGGGGGTTGTGCCATGGTTTCATGACGCCTGGAAACTTCCGGCCGAAGATATGATGGACATCCGCTCTCACACAGGCGGCACCTGCAAGGTTGTTGTGCCACAGCTTGAACGGATGGCGAATTTCGACGACCTTGATCCCTTGTCTGCCGAACCCGGAGTGAGCGTCGAGATCATTCCGGCCGGACGCCCTTTGCCCGGCGATGCCGATCTGGTTTTGCTACCGGGCAGCAAGTCAACCATCGGAGATCTGGCCTATTTCCGTGCACAAGGCTGGGACATCGACCTGTTTGGTCATGTCCGGCGCGGCGGGCATGTGCTGGGTCTTTGCGGTGGCTTTCAGATGCTGGGCAAGACCATTTCCGACCCCGATGGCGTGGACGGTCGACCAGGTAAGGTCGAAGGGTTGGGGTTGCTGGATGTAGACACGGTCATGGGAGGACAAAAGCAAGTTGTTCTGCGTACGGCCCATGCCTTGCCGGACCGAGAGCCGGTCACCGGATACGAAATCCACATGGGCCATACAGACGGCCCGGATTGCACCAATGCATGGCTTGAGGTCGAAGGTCGCCCTGAAGGCGCGGCCAGCGCAAACGGGCGGATCAAGGGAAGTTATCTGCACGGTATCTTTTCGTCCGACGCATTCCGGGCGCGGTTTTTGTCAGCGTTAGGCGTGACCTCGAACCTGTCCTATGAGGACGGCGTCGAGCAGGCGCTGGACGATCTGGCCGATCATCTGGAGCGCCACATGGACCTTGACCTGCTGCTCAGCCTCGCGCAGCCCCCGCACCGAGGCTGAGAGTTACTCCAGATCCTGAGCCGCAAGAGCGCGGGCGATCTCTCGCCTGACCATCTTGCGCACATTTCGTGTAATCCGCTCACCCATCGTTCCTTGCAGCTCGGCGCGGACAACCTCTGCGATCAGGGTGCGCAGAGCGTCTTCATCCATGTCGATCGTCCTGACATTTTCGTCGGAACCAGGTTCTTCGGCATCAGCATCAGACACAACAGCCTGAGACGACCGGATGAATTCCGCCTGACAAGATGCGTCTTCGGCCTGCTGAACCGCCTCTGGTTCGTCACCACCGGCAGCATCAATCGACATCGCAGCGGCAAATTCTTCTTCGACATCCCATGGCAGCGCGTGTGACGGTGTGCCCGAATACGCATCCTGGCTGTCACCGTCCGGTTCCCACTGATCTTCTGTTTGCGCAATTGCCGCTTCCAGCGCTTCGATCTTTGCACTCAGGCTGTTTGTTGCATCATCCGACGGGGCGTGTTTCGTCTCGGCTGTTTCTGGCTTGTCCTGGTCAGCGTTCGCAGGTTGACCCGTCTGAACGATGTCACAGGTGCGCAACAACATGGGCTTGGCGGCATCTGAAACTTCGGGTTCCGACACAGCTTTAGCGGGAATCACCCCCAATTGATCTGGTGTGCTGATCCGCAGAGCATCAGTAAGCACCAGCCGCCCCGGCTTTCGTGCTTTAGTCGTTTGATCCGAGACGGTTTTGTCACGACTGTCTTCACTGACCAGACGTTTGACCGAAGACAGAACGTCTTCGATCCCTGCTTTCACGACATTATCAGACATTGTTCTCTACCGCTCTATCCTTGGATCGAGTGTAGCCAAACAATCCGCGCCTCACAACAGATAGTATTGGCGATCAGTCCCGGCGCAATGCTTTGAGAACGCGATCCAGATCCTTGCTTTGCTTGCTGACCTGTGCCGGCGCATTCTTGACCAGATTGTAATACAAAGTCGGATCATAGATTTGCACCGCCAGCCCAAGACGCTCGGCTGTCAGAAGGCCCTGCGCCTGCAACAACTGATAGGCAGCCCGCGACCGTTCGGTGCGCGAAGCGACTTCTGCCAGCTGTGCATCCAGCAAATCCTGTTGTGCATTCAATACATCCAGAGTTGTTCGCGCGCCCAGAGTTGCCTCTTCCCGGATGCCATCAAACGCCACCTGCGAGGCGTTAACGCGCTCGGTTGACGCCCTCAGACTGGCGCTGGCCGCCTGAAACGCCGCATACCGGTCGGTAACACCCTGCGTGATGTTCTTTTGAACGTTCAGCAGATTCGCACGCGAGGCATCCCGGCTGGCCATTGCGCGGCGGACATTTGCCGCCAACCGGCCACCCGCGTAGATAGGTTGTGTGAAGTTCAGCGACACGGTCGCGTCGTTCACATAGTCATTGTTGTCATAGCGCTCGGACACGCCAGCATCGGCATTAAGGCTGACATTCGGCCCAAGGTTTGCCCGTTGCTGCTGCACGACCAGATCAAACGCCCTGACCTGATGCTGAGCCGATAGAATGGCCGGGTGGTTGCGTTGCGCCAGATTCACAGCTTCTGCTTCGGAACGCGGCAGATTGGGCAGGCTCGGCTGACCAGCCGTTCGCCCCGGTGCCTTTCCGACTGCATTCACGTATTCGGCTTGCGCAATGCTCAATTCACCGCGTGCCACTGCCAGATCCGCCTGAGAGCTTGCCAGCTGTGCTTCGGACAACGCGACGTCGGTCCTGGTCACTTCACCAACTTCGAAGCGGTCATTCGACGCCCTAAGTTCCTCTGCCGACACATCCACGTTGTTCTGGCGGATCGCCACGGTCTCTTCCTGCAGCAGAACGCCCAGATAGGCATTTGCTGCGCGAATAAGTACCTGTTGTTCAATATCAATCAGGGTTTGCCGGGTCGACAGCACCGTTTCCTGCGCCGACTGCTTGCCTAGTACAGACGCGCCACCATCATACAAAAGCTGGCTCAGCGTCAGGCCCGAAAAGAACCGCGACGGTTCGTTTGTCGTCACGACATTATTGACCCGCGAACGGGTGTAATCCTGGCTGACCTGCACGGTCCAGTTGATGATTGGCCGCAACGCAGAAAGCGCAATGGCTACATCTTCATCCGCCGCGCGCAGCAACGCCCGGTTCTGTTCAAGCAAACCACTGGTGTTATACGCGCCGATGAACGCATCCGTTATGTTGTCTGCCCACGCTGCACGCCCTGGCATCACGCTCATGGCAAGTCCTGCGGTCACAGCAAACGCCCTGACCAGCTTACCTGTCGCCGAACCACGCATACCAAAATCCTCTCAAACGAAATTACACTGCCCTGCAGGCAGTTTGCGGCCTTCTTTTCAACTAATCAAGGCGATAGAAAAATCTATCGGCGGACTATAGCGAAAATGCACACTCTGCCGAAAAACCTTCCAAAACCGGCGCATTGGCATTGAACACATCACGCCAACTGACGCGGCCCCCGGTTTTTCGACCAATCCGAACTGTACCCAGGTTGCCGTTGACAAACAGGCACACGATCCGACCGTGGTCCTTGAGTTGATCCAACAGGGCATCGGGCACCTGCTCGACACCGCCCTGCACCATGATTGCATCATAGGGACCGTGTTCCGCCACACCCTGTTCCAGCGCGCCGACGTGGATAATGGCGTTGTGCACGTCAGCTTCGGCCAAGAGGTTTTGCGCCTCGGCTGCAAGGGTTTCGTCGCTTTCAACACCCACAACCAACTCAGCCATCCGCGCGGTGACAGCCGTGGAATACCCCATTGCCGGAGCGATATCGAGGACCATCTCATCCTTGGATATGTTCAGCACGTCCAGCATTTTAGCTAGGGTTCGCGGCTCCAACATGCTGCGCCCGTCCCCCAGATCAATCAGGCCGTCCACATAGGCCGCCTCGCGTTGAGAATCGGGCACGAAGCTTTCCCGCGGAACACTCAGCATCGCCTCAATGATCGGGAACTTGGTGACGTCAGAGGGGCGGATCTGTGTATCAACCATTGTGCGGCGCCGGGCTGCGAAGTCAGTCATTGGATATCTCGTCTCATTCCCAAAGATGTCGGGCTTGTGCCATATCCTGAACCTTCCAGCAACGCCCCTGTTGCCGCAACCTGAATCTTGATCACCTCCTTGGGCGTGGACTTCGGCAAATCTCGATCTTGCCGGCAATTTCGCGCGCAATCCACTGGACGCCCCAGAGGAAAGCTGTTAAAAACCCAGTCACACCACGGCAAGTATTTGATTTTACTTGAAAAGGCGAGTTGGCGGAGTGGTGACGCAGCGGATTGCAAATCCGTGTACACCGGTTCGATTCCGGTACTCGCCTCCATTCCGGTACTCGCCTCCATATTTTTCACTTAACTATATGTATTAATTTAGTTTTTCGAAAAATTTCCTGAATTTTTCCTCACTTACCCACCCAAAACGTTGAGAGTTCGATTGCTCGAAATACTCAATTAGATCAATGCTCTATAAAACAAAACCGGTTGGCGAAACAAACGCGCCATGTTGATCGCTAGTGCTCTATAGTCCATTATTCAAACCGCTGATCGCGAGCCGCATCTTCGACCGCTTCTCGCTCCCTTTCTGCAGCGATCCACTCTCGAACACGAGGAACGTGACTGGCGACCGCAGCTCCAAATTTCTTGGCGTGGATGATCTTGCAGTTGTTCTAAAACCCCTAGCCGACGCTCGATAATAGCTGGACCTGTCCCGTTTTTGTGCCGCCCCAAGTGCTCGTTTAAGCCACTTTCCTTTCGAATGCGACAGGGCTTTTCCAGCCCAATGCTGAGT